>NZ_JBQOIE010000023.1:0-69612 GCF_052665325.1 Pseudomonas sp. 8(2025) | reverse complement strand
CCGGTGGCCGGGGTCCACTCGTGCAGCAACTGGTGCTGCTCGGCAGCGCCCAGCAGCGGCAGGTCCCCCAGGCGCTGACGTGGCTGCTGGACAATGCCCTGCAGCAACTGCACCCAGGACTGGGCCAGACGCTCGATGGTGGACGCCTCGAACAGGTCAGTGGCGTAGGTCAGGGAGGCCCAGAGGCCATCCTCGGACTCGAAGGTATCCAGGCTCAGATCGAACTGGGTCGTGCTGTCCTCGCCACTGAGCATCTGCACCTGCAACCCTGGAACCTCCAGGGTTGCAGCGTCCTGGCGGGCGGCCGCCTGGTGGTTGAACATCACCTGGAACAGCGGGCTGTAGCTCAGGCTGCGCTCCGGCTTGAGGGCTTCCACCAGTTGTTCGAAGGGCAGGTCCTGATGCTCCTGGGCCTGCAGCGCGGCTCTTTTGACCTGACGCAGAAAGTCGCTGAAGCTCAGTTGCCCATCGACTTCAGCCTTGAGCACCTGGGTATTGACGAAGAAGCCGATCAGGCGCTCGGTCTCCACCCGGTTGCGGTTGGCGGTGGGCACCCCGACGCGGATGTCCGCCTGACCGCTGTAGCGGTGCAGCAGCACCTGGAACGAGGCCAGCAACAGCATGAACAGCGTGACCCCTTCACGCTGGGCCAGCTGTTTCAGGGCCCCCGGCAAGGCGCCATCCAGGCTGATGCCATGGCGCGCGCCCTTGTGGCTTTGCTGCAACGGCCGCGGATGGTCCAGGGGCAAATCCAGAACCTGAGCGCCACCTTCCAGTTGCTGCAACCAGTAATCCAGTTGCCGCTCGCGCTCACCGGCTTCCATCCACTGGCGTTGCCAGGCCGCGTAGTCCGCGTACTGCACCGCCAGCGCCGGCAACTCGGCCTGCTGCCCCTGGCTATGGGCGCCATAGAGCCGGATCAGTTCCTCCACCATCAACTGCATCGACCAGCCATCGGAAACGATGTGGTGCTGGACCAGCACCAGCACATGCTCGTCCTCCGCCAGGCGCACCAGGGTGGCCCGCAGCAACGGCCCCTGGCGCAGGTCGAACGGCTGACGTACCTGGGTGTCGATAACCTGCTTGATCAAGTCATCGGTGTTGCCGGCCTCCACCAGCAGGGACAAGTCCTGCTGGCTGATGGGCAAGCGGGCCTGGGCCGCGATCACCTGGATCAGGCCCCGGGCGCTCTCGACAAAGTGCGTGCGCAAGCTTTCATGGCGGGCGATCAAGGCATCGAAACTGCTTTGCAGGGCCCGGCTATCCAGCGAGCCGCGCAGGCGCAGGGCCATGGGGATGTGATAGGCGCTGCTGTCGGGGTCCAGCTGCCAGAGGAACCACTGGCGTTCCTGGGCATAGGACACCGCCAGCGGCTGCTGCCGGTCCACCAGGGGAATCGGCTGGAGTGGCTGGGCAGTTTCCGGGCCCAGCAGGCGGACGAAATCTTCCAGCGACTCGCCTTCGAACAACAGCTTGAGGGGGGCCTCGATGCCCAGCTCCTGGCGGATGCGCGACATCACCTGGGTAGCCAGCAGCGAATGGCCGCCGAGCTCGAAGAAGTTATCGGTCAAGCCGACCTTTTCCAGTTTCAGCACCTGGGCCCAGATCCCGGCCACTTGCTGTTCGCGCTCGCTGCGCGGGGCCACGTGGGCCTGCTGCAACAGGCTGCCGTCGATGGCCGGCAAGGCAGCGCGATTGAGCTTGCCGTTGGCGGTCAGGGGCAGCGCCTGGAGGAACAGCACATGGGCCGGAACCATGTAGCCCGGCAGGTGCTCGCGCAGCCCGGCCTTGATGGCGTCGCGCAGGGGCAGTTGCTCGGCAAGCGGATCCTGGCCGTTCCAGTCCAGGCCGGCGGGCACCACGTAGGCCACCAGTTGCGGGCCATCGGGACCTTCCGGGGCCAGCACCACCGCCTCGCGCACCGCAGGCAATTCCAGCAGCCGCGCTTCGATCTCCCCCAGCTCGATGCGGAAACCGCGGATCTTCACCTGGTGGTCGATACGGCCGATGTAGCCGACCGAACCGTCGGCCTGATAACGCGCCAGATCGCCGGTACGGTAGAGCCGCCCACCAGCCTCGCCAAACGGGTCCGGGACAAACCGCGCCGCACTCAAGTCGCCGCGGTTCAGGTAGCCCCAGGCCAGCCCGGCACGCCCGACATAGAGTTCACCGATGCAGCCCTTGGGCACCGGTTGCAGGTTGCTGTCCAGCAAATACCAGGACATGTCGGGGATCAGCTCGCCAATCGGGCTGGCCCCCGCCAGGCTCAGGTCCGCCACGGACAAGGGACGGTAGGTCACGTGCACCGTGGTTTCGGTGATGCCGTACATGTTCACCAACTGCGGGCGCTGATCGCCGAAACGCTGGAACCAGGGTTGCAGGGTATTGACCTCCAGGGCCTCGCCACCGAACACGATGTAGCGCAACCGATGCGCAGGCTCGGCGCTGCAGGCCACGTGCATCAACTGGCGGAACGCCGACGGCGTCTGGTTGAGCACCGTCACGCCCTCGCTGCAGAGCAGCGGGTAGAAGTCCTGGGCCGAGCGCGCCACCTCCTGGGGGACGATCAGCAGCCGCCCGCCATACAGCAGGGCACCGAAGATCTCCCACACCGAGAAGTCGAACGCATAGGAGTGGAACAGGCTCCAGACATCCTCGGCGCCGAACTGGAACCACTGCTCGGTGGCCGCGAACAGGCGCAGGACGTTGTGGTGTGGCTGCAAGGTGCCCTTGGGCTTGCCGGTGGAACCGGAGGTGTAGATCACGTAGGCCAGGTCTTCGGGCGTCACCCCGACCTCGGGGTTGTCGACCCGGTAGCCGTCCAGGGGCTGCTCCAGCAACCAGGTACTGCCGGCAAACGCCGGCAAGCCCTGCAGCAGATGCTCCTGGGTCAGCAGCAGGGCGATGGCGCTGTCCTGCATCATGTGCTGCAGGCGGTCCTGGGGATAGGCCGGGTCCAGCGGCACGTAGGCGCCGCCGGCCTTGAGGATCGCCAGCAGGCCGATGACCATCTCCAGGCTGCGCTCCACCGCCAGCCCCACCAGTACATTGGGGCCCACGCCCTGCTCGATGAGCTTGTGCGCCAGACGGTTGGCCCGCTCGTTGAGCTGCTGGTAGTCCAGGCTCTGCCCGGCGAAGGTCAGGGCAATGGCCTGGGGCGCCCTGGCGGCCTGAGCCTCGATGAGCTGATGGACGCAGGCCCGGGAAGGGAATGCCTGCTGCAGCCGGTTCCACTGGTCGAGGATCTGCGCCTGCTCGTCGGCCCCCAGCAATGGCAACAGGCCGATGCGCTGCTGCGGCTGGCTGGCCACGCCTTGCAGCAACTGGCGCCAATGGGCGGCCAGGCGCTCGATGGTGGCGGCGTCGAACACATCGGTGGCATAGACCAGGGACGCGGCGATCCGGCCCTGGGTTTCCACGGTGTCCAGGGTCAGGTCGAACTGCGCCGACTGCCCTTGGGAGTCCAGGGCCTCGATGTTCAGGCCAGGCAGGTTCAGGGGTTTACCTGCGCCCGCCGCTTCCACCTGGTGGTTGAACATCACTTGGAACAGCGGGTTGTGGCTCAGGCTGCGCTCCGGCTGCAAGGCCTCCACCAGTTGCTCGAAAGGCAGGTCCTGGTGCGCCTGCGCCGCCAGGGCGGTCTGGCGTACCTGCTGCAGCAACTGGCTGAAGGACATCTGCCCGTCGATCTCGGCCTTGAGCACCTGGGTGTTGACGAAGAAGCCGATCAGGCGCTCGGTCTCGACCCGGTTGCGGTTGGCAATGGGCACACCGACGCGGATATCGGCCTGGCCGCTGTAGCGGTGCAGCAGGGTCTGGAAAGAGGCCAGCAACAGCATGAACAGGGTCACCCCTTCCCGCTGGGCCAGGCTGCCCAGGGCTTCACTCAAGGGCTGCTCCAGGGTCAGCTCCAGGCGCCCGCCCCGATGGCTCTGCACCACGGGGCGCGGGCGATCCAGAGGCAGTTCGAGCAAGGGTTGCTCGCCGCCCAGTTGCGCTGTCCAGTAGGCCAGTTGCCGGTCCTTTTCACCGGCCTCCATCCAGTGGCGCTGCCAGAGGGAGTAATCGGCATACTGGATCGGCAGCGCCGGCAACGACGCCGTCTGCCCTTGGCAGAAACCGATGTAGAACGCGATCAGTTCATCCACCATGACCTGCATCGACCAGCCATCGGAGACGATGTGGTGCTGGGTCAGGACCAGCACATGGTCATCCTCGGCCACCTGCAACAGGCCGACCCTGAGCAACGGCCCGGCCAGCAGATCGAACAGCTGCCGGGTCTGGGCCTGGACGAAGTCCTGCACGGCCGCATTGATCTGCTGCTGGCTCGCCTGCGCCGGTAGTGCCTGGCGCACCAGTTCCAGGCGCGCCTCGGGGGCGACCACCTGCAGCGCCGTGTCGGCCTCCTCGACGAAATGCGTGCGCAGGCTTTCATGCCGGGCGATCAGGCTGTCGAAGCTGCGCTGCAAGGCCTCGACATTCAGTTTTCCGCGCAGGCGCAGGGCCTTGGAAATGTGATAGGCCGTGCTCTCGGGCGCCAGTTGCCAGAGGAACCACTGGCGTTGCTGGGCATAGGACAGCGGCAGGCGCTCCTGGCTCAGGCGCACCTCGGGAATCGGCAGGTTGGCCGGGGAGATGCCCTGTTCGAGCATCTTCTGCAGGTAGACCTTGCGCTTCTCCAGGGGCAGCAGGATGAAGCCTTTGACAATTTTCAGCGCGGTGGTGTTGTCCATTACACAGCCTCCATTTCGTCGAGCAACAGTTCCAGCGCACTCAGGTCGGCGCCTTGCACCTGGCCGGGCGTCTGTTGCAACTGGCTGACGAACAGCCCCAGGGTGGGAAATTCAAACGCCATCTGCACACTGACCTGGCGCCCAAGCTTGAGCTGGACTCGAGAGACCATCGCGGTTACCAACAAGGAATGCCCACCTAGTTCAAAGAAGTTATCGTTCATGCCCACTTGCTCGACCTCCAGCACCTGGGCCCAGATCGCCGCGACCTGCTGTTCCAGTTCGCTCTGTGGGGCGATGTAGGCCTGCTGCAACAGGCTGGCGTCGGCCTTGGGCAGGGCCTTGCGGTCCAGCTTGCCGTTGGGGCTCAGCGGCAGGGCCTCAAGGAACAGCAGGTGCGCCGGCAGCATGTAGTCCGGCAGCACCTCCTTGAGGGCCGCTTTGAGTTGCTCGCGCACCTGTGCCTGCTGTTCCGGGCTCTCTACCGCCACGCCCGCGGCCGCCACTACGTAGGCCACCAGCTGTGGACCACCGGCCGCCTCCTGGGCCAGCACCACGGCTTCGCGCACCAGTGGCAGCTCCAGCAGCCGCGCTTCGATCTCGCCCATTTCGATGCGGAAACCGCGGATCTTCACCTGGTGGTCGATGCGCCCGGCGTACTCGATCACGCCCTCGGCGTCATAGCGGGCCAGATCGCCGGAGCGGTACAGGCGACCGCCATCGCTGCTGAACGGATCGGGAATGAAACGCTCGGCAGTCAGGCCTGGACGGTCGTGGTAACCCCGGGCCAGCAGCTCGCCCCCGATCATCAGCTCGCCGGTGGCGCCGCTGAGGGTCAGGTTGCCGCTGTTGTCCAGCAAGTAGATGGAGCGGCCCGGCAAGCCCTTGCCCAGCGGCATCTGGCTCGGCAAGACTTGCCCGTCCTGCAGGTAACGGCTGCAGTCATGGGCGGTAACGCTCACCGTGGCCTCGGTCGGCCCGTAGGTGTTGAGCAGGCAGGCGTGTTTCAGGCCGGCCTTCTTCCACGCCGCCACGCCTTCTGCCGGCATGGCTTCGCCCCCCAGGTTGAGCTGGCGCAGGCGGCCGAAGTCGCGGGGTTCGCGGCTGGCGAAGTCCTTGCCCAGCATGAACCAGTAGGCGGTGCTCAGATCGACGATGCTGATGCCCTGCTCGATCAGCTCGCGGTAGAAGGTTTCGCTGTCCCACAGCGCCTTGCCGCGAATCACCACCGAGGCGCCACAGATCAGCGCCGGGTACAGCTGTTCGACAAAGGCGTCGAAGTTGAAGGTGGAGAACTGCAGGCCACGGTCTGCCGCGCTCATGTTGAAGTAGTCCCGGGAAACCTGGGCGTGCTGGGTCAAGGCGCGGTGGCTGATATCCACACCCTTGGGCCGGCCGGTGGAACCGGAGGTGTACATCACATAGGCCAGGTTGTCGGCCTGGGCCCGCGGCGCTGGATTGTTCAGGGAGTAGCCGTCCAGGCCCTGCTGATCCAGGCACAGGTGGGGTACCTCCACCCCGTCGCGCAGGCGTTCCAGCAGCGGCGACTGGGTCAGCAGCAGCTGGATGCCGCTGTCCTGCATCATGTAGTGCAGGCGCTCCTGGGGGTATTCGGGGTCCAGCGGCACATAGGCGCCACCGGCCTTGAGCACCGCCAGCAAGCCGACAATCATGTCTAGCCCGCGCTCCACGGCAATGCCCACCCGCACATCCGGGCCCACGCCCTGCTCGATCAACGCATGGGCCAACTGGTTGGCCCGCTGGTTGAACTGGCCATAGCTCAGTTGCTGGCCGGCGCACAGCAGCGCCACGGCATCCGCAGTGCGTGCGGCCTGGGCCTCGATCAACTGCTGGACGCAGAGCGGCGACAGGTCTCGCGCCGGAGTACGGCTGCGTTGCTCCTCGATCAAGCGGCGCTCGGTAGCGCCAGTCAACGCCAACTCGCCGATGCTCGACTGCGGCTGCTCCACCAGCGCCATGAGCACCTGCTCCAGGTAGCCCGCCAGTTGCCGGATGTTCGCCTCGGCGAAATGCTCCAGGGCATAGCTGTAGTCGAACGCCAGGGTCTGCCCCAGGTACACCGACAGGGTCAGCGGGTAGTTGGTCTGCTCATGGTTGGCCGCCATGCCGAAGCTCAACTGGGCCGGTGCACCTTGGGCCAGGGCCTCGGACACCGGGTAGTTCTCGAACACCAGGATATTGTCGAACAGCGCCTCGCCCCCCAGGCCCGCCCAGCGCTGCACGTCGTACAGCGGCGTGTGTTCGAAGTCGCGCAGGGCCAGGTTGCGTTCCTGCACCAGTTGCAGCCAGTCACTGACCGGCATGTCCGGGCGCGGCGCAGCCACGACCGGCAGCGTGTTGATGAACAGGCCGATCTGTTGCTCCACGCCCTTGAGCTCCGCCGGGCGCCCGGACACGGTGGCACCGAACACCACGCTGTCCTGCCCGGTGTAGCGTTGCAGCAGCAACAGCCACGCGGCTTGCACCAGGGTGTTGACCGTGACCTTCTGCTGGCGGGCGAACTCGCTCAAGCGTTGCGTCTGTTGCAGGTCCAGGTGCTGTTGATGGGCGGCGTAGCCCTTGCCGGCCAGGGCCTGGCCACCGCGGCTGATGGCCTGGGCCAGACGGGTTGGCTCATCCAGGACCGCCAGTTGCTGCTTCCAGAAGGTCTCGCTGAGCTGGGCGTCCTGGCGTTGCAGCCAGGCGATGTAGTCGCGGTAGCGCCCGGGCGCATGGCTCGCGAACTGCCCCGCATAGCGTTGCAGTACTTCCCCGAGCAGCCGTGAGTTGCTCCAGCCGTCCATCAGGATGTGGTGGTTGGTGTAGATCAGGTGGTAACGCTGCTCGCCAGTGCGCACCAGGGTCAGGCGCAGCAGGGGCGCGGCCAGCAGGTCGAAACCACGCAGGCGCTCTTCTTCGGCCAAGCCATCCAGGGCGGCCGGCACGGCCTCGTTCGCCCGCCAGTCATGCTCGACAAAGTCCAGGCGGATACGCTTGTGCACCACCTGGATCGGCGCCGGCAGCTCGCCCTGCCAGAGGAAGCCGCTGCGCAGGATGTCATGGCTGTCGATGGCCGCCTGCCAGGCCTGGCGGAAGCGCTCGGGTACGAGCCCGTCCACATCCACCCGCAGTTGGTTGATGTAGTCGCCCGCGCCCTGCTCGTAGAGGGTGTGGAACAGCATGCCCTGTTGCATCGGCGACAGCGGATAGAGGTCCTCGACCTCGGCCAGGGCCAGTGGCAACTGGTCCAGTTGCTGTTGGTTCAGGCCCGCCAGCGGGAAGTCCGACGGGGTTACCCCACGGTGCTCGGGCTGGCTGCAATGCTCGATCAGCGCCTTGAGTTCCCGGGCGTAGTCATCCGCCAGATGCTCGATGGTGGCGGTATCGAACATCGCCTGGCTGAAGGTCCAGCCCAGCTTCAATTGGCCGCCATAGACCTGGCCATTGATGCTCAGCCAGTTGCCCAGCGGAGCCTGGGCGCCTTGATCGGCACCCTTGGCTTCGGCGCTGGGGGCAAACCAGGCATCCGGCTCATCGAAGCTGCCATCGAACTGGCCCAGGTAGTTGAAGGTGATGCGTGGCACCGCCAATGCCGCGAGGGTCTGTTGCGCCGCTTCGTCCCCCAGGTAGCGCAGGGCACCAAAGCCGATGCCCTTGTTGGGCACGGCCCGCAGCTGTTCCTTGATGAGCTTGATCGAGTCGGCCAGGGCCGGCTGCGGCGTCAGCTTCACCGGGAACACGCTGGTGAACCAGCCCACGGTGCGGCTCAGGTCGATGCTGTCGAACAGCTCTTCGCGGCCGTGGCCTTCCAGTTGCACCAGGGCGCTGCTGTCGCCGGTCCAGCGGGTGATGACCCGGGCCAGGGCGGTGAGCAGCAGATCGTTGATCTGGGTGCGATAGGCCGCCGGCGCATCCTGCAACAGGCGCTGGGTATAGCTTGGGTCCAGCTCGGTGCTGACACTCCTGGCATCCTTGATCACCACCTGATCCGTTGCCCGGTCGCAGGGCAGGCCCGAATCCACGTCCTGCAACTGCGCCTGCCAGTAACCCAGCTCTTGCTGCAGCGCCGCGCTGCGGGCATAGGCTTGCAACTGGCCGGCCCAGGCCTGGGAAGAGCTGGTCTTGGCCGGCAGCTTGATGGTTTGCCCGGCGGCCTGCTGTACCAGGGCCTGATGCAGGTCCTCCAGCAGCACCCGCCAGGACACCCCGTCCACCACCAGGTGATGGATGGCCAGCAGCAGGCGCTGGGTGCCATCACGCAACGTGAAGAGCACGGCACGCAACAAAGGCCCCTGTTGCAGATCGAGGCTGCGTTGCGCGGTATCGCACAGGGCTTGCAACGAATCTTCAGTGGCGTCGTCCGCCAGCCACAGCAGCGCATCGGCCTGCGTCGCCGCCAACGGTGCCGCAGTCACCTGCCCCAGCGGGGCATAAGTCGCGACCCAGGCTGCGCCTTCTTCGACAAACTTCAGGCGCAGGCCGTCGTGGTGTTCGAGCAAGGCTTGCAAGCCCTGCTGCAGTGCCTCGGCACTCAGAGCCTTCAGCGGCTTGAGCAGCACCGACTGGTTCCAGTGATGCCGTTCCGGCACCGGGGTGTCGAAGAACCACTGCTGGATCGGCAGCAGCGGCATTTGCCCACGCACCGGGCCCTGGTCGATCTGCAAACCGCCCTCGCCCTGCTCCGCCACCGTGGCCAGCCCTTGCACCGTCTGGTGCTGGAACAGGTCCTTGGGGGTGAAGCGGATACCGGCCTGCCGCGCCCGGCTGACCACCTGGATCGAGATGATCGAGTCGCCACCCAGTTCGAAGAAGTTGTCGGTGACGCCCACCTGCTCAAGCTTCAGCACATCGGCCCAGATCGCCGCGATCTGTTGTTCCAGCGGGTTCTGCGGCGCGACGTAGGTCTGCTGCATCAGCTGCGCATCGACTTTCGGCAGCGACTTGCGGTCCAGCTTGCCGTTCGGTGTCAGCGGCAGTGCTTCGAGGAACAGCAGGTAGGTCGGCACCATGTAGTCCGGCAGGCTCTCGCGCAGGCGCGCCTTGATGCTCTCGCGCAACTGCGCCTGGCGCTCGTTGCTCGACGCCACCTCGGCGTCCACCGGCACGATGTAGCCCACCAGCTGCTGGCCGCTCGGCCCTGGCTGGGCGATCACCGCCACTTCCAGCACCGGGTCCTGTTCCAGCAGGCGCGCTTCGATCTCGCCCAGCTCGATACGGAAGCCCCGCACCTTCACCTGATGGTCGACACGGCCCACATACTCCACCAGGCCGTCGGTACGGTAGCGGGTCAGGTCGCCGCTGCGGTACAACCGGGCACCGGTGGTGCTGTAGGGGTCAGGGATAAAACGCTCGGCCGTCAGCCCCGGACGATCCAGGTAACCCCGGGCCACGCCCAGGCCGCCCAGGTACAGCTCGCCGGCCACGCCAACCGGCAAAAGGTTGAGGTTGGCATCGGCCACATAGGCGCTGCGGTTGCCAACGATATTGCCGATGGGCGCATAGGCCGCGTCGCACGGATCGCCCGCCTTGGCCTTCCAGATCAAAGGAGTCACCACGGTTTCAGTCGGGCCGTAACCGTTGAAGATGTACTTGGGCCGCAGCACTCGCCACGCCAAATCGTAACTGGCCTGCGGCACTGCATCGCCACCAAAGCAGTAGACCCGCACCGCCGGCGGGTTGCCGTCACGCTCGGCGTGCACCGCCAGTTGCTGCAGGTACACCGGCGGGAACACGCCCACGGTGACGCCGTAGCGGTGCATCTGCTCGTAGGTGAATTCCGGCGACCACAGGCTGTCATCACGGATCAGCACGCTGGCCCCGTAGATCAGCGGGTGCATCCAGCCTTCGTGGGAGCCGTCGAAGGCGAAGGACATGAAGTGCAACTCGCAATCCGCCGGGCTCATTTCATAGCGCTCGCCGGTGGCCAGGCTGTGCATGGCCAATGGACCATGGGACACCGCCACGCCCTTGGGCAAGCCGGTGGAGCCGGAGGTGTAGATCACATAGGCGAGGTTTTCCTCGGCCAGATCCACTTGGGGGGCGCTGGCCGGGTAGCCTGCAAAATCTGCGGCGCGTTCCACCGACAAGGTCGGCAGGCCATCGGGGATCGGCAAGCGATCCAACAGATGGTTCTGGGTCAGCAGCAGCCACGCGCCGCTGTCCTGCATCATGTAGCGCAGGCGGTCCTGGGGGTACTCGATATCCAGCGGCACATAAACCCCACCGGCCTTGAGCACGGCCAGGAAGGCCACCATGATTTCCGCGCAACGCGGCATGGCGATGGCCACCCGCACTTCCGGGCCAACGCCCAGCTCGATCAACTTGTGCGCCAGCTGGTTGGCTTGAGTATCCAGCTCGCGATAGCTCAGGCGCTGCTCGGCGAAGAACACCGCCGGGGCGTCCGGCGCCTTGGCCGCCTGATCGGCAAACAGCTGGTGGACAAAACGATGGGTCGGGTAGACCACATCGGTGTGGTCCCACTCCTGGCGAATGCGCCGCTGCTCGTCCTGGCCCAGCATCGGCAGCTCGCCCAGGGCTTGCTGCGGTTCAAGCATGCCTTGCAGCAGATTGCGCCAGTGATCGGCAAGGCTCTGGACGGTGGAGACCTCGAACAATTCGCCGGCATAGATGAACGAAGCGTTGATCCCGGCGTCGGTCTCCAGGGTTTCCAGGGTCAGGTCAAATTGCGCGGTACCGCCCTGCAGGACCATTTCCTCGGCTTGCAGGCCCGGCAGGCTGGTGCCGTCGGTGCTTTCCCCGGCAATGCTCAGGTGGTTGTACATCACCTGGAACAATGGGTTCTGATCCAGCGCACGCTGGGGCTTGAGGGCATCCACCAGACGATCGAACGGCAGGTCCTGATGGGCCTGGGCGGCCAGGGCCGTGGCCTTGACCTGACGCAGCAACTGCCCCACCGGCAGGCTCGGCGCCAGCTCGACGCGCATTACCAGGGTGTTGACGAAGAAGCCCATCACCCCTTCCATTTCCTGGTGGCGACGATTGCTCACCGGCACCCCGATGCGGATATCCGGCTGGTCGGAGTAACGGTGCAGCAGCAACGCGAACGATCCCAGGAACAGCTGGAACAGGGTCATGTCATGTTCCCGCGCCACCCGGCGCAACCCCTGTTCCAGGTCCGTCGGCAGGCGCAGGCCCAGGCGCTCCTGGCGGTGGGTGACCAGCGCCTGGCGTGGATGATCCAGAGGCAGCTCCAGAACCGGATGCTCCAGCCCCAGTTGCTGGCGCCAGTAATCCAGCTGACGCTGCTGCTCGCCCTGCTCCAGCCAGCTGCGATGCCAGTTGGCGTAGTCGGCGTACTGCACGCTCAACGGCTCGAACTGCGGTGCCTGCCCCTGGATCAAGCCGCGGTACAGCGCGACGAACTCCCGGGCCAGCACACTCATGGAAGCGCCATCGGAAATGATGTGGTGCAAGGTCACCACCAACAGGCAATCCTGCTCGGCGATCTGCAGCACCCGGGCCCGGCACAGGGGGCCGTGCTCCAAGTCGAACAGTTGCTGGGTCTCCTCCAGGGCGCGGGCCTGGACGGCCGCGCGGGGCAGGCCAGGCGTCAGCCGCTCCCAGGCCACACTGATCTCGCCTTGCGCATGCACCACCTGGCACAGACGGTCCTGATGCTGGGTGAAAGTGGTGCGGAACGCTTCATGGCGCTGGGCCAGGGCGTCGAAGGTCTGCTGCAAGGCAACCTGGTCCAGCTCCCCCTGCAACCGGACCACGATCGGCGTGTGGTAGGCGGTGCTCTGCGGATGCATCTGCCAGAACAGCCATTGCCGCTGCTGGGCATGGGAGGCCGGCAAGGGCCCATCACGCTCCAGCACCTCGATCTGCGGCAGTGCCGCGGCGCCCGCGCAGGCCTGTACCTGTTCGACGAATTCGTCCAGGCGCGAGGTTTCGAACAGCACCCGCAGCGGCACGTCCGCCCCCAGCAGGCGACGCACCCGGGACATGATCTGGGTTGCCAGCAATGAATGGCCACCCAGGGCGAAGAAGTTGTCGCCCAGGCCCACCCGCTCGACCTTGAGCACCGCCTGCCAGATCGCCGCGATGCCCTGCTGCAGCTCGCTGACCGGGGCCACAAAGGCTTCCACCGGCGCCTGCTGCTGCAATGGCGGCAGGGCCCGCAGGTCGAGCTTGCCGTTGGGGGTCAAGGGCATGCCGGCCAACGCCAGGAAATGCATGGGCAGCATGTAGTCGGGCAAGGCCACCGCCAGTTGCCGGCGGATCTCCTGCCACGCCGCCTCCGGTTCCTGAGCCTTGGCCAGTACCACATAGGCCGCCACTTGCGACTCGCCCGCCACACTGACCACCTGTGCCACGGCGTCTTCGACCTGGGGCAACTGCTTGAGGGCCGCGGTGATTTCCCCCAGCTCGATACGGTAACCGCGGATCTTCACCTGATGGTCGATGCGGCCCAGGTAGTCGATAACCCCGCCGTCCAGATAGCGCGCCAGGTCACCGGTGCGGTACAGGCGCTGCCCGTCGCCGCTGAAGGGGTCCGGCACAAAGCGCTCGGCGGTCAAGGCCGCGCGCTGGTGGTAACCCCGCGCCAGGCCGGCGCCACCCAGGTACAGCTCGGCCGGAGTGCCGGGCGCCACCGGTTGCAAGGATGCATCCAGCACCCGCGCACGGACGTTGGCCAGCGGCAGGCCCAGGGGCACCACCGCCCGCTCGTCCGCCAGCGTGGCGGCGGCCATGGTCAGGGCGCCGACCGTGGTTTCCGTGGGGCCGTAGTGGTTGAACACCGCGCACTCCGGTGCCAGGGTCGCGATCCTGCGGACCAGAGCCGCCGGGCAGGCCTCGCCGCCCAGCACCAGGCACTGGCGCGGCAGGGAACGGGCCGGTTCTTCGCCACTCATCAGCGCCTGCAAATGCGACGGGACGATCTTCAATACATCAATCTGGTGGGTGTGCAGGTAGGCGCCGAAGGCGTCGGCGTCCAACCCGGTATCCAGGTCGATCACGTGCAGGCAACTGCCGGAGCACAGGGCGCCGAACAGCGTGGTGTGGCCAAGATCCGCGGCGATGGTCGAGACCACGGCCATAGTGCGCGCAGCCCCCAGTGGCAGGCGCTGGATGATCGCCTGCACATAGTTGGCCAGGGCTCCGTGGGTGATGCTCACGCCTTTGGCGGCACCAGTGGAGCCGGAGGTGTAGATCGAATAGGCCAGGTTCCCGGCAGCCATCCCGGGCAAGGCTGCCAGCGGATCGCTGTCCGGCGCCCAGGCCTGTGCCTGATCCAGCAACAGCACCTCGACCCGGGCCGCCACCGGCAGCCGCGGCTGCACCGCCGTCTCGCTCAGCAGCAGGCGTACGCCGCTGTCTTCAAGCATGTAGCTCAAGCGCTGTTCGGGGTATTGCGGGTCCAGGGGCACATAGGCACCGCCGGCCTTGAGCACCGCCAACAGGCCCAGCACCATCTCCAGGGAACGCTCCACAGCGATACCCACCGGCACTTCCGGCCCCACGCCACGCGCCACCAGCGCTGCGGCCAGACGGCTGGCACGCAGGTCCAGCTCGCGGTAGCTCAGGCACTGCCCGGCGAATACCAGGGCCGGTGCTTCGGGCTGCGCGGCGACCTGGCGGGCAAAGAGTTCGAGCACCGATTCGGCGCTGAACACCTCTTCTGCGCCAGCCCCCTGGGCCAGGAAGCCCCGGTGCTGCTGGGCACTGAGCAGCGGCAGTTCGGCAAGCGCCGACTGCGGCTCGCGCACCATCGCCCACAACAGGTTCTGCCAGTGGCCGGCCATGCGCTCGATGGTCTGCGCTTCGAACAACTGGCAGTCGTAGGTGAAGGCGGCCTGCAACTGGCCACCGCGTTCGAAAGTGTCCAGGGTCAAGTCGAACTGCACCGTGCGCTCGTTGCGCGGCAAGGCCTGCACTTGCAGCCCGGAGCGGCTGTGCAAGGTGGTCAGTTCGGTGACCTGGGGCTGGTGGTTGTACAGCACCTGGAACAGCGGGCTGTGGCTCAGGCTGCGCTCCAGGTGCAGGGCTTCCACCAGGCGCTCGAAGGGCAGGTCCTGATGGGCCTGGGCGCCCAGGGTAGTCTCGCGGATATCGGCCAGCAGTTGCTGCACTGTCAATTGCGGGCTCAGTGCGGTACGCAGTACCTGGGTGTTGACGAAAAAGCCGATCAGCCCCTCGGCTTCCTGGCGCGTGCGGTTGGCGATGGGCACGCCGACCCGGATGTCCTGCTGGCCGCTGTAGCGCGATAGCAGCAGCTTGAAGCCGGCCAACAGCACGGCAAACAGGGTCACCCCCTGCTGGCGCGCCAGGGCGCCCAGTTGCTGGGCCAGGGGTTGTTCCAGGGCAAAATCCAGGCGGCGCCCCTGGCGGCTGGAATGGACCGGCCGCGGATGGTCGGTGGGCAGTTTCAGCGGCGGATGCTCGTCCCCCAGCTTGGCCCGCCAGTAGTCCAGTTGCCGCTCCTGCTCCCCTGCCTCCAGCCAGCTGCGCTGCCACAGGGCGTAGTCGCGGTACTGGATCGGCAGCGCCGGGACGTTCGGCACCTCACCCTGGAGCAGGCTGTCGTAGGCGTGCAGGAATTCTTCGATCAAGACCCCCATCGACCAGCCATCCGCGACGATATGGTGCAGGGTCAGCAGCATCACGTGCTCCTGTTCGCCCAGGCCCAGTACGCAGACCCGCAGCAAAGGCCCCTGTTGCAGATCGAAGGGCCGGCGCGCTTCGGCGTCGGCCAACTGCTGCACCCTGGTTTCGCGCTGCGCCGGGTCGAGGTCACAGAGCTCCCGATAATCGATGTCGACCCGCGCCTCCTGGATCAGCTGCCGAGGCTCATCGTCCTCCAGGGCAAAGACCGTGCGCAGGCTCTCATGCCGCTCCAGCAGCCAGTCGAAGGCCTGCGCCAGCACTGCCCGGTCCAGCGGCCCGCTCAGGCGGACCGCGTTGGGCAGGTTGTAGGCCGCGCTCTGCGGATCCAGTTGCCAGAGAAACCACATGCGCTGCTGCGCATAGGACAGGGCCTGGCGATCAGGCACCGCAACCCCCGCCGGAATCGGCAGCAGAGAGAAGTCGACGCCTTCCTTGTCCAGAGCCTTCAAGAACAGCCGGCGCTTTTCCAGCGGCAGTTCAATGAATCTGCGGGCGAGCTTCAAGGAGTCTTCTGCATTCATCGGGAGTCATCCGTACTTACTTGTTGGGTATCGAGCATTGGCTCGGTCATCCCTACGGAACGGATGAAGGCCGGGGAAAATTAACCCCGCACAGCGCCAGAACAACCCGCTTGCGGGCCCCTCAGGGTGATTGGGCAGGCGCCGCCAGCAGTAAATCACCCCGCTCATCCTTCGTTCCTTCCTTATCCTCCCCTTGCAGCAGGTACCCGCCCATGTCTTCCGCTCAATCGCTGACCGGCCTCCTCACCCAAGGCTTGCGCAAACTGACCGGCATCGACCGGTCCAGGCCAAAGGGCTACCGGGTAATCAACGTCGAGCTCAAGCAGCGCATCCACCTCAGCCCGTCCATGGCCCGCCTGGTGTTTACCGGCGAGGACATCGCCCAGGCGCGCACCCTGGCACCGGACCAGCGCATCAAGCTGCTGTTTCCCGGGGCCGATGGCACGCCCTCGCAACTGCCGGTGGAAGGCGACTGGCAAGCGGCCCGGCGCAAGCTGCCGGCCGAGCAGCAACCGCCAATGCGCACCTACACCATTCGCGCCCTGCGCCTGCAGCCTGCGCAAATGGATGTGGATTTCGTCCTGCACGGGGTCAACGGCCCGGCCTCCGCCTGGGCCACCCATGCCCGGCCCGGCGACCGCCTGCAGATGGTGGTGCCGAACAAGGCCTACAGCGGCGACCCCGGTGGTTATGAATGGCTGCCGCCGGCGGGGATCCGCAAGGTGCTGTTGATGGGCGATGAAACCGCGCTGCCGGCGATTGCCGGCATTCTGGAAGAACTGCAGGGTTATCCGGACCATCCGGATGTGCAGGCGTTTATCGAAGTGCCCTATGAAAGCGATTGCATCGACCTGCGCTGCCACCCGCTGGCGCGGATCAACTGGTTGCCCCGGGACCTGCTGGGCGCACGCCATGGCGAAACCCTGATCCATGCCGCCCGGGAGCTGGCCGAACTGCCGCCGGCCAACAGCCAGCGCCGGCCGATCAAGGTTTCCGAACGCAACGACGAACAGCGCCTCTGGGAAACCGCCCAACCGGCGGACAACGATTTCTACGCCTGGGTGGCCGGCGAGTCGGCCACGGTGATGAACATTCGCCGCCACCTGATCAACGAGCGCGGCCAGGAGCGTCGCAACCTGACCCTGATGGGCTACTGGCGCCTGGGCAGCTCCCTGGGTTGAGCCCCACCAACCGCCCCAGCCTCTTCCCTGTAGCCGCTGCCGAGCCCGCGAAGCTGCACAAAGACCCGCCGGGCCTTGCTTGGCGATCGCCAGCCGAACCCCTGGCGAACCCGGGATTTTTGCCTCCCTGCGGGCCGTGCGCAGCCTGCGCCAGCGGCTAGAAGCAAGTGTGTAGCCGCTAGGAAACCGCGGCTACCGGTTGCAGGTGGCGGCGGCGATGCACCTCCAGATGGCCCTTGAGCAGGCTCAGCACCTTGGCCTCGTGCTCGTGGATGAAGAAGTGCCCGCCCGCCAGCATGTCCACCGAAAAACTGCCGTGGGTTTCCTTGCTCCAGCCGATCAGTTGCTCGGTGGTGGCGCGATCCGTCTTGCCGCCCAGCACATGCACCGGGCAATTGAGCAGTGGCCGTTGCACCGGGCGAAAGCGCCCGCACAAGAGAAAGTCGGCCCGCAGGATCGGCAAGGTCAGGCTCATCAGTTCCTGGTTGGCCAGCACTTCTTCACTGGTGCCGTTGAGGGTGCGCAACTGTTCGATCAGTTGCTCATCGGTCTTGGGCTCGGCAAACCCCCGGTCGTATTCGGTGCGCAGGGTCGGCGCAGCAGTGCCCGAGGCGAACAGCGCCACCGGCTCCGAGCACCCCAGGGCGCGCAGGGCATGGGCCAGTTCGCAGGCCAGCAAGGCGCCCAGGCTGTGGCCGAACAGGGCGTAAGGGGTGCGCAGCGTGCCCCGGATTTCCAGGGCAAGCTGCCGCGCCAGCTCGCGCATGTCGGTGTGCAGCGGCTCGGCATAACGGGCGCCACGCCCGGGCAGCTCCAGCGGTTGCAGGTGCAGCCACTGCGGCAGCTTGCGGCGCCAGCGGCTGTAGACCATGGCGCTGGCGCCGGAATACGGCAGGCACAGCAGGTTCAACTGAGTCACGGTTATTCCCTCGACGGATGGACGCTAAAGAAACGCAGCACGAGGGGAACAAATTAGTCCACCGATCACCTCAGCGCATGCGCCGATAGCTCTGCAACGCCGCCCCCAGTACCACCGCGCCGCCCGCCAGGGCCAGCCAGAAGCCGCTGCGGGCGCCGAACTGGTCCACCATTGCTCCGGACCCCGCGGCCCCCAGGGCCACGCCGATGCTCAGGCCGGTGACCAGCCAGGTCAGGCCCTCGGTGAGCTTGGCCGGCGGCACGCTGCGTTCCACCAGGGCCATCGCGACGATCAGGGTCGGCGAGAAAAACAGCCCGGCAACGAACACCGCCAGGGACAGGCCGAGGATGTTGCTCGCCAGCAGCAGCGGCAAGGTGGTCAGCGCCGTGGCGATGCCGCCGTACATGAACAGCCGGGGCAAGGGCGTGGCCAGTTTCAGGGCGCCAAAGGCGATGCCCGCCAGGCATGAGCCGATGGCGTACACCGAGAGCACAATGCTCGCCGCCGCCGGCTGCCCCTGTTGCTGGGCGAAAGCCACGCTGACCACATCCACCACCCCGACGATGGTGCCCATGGCGGTCATCAGCAACAGCAGCAGGCGGATTTCCACCGAGCGAATGATCGAGCCAGCGTGCCCTTCCTCATGAGGATGGACCGGCGGCTCGGTGCTCTTCTGCATGACGAACACACTGACCCCCAGCACCAGCATCAGCAGCGCCGCCAGGGGCCCGGCTTCGGGAAACAGGCCGACGCTGAGGCCCACCGACAAGGGCGGGCCGACAATGAAGCAGACCTCATCGAGCACCGACTCCAGGGCATAGGCGGTCTGCAGTTGCGGCTGGCCGCGGTACAGCTCGGTCCAGCGGGCACGGACCATGGCCGACATGCTGGGCATGCAGCCGGCCAGGGCGGCGCAGAGGAACAGGGTCCAGTGCGGGGCCTGCAAGCGGGTGCACAGCAGCAGGGCCAGCAGCGCCCCGCCCCCCAGGCCGGCGGCCAGGGGCAATATCCGGCTCTGGCCGTAACGGTCCACCAGGCGCGATACCTGGGGCGCGCAGAACGCCGTGGCCAGGGCGAACGTCGCCGCCACCGAGCCGGCCAGGGCGTACCCGCCGTGCAGTTGAGCCAGCATGGTGATCAGGCCGATGCCGGTCATGGAGATCGGCATGCGCGCGATCATCCCGGCCAGCACAAAGGCCCGGCTGCCGGCGGCCTTGAACAGTTCGCGGTAGGGGTTTGCCATTTACAACGACTCCTTGGGGGGCTGCAACTTGCCACAAAGGGCAGGCACAGTAGAAACACATACGCCTCGTATGTTAAAAATCATGTAAACATACGCCTCGTATGTCAACCCGCCATTTGTTGGAGAACTGTGTCCATGAGCAGCCGCCCACGCGCCGCGATGATCGAGCAAACCCGCGCCAGGCTGATTGCCAGCGCGCGCCAGGCCTTTGCCCGCCTGGGCTACGCCAAGACCTCGATGGACGACCTGACCGCCGAAGCCGGGCTGACCCGGGGCGCGCTGTATCACCACTTCGGTGACAAGCAGGGGTTGCTGGCGGCGGTGGTGGAGCAGATCGACAGTGAAATGGATGAGCGCCTGGAGGCCATTTCCGCAGCGGCCAGTGATCCCTGGCAAGGCTTTGCCCAGCGCTGCCGGGCCTACCTGGAAATGGCCCAGGAAGCCGAAATCCGCCGCATCGTCCTGCAGGATGCCCGGGCCGTGCTGGGGCAACGGCAGCCAGCCGAGGAACACTGCATCGACTCCCTCAGCCGCCGCCTGCAAGCGCTGGTCGAAGCCGGGCTGATCACGCCCGCGCCGAGCCAGGCCCTGGCGCGCCTGATCAACGGCAGCCTGGTGGACGCGGCGCTGTGGATCGCCGCCGCCGAGCAGCCGGGGCAACGTTTGCAACAAGCCCTGCAAGCGCTTGAGCTGCTACTGCGCGGGCTGCAACCACCGCGCTGAACTGAACTCCTGAACCGCGTCCGGGGTCAGCACAACAGGGGCCACTGATGCGTTGCGTGTCGCATGGGCGCATCAGCCCCGGCCTTCGACAGCGGCGACAGGAGTGCAGTGCATGCAGATATCCCTCGACCAGCAGGTAGCCCTGGTCACTGGCGCCAGCTCCGGCATTGGCGCCGCCACCGCAATCGCCCTGGCGGCGGCCGGTGCCAGCGTGGTGCTCAACTACAACTCCCAGGCCGCGCCGGCCGAGCAGTTGGCCGCGCGGATCAATGCCGAAGGCGGCCGGGCCATTGCCATTGGCGCCGATGTGGCCGATGAGGCCCAGGTCGAGGCGCTGTTCGCCCAGGCCATCGAGGCCTTTGGTTTTCTCGACATCCTGGTGGCCAATTCCGGCCTGCAAAAGGATGGGCCGGCCGCCAGCCTGAGCCTGGACGACTGGAACCGGGTGATCGGCGTCAATCTCACCGGGCAGTTCCTCTGTGCTCGCGCGGCGCTGAACATCTTCCAGCGCCAGGGGGTGCGCGCCGGGGTGTCCAAGGCGGCGGGCAAGATCATCCACATGAGTTCGGTGCACCAGTTGATTCCCTGGGCCGGGCACGTGAATTACGCGGCTTCCAAGGGCGGCGTGGACATGCTGATGCGCACCCTGGCCCAGGAAGTCAGCCAGCAGCGGATCCGCATCAACGGCATCGCCCCGGGGGCGATCCGCACCGCCATCAACCGCACCGCCACCGAGGGCGCGGCAGAGCAGGAACTGCTCAAGCTGATTCCCTACGGCCGGGTCGGCGACCCCGAGGATGTGGCCAATGCCGCGCTATGGCTGGCCTCGGACGCCTCCGACTATGTGGTCGGCAGCACCCTGTTCATCGACGGCGGCATGAGCCTCTATCCGGAGTTTCGCGGCAATGGCTGACCAGCATCCCACGGCACAACGCCCCATCGACGCCCACGGCATCATCGGCGACATGCGCAGCGCCGCCCTGGTCAACGACCAGGGCAGCATCGATTTCTTCTGCTGGCCGGAGTTCGACAGCCCGAGCATCTTCTGCTCGCTGCTGGACTCCCCCGCCGCCGGGATCTTCGAACTGGCACCGGTGCTGGCCGACGCCCGGCGCCAGCAGATCTACCTGCCCGACAGCAACGTCCTGCAGACCCGCTGGCTGGGAACCGAGGCGGTGGTGGAAGTCACCGACCTGCTGACCATCGACGACGACCCCGAGCAGCTGCCGCTGCTGATCCGCCGGGTACGGGTGGTCAGCGGCCAGGCCACCCTGCGCCTGCACTGCGCGCCGCGCCTGGACTATGGCCGGGCCGCCACCGGGGCACGACAGGAAGGCGACTCGGTGTGCTTCGAAGCCCCCGGGCAGCCCGGGCTGCGCCTGCTGGGCGACCAGCCGCTGCACCTTGAACGGGACTCGGCCCGGGCCGAGTTCGTGCTGCAACAGGGCCAGGGCGCCGAATTCATCCTCGGAGGCGTCGACGATCTGCGGGTGCGGCACGGCGATAGCGAGCTGCACCTTACGCGCACCCTGAAGTTCTGGCGCGACTGGATCGGCCAGTCCAACTACCGCGGCCGCTGGCGCGAGATGGTCAACCGTTCGGCCCTGGCGCTGAAACTGCTGACCTCCAGGCGCCATGGCGCGATCCTCGCGGCGGCCACCTTCGGCCTGCCGGAAAGCCCCGGCGGCGAACGCAACTGGGACTACCGCTACACCTGGGTACGCGACGCCTCGTTCACCGTCTACGCCTTCATGCGCCTGGGTTTCGTCGAGGAGGCCAACGCCTACATGGGCTGGCTGCGGGGCCGGGTCAGCGACTGCCATGGGCAACCGATGAAGCTCAATATCCTGTACGGCATCGACGGCCGCCAGGAGTTGCCGGAGACCGAGCTTGGGCACCTCTCCGGGCACGGCGGCGCGCAACCGGTGCGCATCGGCAACCAGGCCTACGACCAGGTGCAGCTGGATATCTTCGGCGAGCTGCTGGATGCGGTGTACCTGGTGAACAAGTACGGCGAGGCCATCTCCCACGAAGGCTGGAAACACACGGTACAGGTGGTGGACCAGGTCTGTGACAGCTGGCAGAGCAAGGATGTGGGCATCTGGGAGATACGCGGCGAGCAGCACCACTTCCTGCACTCGCGGCTGATGTGCTGGGTGGCGGTGGACCGCGCCATCCGCCTGGCCTCCAAGCGTTCGCTGCCGGCCCCCTTCGCCCGCTGGGACCAGACCCGGCAAGCCATCTACGACGATATCTGGAGCCGGTTCTGGAACCAGGAGCACGGGCATTTCGTCCAGCACATCGGCAGTACCGCCCTGGACGGTTCGATGCTGCTGATGCCCCTGGTGCGCTTTGTCAGCGCCAAGGACCCGCGCTGGCTGGCGACCCTGGATGCCATCGAAAAGAGCCTGGTGCGTGACGGCATGGTCTACCGCTACCGCAATGACGACAGCCAGATCGACGGCCTGGCCGGCACCGAAGGCGCCTTCGCCGCCTGCTCGTTCTGGTACGTCGAATGCCTGGCCCGGGCCGGGCGCCTGGAGCAGGCGCACCTGGAGTTCGAGCAACTGCTGCGCTATGCCAACCCCCTGGGCCTGTACGCCGAGGAGTTCGACAGCCACGGCCGTCACCTGGGCAACACGCCCCAGGCCCTGACCCACCTGGCGCTGATCAGCGCGGCAAGTTTTCTCGACCGGCGCTTGAGTGGCGACAAGAGCGTCTGGCAACCTTGATCCCGGCCCCGGTGCTGAGACCGGGGCGTTCTTCCCTTGGTGCTCGACAGAAATGGAACTCGCCCCATGCCCGACTCGCCGATCATCGCCGTGATGATCCATGCCGCCGACTGGCGTGCCGCCACCCATTGGTACGCCCAGGCCTTTCCCCAGGCCCGCCGGGTGCTGCACGAGCCGGATGATTTCGGCCATTTGCAGCTCGCGGGCCTGTCCCTGGAAATCGTCCCCTGCGACGCCAAGGTCGGCCAGGGGCCGGCGGGCACGGTGGTGTACTGGCAGGTCGCCGATCTGCCCGGCCAGGTGCAGCGCCTGACCGGGCTGGGTGGGCACCTGTATCGCGGCCCCATGGTCATTGAAGGCGGCGACTCGATCTGCCAGGTGCAGGACCCCTGGGGCAACTGCATCGGCCTGCGCCAGCCGGCCCGTTTGGGGCAAGCGTCATGAACCAGGTGCTGCTGATCATCGACGTGCAACCCTGCTTCAACCCTCCGCAGTGGCTGGTGGACGGCATCAACCGCCTGCTCGGGCGCATGCCCTCGGTGGCCACGGTGGAGCGCCATGATGAAAGCCGCACGCCCTTCGCCCGGCAACTGGGCTGGCAGCCGGCGGTGGATGACCAGAGCCTGGTGGCCGCCGACAAGGTCTTCATCAAGCACGGCTACGGGCCGACGACGGAGATTCTCGAGCACCTCAAAAGCCTCGCCCCCGAGCGTGTGCTGGTGTGCGGTATCCAGACCGACACCTGCGTGCTGGCCGCAGGTTTTGCCCTGTTCGATGCCGGCTTGCAGCCGACCCTGCTCACCGACCTGACCGTGGGTTCGTCCCTGGACCGCAGCGGCGGCCTGGGCATCGACCTGTGGCGGCATCACTTCAAGCACCTGGCCCGCAGCGACGAACTCTAGGGGCCGGCTTGCGGGCCCCTTCGCTGGCAAGCCAGCTCCTACAGCCCTCAGGTGGCAGCGCCGTTGCGTAGGAGCCGGCTTGCCGGCGAAGGCGATCTTGCGGGCCACACAGCGCTAGGGTCCGCATTCGCGTTCCCTTACCAGGCCCCTCATGAGCTTCACCGCCGGCCTGCGCTGCTACGTGCACATCAAGGGCCCCGAACCGTAGGGCCACAGTTCCCTGGAAGACATCCGCCGGCTGCTGGCGCGACGCCCACGGGCTGCATGCCGCTGCGGCTTGAGGACAGCACGCAAGTTTTGCGCTAGCTTTTCCCGGCCCACCGGATCCGGAGTCGTCATGCCCAGCCCAGCCTCCCTGCACCAGGTCAGCACCCCCAGCCTGCATATCGCCTATGAGCAACATGGCCCGCGCAACGCCGAGCCGGTGATCCTGCTCCACGGGTTTCCCTACGACGTGCGGGCCTACGACGAGATCGCCCCGCCCCTGGCCGAGCGCGGCTATCGGGTCATCGTTCCCTACCTGCGGGGCTACGGCCCGACGCGCTTTGCCAGCGAACAGGTGATGCGCTCCGGGCAGCAGGCGGCCCTGGCCCGGGACCTGCTGGAGCTGATGGACGCCCTGCACCTGCCCCAGGCCACCCTCGCCGGCTACGACTGGGGTGGGCGCGCCGCGTGCATCGTCGCGGCGCTATGGCCGCAGCGGGTCAAGGGCCTGATGAGCGCCGACGGCTACAACATCCAGGACATTCCCCGGGCCAT
The DNA here is from genome assembly GCF_052665325.1 of Pseudomonas sp. 8(2025). NCBI lineage: Bacteria > Pseudomonadati > Pseudomonadota > Gammaproteobacteria > Pseudomonadales > Pseudomonadaceae > Pseudomonas > Pseudomonas sp. 8(2025). Next base: position 45,273 of record NZ_JBQOIE010000023.1, on the reverse strand, counting down.
CGAGCCCCGGGCGCCGGAGACCGAGCTGCGGCTGTGGTACCAGTACTACTTCAATACCCAGCGCGGGGTGGACGGCCTGACGGCCAACCGCCGGGAATTCTGCGAGCTGTTGTGGCGCCTGTGGTCGCCAACCTGGAAACAAGGGCCCGGGCTCTATGGCCTGAGCGCGCCCTCCTTCGACAACCCGGACTTCGTCGCGGTGGTGATCCATTCCTACCGTCATCGCTTCGGCTATGTGCCGGGCGACCCGGGCCTGGAAAGCATCGAGCGGGCGCTGGAGGCGCAACCGCCGATCCGGGTGCCGACCATCGCCCTGTGCGGCGCTGACGACGGCGTCGGCCCGGCCACCGAGCCGGACCCCGATGTCGGCCTGTTCAGTGGGCCCTATCAGCGGCGGATCCTCCCGGGGATCGGCCACAACCTGCCCCAGGAAGCGCCGCAAGCCACTCTCGACGCGCTGCTGGAGTTGCTCGGCAAGCCCTGAGATGGGCGCCGGCGCACGCCATGGACCGGAAAAAATCGGTACACTTCGCGGCCTCGATCCCCCCACAGGACATGGAATGTTATCCGTCGCCGCTTCTCCCCGACCCGGCCTGCGCCGGGCCCTGGTGCTCTGGCTGTATGCCGTCGGCGCCGGCCACCTGCTGGCCGGGCTGCTGCTGACCTGGGCCGGCCACAGTGGCCTGTTCAACGATTACCTCGCGGGCATCGAACAGGCCTTCTGGGGCGCCGCCGCGCCGGCACCGGCCCGGGCCCAGCAGATCTGGTGGCTGGGGCTGTTCGGCGCCACCCTGCAAAGCTATTCGCTGTTCCTGCTGGGGCTGGTGCACCTGGGCAACCGCCTGCGGGCCCCTGCCGCCTGGGCCTGGCTGATGGCCGGGATTGTGCTGTGGGCGCCCCAGGACATGTGGTTGTCCTGGCAGATGAACATGACCGCCCACCTGTGGATCGACAGCTTCGCCCTGCTGGTGCTGCTGCCGCCGTTACTGTGGCTGCAGCGCCACGACCGCCGTACCTCTCGTCTTCCCTCGTAAAAGGACTTCACCATCGTGGCTGATTTGCCAATCCTGCAGTGGGCTATCGCCCTGTTGCTCGCCCAGGGCGTGCTCGGCGCCCTGGATACTCTCTACCATCACGAACTCACCGTGGCCCTGCCGCAGCGTCACAGCGCCCGCAAGGAACTGAGCATCCATGCCCTGCGCTCGTGCTTCTACGGCGTGCTGTTCATGGGCATCGCCCACCTGGCGTTCCAGGGCATCTGGGCCCTGGTGATCGCCCTGCTGTTCGCCCTGGAAATCGGCCTGACCCTGTGGGACTTCGTGGTCGAGGATCGCAGCCGCAAGCTGCCGGCCATCGAACGCATCATGCACACCGTGCTGGCGATCAACGCTGGGGCCTTCTTCGCCCTGTACGGCCTGCAACTGCTGGAATGGTCACGCCTGCCCAGTGCCTTGAATCCCATCGACCTGGGCTGGCAGGGCTGGGCCCTGAGCCTGTTCGCCGTGGGCGTCACCGCCTCGGGCATCCGCGACGGCCTGGCGGCGCTGCGCCTGCAACGCCAGGGCCAGGGCGCCAACCCCTTTGCCGGTGGCAGCGGCAAGCGGGTGCTGGTCACCGGTGGCACCGGTTTTATCGGCGAGACCCTGGTCAACCAACTGCTGGATGCCGGGCACACGGTCAGCGTGCTGGCCCGGGACCCGCTGCGCGCCGCCTACCTGTTCGACGGTCGCGCCCGTTGCCTGCGCTCGCTGAGCAAGCTGGGCCACGGCGAAGCCTTCGACGTGATCATCAACCTGGCCGGTGCCCCGGTGGCCGGGCCGCGCTGGTCGGCCAAGCGCCAGGCGCAACTGCTGGCCAGCCGGGTCGGCACCACCGAAGCCCTGCTCAACTGGCTGCAACACGCCCAGCACAAGCCGGAGCTGTGGATCCAGGCTTCGGCCATCGGCTTCTATGGCGTGCGCGACGCCAGCCAGAGCCTGGATGAAAACGCCGAGCGCGGCGAAGGCTTCATGGCCGACCTGTGCGCGCGCTGGGAATCCTCCGCCGAACCGGCCACCCGCTTCGGCGTGCGCCAGGTGGTGCTGCGCCTGGGGATCGTCTTCGGTCCCGGCGGCGCCCTGAAGCCATTGCTGATGCCCTTCCATTTCGGCTTTGGCGGACGCATGGGCGATGGCCGGCAGATCATGAGCTGGGTGCACCGCGACGACGTGTTGCAGGTGATGGCCCGGGCCATGAACGACCCGACGCTGTCCGGCACCTACAACATGGTGGCGCCGGAAGCGGTGAGCCAGGGCACCTTCGCCACTACTGTCGGCAAGGTGCTCAAGCGCCCGGTGTGGCTGCACGTGCCGGCTGCGCCGGTACGGGCCCTGGCCGGGGAGATGGCCGAGCTGTTCTTCGATGGCCAGAAGGTAGTGCCGGCGCGCCTGCTGCAGGCCGGCTACCGCTTCCGTTACCCGACCCTGGACGCCGCCCTGCGCGACCTGACCTGAGCTGAGGAATGCCCATGAGCAAGCCCCTGTTGTACCTGCTGGCGGGCAATGGCAGCGCCGCCGACTGGTGGGACGATGCCCTGCCGCACTTCCAGCGCTATCAGGTGCAGCCCCTGGAGCTGCCGGGGTTTGGCGACAACCCGCTGCCGCCCTGCCAGGACCTGGGTGAATACGCCGAGGCCCTGCTGGGCATGACCGAGCCGGGCCAGGGGATTGTCGCGGTGGGGGTCAGCGCGCTGATCGTGCTGCACGCCTTGCAGCGCCGCCCGGGGCACTTCTGCCGCAGTGTGCTGTTGTCGCCGGTGGGGGCCTTTCTCTGGCAACGGCGCTTGCCGGCGTTGATGTCGCCGCTGCCCGCGCGCTTGCTGATTCACGGTTTGCTCAGCCATAAACCGACGTGGTTTGCCGGCAAGTTCTCGCGCCAGCCGTGGAGCCAGGAGCAGTACCGGCGCATGGGCGCCGGCTATGGTCGGTGCCGGGCCTTCGTACCGCTGTGGGAGCAACTGCGGGCCGATACCGCGCTGCCGCTGCTGGAGTGGATCAAGGACCCGGTGCAACTGGTCTGGGGCGACCAGGACCGGCTGCTGGGGATTGCCCAGGCCGCAGCCTGGTCGGCCATCCTGGCCCGGGCCGACCTGCGGGTCAGCCTGCGGCCGGGCTGGGGCCATTACCCCTGGATCGACCACCCCGCCGAGTTCGTCGCCTGGCTGGAATCCGCCGACAACGGCTTCGTCGCCCACACCAAGGGCGGCCGCCTGCGCCTGGCGGAGCTGGCCGGCCAGCCGGTGCCCAGCGCCCTGTCCCTGGACAGCGCCAGCGACCCGCAGCTGCCGGCCCTGCTCGCCAGCCAGCCTGCGGCGCTGTGGGCGGTGCGCTCCTCCAGCTACGGCGAGGACCAGGCCGACTCGGCCAATGCCGGCTTGAGCACCACTTACCTGCGGGTGCCCAGCGAGCAAGTGCCCGGGCGCATCAGCGAACTGCGCGATGCCGGGGTCGAGGAAGTGGTGGTGCAGCGCTTTATCCAGCCGACCCTGTCGGGGATTGCCTTCGTCCGTCACCTGGCGGTGGAACTGGAGTGGGTCGAGGGCCATCTGGAAAGCCTTGCCGACGGTCAGGTCAGCCCGCAGCGGGCGATCCTTTCACGCCTGGGCGCGGCCTGGGAAAGCGGCCATTTCGCCACCACCCGGGGCCTGAGCGCCAACGCCCTGTGGGATTTCCTGCAAGGGGTGCTCAAGACCTTCCACTACGTGCCCGGTGATGTGGAATGGGCCTGGGACGGCCAGCAACTGTGGCTGCTGCAGTACCGCCCCATCAGCGACTACGGCTGGCGCCGGCACCTGACCGCGGCCAATATCGCCGAGATCCTGCCACCGCAACCCAGCCGTTTCGTCGAGTACGGCCAGCGCCGGGCGGCGGCGAGCATTCCGGCGATCATGGCGCGCTGGGACGCCCGTGTACTGCAGGACAACGAGCCCTTCACCGCAGTGTTCGGCGGTGCTTCCTATATCAACAATGACCTGTTCCTGGCGCGGCTGGCCGACTGGGGCCTGCCCTCCTCCAGCTATGCCGGCGAGGTGGGCGGCGCCACCCCGCAGCTGCCCTTGCGGCCCCTGCGCCTGTTGCGCTCGCTGCCACGGTTCCTGCGCATGCAGCACATCGCCCGCGGCCACCTGCTGAGCCTGGAGCCGGGCCTGCGGCGCTTCGACCGGGAGCTGGCGCAGTTGCGCGCCGCCGGGGCCGACGGCCAGCAACTGGCAGACTGGTTCAGCCGCTTCTATGTGTTCGTGGTGCAGGGCAACCTGTGCATCGCCACCGCCCTGGCCAGCAGTGGCGGCGCGCTGCTGGGGCGTCCGCCTACCGCCTACGACAACCTGGACAACAGCCCCCATCGCCTGCCCTGGGAAACCGACCCAGGCACCCCGCGCCCGCAGTGCGCCGAGTTGCCGTTGCAAGCCTTCCCGCACTGGAGCCCGGCCATCACCCTGGCCCACCGCCTGGGCTTGCCGGGCATGCGCGGCTATTACCTGCAAGTGCGCGAGTGGTACCGGGACAACCTGATGCGGATCTTCTTCCGCCTGCACCACGCCGTGCCCGAGGCTGATCGCGGCTACTGGTTCGCCCCCCATGAGCAGGTGCGCAACCGTGGCGGCAGCTTCTGGCAGGACGGCCGCGAAGGCAGCGAGCAGGCGGCGGGGTTCATGATCTACCCGGGCCAGGTCCAGGGTGTGCTGGGGGTCGACATTCTGCTGGAGGACACCCTCGACCCCGGGCGCCATGCCCACTATCAGCAGGCCCGGGCAGTGATCGCACGCATGGGCGGGCGCCTGTCCCACGGTTCGACCCTGTTGCGCGAACTGCGCAAGCCCTCGGCGGTACTGCCCCAGGTAGACCCGGCCTGGATCGGCCGCGAAGTGCTGTATGCCGACGGCCAACTGAGCCTGGTAGAAGGCTGAAACCCGCGCTCAGGGCTGCGCAATGCTGGCGAAGCGTTCGCGGTAGGCCTGGGGCGTCACGCCCAGGGCCCGCAGCACGCTGCGACGCAGGGTTTCCTCGCTACCGAAACCGCACTGGGCGGCGATGCGCTTGATCGGCAGGGTGCTGTCGGCCAGCAGGCGCCGGGCGCTTTCCACACGGATCAGTTCAATGGCCCGGGCCGGGGTCTGGCCGGTGTCGGCGCGGTAGTGACGGACGAAACTGCGCTCGCTCATTCCCGCCTGCTCGGCCAGCACCGGCACCGTCAGTTCGCGGTCCAGGTGCTCGGCGATCCAGGCGTGCAGCCGGTCGAAACGCCCACCCTGGTTCTGCAGCGACAGGGTTACGCTGAACTGCGATTGGCCCCCCGGGCGCTTGAGAAACACCACCAGTTGCCGCGCCACTTCCAGCGCCACTGCGCGCCCCAGGTCGGCCTCCACCAGGGCCAGGGCCAGGTCGATGCCGGCGGTGACCCCGGCCGAGGTCCACACCGGGCCATCGTTGATGAAGATCGGATTGGCCTCCACCTGCAGCCGCGGATATTGCTCGGCCAACTGCTCACAGCGGGTCCAGTGGGTGACCACCCGGCGCCCGTCCAGCCAGCCGCTGGCGGCCAGCAGAAAGGCCCCGGTGCAGACCGACGCCACCCGCCGTGACGCCGCAGCCCGGGCCGCCACCCAGGCCACCAGTTCAGGATCACGGGCCGCCTCGTAGACGCCCCAGCCACCGGCAACGATCAGGGTGTCGCAGGGCTCTTGCGGCAGCGGCAGCGGCTCGGCCAGCAGCGCCAGCCCCGAGGAGCTCAGGGTCGCCCCGCCCGGGCTGGCAATCACCCGCGGGTGGTAGGGCAAGGGCAGGCCCAGGCCGCGGGCCCGGTCATTGGCCGAGGCGAACACCTGCAGCGGCCCGCTGACGTCCAGCAACTGGGCATTGGCGAAGGCCAGGACAAACACGTTTTTCGGCGCAGTGGGCATGGTTGGCGTAAATCGAGGGCTGGTTGGCGTATGCGCCAAATCCTAGAGCGCTAGAGTCAAGCCGTCCACTTCATCGACACAAGGAACAGGCAATGGCAGTGCAGATAGGTTTTCTGTTGTTCCCCGAGGTCCAGCAACTGGATCTGACCGGTCCCCACGACGTACTGGCCTCGCTGCCGGATGTGCAGGTGCACCTGATCTGGAAGGAGCCGGGGCCGGTGGTGGCCAGCTCCGGGCTGGTGCTGCAGGCCACCACAAGCTTCGCCGACTGCCCGCCGCTGGATGTGATCTGCATCCCCGGCGGTACCGGGGTCGGGGCGCTGATGGAAGACCCGCAGGCCCTGGCGTTCATCCGCCAGCAGGCCGCCCGGGCGCGCTACGTGACCTCGGTGTGCACCGGCTCCCTGGTGCTCGGCGCCGCGGGCCTGCTCCAGGGCAAGCGCGCCACCACCCACTGGGCCTACCACGAACTGCTGGCGCCGCTGGGGGCGATACCGGTGCATGAGCGGGTGGTGCGTGACGGCAACCTGCTGACCGGCGGCGGTATCACCGCCGGCATCGACTTCGCCCTGACCCTGGCCGCCGAACTGTTCGACGCCGCCACCGCGCAGCGGGTGCAACTGCAACTGGAGTACGCCCCGGCGCCGCCGTTCGAGGCCGGCAGCCCGGATACCGCCCCCGCCAGCGTGGTGCAGCAGGCCCGCCAACGCGCCGCGGATTCGCTGCACAAGCGCCGGGAAATCACCCTGCGCGCGGCCGCGCGGCTGGCAGCCGGCTGAGCCTTCAGGCACGGCGCACCGGGCCCTGGCGGGCATTGCCCAACAACTGGGTGATGGCGCCATCGCCATAGGTGCGCTCGACCCTGGAAATCACCACCTGATAACCGGCGTACCAGCGCCGGTACTGGCGCTTGGCTTCAATGTGCCTGGGGTGGCTGGCAAAGGCCTGGATCGAGGCTTCGTCCTCCCAGTAATAGCTGGCGTTGATCAGCCCCTGGTCGGCGCTGGTCCAGGATTGGGCGCCGACGAAGCCCGGCAGGCTGATGGCAATTTCGTCGATCAGCGCACTGAGGCAGTGGAACTCCTCGTCGCGCTGGCCCGGCTGGTAGATAAAGGCGGCGATGTACATGGTCAAACTCCATTGGCTGATGAATCAGAGCGGACGCGCCAGCAGCGCCAGGCGCAGGGCCAGGGCCAGCAGCACCGCCGCCAGCAGCCAGGATTGCCAGCGGGCCAGCCGCGAATCGCTGCCGGGCAAGCCACGGCGCAAGGCCGCGCCGAAGATCCCCAGGCTGGTATGGAAGACCCCGCTGACCAGGGTCAGCAGCAAGCCCAGGACCACCAGTTGCACAGCGATGCTGCCGTGCTCGGGGCGCACGAACTGCGGCAGGAACACCATGAAGAACAGCAGCGCCTTGGGGTTCAGCAGGCTGTTGCACAGGGCCCGGACAAACACCGTGGCCAGCGGCACCCGGGGTGTATCGGCAAGGTCCAGGCCCCCCCGCTGGCCTAGGGCCTTCCAGGCCAGCCACAGCAGGTAGGCAACCCCGGCATAGCGGATCAGGTCGAACGCCGGCGGCCAGTTGGCCACCACGGCGGTGACGCCCGTGGCCGTGAGCAGGGTCAGGCCGATATCCGCTGCGCCGATCCCCAGCCCCGATGCCACCCCACCGCGCCAGCCATAGGCTGCGCCGTGGCTGATGACGAAGGCCATGTTGGGTCCCGGCGACAGCAGCAACAGCAGCACGGCGCCGAGGAAGATCGACAGGGTGGAAAGGTCCGGCATGTGAGCGCTCCTGCGCAAAAGCCGCTAGATTAGGCGCCCTATCTGATACAAACAAAAAAGTGTTCTAGATACATGAGGTGGCCGAGCATGCGCCGTACCCGTTACAAAACCATCGTCGATCACTTCGCCCAGCGCATCCGCGCCGGCCAGCTGTGCCCAGGCACTCAGCTACCGACGGTGCGGGCGCTGATGGCCAGCGAGCAGGTGGCGCTGGCCACGGCGCTGCGGGTGTATCACGAGCTGGAAGCCATCGGCCTGGTGGTGGGCGAGCCCGGGCGCGGTACCTTTGTCCGCGACACCAGCCTGCCCCGGGGCATGGGCCTGGAACAGCACCCGGCCAGCGCCGCCTCGGTGGACCTGGCGTTCAACTACCCGTCCCTGCCCGGCCAGGCGGAAAGCCTGCGCGAGGGGCTGCGGGCGATAGCCGCCTCCGGCGACCTGGATGCCCTGCTGCATTCCGCGCCCCAGGGCGGCCGCCCCCATGAGCGCCAGACCGCGGCGCGGCACCTGCGCAACCGCGAGATCCGCGTCGCCGCCGAGCAGGTGCTGATCGTCAACGGCGCCCAGCAGGGGCTGGCGGTGAGCCTGCTGGCGCTACTCCAGCCCGGAGACATCCTGGCAGTGGACGCCCTGACCTACCCCGGCCTCAAGACCCTGGCCCAGGTCCATCGCCTGGACCTCGAAGCGCTGCCCCAGCACAACGGCCAGATGGACCTCGACGCCCTGCAGGCCCTGTGCCGCCGGCGCCCGGTGCGGGCGCTGTACTGCATGCCGACCCTGCACAACCCCCTGGGCACGGTGATGCCCCTGGCCGAACGCCGGCGCCTGGCGCAACTGGCCCGCGAGCATGACCTGCTGCTGATCGAGGACGGCGCCTACGCCTTCCTCGCCGAACCGGCCCCGCCGCCGCTGCAGACCCTGGCCCCGGAGCGCACGTTGTATATTTCCGGGCTGTCGAAAAGCGTCGCCTCGGGCTTGCGCCTGGGGTTTATCGTCGCGCCCCTGGAGATGATCCCGGCCCTGGAACGGGCGATCCGCGTGTCCACGTGGAGCACCCCGTCGCTGACCGTGACCCTGGGCTGCCGCTGGATCGAGTCGGGGCTGGTGGACAGCCTGGAAGAACAGAAGCGCAACGATGCCCGCAGCCGCCAGCAACTGGCCCGGAGGGTGCTCAAGGGCTGCGATTACCAGGCCTATGGCTCATCGTATTTTCTCTGGCTGAAACTGCCGGAAGGACGGCGGGCCGATGCCGTGGTGGCGGCCCTGGAACATCAGGGGGTAACGGTGACCTCGGCCGAGCCCTTCGCCACCACCGCCCATGTGCCCCAGGCCTTGCGCCTGGCCCTGGGCTCCATCGGCCTGCCGCTGCTGGAGCAGGCTCTGGAAAAGGTCCGCAACGAAATCACCCGCTAAGCACACCTGCAGAAGCCCGCGCTTAGCGTCAGGCTGAAAAGAACCTGCCACGTTCATGTTCCGCTGCATGAAGTATCAAAGCGGCCACTGCACCCAGGCTGCAGGCACGAAATGCCGGACGAAAAAAAACCCGCCGAAGCGGGTTTTTTCCAAGACCATCATGACTTCCTGTCTGCAGCATCCGTGCTAATGGTCGACCTTCCCTGATCCTGAGCGCTTCCTGCGCTGCAGTTGTGGGAAAGAAGATTAAACACAAAGCCCGGTGCGCAGAAGGCGCATTGAATTACAGCGCGTGTAGGAAATTCGCTATACCGCACTTACGCAAACCCCTAGTTCACCCCTCCAGTGCCTGGGCGGCCAAAGCCGCGAGCTTGAGCTGGTGCTGCGCCCCGGGCTGATGATCGTCCTGGAGAAACCAGGCAGCGGACAAACCACTGAAGGCCAGCACCCACTGCACCAGCCGGCGCGGCTCCAGTTGCGCCGCCCGGGCAATCACCTGCACCTGGCGGGCAAAGCGCACAGGGTCGGTGGCGCTGGGCAGGTCCGGGTTGCAGATCAGGTTGGCGAAATCGAAGGTGCGCTCGCCATGGACCCGCTTGGGGTCGATCACCCGCCAGCCGCGCTCGGCGAAGTCCAGCACATTGTCGTGGTGTATATCGCCATGCAGCACCACCGGTTCCCGGGGCGTGGCCAACAGGTGCTCGGCTTCGGCCAGGCAGCGCAGGAACAACCCGCCCTGCTGCGGCGCCGCCTCGCGCAGGTCGGCAAACCAGCGATCCAGCGACACCAGCGGCGGCCGCGGTTGTGCCCGTGGCCGGTGCAACTGTTGCAGGGTGGCGCAGACGATATGGCTGACCTCATCGTGCTGGCCCGCCAGGGCCATGCGCATCAGCGAACCCTTGCCCATGGCCCGCTCCATCAGCAGGGCATCGCCTTGCTGGGCATGAACCCGCGCCGCCCCCTCCCCGGCCCACCAGGCCATCAGCCGGTTGCCGGCCTGCTCGTGTTCATCCAGGGCAATCTTCAACATGGCCGGCGCACCGTCTTGCAGACGCACCGGCAACAGGCGGCTGCCCGGGGTGACGATGGGATCGCCATCGGGCGTCAGGCGCCAGCGTTTCATATAGGTTTCGAACAAGGGGCTGCTCCAGACGGGAAGCGGCCAGTTTCAGGCGACAGGCCTGGCTCTGCAACGTGCCGCTTGCAACTGCCTGTTTCAACCCTGCTGCAGGTAGTTCTCGATATTGCTCATCTGCTCGTCCCAGCCCCGGCTGTTCATGCGAAAGGCCTTGAGCCGGCGCTCGGCGGGAATGCCGTCGAAGCCCGACTCGGTGACCCGCAGCAAGGTACCACCGGCGTGCTCTTCCAGTTCGAACCGGACCAGGGTGCTGGGCTCTGCCGAATAGTCCTGAGCGGGATCGATGGCGTAGGGGTGCCAGCGGAAGGAGAACAGCTCCTGGGGCAGCATCTGCTCCACCAGGACATCCCAGGTCAGGTGCTCATAGCCTGGGTAGGTCACCGCGCCTCGGGCCCGCTGGCCGGGTATGAACTGCTGGCCGGCCAGGGCCACGCCAAACCAGCGGCCGAAGCGTTCGGCCTCGCTCAGCGCCTGCCAGACCTGGGCCGGGTCGGCCTTGAGCAGGATCTTGCGTTCGATGCGATCTGAAGAATTCATGGGCCACCTCCAGTGATGAACACTAGACCTCTCTGAATCGAGCGCAACCTTTATCTGGCCGAAGGACCCACTGATTGCCCAGAACGAAAAATGCTACTGTCGCCGGCGCCAATACCTCTGCAAAGGACCTGCCATGCCCCTCACCCTCACCGACCGTTACCGTGGCAGCCTGCTGGGCCTGGCCTGTGGCGATGCCCTGGGCACCAGTGTGGAATTCAAGCCACGGGGCAGTTTCCCCCCGGTCACCGATCTCTTGGGCGGCGGCCCGTTCAACCTCAAGGCCGGACAGTGGACCGACGACACCTCCATGGCCCTGTGCCTGGGGGAAAGCCTGTTGCGCAAGGACGGTTTCGACCCCGCCGACCAGATGGGCCGCTACCTCAACTGGTGGCAATGGGGCTACCTGAGCGCCACCGGCGAATGCTTCGATATCGGCATGACGGTGCGCCAGGCCCTGGCCGACTATCAGGAACACGGCCAGCCCTTGGCGGGCCCCAGCGACCCGCAGACCGCCGGCAATGGCTCGCTGATGCGCCTGGCGCCGGTGGTGCTGTTCCATTACCCCGACCTGGCCCAGGTCCGCGAGTTTGCCGGGGCCAGTTCGCGTACCACCCACAGCGCCGCCGAAGCCATCGAATGCTGCCAGCTGTTGGCCGGGCTGATCGCCAAGGCCCTGGACGGTGCCAGCAAGCAGCAACTGCAACGGCTCGACGCCCAGGGCTTTCGCGAGAGCAAGGTCGCGGCCCTGGCCCAGGGCAATTACCTGGATAAAACCCGCGACCAGATTCGCGGCAACGGCTATTGCGTCGACTCCCTGGAGGCCGCGCTCTGGTGCTTCCAGCACAGCGACAGCTATGCCGAAGCAGTGCTGGCCGCCGCCAACCTGGGGGACGACGCCGACACCACCGCCGCCATCGTCGGCCAGTTGGCCGGAGCTTTCTACGGGGCCCAGGGCATACCGCCGCACTGGCTGGCCAAGCTGCACATGGGCGAGGAGATCCAGGCCATGGCCGACGACCTGCTGGCCGCCGCCCGGCGTCGCGCGCCTGCCCGGCCGCTGCATGGCAGTTGCCTGTGCAAGGCGGTGCAATACCGGGTCGACCGCCTGGACATGCCCATCGGCCACTGCCATTGCCAGACCTGCCGCAAGGCCCACGCCGCGGCCTTTGCCTCGACCGCCGGAGTCATGCGCGAACACTTCCAGTGGACCCAGGGCCAGGAACGCCTGAGCACCTACGAATCGTCCCCGGGCAAGCTGCGGCACTTCTGCTCGGTCTGCGGTTCTCACCTGCTGGCGGAGCGCCCGGGGCAGCCCCACGTGATCCTGCGGGTGGCGACCCTGGACGATGATCCGGGGCAGACGCCACAGGTGCATATCTGGACCTCCCACGATGTGCCCTGGCTGGCCGACGAAGCGCTGCAACGCTGGCCCGAGTGGCAACCCAGCCGCGGCTAGACTGTTTCTTCCTCATTGACCGATTGCGAGACTTTCCATGCGTCCGATCCTGTTGCTGGCCCTTGCGCCGCTGCTGCTGCTTGCTCCACTGGCCCAGGCCTATGAGTGCAACAACACCACCCAGACCGATATGAGCCTGTGCGCCAACTTCCAGCACAAGGCCGCGGACAAGGAGCTGAACGCCCTTTACCAACAGATCAACCAGCGCCTGAAAGACCAGCCACACAGCAAAAAGCTGCTGGTCAGCGCCCAGCGCGCCTGGGTGGCGTTCCGCGATGCCGAGTGCAGCTTTGCCACCTCGGGCGTGGAAGGTGGCAGCCTTTACCCGGTGGGCTACAGCAACTGCATCACGACGTTGACCCAGGCCCGGGTGGAGAGCTTCAAGAATTACCTGAAGTGCATGGAAGGCGACTTGAACTGCCCGGTACCAGGGCAGTAGGAGCGGGCTTGCCGGCGAACGCCTTGGCGAGGGCGTCGCACGGTTTGCGCAGCTCTTCGCCGGCAAGCCGGCCCCTGCAACAAGAGCCGGCGGGTGCAGACGAGGTCAGCGCACGAAGATCTGCGCCGTGGTGATGGCCATGTCGCCGCCCGGCAGGGTGATCTTGCCGATCTGCTTCATGCTCTGCACATCGAAGATCGCCACGTCGTTGAAGGTCCCCGCCAGGTAGATCTTGGTCCCGGCCCGGTTGAACGAGATGCAGTAGTAGGAGTGTTCCAGGGTCGCGGCCTGGAGCAGTTTCTTCTGCTTGATGTCGTACTTGGCCAGGCGGTTGAGCACGCCGAACATCAGGTTGGGGTCCGTGGGCGAGCGCATGCCGCTGAAGTAGATCTCGGTCAGCGGGCCGAAGTCGGTGGTCTCGGTCTTGCCGGTTGCGAGATCGACGCTGAACAGCCCGTACAGCGGCTCGGCGGTAGCCGGGTCCTGCTTCTTGTCCTTGAACTTCGCCGCGGTGTAGAGCAGCGAAAAGTCATGGCGGAAGGTCTGCTGGTTCCACACGTAGAGCACGTCCGGCGCGCTGTAGTTGGGGCGTTTCCAGTGGCGGCTGGGGATCAGCACCTCGAACTTGCCGGTCTTGACGTCGACCTTGTACAGGTCCGGCCCGGCCACATACAGGGTGCCGTCGTCGCCGCTCTGCATGATGGTCAGCTGGCGCGGCGCGGGGAAACTGCGCAGCGGCTTGGCGTCGAGCCCGGCATCGGTGGCGTAGACATCCAGCCGCGGCTCCTTGACCTCATAGCGGTCATTGAGCAACAGGGTCGGGTTGGCCACGGTGTACAGCTCCTTGCCGTCGTGGCTGACGGTGAAGGCGAACATCGAGCGCGCCTTCTCCCCCGGATGCTGGGTGATGCTGGCGTGGAACACCTGCTTGCAGCTGTCGAGCTCGACGCCGTAGACATCCGCATAGTGGTTGTTCAGCACGTAGGCGATCTTGCGGTCCGGCGACAGTTGCACGGTGCCGGGGCCGAAGGCGTCGGGCATCTTGCAGGTCTTGTACAGGCTGTCGGTGGCCAGATCGAGAACGTGCAGGTTGTTCGGGTAATTGGTGGTCACCATGTACTCGTGACCGCTGTTGAGGGCCAGGCCCTCGTCGGCCAGGGCGGTGAAAGAACAGGCGCTGAGAACCGCGCCGGCGGCCAGGCCGCACACTGTGATAGCTCGCATGCTGGAATCCTTGTGCTGTCCGGTTACTTGTCTTTGGGGAAGACGGTGCCGAGGTTGCGCCAGTTGTCGTTGGAGGCCTGGGCGTCCTTGTTCCAGTCGGGGTAGGTGCTCATCATGTCCGGCACCTGGGCCGGCCACCAGCAAGGGTCGGAGCAGCCGTAGAGGTCGGCCTCCATCGGTTGGCACAGCGACGAGACGCCGCCAAAGGCATCGATTTCCCAGCCCGGGTCGGTGGTCGAGGCGCAGCCGGCCACGGAGTTCATCGCCAGCACTTCTTCGATACGGTCCTGGGCCGCGGCCTCGGTCAGTTTCTGAGCTTTGTTGTTGATCGGCTTGAGATGTTTCATGTCAGTGAGCCTTGCGCGGAGTGATGTAGCTGCTGATGAACGCAGGGTTGTGCGCCATGATCCGGCTGTAGACTTCGATGCCGAAATCCACCCAGTCACGCATCAGTTCGCAATAGTGATACGTCGGGTGCGCCGGGTCGCCGTAGCGGGCATAGCTCTCGTGGTAGCAGCCGCCGGAACACAGGTTGCGGATGCGGCAGCTGTCGCAGCCGGTGTTGGTGCGGTCCAGGCGCTGGGACAGGAAGTCATTGAGCTCCATCTGCTTGACCCCACCGTCATGCACATTGCCGAAGGTCGGCAGGGATGAGCCGGTGAAGCGGTGGCACAGGTTCAGCTCGCCCTTGTGGTCCACCGCCAGCATCTTCAGCCCGGCGCCGCAGGGCAGCGCCTTCTTGTGGCCCTCGTGGATATCGGTGATCAGCTGGTGCAGGTTGGAGAAGCCGATATTGCGGTGCTCCAGTCCCGCCGCCAGGTAACGCCGGCCCAGGCGCTTCATGCTGGCGAAGACTTCGATCAGCTCCTCGCTGCTGAGGTTGAAGCTGCTGATGTCCCCCGAGGTCACCGGGGCGAACCCCACTTCGGCAAACCCCAGCTCGTTGAACAGGTGATCCCAGATGGTCTCAAGGTCGGTGACCCCGGTGGTCAGGGTCACCCGCGCCCCCACCGGCCGGCTGTCGTAGCGTTCCAGAAGCATCTGCGCCTTGCGCCGCACCACGTCATAGGTGCCTTGCCCGCCCACGGTGATGCGGTTGCGGTCGTGCACGGTCTTGGGCCCGTCGATGCTCACCGAAAGCCCGAAGCGGTGGGCGTTGAGGTAGTCCACCACCTCTTCGGTGAGCAGGGTGGCGTTGGTGGTCATGACGAACTCGACGAACTTGCCGGCCGCGGCAAAGCGCTGTTCGCAGTAGTCCACCATGGCCTCGATCAGCGGCCGGTTGCTCAAGGGTTCGCCGCCGAAGAACACCACGGTGTAGCGCTCCTCGTCCGGGGACTCCTGGAGCAGCATTTCCACCGAGGCAATGGCCGTGTCCAGGCCCATCTTCTTGCCCGCCGAGGGCTTGTCCAGGTCTTCCTTGTAGCAGTAGGTGCAACTCAGGTTGCAGCCGGTATTGACGTTGAGCACCACGGTATTGATCGCCGTGCGTTCGACCCGTTTGACGCCGATTTCCGGGGTCAGGGGCGAGCCGTCGCTGACCAGTTCCAGGGCCATCAGCTCGCGCAGGGTGTCGCTGACGTCGGCACCGTCATAGGCGCCGGCCAGACGCTGGATCAAGTCTTCCGGGGTACAGCCCGGGCCGCGCAGCGCATCGATGATGCTGCCGGTCAAGGCATCGCTGGCAAACAGCGAACTGCTGGGGATATGGAACAGCATGCGGTTGGCGTCCACCTGCACTTCATGCAGGTTGCGCTCCACCAGATTCAGAATTGCGCCCATTACAACCTCCTGTGCCTGCCCCGCGTTCGGGGCCTGCGGTCATTGCCTGAAAGTGTCTGCCGGTATCGCTCGACGCCCCTCAGGGAATGGGTGGATTGTTCCAGCGTTGCACGGTGACGATCAGCTGGCCTTCACCGGTCAGGGCCTTGCCCCCCTCCTCCACCGCAGCGATCACCTTGAGGTTGCCGGCGTTGTTGGTGGACATCTTGCGCAGCGGGTTGGGCCCGGCATCCCCTGGGGTGAACACGCCGCTGTCGGCCTGCATGCTGCCGGCGTACTTGACGTCTTCATCCTTGGCCGCCTGGGCGTCGAAGGCCTCGACCTTCCACTGCGCCGGCATCACGCCGATGCGGTAGGCCTTGCCGTCGGCCCCCTTGCCCCAGGCTTCGGCATCGAAGCGGCCCTGTACCTTGGGCGTCGAACCGCCGCCGTCACCGATCCGCGCCACGGCAAATGCCGGCACCACCCTGACCTCGGCGATGCGCTGGTACACCGCCAGCGTCGCGCCCTTGAGGCTGCCGACGCTGACTTCCCGCAGCCCCGGCTGGGCGCTGGCCGCCGCCTTGAGCCTGACGCGGATGCGTTCGGGGCTCTGCTCCAGCACCTGCACGACCTCCACCCCTTTGCCGAAGCTCGGAGTGCCCGCAAGGCCCGCGCCCACCAGGGTCACCTCGGCCTCCTCACCGGCCTTCAGGTAACCCGGCTGCACCGCCAGCAACCGCTGGCTGCCTTGCCGGGCGGCGATGAAGTCCAGGCCGCGCTCGTCGTGCTCGGCCTCGAACATCCGCCCTTGCAGTGCATTGCCCTGGGCCGCCAGCACCTGGCGCATGACCACGCCATCCACGGTGACATTGCCGCGCCATTCATAGCCGTTGTAGAGGATCGCGCTGCCCTCGCCATTGAACGGGCTGCCATCGGCGTACTGGCCCTTGACGCTGAGCTTGAACTGATCGCCTTCCCCGGCGCTGACGCTCATCACCCCGGCCAGTTCGCCCTTGCCCGGCAGGTGGCCGCTGAAGCTCCAGTCCCCCGCCAGCGCCGCCGCTTGAGGGCGGGCCTGTTGCCAGGCTGTCCAGGCGGGGTTGTCGAGGGGATAACGCTTGGCCAGCAGCGGCACCATTTCCTTGAGGGCGGTGGGCAGCCATTCCCGGTCCCGGGACAGCGCCTGGTACTCCAGGGATGGCCATTGCCCAAGGTGGAAATTCACCAGCCGCTCCCATTCCTGGGCCGGCCGGCGTTGCAGGGCGATCCGCGCGCCGGAGTGGCAGCGGGCGCACATCTGGGTGGTCTGTTCGTCGAAATGCTCGACGGTGTTCAGCCGTCGCTCCAGGGCGTAGCGCACGCCGTCGGTCTCGCTGGGCGCCAGGCCCTGGGTATCGGCCAGGTACTTGACCAGGGTGCGGCGGTCGTCATCGCTGATTTGCAGCCCGTGCATGGTCTGCATGCGGGCAATGCTCATCAGCCAGCCTTCCGGGGTCTTGCGCTGGTGGCTGATGCGGCTCAGGGCTTCCCCGGCCTCGGGGGTGTGGCAACCCTGGCAGGTTTCCTTGAGGATGCTCTGCGCATCCCGCGCGGCAAAACTCGAAGGGGCATGCAAGGCGGTACAGGTGGCAATGGCCAGCAGGCTGGCACTGAGCCTCAGGCGCAGTCTTCTCTTCATCAACGTCAAACCTCCCACGGTGCTTTCTTATTTTTAGCGAGTCGTTTTTATGGTTTCTGCCATGCCCGGCACGCCCGGTCATGGAGGCAAGAGAAACGTCTGCTGATATGCAATACACGGAGCGTGCCAGCTTATAAAAGAACCCGGAATCAACGACTTGGGCGAAGACGCCGGTCCCTGGCGGGCTTGCGGGTGTTACCCGACGTTCAATTTCGAGACAAACGTCTCAGTCTGAGACAGCGATTAGCCAGCGCCAGAACAGCTCTCAAGGCCGGCGACGAGGCTGTACCGCTGGTTTTCTTTGCAATTGGATCTTGCATTTATCCGGCGGCGCCGCAGAATCACCCCCGCTTTGCCTGCCCCGTCCCATGGGGTGTGCCGCACCTCCCCTCTTACAAGGAACCTGAAGTTCATGGATAGAAGCGCCTGTGCCCGTCTCGGCTCGCTGATCCTCTCGTTGTCTGCCCTGACCCTGGTCGGATGCAAGGAAGAAACCAGTCCCAAGACTGCAGCCGTCGCTGCGGCCCCCGCGCCGGCGGCCATGGTCATGCCGATCTGCGCCAATGGCGAATGCGCGGTTCTGGACCAGGACGGCAAGGTGCTAGTCAGCGCCGACAACGACTACGACGCCGTGGTCGCCCTGCCCCTGGACAAGACCTTCCTGTTCGCCAAGGACGGTACCTGGAACCTCAGCAGCGCCGATGGCAAGCAGACCCTCAAGGCCGCCTTCACCGATGACCTGCGGCTGCTGACCCCGGGCTACTTCGGCTTCGGCCAGGACGGCAAGCTGGGCATCATCGACCAGAGCGGCAAACAGATTCAGCCACCGCGCTTCGACGATCTGTACGTGGGCGGCAACGACGACTTCATCGTCTACGAGATCGGCGGCAAGCGCGGCATTCTCAGTGCCAAGGGCGAGGTGGTGACCGAAGCCCTGTATGACAGCAGCATGGTCCGCGATGACTTCGCCAAGCGCGGCTGGTGGATGATCGCCGAACGCGGCAACGACAAGTGGGCGCTGAACCTCAAGACCGGCGAGCAGAAGAAGATCGACTTCGACAGCATCGACTACTTTGCCAACCAGCATCTGGTGGTCAGCACCGAACAGGGCAAGGCCCTGGCCGATGCCCAGGCCCAGTTGATCAGCGCCGCCACCTACAACTGGATGGGCGAACCGGGTGACGGCCTGGTGGCCTTCCGGGAAAAATACGACAGCCCCTGCGGCTACATGGATTTCCAGGGCAAGACCGTGATCCAGGCCCAGTTCGGCACCTGCCAGGTATTCGGCAAGCAGGGCGCGCTGGTCACCGCCAAGAACGCCGACGGCAGCTCCGGCAAGGCCGGGCTGATCGACCGCCAGGGCCAATGGAAGGTGCAGCCGGTCTACGACTCGGCGGACCCGGCCGGCTTCAGCCCCCTGGGAATGTTCCGGCAGGTACCGGGGCTGAACCAGGTCGCGGTGCTGCAGAACGTGTTCAGCGCCACCTTCGGTATCTTCGATGTGGACAAGGGCGTCGAGCTGTTCAAGCCCACCTACGCCCAGATCGGCGCGATCAATGCCGACCTGTTCGTCTTCAGCACCGCCAACAGCCCGACCAAGCAGGCCACCCTGTTCGGCCAGGCCACCCAGGTGCGTACCGTGGGCCTGATGGACGCCAGCGGCAAGGTGCTGCTGGAGCCGGGCCAGTACGTCGACATCCGCCTGGACAACAGCGGCCACTACCTGCTGGCCACCGACGACACCTCGGCCCTGGCCACCTCGGCGCTGTACGACCTCAAGGGCAAGCGGCTGATCCCCGGCAAGTGGCAGGAACTGGTGGTGGACGAAACCCGCGGCGCCATCTTCGGCTATGCCGTGGAAGGCATGGGCGACGACCAGTCCCGCAGCCTCAAGGCCCTGTATCGCCTGGACGGCACTCCGAGCTTCCAGGTCAGCCAGGTCGATTGCGGCGCCGAACAGGTGCACGACAGCCATGACCAGGTGCTTTGGCCGGCCAACCCCCAGGACTACTGCCCGCAGCCTGACGAAGTGGAAGACCAGGGCGAAGGCGACAACGCACAGGGCTGAGGCCCCGAGCGAACCGGTCAAGGTTGGGATCAAGCCTGCTAGGATGCGGGCTTGATCGATTCAGCCAACCGGCCCGGATGGGGCCCGACAGGAACTGTCCCATGCTCAATGCTCTGCTCTTCGACCTTGATGGCACCCTGACCGACACCGACGCCCTGCACCTGCTGGCCCTGCAGCAACTGCTGCTGGAAGAGGAGGGCCGGACCTTCACCCAGGAAGAATTCGAAGCCCATGTCAGCGGCCAGGCCAATGCCAACATGTGCCGCTACCTGTTCCCCGAACGCAGCGTGGCGGAACATGAAGCCTTTGCCGAGCGCAAGGAAGTGCGCTTTCGCCAACTCTCCCCGCAACTGATGCCCATGCCCGGCCTGCTGCGCCTGCTGGATTTTGCCCAGGAGCACGGCATCGGCGTGTGCGTGGTCACCAACGCGCCCCGGGCCAATGCCGAGCACATGCTCGAGGTGCTGGGCCTGCGGCAGCGCTTCCAGACGGTGCTGGTGGCCGAGGAGTTGCCTCGGGCCAAGCCCGATCCCCTGCCCTACTTGAGCGGCCTGGAATGCCTGCAGGCCACCGCCGACCAGGCCCTGGCCTTCGAAGACTCGGTACCCGGGCTGACAGCCGCGGTAAAAGCCGGGATCTGCACGTTCGGCCTGGCCACCAGCCAGCGCCCGCAAACCCTGCTGGATGCCGGCGCCCACCGCGTGATCAACGACTTCGACGACCCGCAACTGTGGGCCGAGATCCGGCGCCGGCTCGATCTGCCCTGAAGGGAATGGGATGAGGATATTGGCCAGGCCAAGCAGGAAGGAAACAGCCAGGGAGAAAGAAACGGCAGGAGGGAAAAAGGTGCTCGCCCATCACTTCGGCAGTGGCATCCAGACCGAAGTACCCCCTTTGGCTGGGCGAGCAGGAGGGAATATACGCGGGCTCCAGGGGCAGTAATATCGGACATATCCGAAAACACCCTAAGACTTGGGCAAAGATGCTGGAGGTTTATCCCTGCACGACTTTTTTTTCACGGTGCTTTCACCTCGCCGCCCCTATATTGCCAATCACTCCTTAACGAATCCCATTTGGCCCGCGCTACAGCGGGCTTTTTTTTGCCCGGGCTCCAGCGGCCGGCCCCTGGGGCGCCGACTGCTGGTGCGGGTCACTCAGGGAGCCGCCCGCTCCGCAAGCGATGCCTGGGTGGGAACGAATGCCGGCGCCTGCTCGGGATAAAACCGCGCCGCGGCATTGATCACGGCCTGCACCGAGGCGGTGACGATATTGGCGTGACAGCCGGCGCCAAAACGTGACCCGGCAACGCCCGGCCACACCGCTTCGACAATTGCCAGCGCCTGCGCATCGGCCCCCGCCCCCAGGTTGCGCTCTTCAAAACTGTCGATGCGCAGCGGCAAGCCCAGGGCGGCCAGGGCCGCCGCGACAGGTCCGTTGCCCACGCCATGCAAGCACGCCTCCTGGTTCCCGGGGGTGGCGACCCGCAGCTCGATCCCCTGCCCCTCGGGGGCATCGAACAACCGATGAGCGAGATACCGCAGGCCGGCCGTGCCCTCTGCACACACCAGATAGGTGCGCTGGAACACCTCCCATAAAGCGTCGCTGCTCAACTCGGCGTCACTGGCATCAGCCAGCTTCTGCACAATGGCGCTGAACTCGATCTGCATGCGCCGGGGCATGACGATGCCGTGGTCACGCTGCAGCAGGAAAGCGATCCCGCCTTTGCCGGACTGGCTGTTGACCCGCACGATGCTGTCGTAGGTCCGCCCCAGGTCCTGCGGATCGATGGGCAGGTAGGGTACCTCCCAGAAACCGTCGGCCGCCTGGGCGGCCAAGCCCTTGGCGATGGCGTCCTGGTGCGAGCCGGAAAAGGCGGTGAACACCAGGTCGCCGACATAGGGATGGCGCGGATGGATCGGCAGCGCCGTGCATTCCTCGGCAACCCGGGCCACTGCCGCGATATCGGAGAAGTCCAGCCCGGGGCTGATGCCCTGGGTATAGAGATTCAGGGCCAGGGTCACCAGATCCAGGTTGCCACTGCGCTCACCATTGCCGAACAGGCAGCCCTCCACCCGCTGGGCGCCCGCCAGCAACGCCTGTTCGGCACAGGCCACGCCGGTGCCCCGGTCGTTGTGGGGGTGCACTGACAGCGTGACCTGGTCGCGGCGCTCCAGGCGCTTGTGCATCCATTCGATCTGGTCGGCAAAGACGTTGGCGGTGGCCACCTCGACGGTGGTCGGCAGGTTGATGATGATCGGGCGCCCCGGGCCGGCGTCCCAGGTACGGATCGCGGTGTTGCACATGCGCAGGGACACCTCGAGCTCCGCCATGCAGAAGGTTTCGGGGGAGTACTGCAACACCCATTCGGTTTCCGGGTGCTGGTCGGTCAACTCGCGCAACAGCCTGACATGGCGCTCCACCAGGGACTCGACCTCGTCCACCGAAAGCCCGAAGACCACGCGCCGCCAGACCGGGGCGATGGCGTTGTACAGGTGGACGATGACCCGGCGCGCACCCTGCACACTGCGTACGGTTTCGCGGATCAGGTCCTCGCGCAGTTGGGTCATCACCATGGGCGTGACGTCGGCGGGAATCCGCTGCTGTTCCACAAGCTCGCGGACCACCTCGAAATCGGTGCGCGAGGCGGCGGGGAATCCCACTTCGATTTCCTTGAAGCCCAGGCGCACCAGTTCCTCGAACAGGCGCAGCTTGCGCTCGCGGTTCATCGGCTCGAACAGCGCCTGGTTACCATCGCGCAGGTCGGTGGACAGCCAGATCGGAGCCTGGGTGATGGTACGTGACGGCCACTGGCGCGAGTCCAGGTCCACGGGGGTAAAGGGGCGGTATTTGGTATGGGGATGGGCGAGCATACTGACCTCGAAAGCACAATGGAGAACGCGATGGATCTCCCCTGCTTTCATCATGGAAAGCGCTTCGAGGCCGGAGTCTGGGGGAGATCAGCCTGGGTGCCAGGTTCCTGGCAGCACCGGCAGACCCCGGCCGTAAGGCAGGGGTAGCGCTAGTAGCAGGGTCAGGAACAAGGGGTTCATGGGCGGTTGCAACCGTCGGCGGGCAAGGAGTGATCTGTAGTCTAGGTAGCGATCTTCTGAATGTAATGCGCTAAACACCCTTTGATTATCGCAAAATGGACATTTTCACCTATGATAAGCGCCCCATGATCCCTTCCAGGACGGAGGCGCTGCGCTGCATGTCCGATCTGCTTGTTGTCTCGTCCATCGACTGCCTGTCCATGCCGGTTACCAGCATCGCCGTGGATTACCCCAACGGCCATGAAATACCTGCCCACAGCCATCCACGCTCGCAGCTGGCCTATGCCATCGAGGGCGTGCTGGTGATCGACACCGAGTCCGGCCGCTGGGTGGTGCCGCCCAGCCGCGGGGTGTGGTTGCAGGCCGGCGTCGAGCACCGGGTACGCATGCGCGGCGCGGTGCGCATGCGCAGCCTGTTCATCAATGTCGATGCCATTGCCGGCCTGCCCGAGCATGACTGCGTGATCGAGGTCTCGCCGTTGCTGCGCGAGCTGATCCTGGCCGCCGCCCAGGTCGGCACGCAGTATTCGCCGGACAGCCGCGACGGCCGCCTGATGCGCCTGATCCTCGATGAGATGCGCTCGCTGCCGGTGCTGCCGTTCAGCCTGCCCTGGCCCCATGAGCCGCGCATGCTGCGGGTGTGCCAGGCGCTGGCGGACGACCCTTCGGACAACCGCACCGCCGAACAATGGGGCGACTGCCTG
Organism: Pseudomonas sp. 8(2025); assembly: GCF_052665325.1. NCBI lineage: Bacteria > Pseudomonadati > Pseudomonadota > Gammaproteobacteria > Pseudomonadales > Pseudomonadaceae > Pseudomonas > Pseudomonas sp. 8(2025). The sequence goes on along the minus strand of NZ_JBQOIE010000023.1, from coordinate 22,079 downwards.
GCCATGAGCGCCAAGACCTTCCATCGCCAGTTCCAGCGCCACACCGGCATCACCTTTGGCCGTTGGCGCCAGCAGGCGCGGTTGCTGATGTCCCTGGAGTGCCTGGCCGAGGGCATGCCGGTGGTGCAAGTGGCGCTGCAGCACGGCTACGACAGCCAGAGCGCCTTCGCCGCCGCCTTCAAGCGCCAGTTCGGCACGCCGCCTTCGGAGTTCTACCGCTGAGGGCTCAGGCCCGGCGCAGCAGCACACCGGCCACCACGCACAACAGCATGGCCAGCCCCGCCAGCAAGAAGGCATCGCTGTAGGCCAGCAGCAGGGCGTCGCGGTGCAGCACCTTGTCCACCATGCCCAAGGCTTGCTGGCGCAGGGGCGCCAGCGCCGCCGAATGCAGGGCCGTTGCGTACTCCACCGGTGCCTGGGCCAGCAGGCGCACCAGTTCCACCAGGCGCTCCTGGGTGGCCTGGGCGAACAGGCTGACGGATTCGCCAATGCGCTGGGCGTGGAGTTTCTCGCGCTCCACCACGATCTGGCTGGACAGCGCGATACCGATGGCCCCGCCGACGTTACGCACCATGGAGAACAGTCCGGAGGCCGAGCCCACCTGGTCCTTTTCCAGCCCCTGGATCGCCATCACCCCCAGCGCCACCACCACCAGCGACTGGCCGATACCACGCACCACCAGCGAGGGCACGATGACGTTCACCGAGGCATCGGGGTTGAGGTGGATGTTCATCAGGCAGCCGATGCCAGTGATGGCGAACCCGGCAATGATGATGGTGCGGGCGCTGGTCCAGCGCATCAGCCGCGGGGTGGCGAACGACATGACGAACTGGATCAGGCCGTAGGGAATCATCATCAGGCCGATCTGCCGGGCGTTGTAGCCGTGGATCTGGGCAAAGTAGTTGGGCACCAGGAACACCACGCCGAACACCACCGCACCGAAGGTGAATTGCATCAGGCTGGCAATGCCGAAGTTGTAGCGCCCCAAGAGGCGCAGGTTGATCAACGGCTGCTCGCGACGCAGTTCGATGGCCACGAAGGCCAGCAGGCCGACCGTGGCCAGGATCGCGCAATGGCTGATGAAGCTTGAGGCGAACCAGTCGTAACGGCCACCCTCCTCCAGCATGATCTGTAACGCCGAGAGGCCCACGGCCATGCTGGCGATGCCGCCCCAGTCACCCTGGCGCAGCTTTGCCAGGACCATGGGCTGGGGCCGCACCGACCAGCCGATGGCCGCCAGCAGCAACAGCCCCGGCGGCACTTGCAGGTAGAAGATCCAGCGCCATGAATAGGCATCGGTGAGCCAGCCGCCCAGGGACGGTCCCGCGGCCTGGGCGACATTGTTGGCCACGGCGAACAGGGCCATGCCCATGGGATGCCGGGCCGCCGGCAGCTCGGTGACAATCAGCTGGAACGACAGGGGAATCAGCACCCCGCCAAAGGCCCCTTGCAGCACCCGGGCGAAGATCAGGCTATGGATGTTCGGCGCCAGGGAACAGGCGATCGAAAACAGCACGAAACCGGCGGTGCCGACCATCAGCACCCGGCGCATGGAAAACACCGAAACCAGCCAGCCGGTCATGGGAATGATGATGATCTCCGCCACCAGGTAGGCGGTGGTGATCCACGACCCCTCCTCGAAAGTCGCCCCCAGGGAGCCACGCACGTCCGGCAGGGAAGCGTTGGTCACGTGCACGTTCATCCCGGCCATGAAGCAGCCCACCACGCTGCCCAGCACCGCCACCCAGGTGCGCAGGGAGATTGCCTGTGCGGCGGCCTCGCCGGTGCCTTCCGATACGGCCTGGGCACTAGTCATGACGGGTGTCCACGGTCACCACCACCGACATCCCGGGGCGCAGCTGCGCCTGTCGCGGCTGCCCCGGATCGAGGCGGATGCGCACCGGCATGCGCTGCACGATCTTGGTGAAGTTGCCGGTGGCGTTGTCCGCCGGCAACAGGGCGAATTCGGCGCCGGAAGCCGGGGCGAAACTCTCCACCCGTCCCTCCAGTACATGGCCGCCCAAGGCGTCGACCTCGACCCGCGCCGCTTGCCCGGGCCGCATGCCGTCGACCTGGGTTTCCTTGTAGTTGGCCACCACATAGGCGTCCTCAGGCACCACCGCCAACAGCGGCGCACCGACTTCGACGTACTGCCCCAGGCGCAGGCGCCGCTGGCCGGCGATACCGTCCACCGGGCTGCGGATCAAGGTGCGAGCCAGATCGATGCGGGCCAGTTGCCGCTGGGCCGTGACCCGGGCCACGCCCGCTTCGAGCTTGTCCAGTTGCGCCCGGGCGCTTTGCTGTTCGGTATCGAGCACCTGTACCTGTTGGCGCCGCGCGGCCAGGCTGGCGCGGGCCGCGCCCAGGGCGGCATCGGCCTGACGGGCCAGGGCGGCGGCGTTTTCCAGTTGCTGCACGCTGCTGACTTGCTGGCTGGCCAGGTGTTGCTGCCGCCGCCCTTCCTGGCCGGCCCGTTGTGCCTCGGCCTCGGCGGCGCCGACCCGGGCCTGGGCTTCGGCGATCAGGCTCTGCTGCTGTTGCTGGCGGGCGGCCAGATTGGCCAGCCGCGCCTGCCCGGCACGCTGTTCGGCCTGGGCCTCGCGCAGCGCCGCTTCCGCCTGTTCGACCCGGGCCCGGTAGTCGCTGTCGTCGATCCGCGCCAGCAGGTCGCCAGCCTTGAGCGGCTGGTTGTCCCGGACCTCGACCGCCACCAGGTAGCCGGCGACCCGGGGCGCGATGGTGACGATGTCCGAGCGCAGGTAGGCATCGTCGGTCTCCACCAGGAAACGCCCGTTGAACCACCAGCGCAGGCCCCAGGCCAGAACCAGCAGCAACACCAGCGCCAGCCCGGCATAACCGAGTAAGCGACGGCGGGTGACGGCTTGCGCCGGGGAAGCGGGAACAGGGGTCTGGGTCATTGCAAAGGCTCGTTGGGGGTTCGCGGGAAAGGGTTGGCCGCAGCCCGGCTCGGCTGCGGCAGGACAATCGGCGGCGCGCTGCGCCAGCCGCCGCCCAGGGCCTTGAACACCAGCACCTGGGTATCGATGACGGCGGCATCGGCCTGCGCTGCCGCGGCCCGGGTACGTACATCGGTGCGCTGGGCATCGAGGTAATCCAGGGCCGTGGAGGCACCGGCAGCCCTGGCTAGCCCGGCCAGGCGCAAGGCCTGGTGGTCACGTTCGGCTGCCAGGTGCAGGGCTTGCTGGCGCTGCAACGCGGCCTGGTAGTCGCTCAGGGCCTGTTGCTGCTCCTTCAGGGCCGCCAGGATGCTGCGGTCGAAATCCGCCAGTGCCGCGCTTTCTCCGGCGCTGGCCTGGGCGATGCGGGCGCGGGCGGCATTGAGGTTGGGCAAGCTCCAGGACAACAGCGGCCCCAGTTGCCAGACCGACGCGTCGCGGTCATCGAAACCCGCGGGGTGGTGCGCCGACGTGAAGACCCCGGCCCCCAGGCTGACCCTTGGATAGAGATCGGCCCGAGCCACGCCGATGCGTGCCGTGGCCGCCGCCAGCCGTCGCTCGGCCTGACTCACGTCGGGACGCCGACGCAGCATGGCCAGGGCATCGCTCTGGGGCATGGGCGAACCCAGGCGCGGGGCCTGGTGACAAGCCTTGGCCGCCGCCGGTGCATCACCCGGGGGGCGCCCCAGCAAGACGGCCAGTTCGGCCAGGGCCCGCTGCCGCCCGGCCTGCAACGGCGGCAGGCTGGCCTGCACCTGGCCCACCAGGCCTTCGGCCCGCACCACATCCAGGGTCACCGCGGCGCCGGCCTGATACAACCGGGCGCTCAGGGTGCGGCCCTGCTCCACCAGCGCCAGGGACTCGCCCGCCACCTGCAGGCGCTGGCCGTAGCTGCAGGCCTGCAACCAGGCACGGGTGGTTTCCGCGGCCACCACCACCCGCAGGCCATCTTCGGCGGCCCGGGCCGCCTCGGCATCGGCCCGGGCGGCATCGGCCAGGCCGTGCAGGCGGCCGAACAGGTCGGCCTCCCACTGCACATCCAGGCCGACCCCATAGCGGCTGCCGGTGCGGATGTGCTGGCTGTCCTGCAAGGCGGCTTCCAGCTGGTCGTCGGCGGTACTGCCGTAGCCGGCGCGGGCCGTCACCTGGGTGGAAGGCTGGCGCAGGGTATCGGTTTCGCGCAGCAGCGCCCGGGCCTGCAGCAGGTTGGCCGCGGCCATCCGCAAGTCGCGGTTCTGGCTCAGGGCTTCCTGTACCGCGGCATTGAGCCCAGGGTCACGGTAGAGCTGCCACCACTGGTCGAGCCCCTGCTCGGCCGTTGCGTCCAGGTGGCTCACGGGCAGGGGCACAGTGCTGCCGGGCGGCCGTTCCGGCCCCAGGGTGCAACCGGCCAACAGGGCGCACAGGGCCCATGCAGGCCTCGGGTAAATGGGCATGGGAAGTACTCACGGATTCGAAGCGCCTACTTTAGAAAGGCCAGCTGGCGACCGTCTAACGAGAACTTCTTTTCGATTATCGCGAAATGGTCAACCTTGATCCCAAGCGCGGCCCTTCCGGCCTGCGCCCACAGCCCCAGGCTGTCGGCCAGCTGAACGAACTCACACTGGCCCTGCTGGCGCCAGTGGCCATGGATACAATTTGAAACACCCCCTACCCAGCCGATCGGATCGCCATGACCGAAGAATTCGATGTGCCCAGCCCCCACGAAAAGCACCTGGAACACGTGAGCGAACATGCCCACGCGCGCAGTGACCGCTTCGCCAGCAAGATCGCGGTGATGACGGCGATCATGGCCACCCTGGGAGCGCTCCTGAGCTATCAGGCCGGCTCCTCGGAAAGCCTGGCGGCGATGGACAAGAACAATGCCGCGATGAAAAAGACCGAAGCCGCCAACCAGTGGAGCTACTACCAGGCCAAGTCCAGCCGGCAGAACCTGGCGGAGCTGGCGACCCACATTCCCGGAGTCGATGCCGCGCACTACGGCATCGAAGCCCAGCGCTACCAGAAGGAAAAGGAAGCGGTGCGCCTCAAGGCCGAGGCCCTGGAAGCCGAGGCCCGGGACTGGGACGAGCAATCGGAAGCCGCGCTGCACCAGCACCATCGCTGGGCCCAGGCCATGATGGCGATCCAGATCGCCATCTCGATGGCGGCCATCACCCTGCTGACCCGCAAGGAATGGCTGAAGAAGCTCGCCTACGGCGCGGCCGGCGGCAGCGTGCTGCTGGGCACCCTGGCCTGGCTGCACATCTAGAGCCCCCTGCCGGCCCCCGGAACCTGCCAGCCGATGCGTCTCTTGAATCTCACCGGGCTGTCGCAGTTTGCGAAAAACTGCCGCCGCGCAAGCCCCGGTGCTGCGCCCCAGGCCCCGCCATAGCGGGGCCGCGGCGCCGGGGTGGAACTGGCACAGCCATTGCGAAAGCCCCTGCCTCACCTAAAACAAGAGGCTTCGCCATGGCTATTGCCCCACTGCTCGCCGCTACCACGGCCTTTATCCAGCGCGCCCCGCGCATGCTGATCGGTGCCCACTGGAAAGAGGCCGGCGACGGCCAGACCATGCCCCTGCGCAACCCCGCCACCGGCGAACAGCTGTGCCTGGTGCCCCGGGCCACGGTGGACGATGTCGATCGCGCAGTGCTCGCCGCACGCCAGGCCTTCGACGATTCGCCCTGGACCCGCACCCGCCCCCGGGAGCGGCAGAACCTGCTGTGGAAACTCGCCGACCTGATGCAGCGCGACGCCGAACTGCTGGCCCAGCTGGAATGCCTGAACAACGGCAAGAGCGCCGCCGTGGCCCAGGCCATGGACGTGCAACTGTCCATCGATTTCTTGCGCTACATGGCCGGCTGGGCGACCAAGATCGAGGGTTCAAGCGTCGAGGTCTCGCTGCCCCTGATGCCTGACGATCAGTTCCACAGTTTTATCCGCCGCGAAGCCGTGGGCGTGGTCGGCGCCATCGTCGCCTGGAACTTCCCGCTGCTGCTGGCCTGCTGGAAACTCGGCCCGGCCCTGGCCACCGGTTGCACCCTGGTGCTCAAGCCCGCCGATGAAACGCCACTCAGCGCCCTGAAACTGGCCGAACTGGTGCAGGAAGCCGGCTACCCCGACGGCGTGTTCAACGTGGTCACCGGCACCGGCATCACCGCCGGCAGCGCCCTGACCCGCAACCCCCTGGTGGACAAGCTGACCTTCACCGGCTCCACCGCCGTGGGCAAGGAAATCGGCAAGATCGCCATGGACTCCATGACCCGGGTAACCCTGGAACTGGGGGGCAAGTCGCCAACCATCGTCATGGCCGACGCCGATCTGGCCAGCGCCGCGGCCGGGGCTGCCAGCGCTATCTTCTTCAACCAGGGCCAGGTGTGCTGCGCCGGTTCCCGGCTGTATGTGCAGCGCAAGCATTTCGACCAGGTGGTAGCCGACATCGCCGGCATCGCCAATGCCATGAAGCTGGGCAATGGCCTGGACGCCAGCGTCGAGATGGGCCCGCTGATTTCCGCGCGCCAGCAGGAGCGGGTCTATCGCTACATCGAGATGGGCCGCGAAAGCGGCGCCACCATCGCCTGCGGCGGCGAACAGTTCGGCCCGGGGTATTTCGTCAAGCCGACGGTGATAGTGGATGTGGACCAGAAGCATTCGCTGGTGCAGGAAGAGATCTTCGGCCCGGTGCTGGTGGCCATTCCTTTCGACGATGAGGCCGACGCCCTGCGCATGGCCAACGACAGCCCCTACGGCCTGGGCGCGAGCATCTGGTCCAACGACCTGGCGGCGGTGCACCGGATGATTCCGCGGATCAAGTCCGGTTCGGTGTGGGTCAACTGCCACAGTGCCCTGGACCCGGCACTGCCGTTTGGCGGCTACAAGATGTCCGGGCTTGGCCGGGAAATGGGCCACGCGGCCATCGAGCACTACACCGAGTTGAAATCAGTGCTGATCAAGCTCTGATCCGCCCCGCGCCAACCGCCCCACCCGGGGCGCCGGAGGTGGTCCGGCGCCCCCCGACGACCGCCCTGTTCGCCGTGCAAAGCACTGCTACGCTCAGCCCGAGCCGGCTGGCCACCTCGTTTGAAGAGCCTGGGCTCATCCCCCCACAACGCCTCATCACCACCGAAAACCCGAGGAAAGCAACATGGGATCAAATGGAAATGATCACGATTACATCCAGTGCGGCTGCCACAACCCCGTCTGGGAAGCCTTGAAAGACACCCTCGACCCCGCCAGCTATATCGCCAGCCACCCCAACGCGGCACAGGGCCCGGCCAGGGACGCGAACGGCGAGTCCCTGGTGTTTCATGACGGCATCATCTACCCCTTGCGCGACGGCAACATGGATGAGCGGGTCGAAGCCCTGGGCATCCATGCCGGCGACGTGGTCGCCGCGGGCACCCTGGCCGCCGTCGAAGCCCGCATGCAGGCCCTGGGCATCGACTACAAGAAGCAGTCGCTGCACGGCAAGACCCTGCTGCCCGGCCTGGTCGAGCCCCACGCCCACATCGTGCAGAGCTGCGCCATGGATGGCTGGCTGAACCTGGGCGCCATCGAGCCCGACGACGGTGATAGCCAGCAGGCGCCAGAGAAAAATAGCCAGCGCCTGCGGCCGCTCTATACCTGGGGCTGGCTGAAGGAAACCATCCAGAACAACCTCCCCGACGACAGCACGAGCTGGGTCCTCGGGCACCTGGTCGATCCGGCGCTGATGCCGTTCAAGGTGGTGCCGGGCGGCCTGAACCAACTCATGACCCTGCAATGTGGCGACACGCCCGAAGAGGGCTACCTGGACACCATCGAGGCCAAGCGGCCGATGCTGCTGATCAGTGCCTCCATGCACACCGCCTACATGAACACGGCGGCCCGGGATCTGGTGCATGAAAGAACCGGGGTCATGGTCGAGAACGGCGTGCTGCAGGAAACCCAGATAGTGGCCGGGATCCTGTCGATTCCCGCCAGGCAGAAGCTTGCAATGCTGAAGATCTTCGAGCGCCTGGACACCTTCTTCGCCACCGCGGCCAGCCGCGGGATCACCCTGCTGTACGACGCGATGATGGACCCCTTGTCGAAGCTGGTATTGAACGCCTACTTCCTGTCCCACCCCAGAACGCTGCGGATCGGCTACGCCGCCGCCTGCAACAACTCGCTCGAAGCCCTCAAGCTGCTGCCGGACTATCGGCCGGCCACGCGGGAAGAGGCCAGGCACATGTATCAGGGCTCGATCAAGGTGATCTCGGACGGGTCCAACCAGGGGTTGACCGGCTATCAGGTCGCGCCCTACTGCTGCGAGACCGCCCGCCCGGTGGGCAACTTCAATCTGTGCGACGAGGGCGAGGACACCCCGAAAACACTCCCGGTCAAATACCAGGAATTTATCCACGCGGCGGTGAAAAAAGGCTGGCCGCTGATGATCCATGCCAACGGCGACCAGGCCATCGAATTCACTCTGCAGGCCTATGACCTGGCCCTGCAGGGCCAGAGCGGCCTGGACAAGCGCCATCGCATCGAACACTGCTCGCTGCTGAGCAAAAGCACCCTGGAAACCATGCAGCGCCTGGGCCTGTCACCGAGCTTTTTGATTGGCCATGTCGGCTACTGGGGCTACGCCTTCGATAAAGCCATTTTCGAAAAGAAGGCACACAACATGCTCGACCTCTGCAAGTCGGCCCTGGACCACGAGCTGCGGATTTCCCTGCACAGCGACTATTCGGTGACCCCACTGGGCCCCCTGCGTTCGATGGAGCAGGCGGTGACCCGCAAGATGGAAGGCATCCGCAATCATGACAACCAGTTCGTCCATGACCCGCGCCTGCAACCCATCCTCAATGAGGGCCAGTGCCTGACCCGCAAGCAGGCGCTGAAAGCCATCACCTACGACGCTGCCTGGCAGTGCCATGCCGAGGCCTGGACCGGCTCCCTGCAGGACCAGAACTTCGCCGACTTCGTGATCCTCGAGCAGGATCCACTGGACGAGAAGTTCCCGGCCACCCGGATTCGCGACATCAAGGTCTGCGAAACCTGGAAAGGCGGCCAGCGGGTGTACCTCAACCCCCGTAGCTGACCAGTGCAAGCCCGGGGGCTGCGCCAGCTCCCAGTGCCCCCTGTAGGAGCCGGCTTGCCGGAGAAAAGGACCGCGGGTTCACTCCGGTGGATGGCCGCTGCGCGGTTCGCGAGCAAGCTCGCTCCTACGATCCCCGTTCAGGGGCGGTAGCCTTGGGCCAGCAACCAGCTGCGTATCAGCCGATTCTGGTCCGGGCTCAGTTGCGCCAGGGCCTGGGCCGCCCCCTGGCTGCGCAAACGGCGCAACAGCGGCGCCAGTTCCACGCCCTGTACATGCCAGATGCCCAGGGGCTGGTCCGGGGTGATCACCACTTCGGCTTCATCCACCAGGCCGTCGCGCAGCACCGGGGCGCGCTCGATGCGCAAGGCCGAAAAGTCCACGGCACGGTGCGCCGGCTGGCAATCCGGCCACTGCCGGCGGGCCTGCCAGAACGGCTGCTCGGGCCAGCGTTGCTCGTCGGCGTAGAAGTCCCGGCCGATGCGCGCAAAACGCAGGAACAACTGTTCCACCCGATGCCCGTGAAAACGCTGCGCCAGCGCTGCACGTTGCGGCTGCTGCAACAGGGTGTTGATCACCGCCGGGGCCTGCAACGCCGAGGACAGGGATTGGAAAATGCCGTTGCCGGATAAAGGGTCCACGGCCATGGCTGCATCGCCGACCCGCAGCCAGTTCGCGCCACAGGCCTGGGGGTTGAGGATCGCCGTGCTGCTGCGGGCATGCAGGTGCAATTGCTGCTCCTGGCCACCGGCAAAGAATTCCCGGGCCATGGCCGAGCCCAGGCGGCGCTGGCGACAGTACTCCAGCAACTGCGCCTTGCCCGGCAGCCCGGCGCTCTCCACATCCAGGGTCAGCTGCCAGTAGCACTGGCCGTCCTCGCGCCGGGCCATCCAGGCCCAGCCGTCCTCCAGGCTGTGCACCGCGCTGGCGGCGCTGCCGCCAGGGCCCTGCCAGCGGTTGAGCAGGCTGACGGTTTCCGGGCCGCGCAGGCCCTTGCCGCCCCCCTGGCGCAAGGCTTTGTCCAGCACCGGCGCCTGCCGGCCACGGGCCTCCACCAGGAACTCACCGCGCATCTCGCCCTGCCCTTGCACCTGGACCCGATGCCCAGCCTTGCTGGACTGTACCCCCAGCACCCGGCCCTCGATCAGCTTGACCTGCGCTTCGCGCAAGGCCTCCCGCAGGCCGCGGTCGAAGGCCGGGCGATCCAGCAGGTATTCGATATTCTGCGCATGTTCTGCACCGTTCCATGCCACCCGCCGCTGGGACGGTTGCAGGGCCTGGGCCAGCGCCTGTTCCAGGCCGGCACCGCGCAAGGCTTCAAGCACCCGCAGCGAGACCCCTTCCAGGGCCGGAAAGCGTCGCCAGTCGCTGACCAGGGTCACCGGGTAGCCGAGGCGGCGCAGCCCCAGGGCCACTGCGGCCCCGGCCGGCCCCGCGCCGAGGATCAGGATGGTGTGCATGGCTGTTGCCGGCGTTCCGGCCCCTGGTAGTGGGCGTTGTCCTGCAGCCACTGCCGGACCTGGGCCTTGTCGGCTTGCGGCTGGGCACCCAGGTAGGCCGCGATATGCCCGCTCAGGGCCGCGCACCCCAGGCTGGCGCCGGATTGCCCCGGGCTGCTGCCGCGCACGCAGGCGGCGAAATCAGCCTGGGCGGTGTTCAGCCATGACCACTGCTGCGCGCTGCATCGCGCATCGCCGGTGACGCGCAGCACCCCGGGGTAACTGGCCGGAAACACCGCCTCGCCCTGGGCCGGGCTGGATGCGCACAACAGCACTCCGCGGGCCTCGGCCGCGGCACAGGCCTGGCGCAGCAGGTCGCGATCCTGGCGCAGGCCCAGGCTCAGGTTGATCAGGCGCACGTCCTGCGCAAGCAACCAGTGCAGCGCGGCGCTGACTTGCGCGGCGCTGGTGACTGCGCGCCGGTCGAACACCTGGGCCACATAAACCTGCGCCGTCGGCGCGCGCTGGCCGATGGCCTCGATGATCGCGCTGCCATGGCCCAGGGCGTCTTCCTGCAAGGGGCCCTGGCCTATCCCTTCGGGCTGCAGGAAGAAGCGTCGTCCGCCCGCCACCCGCTGATGGGCGGCATGGCCGCTGTCGATCACGCCGATGCGCAGCTCAGGCTTCATGGGCCACCTCCAGCGCATGCAGTACGCCATCGCGCAATTCGAAGCGCAGTTCGGCATCGGCCAGGGTCGAGGGTCGGTGGCTGATGAGGATCCGCGTGCGCCCGGCGAACAGGTGGTCGATGGCCTCGATCACCTCGCGCTCGGTGGCCTCGTCCACCGCCGAAGTGGCTTCGTCCAGCACCAGGATCATCGGGTCCTGGAGCAATGCGCGGGCAATGGCGATGCGTTGTTTCTGGCCGCCGGACAATTGCTGGCCGCGCTCCCCCAGGGGGCTGTCCAGGCCTTCGGGCAGGGACTCGATCAGCCCTTGCAACTGCGCCAGCCGCGCCACCTCGGCCACGGCTTCGCGGCTGGCATCGGGCACGCTGTAGGCCAGGTTGTCCGCCAGGCTGCCGCGAAACAGCACGATATCCTGGCTGACCACCGCCACCCGCCGGCGCAACTGCGCCAGGTCCAGCTGGCGCAGGTCGACGCCGCCCAGCAGCACCTGCCCGGACTGCGGGTCGTGATGGCGCTGCAACAGGTCGATGAGCGTGCTTTTGCCTGCGCCCGAGGTGCCGCTGAGGGCCACTTTGCGACCGTAGGGAATACGCGCCTCGATGCCCTGCAGGGTCGAGCCGCGGCCCGGGTGGCAAAAGTGCACTGCGTGAAAATGCAGCTCGCCCTGCTCCGGCACCGGCAGCGGCGCCTCGGGGTTGCTGATGCCCGGTTCCTCGCCACGCAGCTCCATGACCCGGCCCAGGCTCACGGTCATGCGCTGGATCGCCACATACAGGCCCAACAGGCTCTGCACCGGGCCCACCGCCATGCCCAGGTAGGTGGAAAAGGCAATCAGCGCCCCCAGTTGCCAGGTGCCCTGTACCACCCAGTAGCCGCCGATCAGGAAGGCGCAGGCCCGGGACAACGAGGTCAGGGTACCGGGCACCGCCTGGGTGAAGAACTCGGTGACTTGCAGTTTCAGCAGCTGTTGCAGGTAGCCCTGGCCAAGGCCATCCAGGCGCCGGGCCTCGCGCTGCTGCTGGCCGGCGCTCTGGATGAACTTCATCACCGGCAGGGTTTCCACCATGAACGAGGACATGTCCGCCGAACGCTCGCGCAACTGGCGCACATCGCGCTCCACCTTGCGCCGCATCCAGCGCAGCCAGAGCACGTCCAGGGGGATCAGCACCAGGGCCAGCAGCGACAGTTGCCAGGACAGGGTCAGGAGCATGGCCAGGGCGACGACAAGACCGATCACGCTGGACACGGCGGAGAACAATGAATCCACGGCAAAGCGCTGGATCTCCGCCACATCGCCATCCAGGCGCGACATCAGGTCGCCGATCCGCCGCTGGCCGTAGAAGCTCGGCGACAGGCGCTGCAGATGCCGATAGAGGTCGTCGCGCAGGGCGAACAGGATGCGCCCGGACAAGCGCGTGTGCAGGTAGCGGTTGACCCCGGAGAGCACGGTGCCCAGCAGCCCGGCGCCGATCATCAGCGCGGCGATCAGCACCAGCCGCGGGAAGTCCCGGGCCAGCAGGCCGTCGTCGATCAGCAGCTTGGTCAGCCAGGGCTGCACCAGCACCAGCAGGGAAGCGCACACCGACAGCCCCAGCAGGCCGCCGATGGCCAGCCGATGGGGCCGCACGAAACTGTAGAGCCAGCCCAGGGCGGCACTCAGGGCCTGGGGGTCGCGGCTGTCCACCAGCCGGGTGATCAGGCGCCGCATCAGGCACGCAACTGTTTGAGCTTGCGGTACAGGGTCGCGCGGCTGATGCCCAGGGCGTCCGCTGCCGCCGAGACATTGCCCTGGTGGTTGTCCAGAGCACTGCGGATCAGCTCCAGCTCATTCTCGCGGATGCTCCCGGTCTGCGGTCGGGCACTGGCATTGAGGTCGTCGAGCATGCTGTCGGGCAGGTGCTCCAGGCCGATGTGGCACTCACCGTCTTCGCGCAGGGCCAGGGCTGTGCGCAGGACCATCTCCAGCTGGCGGATATTGCCCGGCCAGTGGTAGTCCGCCAGCAGCCGACGCAGCTCATCGCTGAGGCTCACCTGGGCGCCACCGAGCTTGGCCAGCAAGCTGTCCACCAGGGGCTGCAGGTCTTCGCGTTCGCGCAGGGCCGGCAACAGCACGCTGATGCCGTTGACCCGGTAGAACAGGTCTTCGCGAAAAGCCTTGTCCTGCACCTGCTGCTTGAGGTCGCGGTGGGTGGCGCAGATCAGGGCGATGTCGATGTCCTGTTCTTCGCCGGCCCCCAGGGGCGCCACCTTGCGGTCCTGCAGCACGCGCAGCAGGCGGGCTTGCAGGGCCAGGGGCATGTCGCCGATCTCATCGAGGAACAGGGTGCCGCCGTGGGCCTGTTGCAGGCGCCCGATCATGCCGCCACGACGCGAGCCGGTGAAGGCGCCTTCGCGATAGCCGAACAGTTCCGACTCGATCAGGCCTTCGGGGATCGCCGCGCAGTTGACTGCGACAAAGGGTTTCTCGGCGCGGCTGCCGGCGCGGTGCAGGGCCCGGGCCAGGACTTCCTTGCCGGTGCCCGTTTCGCCCAGTAGCAACACCGGCAGGTCATTGGCCAGGCCCTGACGGGCCATGCGCAAGGTGCGGGCGTAACGGCTGTTGCCCCCGGCCAGGGCTTCCAGGTCCTGGGGCATGGCTGCGGCTTTCGGAGCGCTGCGTGGCGCGCGGTGCAGGTTGAGCGCTGGCTGCGGCGCCCGCAGGGCCTTGTAGAACAGCTCGCCCTTGGCGGTTTGCAGGCTGCCCACGGCGCCCTGTTGCAGGCGTGCGAGCAGTTGCAGGCCATCGACCCCGAGGAACTCTTCGCAGCGCCGGCCCACCAGGGCAGCGCGCGGGGTGTTGAGCAACTGGCAGGCCTGGCCGCTGACCGCGAGGATCTGCCCGCCCAGGCTCAGGGCCAGCAGCCCCTGCCACGGTGATTCGAGGTATTGCCGGCGGCTGTGGAAGGCCAGGACGATCTGCTCCGGGTAGGTGGCATGGAACACCCGGGCTTCGATCTGGCTGACCGCCATGGCCAGCAGCGCGGTGCTGTCCTGGGCCCGGCCCAGGGGGCCTTCGCGGGTCAGGTCGAGTACGCCCAGAATCTCGCCCTGGGGGCACTGGATGGGCACCGAGGTGCAGGAAAAATGGCTGAGACGGTCCAGGTAGTGCTCGCCGCAGTCGATCAGGGTCGGCCGGGCCTCCACCAGGGCCGTGCCCAGGGCGTTGGTGCCGCGGGTGGCTTCGCTCCAGCAAGCGCCAAGGGTGATGTCCTGCACGCCGCTGTCCTTGAGACGGTCGGCGCGGCCTTCGATGGCCAGGATGGTGGCGTCGGCATTGGCCAGGATGATCATCCCGTCCTTGCCCTGATGCTGGCTCAGATAGTCGATGGCCGGGATCGCCGCGTCCAGCAACAGGCGGTTGCTGGCCAGCAGCACTTCGAGGCTGGCGCTGGATTCCAGGGTCAGTTGGTGCTGGCTGCCAAAGTGCACGCCATGGCTGAGGCTGCGCCGCCATGAGGCATCGATTTCCGCACGCAGAACCCCGTCGGGGATCTGGCCTTCCAGGTGCAGCCGTTCCCGGGCCAGCCGGGCTTCGTGTTGCTGCTCACCCTTTATTGTTTTTATAAGAGTCATCAAGCGCTCCGAATCGGTCCGCCCGCTGCATCCCGCTCCACTCCCTTGGATTGCGCGAAGCACGCAAGCCGTGGTCAATGTCTACACCGGGTTCAGGGGGCAGTAAAGGGGCTTTGCCCGGATCATCGGGCAGCCCTGCATTGCTTACCCTGTCATTGGAGATCAAGCAAAACCTGCGCCAGTGGAACGGGCGCTCGAGCATCTTGACGTTAACGTAAAGCAAATGGCAAGTACCGCACGCCCCCTCCCGTTGGCCCTGGCCTGCCAGCGAAGAGGGCCCCGAGACGAGCACAGGGCTTAAGACCCCTTCGCCGGCAGGCCGGCTCCTAAGACCAATGCATGCCAGCTTGTGCAGGAGCTGGCTTGCCAGCGAACGAGGGCCTTTAGTCGGGAGCAAGGCGTGAGGACCCTTTCGCGGGCAAGCCGGCTCCTGCGAGCGGGCGGGGCTGGTGGTGCCTACAGGGCCCAGGCGCCAGAGTCTGCGAAAAAGGCGCGGGCGTTGTCTTCCAGGCTTTCCAGGTGATAGCCGCCTTCCTGGACGATCAGGCACGGCAGGCCCAGGCTGCGGATTCGCTGGCCAAGGATGGCGAAGCCGTCCCGGGTCACTGCCACCTTGCTCTGCGGGTCGAGTTCATAGATATCGAACCCCAAAGACAGCACCAGCACCTCGGCATCGAACGCCTTCACCGCCACCAGGGCCTGTTCCAGACGGGCGAGGAAATCCCCTTCGCTGGCGCCATGGGCCATCGGCAGGTTGAGGTTGTAGCCCTCCCCCGCCCCGGCGCCACGCTCCTCGGCGAACCCGGCCACCCCCGGGTAGAAGTTGGTCGGGTCGCCGTGCACCGAGACATACAGCACATCGGCGCGCTCGTAGAAGATTTCCTGGATGCCCTGGCCGTGGTGCATGTCGGTGTCCAGCACCGCCACCCGGGCGTATTTGTCCCGCAGGACCTGGGCGGCGATCGCCGCATTGTTCAGGTAGCAGAAGCCCCCGGCCGCCTCGGACCGGGCGTGGTGGCCCGGCGGGCGGCACAAGGCGTAGGCCGCCGGCTCACCGTCGAGCAACGCCTGGGCCCCGGCGACGGCACTTTGCGCCGACCAGTAGGCTGCACGCCAAGTCGACTCACCCACCGGGCAACTGCCGTCGGCCAGGTAGCACGCGGCCTGGGCCAGGACCCCGCGCAGGGCATTGGGCTCACGCACGAAGATGTTGGACATCACCTCATCGCCCCAGTCTTCGGGGATGTCCTTCCAGCCCTGGTGCGCATCCTGCAGGAACGCCAAGTACGGCGTGCCGTGTACCGCCAGCAACGGTGCCATCCCGGCATCCCGTGGCTGCTCGACGGCAAAACCCAGGGAGTGTGCGGCCTGCACCAGGCGCTGGGCGCGCTCCGGCACCTCCTGGGGTATGCGCATCTGGCCGCGCGAGTAGTAGCTGCGTGGATGGTGGAGCAACTGTTCGGGGTGGAAAAAACTGCGCATGACCTTCTCCTTATTCAACCTGGCCGGCACGGGCCAGCACGGCGTTAAGCAATACATCGGCGCCCTGGCGCACGTCCTCGGGCAACACATCTTCGGCTTCGTTGTGGCTCAGGCCACCGACACAGGGAATGAACACCATGGCCGTCGGGCAATAGCGGGCCAGCAAGATGGCGTCGTGGCCAGCGCCGCTGACGATGGACTGCTGAGGGTAGCCCAGGCCATCCACCGCCTGCTGCACCGCCGCCACGCACTCGGCATCAAATGGCGTGGCCGGGCTGACCCAGTGCCGGCTGATACTGACCTTGAGCCCGCGCTGGCCGGCGATGGCCTGCAGGCGTTCCTCGACCTGCTGCTCCATGGCGGCGATCTGCCGATCCTGGTGGTGGCGCAGGTCGACGGTGAAGCTCAACAGGCCGGGAATGGTATTGCGCGACGACTTGGCGATGCTCAGCTCACCCACGGTGGTCAGGCCCTGGGGGGCAAAATCCGCTGCCAACTGCTCCACTGCAAGAATCATCTGCGCCGCGCCGTACAGCGCATCCTTGCGTAGCGGCATCGGCGTGGTGCCAGCGTGGGCCGCCAGGCCTTCGACCTGCACATCGAGCCAGCAGATGGCCTGGCCGCCGCTGACCACGCCGATGCTCTTGGCGTTGTCTTCAAGGATCGGGCCCTGTTCGATATGGGCTTCGAAGTAGGCATCCACCGCTGCGCCCAGGGGCCGGCTGCCGGCATAACCGGTGCGCTGCAGTGCCTGGGCGACGCTGATGCCATCGGCGTCACGCACCGCCAGGGCGGCGTCCAGGGCCATGACCCCGGTGAACACCGCCGAGCCGAACATCGCCGGGGTGAAACGCGCGCCCTCCTCATTGGTCCAGACCGCCACTTCCAGGGGCTTGCGGGTCTGGATCCCGAGGTCATTGAGCGTGCGTACCACTTCCAATCCGGCCAGCACACCGTAGACCCCATCAAAGCGCCCGCCTTCGGGCTGGGTGTCCAGGTGGCTGCCCATCATCACCGGGGCAGCGTCCGGGTCGCTACCTGGGCGCCGGGCAAACAGGTTGCCAATGGGGTCGACGCTCAGGCTCATGCCGGCCTCGGTGCACCAGTGGGCAAACAGTTCGCGACCGGCCCGGTCTTCATCGCTCAAGGCCAGGCGGCAGTTGCCGCCACGGGCCGTGGCACCGATTTCGGCCATGGCCATCAGGCTCGCCCAGAGGCGCTGGCCATTGATTTTCAACATCATCAGATTCTCCAGACAATCAGGCGTGGGATGCCATTTCCAGGCGATGGGCGTGAGCGTGCCAGCGTGCCAGGGCCAGCACGCAGATCAGCGAAACGGCAGCGATCAGGCTGTAGAACACCGCCATCGGCCACCATTGGCCAATAAACCGATGGGCCAGCCAGGTGCCGATCAGCGGGGTCAGGCCGCCGGCCAGGGCACCGCAGACCTGATAGGCCAGGGAGATCGCGGTGTAGCGCACCCGGGTCTCGAACATGCCGCTGACGTAACCGGCGATCACCGCATAGAAGGAAGCCATGCACACCACCGCCAGGGCGATGCCGAGGATCATCAGCGGCGCCTGCCCGGAACTCACCAGCACGAACATCGGATAGGGCGAGGCCATGGCCAACAGCGACACCAGGCAGAGAAAGCGCGTGGCACCGATTTTCTCGGCGGTCCAGGCGGCCAGGGGCTGGATGCAGAACTGGATGAGCGCCACCACGAACAGGCATTCAAGGATCAGTGAACGGGGTATCTCCAACTGCTGGGTGGTGTAGGCAATCATGAAGGTGTTGGTGAAATACACCCCGGCAATCCCCAGGGTGTTGGCGCCGATGCACAGCAGCAAGGGACGCCAGGCGGTGCGCAGCACCTCCATTACCGGAGCCTGCTCCTTGCGTAGCGACCTGGCCGCCAGCTCGCGACTGGCGAGGAACTCCGGCGACTCGTTGACCCCCAGGCGAATCGCCAGGCCCACCAGCAGCAACAGCGCACTGGCCAGGAACGGCAGGCGCCAGCCCCAGCTCATCAGGGCGTCCTCGGGCAGGCGGGTCACGGCGCTGAAGGCCAGCAGCGAAAGGATCAGCCCCGCCGGGCTGCCCAGCTGGGCGAAAGACGCGAAGAAGTTGCGCCGGCCCTTGGGCGCGTGCTCGCCGGCCATCAACACCGCCCCGCCCCACTCACCGCCCACGGCAATGCCCTGGACGATGCGCAGCAGGATCAGCAGCACCGGCGCCAGGGCACCGATCTGTGCATAAGTTGGCAGCAGGCCGATGCAGACCGTGACCACGCCCATCATCAGCAGGGTGATGACCAGGGATTTCTTGCGGCCGATGCGGTCGCCGATATGGCCAAAGATGATGCCCCCCAAAGGTCGGGCGAAGAAGCCCACGGCAAAGGTGCCGAAGGCGGCCATGGTGCTGAACAGCTTGTCGTCGGAGGGGAAGAACAAGGCACCGAACACCAGCGCCGCGGCGGTGGCGTAGATGTAGAAGTCGTACCATTCGATCATGGTGCCGATAAAGGCGGCGGCCGCAGCCCGGCGAGGCTGAGGCGAAGCGGAAGGCTTCATGGTTGGCTCCCTTGATTATTTTTTTGGCAGGAGGAAGGGTCGGGCGCAGGGGCTTCTGCTGGCACCTGTCTGGGGTGGATTTATCCGTTCCGGGGGATAATTAGTCAATTTTCTATTGGTTATCTCGATTATTATACTGGCTTATTATTCAGCTACAGCCCGAACCAGAGCCCCTGCCATGTCCGACCGCGATGCCCGCCGCCTGCTCAACGACCGCCTCGACTGGAACCTGTTGCGCACCTTTCGGGTGATTGGCCAGGAGCTGAGCATCAGCCGTGCAGCGGCGCGCCTGCACTTGACCCAGCCGGCGGTCAGCCAGGCCCTCAAGCGCCTGGAAGAACAACTGGGCCGGCAGTTGATCGCCCGGCGCGGCCCACGCTTTGCCCTGACCGAAGTGGGTGAGCAGATCTTCGCACTGGCCGGAGAGATCTACGGCCAGATGTCCCAGGTCAGCAGCATGCTGGAACAGCCCGCCGACGAAGTGATCGGCAAAGTGCGGCTGTTGATCATCAGCCGGATCTTCAGCGAACGCTTCGATGACTTCCTGGCCGACTTCCATCGTCAGCACCCGCGGGTCGATCTGGAGGTGGAAGTGATGCGCAGCTCGGACATCGTCAGCGCCCTGCAGGAGAAGACCGCGACTCTGGGCCTGAGCCTTAATCGGCGGCCACAGCCACGCCTGGAACAACGGCTGTTCCTGCGGCAGCGCTACGCATTTTTTTGCGGCAAGCATCACCCGCTATTCGGGCGTCAGGACGTGGCCCAGGGCGATCTGCAGCGGGAGAACTTCGTCAGTTTCACCAGCGACCAGATCGGCGGCATGCTCTCGCCGCTGACCATCTTCCGTGACCAGCAGGGCTTCAGCGGACGCATCGTCGCCTCCTCGCCGAGCCTGGAGGAAGTACGGCGCCTGGTGATCGCCGGGTTTGGCATCGGCTGCCTGCCGGAGCATGTGGTGGCCGCCGATGTCGACGCCAGGCTGCTGTGGCGCCTGCCGCCACACGAAGGCATTGCCGATGTCGACATTCACCTGCTGTGGAACCGCGAGCAGCGCATGAGCCGGGCCGAGGTACTGTTTCTGCAGAGCATCCAGCACATGCTCAGTCAGCATGAGCCGGCGCCGGGTAGCCTGATGTTGAAATGATTCAGACGTGAGGATCGCCAGGGGCCTTGGCCGGGGCTGCGTACTGCGGCTTGAGGTGGCCGTTCTGGTCCAGTAGCCAGGCGTCCATGATCTGCCGCACCACGGGGCCGGCCACCCGACCACCGGCTTCGCCGTTCTCGATCATCACCGAAATCACGATCTGTGGATGCTCCGCCGGGGCGAAGCCCACGAACAGGGCGTTGTCACGGTTGCGCTCGCGGGTCTTGAGACGGTCATAGCGCTCTCCCTGCTTGATCGCCACCACCTGGGCCGTACCACTCTTGCCGGCGATGCGGTACTGCGCCCCGGCTGCCGCGGCGCGGGCGATACCGCGGGGATCGTGCATCACCATCTGCATGCCGTGGTTGACCTGATCCCAGTCACGGGGATTCTTCAGCAGGATGTTGGGCATCGGATGCTCGTCCACCGGGGCCACGCCATCGATGGTCTTGGCCAGGTGCGGACGGTTCCACACGCCCTTGTTGGCAATCAGCGCGGTGGCCTGGGCCAGTTGCAGCGGCGTGACTTGCATATAGCCCTGGCCGATGCCGAGGATCACGGTTTCCCCCGGGAACCATGGCTGGCGACGGGTGGCGCGTTTCCAGGCCTGGGAGGGCATCAGGCCGGGAGACTCTTCGAACATGTCCAGAGAGACCTTCTCGCCCAGACCGAACATCGCCATGTAGTCGTGCAGGCGGTCGATGCCGAGCTTGTGCGCCAGGTCATAGAAGTAGGTGTCGTTGGAACGCATGATCGCTGCGTCCATGTCCACCCAGCCATCGCCGCTGTGGTTCCAGTTGCGGTACTTGTGGTCGAAGTCCGGCAGTTGGTAATAGCCCGGATCGAAGACCCGGGTCGAAGCGGTAACCACGCCGCTATCGAGGCCGGCAATCGCCACTTCCGGCTTGATGGTGGAGCCCGGCGCGTAGAGGCCCCGCAGCACTCGGTTGAACAGGGGCCGGTCGATGGAGTCGTGCAGCGCAGCGTATTCCTTGAAACTGATACCGGTGACGAACAGGTTGGGGTCGAAACTTGGCTTGCTGACCATGGCCAGGACTTCGCCGGTGGCCGGGTCCAGGGCCACCACGGAACCACGGCGATCGCCCAGGGCCTCCTCAGCGGCTTCCTGGAGCTTGATGTCCAGGCTCAGGACGATGCTCTTCCCAGGGATCGGATCGGTGTGCTTGAGCACTCTCATCACCCGGCCCTGGGCGTTGGTTTCTACTTCCTCATAGCCGACATGACCGTGCAGTTCGGCTTCGTAGAATTTCTCGATGCCGGTCTTGCCGATGGATTGGGTGCCACGGTACTCCACCGAATCCAGGGTCTTGGCTTCTTTCTCGTTGATCCGCCCGACGTAACCGATGGAGTGGGCAAAGTGTGCGCCCAGGGGATAGTGGCGGACGAACTGGGCTTCCACGTCCAGGCCGGGCAACCGGTATTCGTTGACCGCGAGCACGGCGATCTGCTCTTCGGTGAGCTCATAGAACAGGGTCACGGGGACGAAGGGATGACGGGCCTGCTTCATCTCCTTGTCGAACAGCGTGCGGTCTTCCGGGGGCAAGTGCAGCAGATCGACCACGGTGTCCAGCTCGCCCTTGAGGTCGGTGGTGCGTTCGCGAGTGATCGTCAGGTTGAAGCTGGGGCGGTTGTCCGCCAGGACCACTCCGTTGCGGTCGTAGATCAGCCCCCGGGTGGGAGTGATCGGCAGCACATGGACGCGGTTGTTCTCGGAAACGGTGGAGTGGTAGTCGAACTCCACCACTTGCAGAAAATACATCCGCGCCACCAGGGCGCAGGTGATGGCCACCACCAATACGGCACAGGCCAGCAGCCGTTTGTTGACCAGACGGCTTTCTTTCTCGTGGTCCTTGATCGGAATCGCTTCGGGCATTGCTACAGCTTCTCGGTGAATAGAGGTCGACGCTGTTCCGTGCGGATGAACTCAAGTCCTTTAAAAAGAGCTGCACCATACCAAAAACCACCCACGGACTTTGAGGGGATTTCCATCGCGGCTGATCAATGGCGCCTTGGCGGCTACTTGGATAGCGCAAGTTTTTCCACGCGCAAAAACAAAACCCCAACTGCATGTGCAGTTGGGGTTTCGGAATTTAATCTTGACGATGACCTACTCTCACAT
>NZ_JBQOIE010000022.1:0-74494 GCF_052665325.1 Pseudomonas sp. 8(2025) | reverse complement strand
CGCCGGTTTCTCCGGCGCCGACAGTTTCACCTACACCGCCACCAACGCCAGCGGCACTTCCAGCCCGGCCACGGTGAGCATTACCGTCAGTGCCCCGAGCATCACCCTGAGCCCCGGTTCCCTGAGCAACGGCACTGCCGGCACGCCCTATAGCGCTACCCTCAGCGCCACCGGCGGCACTGTGCCCTACAGCTACAGCATCACATCCGGCAGCCTGCCGACCGGCCTCAGCCTGAACACCGGCACCGGTGCGATCAGCGGCATACCGAGCGCCGCTGGCACCTCCAACCTGACCATCACCGCCACCGATAACAACGGCGCCACCGGGTCCCAGGCCTACTCGATCACCATCAATATTCAGGCACCGGTTGCCAGCGCCGTCAGCGCCACGGTCGCGGCCAACAGCAGCGCCAACCCGATCCCTCTGAGCCTCAGTGGCGGCGCCGCCACCAGCGTCGCCGTGGCCAGCGCCGCCAGCCACGGGACTGCCACGGCCAGCGGCACCAGCATCAGCTACACGCCCACCGCCGGTTTCTCCGGCGCCGACAGTTTCACCTACACCGCCACCAACGCCAGCGGCACTTCCAGCCCGGCCACGGTGACCATCACCGTCAGCGCGCCCAGCCTGGTACTGACCCCGGCGTCCCTGGGGGCCGGCACGGCAGGCAGCCCCTACAGCGCAACTCTCAGCGCCACCGGTGGCACCGTTCCCTACAGCTACAGCATCACCAGCGGTAGCCTGCCGGCGGGCCTGAGCCTGAACACCGCCAGCGGCCTGATCAGCGGTACGCCGACTACCAGCGGCAGCAGCAACCTGGTCATCACCGCCACCGATGCCAACGGTGCCACGGGCTCACAGGCCTATTCGATCACCATCGCTGCCGTGGCGATCACCGTGCCCGCCTCCAGCCAGATCCTCGCAGCGGGCCAGTCGGCCACCGTCGACTTGACCCAGGGCGCCACCGGCGGCCCGTTCACCCACGCCACCCTGGGCACGGTGACCCCGGCCTCGGCCGGCCGGGCGATGATGATGGGCCCCTTCTCGATGCGCTTCGTGCCATCGGCGGCCTTCGCCGGTACGGCGGTCGTCAGCTTCGGCCTGCACAACCTCAGCGGTTCCAGCGCCTCCAGCACCATGAGCTTCATCATCCAGACCCGTGCGGACCCGACCAGGGACGCCGAGGTCATCGGCCTGCTCAACGCCCAGACCCGCGCCGCGGAACGCTTTGCCAGTACCCAGATGGACAACTTCAACCAGCGTATGGAGCAGTTGCACCAGATGCGCTGCGACCGCAATTCGTTCAACGCCAGCTTGCGCAAGGACGGCAGCAACGTACCGCTGGGCGAGGTCGCCAAGGTGATCAAGGAACAACTGGGAGATTCGGCCCACCAGACCGAGCAGGAAAAACGCGAGGCCGCCGCGGCCGCGCAGGACAACTGCAAGCAGGATGACCTGGCGTTCTGGAGCGACGGTTTCGTCAACACCGGCTCGACCCACGCCCGTGGCGCCCAGGGCAACAGTTTCACCACCCTGGGCCTGAGCGCCGGCGTCGACTATCGGCTGTCGCCCACGCTGATCGCCGGGGTCGGGATCGGCTACGGCAACGACCGCAGCGAGATCGGCAGCAACAAGACCCGCAGCGATGCGGACGCCATCGGCATCGCCACCTACCTGAGCCTGAACCTGGCGCCCCAGGTGTTTGTCGACGGCCTGCTGGGCTACAACCGCATCAGCTTTGACTCGCGTCGCTACATCACGGGCAGCAACGACGACTATGCCCGAGGCTCGCGCGATGCCGACCAGTTGTTCGCCTCGCTGACCGCCAGCTACGAGTACCGCCAGGGGCCACTGTCGCTGACCCCCTACAGCCGCTTGAACGCCAGCGTCACACGCCTGGACGCCTTCAGTGAAAAAGGCGGAGGCATCTACGGGCTTTCCTATGACGAACAAAACCAGCAGAACTTCACCTCCTACCTGGGCCTGCGCACCGGCTACGACCTGATGACCCGGGTCGGCGTGGTCACCCCCAAGGTCGGCCTGGCCTGGGGTCACAACTTCAGTAGCAGCAGCGACTACAAGATGCGCTATACCGACCAGGGCGATGAAGGCCTTCTCTACCGGCTCAAGCCCGACGCCCTGGACCGCGACTTCGCCAGCCTGGACATGGGTGTTGACTTCAACCTCGGGCGTGCCTGGCAAATGGGCTTCTCCTATAAGACCGCGCTGGGTTCGGATGAACGCAACGACAGCCTGCGCATCGGTTTGAACGGGAAGTTCTAGAGGCTGACCACAGGCTAACGCCCCATCACCGGGGCATGCAGAAGGAAATGCTTCCCCTGCCGAGTGACAGGCAAAAAAAACCGCCGCAGCCAGGCTGCGGCGGGTGATGCCACTCAAGGGGGGCGGGTCTGTGTCGCGCTTAGCTGCTCGGCAGGGTACCGGCCTCGATTTCCCCGGCGGTGCGTTCCACTGCGCGGCGGGTCTTGTCCACCAACTCGTCAATGTCGCCACGGCTGGCCACCAGGGCCGGGGCCATGATCATCCGCCCGAAGGTCGAGCGAATGATCACCCCCTCTTCGAAGCCCAGGGTGCGGCAGCGCCAGGCGATGTCGTTCTCGTTGGCGAAACGCTTGCGGCTGGCCTTGTCCTCGGCGAACTGCAACGCCGCCACCAGCCCGGTGCCCTGGATCTCGCCGATCAGCGGGTGGTTGCCGAACACTTCCCGCAGGCACTGCTGCAGGTAGGGGCCGGTATCGTTCTTGACCTGGCTCACCACCCCTTCATCGCGCAGGGCCTTGAGGTTGGCAATGGCCACGGCCGCTGCCACCGGGTGCCCGGAATAGGTCAGGCCGTGGGCGAACACCCCGCCCTGCTCCACCAGTACCTGGGCAATGCGCTTGCTCAGCACCAGCCCGCCCATGGGGATGTAGCCGGAGGTCAGGCCCTTGGCGATGGACAGGGTGTCGGGCTCGAAACCGAAATGCTGGTGGGCGAACCATTCGCCGGTGCGACCGAAACCACCGATCACTTCGTCGGCACACAGCAGCACGTCGTACTGGCGGCAGATGCGCTGGATTTGTGGCCAGTAGCTTTCCGGCGGGAAGATCATGCCGCCCGCGCCCTGGAACGGCTCGGCGATGAAACCGGCGACGTTCTCGGCCCCCAGTTCGAGGATCTTCTCCTCCAGCTGGCGGGCGCAGCGCAAGCCGAACTCGGCGGGTGTCAGGTTGCCTTCGTGGGCGAACCAGTAAGGCTCGTCGATATGCGCCACATCCGGGATCAACCCGCCCATGTCGTGCATGAACTTCATTCCGCCCAGGGCCGTGGCCGCCAGGGTCGAGCCGTGGTAACCGTTCCAGCGGCCGATCATCACCTTCTTCTGCGGCTGGCCGAGGATCTGCCAGTAGCGGCGCACGCTGCGGATCAGCACCTCGTTGGCCTCGGAACCGGAGTTGGTGTAGATGGCGTGGCTGTAGTGCCCGGGCAGCAGGCTGAACAGCAACTCGGACAGCTCCACCACCGCCGGGTGGGTGGTGTGGAAGAACATGTTGTAGTACGGCAATTGCTCCAGCTGGGCGCTGGCGGCAGCGGCCAGGTCCTTGCGGCCATAGCCCAGGTTGGTGCACCACAGGCCGGACATGCCGTCCAGGTAGCGCTTGCCGTCGTTGTCCCACAGGTGCAGGCCCTCACCACGGACGATCACCCGCGGGCCCTCGGCGTTCAGCGCCTTCTGGTCGAGGAAGGCATGGATATGGTGCGCGGCGTCGGCGGCCTGGTAATCCTGGGTGCTGCGGGGCGCGGCCGGCTGCGGCTGTTGGTTGGAGGTACTCATGGTCATTCTCCTGCACGGTAGGCGGGTTCAAGGGAAGGTTGGGTTGCCAGGGTCGGTTCGCCGGGCAGCAGCGGTTCGGGAACGAACAGCGGCTTGCGCATCACCAGCTTGATCCAGACCACGGCGATCAGCGAAATCACCCCCAGCACCACGCCGGCACTGCCGAAGATCCGCGCGGTCATCTCGGGGGATGGGGAAACGTGGTAGATCGCAAACAGCATGCCGACGATACCCAGCACCTGGGGCCAGGGGTAGAACGGCGAGCGGAACGGCCGTGGCGCATCGGGGTAGCGGCGGCGCAGGGCGATCACGTCGATGTGCACGACGATATAGGCCAGCAGCCACGCCAGGGCGGCGGCCAACAGCAGCAGGCTGATGGAATCCGGGTCCTGGCCCAGCAGCAGGATCGGCAGCCCGGTCAGCGCCGCCACGAACAGCACCGCCACCCAGGGCGTACGGCCACGGGGGCTCAAGCGCTTGAACTGGGGAAAGGCCTGGCCGTTCTGGGCCATGCCGTAGAGCATCCGCGGCAGCGCCGCCAGGGACGAGTTGACCGTGCTGCAGGTGGCAGTGATCACCGCCCCCACCAGGAACAGCTTGCCGGCCTCGCCGAACACCGTGGTGGCGAACAGGAAATGCGGCAGCGGATCGCTGGCCAGTTGCGCCCGCGGCACACAGAGCAAGGCACCCAGGCAATAGAGGGTAATCACCAGGAAGATCACGCTCAGGCCGATGATCATCGAACGCGGGATATTGCGCTCCGGGTTGCGGGTTTCCTCCACCAGCGGGCAGACGAACTCGGCACCGACAAAGCCCCAGATGGCCATGGCCACCAGCGCCAGGGCGCCGACTTGCAAGGGGTTCCAGCCCTGGTCCAGGGGCAGTTGCAGGTCGGCCTGGGCACTGCTCACGGCGCCCAGGCCCAGGGTCAGCAGGATCACCACCATCACCACCGCCAGCACCGTCTGCAGCTTGGCGAAGACGTCGATGCCCAACAGGTTGAGCAAGGTGAACACCCCGAGTACCCCATAGGCCACCAGCATCGGCGGCAACGCGCCGGGGTAGACCTTGCCGATGATCAGGTCCAGGAGCAGCAGCTCGGCGGACAGGGCGAACATCGCCACCACCATGTAGCCGGAGAAGGTCGCGAGGATCGCCGGGAAATGCCCGATGGCCACCTCGGTGTAGCTGCTCAGGCTGCCGGCCCGGGGCACCATCAGCGCCAGTTCGGAAAACGACAGGGCATAGGTCAGGGCCAGCAGGTAGGCCAGCAGCAGCGGGATGAAGAAGCCCAGCCCGGCCATCCCCGCCCCTTGCAGCATCAGCACCATCACCCCCTGGGACACCACCAGGCCGACAGCCACCGAGACCAGTGAACCCAGGCCCAGGACCCGGCGCAGGCCGCCCTTGTTGGTGGGGCTCAAGGCCCCCGTGGAGAGATTTGCAGTCATGGCACGCACTCCGTTCTTATTGTTGTTGTGGGCCTGCCGCCGGGGCGGCAGGTGCAGCGGCGCCAGCCCGGCGCCGCAGAGGGTTCACAGCGCTCAGCGCAGCTGGAACCAGGTGGTTTTCAGTTGGGTGTACTTGTCGAAGGCATGCAGCGACAGGTCGCGGCCGAACCCCGACTGCCGGCCACCGCCAAACGGCACGGTGACGTCCAGGGCATCCACGGTATTGACCGACACCGTGCCGGCCCGCAAGCGCCCGGCGACCCGGTGGGCGCGGTTGAGGTCGTCGCTCCACAGCGAGGCGGCCAGGCCGTAGACGCTGTCATTGGCCAGCGCAATGGCCTGTTCCTCGTCGTCGAACGGCGTCACCGCCAGCACCGGGCCGAACACTTCTTCCCGGGCGATGGCCATCGCCGGGCCCACGCCGGTGAGGATGGTCGGCTCGATGTAGTTGTCGCTGCCATCGATGCTCAGTTGCCGGCCGCCACAGGCCAGCTGCGCGCCCTGCTCCAGGGCCGCCGCGATATGCCCCATGACGCTGGCGGTCTGGCGCGCGTCGACCATGGCCCCGGCACGGCTGGCCGGGTCCAGCGGGTTGCCCGGCCGCCAGTCCCGGGCCTTGGCCTTGAGGCGTTCCACAAACTGTTCATGGATGCTGCGCTGCACCAGCAGCCGCGAGTTGGCGGAACACACCTCGCCCTGGTTGAAGAAAATGCCGAAGGCGGCCTTCTCTGCGGCCAGGTCCAGGTCCTGGCAGTCGTCGAACACCAGGTTCGGGCTCTTGCCCCCGCATTCGAGCCAGACCTGCTTGAGGTTGGACTGCGCCGAATACTGCATGAAGCACTTGCCCACCTCGGTGGAGCCGGTGAACACCAGGCAATCCACGTCCGGGTGCAGGCCCAGGGCCCGTCCGGCTTCGCTGCCCAGACCCGGCACCACGTTGAGCACGCCTTCCGGCAAACCGGCCTCCAGGGCCAGTTCGGCCAGGCGCAGCGCCGAGAACGGCGACTGCTCGGCGGGCTTGAGCACCACCGAGTTGCCCACCGCCAGGGCCGGCGCCAGCTTCCAGGCGGCCATGTCCAGGGGGAAGTTCCAGGGCACCACCGCGCCGATCACCCCCAGGGGCACGCGGCTGATGCTGGCGTGGCTGTTGCGGGCGCCGGGGGCCACCTGATCGTAGAGCTTGTCGATGCTTTCGGCGTACCAGGCGAAGACATTGGCCGCGCCGGGCACGTCGATGTTCCAGGCGTCCATCACCGGCTTGCCCATGTTCAGGCTGTCCAGCAGGGCCAGTTCCTCGCGGTGGGCCAGCATCAGTTCGGCCAGGCGCAGCAGGACCTTCTTGCGCTCCACCGGGGCCATGCGCGCCCAGGGCCCGTGCTCGAAGGCCCGGCGCGCGGCGGCCACCGCCAGGTCCACCTCGGCTGCGCCACAGGCGCTGACCCGGGCCAGCACCTGGCGGGTGGCCGGGTTGATGGCATCGAAGGTAGCGCCGGATTCGGCGGACAACCGCTGGCCGCCGATCAGCGCCTGGTCAATGAATGTTTGTCGGGCAGCCCGCTGCTGCCAGTAACCGAGATCGAACACGCTGCATTCCCTCGTCGGCCGTTGCGACGGCCTGCTGGTTATTGGGTCCAGAGCGATGGTGCGTCACAGCGGGCCGGAGGAAAAATACTAAAAATATGTTCGAGTCCCATGAAAAAGCTCTGCAACCAGACGGCCTGGCGCCCCACGCAAAACGCCGCCATCCGGAGGTCCGGATGGCGGCGAATGGGCACTGTCCCGTGGCTAGGGCGCCTGGGTGGAGCGCATCCGGTTCAGGCCGGGTGCTCCAGCCAGTCGCCCAGGCGCAGCAACAGGGCGTCGCAGGCGTGCAGTTGCTCAAGGCTGATGAACTCGTCGGGCTTGTGGCCCTGGTCCATGCTGCCCGGGCCGCAGACCACCGTGGGAATCCCGGCCTGATGGAACAGCCCGCCCTCGGTGCCGAAGGCCACGGTGCCGAACTCCCGCGAGCCGCTGAGCAGCGCCAGCAGGTCGGCGGCCTCGCTGTCGGCAGCGGTGGCCAACCCCGGGTAGGCACTCAGAGGTTGCAGGGCGATCCCGGTGTCGGCCTGCACCGCCTGCATCTGCGGCAGCAGCTGGTCCCGGGCATAGCCTTGCAACTGGTCCACCACCGCCTGGGCGTCATAGCCCGGCAGGGTGCGCACCTCGAAATCGAACTGGCACTCGGCCGGCACAATGTTCAGGGCCCGGCCGCCCTGGATGGTGCCGGTCTGCACCGTGGAGAACGGCGGATCGAAACGTGGGTCGTGGTGCTCGGGTTGCGCCAAGCGGCTGCCGATCTCCCCCAGCTTGCCGATCAGCCGCGCCGCGTACTCGATGGCATTGACCCCATAGGGCGCATAGGCGGAATGGCAGGCCGCGCCGCGCACCTGGCAACGCATGGCCAGCTTGCCCTTGTGGCCGAGCACCGGGCGCAGCTCGGTGGGCTCGCCGATCAGGCACAGCAGCGGTTTGTGCGGCCGCTGCTGCATTCGTTCAAGCATCGGCCGCACCCCCAGGCACCCCACTTCCTCGTCATAGGAAAAGGCCAGGTGCACCGGCAGCCGCAAGCGGCGCCGGGTCAGGCCCGGCACCGCAGCCAGCACCGAGGCGATGAAACCTTTCATGTCGGCGGTACCGCGGCCGTACAGGCGCCCTTCGCGCTCGCTGAGGACAAAGGGCTCGACACTCCAGGCCTGGCCGTCCACCGGCACCACGTCGGTGTGGCCGGACAGCACCACACCGCCACGATCCTCGGGGCCGATGCTGGCAAACAGGTTGGCCTTGGTCCGCTCCGGGTTGTAGATCAGCTCGCTGTGCACGCCATGGCTGGCCAGGTAATCGCGGATGAAGCCGATCAGCTCCAGGTTGGAGTCGCGGCTGACCGTGGCAAAGCCCACCAGCCGCGCCAACAACTCGCGGCTCGATTGTTCACTCATTGCCCGGCACTCCGTAGCTGGGCGCCGCCGTCGGGTCCAGGGCGCGGGTCAGGTAGTCCTGCATCTGCGGCCGGTAGGCCTGCCACAGGCCGGCGAGCTGGCCGATGGGGTCGGCGTCGGCCCAGTCCACCCGCAAGTCGACGATGGGCCAGGTCAGGTCGTCCACCACGCTCAGCGCCGCCGAATGCACCGGCCCCGCCTCGCCCCCCGCCGCCATCGCTGCCTGCATCGCCGCCAGCAGGCGCTCCACCAGCATGCCCGGGGTGTTTTCAAAGGCCTGGACCATGGCCTCGATCACCTGCGGGCCTGCCAGCAGGTTGCCGGCCGCCACGCACTGCTCCCCCGCCACCGCGTTGTGCTGGCCCAGGGCTTCCTGGCCGCTGAACAACGCGGTGCGGCCCTGGCTGTCGATCACCGTGACCTGGCGATACTGGCTCCAGCCGTTGCTGCCCAGGGCCCGGTCCAGGGCGCTGGCCGGGTCGAGCTTCTGGCCCTCCAGCAGGTCGAGGATCTGCGGGCCCAGGGCCGGCAAGGTGACGTTCTGGGTCGCCACCGCGCCCACTCCGGCCCGCACCCAGGGGCAGCGCGCGCCCACGGCGATGCTGGAAGAACTGATGGCGATGCCCAGCTGGCCGGTTTCGGCGCAGCGTCCAACGATGGAAAAAGTCATGCAAACTCCCTGGCCCACAGGGCCTTGTGGCAAGCGCGGCACAAGGCCGCCGGAACCTTCGGCAACCCCCTCACTCGGGGATCACCGCGATCACGTCGATCTCCATCAGCCACTGCGGCTGGCCGAGGGCCGAGACCACCAGCCCGGTGGAGATCGGGAACACCCCCTTGAGCCACTTGCCCACCTCCTGGTACACCGGCTCGCGGTAGCGCGGGTCGGTGAGGTAGGTGGTGGTCTTGACGATGTGGCTCAGATCGCTGCCGGCCTCTTCCAGCAGTTGCTTGACGTTTTTCATCGCCTGCTCGGCCTGGGCCCGCGGGTCGCCGAGGCCGACCAGCCGGCCGTCGAAGTCGGTGCCGACCTGGCCGCGCACATACACCGTGTTGCCGGCGCGCACGGCCTGGCACAGGTCGTTGTCCAGTGACTGGTTGGGGTAGGTGTCCTTGGTGTTGAACATGCGGATGCGAGTATGAGTAGGCATCAGTGGGCTCCCACGGGGCTGAGGTTGAGGGCCGGTGCTTCGGCGGTAGCCGCCGGCGGGCGGGCATCGCTGTAGGCCTGGTACTTGCGCTGGGTGGCGATGTGGTCGGCGACATGCTTGGCGTCGTGCCACACCCCCCAGATAAACGACGAGCCACGGCGCGACAGCCAGGGCAGGCCGAGGAAGTAGACCCCCGGCTCGCGGGACACGCCGCGCTGGTGCAGGGGCTTGCCCTGTTCGCTGAAGGTGTCGACCTGCAGCCAGGAAAAGTCCACGGCGTAGCCGGTGGCCCAGATGATCGAGGTGATGCCGGCCTGTTGCAGGTCGAGTTCGAGGATCGGCTGCTTGACGCAGTCCGGGTCCGGCAGGCGCCGGCGGGCTTCGGGCTCCAGGGGCAGGTCGAGGCCGTTGCGGGCGATGTAGGCATCCGCCGCGTCCAGCAATGCCAGGTAGTTCTCGTCGCCCCGGGCCAGGTTGTCCAGCAGGTCGGCCTGGAAGGTCACGTGCTCGCCGGCAAAGGCCTTGGTCAGCCCCACCAGGGTGATGCCCTGGTGCGCCAGGGCGCGGAAGTCGATGGTCTGGCCGCCGCGGGCGCCGCTGACGGCAATGGTCACGTGCTCGCGCCCCGGCTTGGCGATCTCGGCGTCCCACTCTCCCAGCACCCCGAGCCACCAGCAGAAATCCCGGTTGCGATAGGAGCGCGGTGGCCGGTCGTGGGCCCCCACCGACAGGTAGACCCGGCGCCCCGCACGCTGCAGCTCATCGGCGATCTGCACCCCGGACGACCCCGCGCCCACCACCAGCACCGCGCCCTCGGGCAGTTGCTGCGGGTTGCGGTATTCGGCGGAGTGGATCTGCGTCAGCCGGTCATTGGCCGGGGCAATCGGCGGGATCACCGGACGCTGGAACGGCCCGGTGGCGGCCACCACCCGTTGGGCCTGGATCAGCCCCTCGGAGGTTTCCACGGTGAAGCCCGGGCGGCCGACATTGCGCACTACCTTGCGCACTTCCACGCCGGTGCGGATCGGCGCATTGAACTTGCGCGCATAAGCTTCGAAATAGTCCGCCACCTGGTCCTTGGCCGGGAAGGCATCGGCGGCGACATCGAATTCCATCCCGGGAAAGCGGTCGTGCCAGGCCGGCCCGTTGGCCACCAGGGAATCCCAGCGCCCGGTGCGCCAGGCCTCGGCCACCCGGTTGCGCTCCAGCACCAGGTGCGGCACCCCGAGCTTGCTCAGGTGCTCGCTCATGGCCACGCCGGCCTGGCCTGCGCCCACCACCAGGGTGTCCACTTGTATGGGTTGTTCTACGGTCATGTCTGTGTCCTTCTGCGAGACGAATGGCGCCGGCCGGAAGGCTGGGCGCACGCTGTTCAGAACCCGGGGGTAAGTCGGATGCCACAGATGGTGCGACAGACGCCTGCGAAGGAAAAATATTAAAAATGTGCTCGCTGGATAAGAAAAAGCGAGGCAGCGCGCGAGCATGCGAAGCGTGCAACTTCACAACACCGGCGCTGCATCGCAAGCACTCGGGCCCGCGGCCTGGAGCCCAGGCTCAGCTTCGCTCACTGACAAAGGTGTAGCGGCTCAGAGCCTCGGCCAGTCGCGAGGTTTCATCTGCGCAGCGATAGCTCGCCACCAGGCCTTGCCTGGCGCTCTGCACCACCCTCACCTCTTGCAGCTCGATGGCCAGCAAGGCGGCTTCCTGGCGTATGACTGTCTCGATTTCAGCCATGACCAGCGCGGGCTTGAAAATCTTGCCCACTCCGGTGACGGGAAGTGCGTCGGCCAGGATGATCGCCTTGGGCACCGCTGCGCGCTCGCTGATATGCCGCGTCGCGTAGTCCAGCAACTGGGCGCTGCTGATGGCACTCCCGGCGCGCACCTGCACATAGGCCACCGGTACTTCCCCGGCATGCGCGTCGGGCCGGCCCACCGCTGCACACAACGCCACATCGGGGTGCGTGGCCAGCACCTCCTCGATGTATTTGGGCTCAATGTTGTGCCCCCCGCGGATGATCAGTTCCTTCTTGCGCCCGGTGAGCCAGAAGTAACCTTCGCCATCGCAGCGCCCAAGGTCCCCGGTGTTGAACCAGCGCTGTTCGGACACACCGTCGAGGGCGACAGTATCGAACCACGCCCCCTGATCATGGGCGCTGTCCAGATAGCCGATGAAGACATTGGGACCGCTGATGCAGATCGCCCCCACCTCATCGACTTGCGCATCACGCAACCAGGCACCTCGCTCATCGAGGATCATCACCCGCATGTCCTGCCAGGGTAGGCGCAGGCCGACTGAGCCAATGCGCGACTCACCGCGCGCCGGATTGACCGACGACGCGCAAGTGCCCTCGGTCAAGCCATAGCCTTCGAGAATGCGCTGGCCTGTCTGTTGCTCGAACTTGCGCAGCAAGTCCCTGGGCATCGGCGCCGCGCCGCAGATCGCCACCGTCAGCGAGCTTGTGTCATGCCCCGCGCAGGGCACCTGCAACAGGCCGGCGTAGACCGTGGGCACAGCTGAATAGCTGCTGACCTGATGGGTTTCGACTATCTCCCAGAACCGCGGCATGAATCCCGGCGTGCGAAACCCCGCCGGTGGTGCCAGCAGCACATGACCGCCCTGGGCAAATGCCGCCAGGCCACAACCGATCAGCGCATTGACGTGAAACAGCGGTAACGCGGTCAGCACGGTGCGCCCTGGCCGCAGGACCGGCGCGCCGATCACCGCATCCAGTTGCCCGCAGAAGATCACTTCATTGCGCTGGCTGTGACGGGCAATTTTCGGCAAGCCGGTGGTGCCGCCGGTGCAATAGTAGGCCGCCACGTCGTTCAGGCCCGGCGGGGCAAACCGCAGGCGCTCGCCTGGCTCGAGGGCCAGTTCGGCGAAGAAATCCAGGACCGGCACCCCGGCCACTTCAGCGGGCAGTGGCGCGCTCTGCCCATGGCCCGGCAGGTGCCGCATCGGGTCGACAGCCAATACGCCTTGCAGGCCGGGCAAGCGGGCAATCGCGCCCTCGACCCGCTGCCAGATCTGCGCATCCGGCTCGGGGCCTACCGTGACTATCCAGCGGACCTTGGCCGTCGCCAGCAGCTCGGCCATCTGCGTGCCGTCCAGCAAGACGTTGACCGCAAAGGCGATACCCGCGGTCTGCGCGCCCCACATGGCGATATGGGTTTGCGGCAAGTTCGGCAGGATCAGCGCAACCACGTCGCCCCGCCGTACCCCCAAGCGCTCGAACAGGTTGGCTGCGCGAGTGATGTCCGCCAGCAGTTGGGCGTATGTCCAGCGCACCGGCCGCGTATGATCCTCGACCCGCAGAAAGAAGCTCAGGGCCGGGGCCTGTGGCCATTGGCTCGCGCTGCGTTCGATCAACGCATAGGTGTTGTTGATATCGGCAAAGGGCTGAGGACCCGCCTCGATCTGCAGAACGTCCTGATAGTCGCAAAGCATTTCCAAGACCTCCAATCATGAATTTTCTTGACTTGAGATGCTGGCATGAGGCGAATTAGGTTACTTGGCATTTGATAACAAGAATTTGGCATTCGGGAACAAAATGAACCGTCCCCCCTTGTTTGTCAGGGCCCCTGCCCTGACCGGCTTCACCCGACTGGTCAGCGAGCATGGCGGTGACGCCCAGGCCCTGCTGGCCCGTGTCGGCATGACCCAGGCCCAGCTCGACGACGCCCATTTCAGCCTACCCCTGGAGAAGGTCGCGCAGTTGCTGGAGATCACCTCGCAGGCCTTGTCGCTGGCGGATTTCGGCGCTCGCCTGGCGAACCTGCAGGACGTCTCCATCCTCGGGCCGCTGGCCCTCATCGTGCTCCACGCCAGCCACCTGGCCGATGCCCTGGAACGGGTCGCTCGCTACATGCCCTACCACTCCCCCGGGCTGAACCTGCGCCTGAGCGTCGAGGGCCAATATGCCGCCTGGCACCTGCAGCATGACCTGAGTGTAAGCAGGCTGGGCGACCGGCAATTGAGCGAGCTGGTCCATGGCATTGCCCTGGCTTTCCTGCGCCGGGTTACCCACCACACCGGCAAGCAATGGCAAATCAATTTCAGGCATGACAGCCCCCTCGACGCCAAGGCCTATCGCGCCCTGTATGGCTGCCGGGTACGCATCAACCAGGCTGAAAACGCCCTGCTCTTTCCCGCCAGCTTGCTCAGTACCCCGCTGGCCAGCGCCAGCCCGGCAATGCTTGAGACCACCGAGCGCATTGTCCGCCGCCTGATCCAGAGCCACCCCCTGGACCTGGGGCGCCAGGTGGAAATACTGGTGGAGCGCCTGCTGGTGACGGGCAACTGCACGCTGCCGGTCCTGGCCGGACAACTGGGCATGCCCCGGCATATGCTCCAGCGCCGCCTGCTAGCCCAAGGCTTGCGGGTGGAGGAAATCATCGATGACTTGCGCCGCAAGCGCCTTGAGTCGCTGCTGCCCCACCCGCAGATCGCCCTGACCGAAGTGGCGTTCCTGTTGGGCTACGGCGACCCCAGCTCGCTGACCCGCGCCTGCTATCGCTGGTTCGGCCAGAGCCCCAGCGCATGTCGCCAAAGGCACCTGGCGCGATCTTAGGCTCTGTACGAAAACTACCTGTGCTTCGATCAGACTGCGTTGAAGACAGGCTCGGCATGCTCATTCAGGCCGCTGGACTCGGCTTCCTCGCCTGCTTTTGCCTTGCCTGATCTTTGCTCGGCGAGTTTTCGTACAGACCTTTGGCGGGGCCGGTTGAGCCCCCGGCACCCGCGGTTCAAGCACCCGGGAATGTCGACAGCCCGGCACTCCCCGGGGCTTCGCTGACGATCATGTCCACGGCTTGCTGGGCAATCGGTGAAAGCGTGCGCCCGGCATGGGTCACCACGGCGTAGCGGATGGTCAGCACATCCGCCGGCCAGGGCGGCTGTATGAACGGTGCCAGGTCCACCAGCAGCCCGTTGTGCAGGTCCTGGTCGAGCCACGAGCGCCAGGTCAGGAGCAACGAGTCGCTGCTCAGGGTGGTTTCGCGCAACAGGTTCAGATCGTTGGAGCTCAGGGTCCAGGGCAGCAAGGTGCCCGGCGCCAGATCGAACAGGGCATACAGCGAAGCTTCGTTGGACGGCGACACGCCACTCCACTGGTAGTCGAGGATCTGGGCACGGGCAATCGGGCCTGCCTGGCGGGCCAGCGGGTGATCGCGGCGACAGAACACCGAGGCCGGCTGAGGCGGCAGATGGGTCACGGAAAAGCGCGGGTCGATTTCCTCGCCCGACTTGAGGCTGGCGACCACGAAATCCAGTTGCTCGGTTTCCAGCAGGTGGCACAACTGATTCCAGTACCCGACCTGGACATTGAGCACCAGCCTGGGGACCTGTTTGCGCAACCTGATGAGAATATCGACGGTGTTGAGCGTGGCCGCCATCGGGTTGATGCCCAGGCGCAGTTCCCCACCTTCGGCGCCGGCAATATCGATGGCTTGCGCCACCAGCTTCCTGGCGCAACCGAGCAGCTCATGAGCACGCCCGATCAACTGCTGCCCGGCAGCGGTGAGCATCACCGTGCGCGTATCACGATCGAAGAGCCGAACGCCCAGGTCCGCTTCCAGCGACTGGATGCTGCGGCTGAACGCCGTCTGCGACAGGTTGGCCCGAGCCGCAGCGCGGGAAAAATGCAGTTCCTCGCTCAGATAGACCAGATGGCGCACACGTTTCAGATCGATTAAGTCGTTCACTGCATTAATCCAGCCCTATCTTTGCATTGGACACTCTTAACACGCTCCCAGAAGATTCTCCACCACCAGCATCGCCCGGCAGACAACACGTACTGCCTCCAATAAAAAAAACGATGGGGAAGTTCTGTGGCGCACCAATTCCAGCTTGATCCATTCCGCTTACTGGGCCTGCCAACGCTGCTTGCACTGAGCATCAGCGCACCTGGCCAGGCCGCTACCTTCGACATCGGCGAGATCCAGGGGCAATTCGATTCTTCGTTGTCCATTGGCGCCAGCTGGGCACTGCGCAACCCGGACCGGGCCTTCACCGGCACGTGGAACGCAGGGCACGCTTCAAGCCAATCCTCCGACGACGGCCGGCTGAACTTTCGCAAAGGCGAAACCTTCTCGAAGATCTTCAAGGGCGTGCACGACCTGCAGCTCAGCTACGGCGACAGCGGGCTGTTCCTGCGGGGCAAGTACTGGTACGACTTCGAACTCAAGGACGAGAGCCGGCGCTATGTGCAGATCAGCGATGAGCATCGCAAGGAGGCCGCCAAGTCCTCGGGCGCGCAGCTGCTGGACGCCTTTGTCTATCACAACTATTTCATCGCCGATCAGCCCGGCAATGCGCGCCTGGGCAAACAGGTGGTCAGTTGGGGGGAAAGCACCTTCATCGGCAATGGCATCAACGTGATCAACCCGACGGATGTCGCCGCCTTCCGGCGCCCGGGAGCCGAAATCAAGGAAGGCCTGATTCCGGTCAACATGCTGTTTTTGTCCCAGGGGCTGAGCGAAAACCTCTCTGCCGAATTTTTCTATCAACTGGAATGGGACCAGACCGTCGTCGACAATTGCGGGACCTTTTTCGGCTCCGACGTGATGGCCGATGGATGCAATACCCGCATGGGTTTCTCGCCCCCCTGGGACCCCAATGGCCAGTATCACTTCACCCGGGGTGGCGACCGCGACGCGCGGGACAGTGGCCAGTTCGGGATGGCCCTGCGCTGGCAGGTCGAGGCGCTGAACAACACCGAATTCGGCCTGTATGCCCTGAACTACCACAGCCGCGCGCCTTTCCTCGGCGGTACGGTCGGCGCCGCCCCCTTTGCGGTAAAGCCAGGGACCAGGGCGTCGAGCGCCGAGTACTTCATCGAGTACCCGGAAGACATCCGCCTCTATGGCCTGAGCTTTGCCACCACCCTGGGCACCACTGCGGTTTCCGGCGAACTGAGCTACCGGCCGAACATGCCGCTGTCACTCAACGGCAGCGACGTGACCATTGCCGCGCTCGCCGGCCCGATGGCGGCCGATCTCGGTGCGCCGATCTTCACCAGCGGCTTTGCGCAGCCAGTGCCAGGCGAGAGCTTCCACGGTTATGTGCGCAAGCCCGTGACCCAGGCGCAAATCACCCTCACCCATTTCATCGACCAGGTCTGGGCCGCCGAGCGCCTGAGCCTGATTACCGAGATCGGCTACAACCACCTGGGGGATATCAACAGCAACGCCTTGCGCTTCGGCCGGGACAGTATCTTCGGCAACGGCGAACTGCCCGACAACCGCAATTGCGCGCTGATGGCCAACCCGGTCAACCCGCAGAACTGCAACAACAAGGGCTTCTACACCGCCAATTCCTGGGGTTATCGCGGCCGCGCCATCCTCGACTATCAGAACGTGATCGCCGGGGTGAACCTCAAGCCCAGCCTGTCCTGGTCCCATGACGTGCAAGGCTACGGCCCCAACTTCAACCAAGGCAGCAAGGCCATCAGCCTCGCCCTGGATGCCGACCTTCGCAATACCTACTCGGCGAGTCTTTCCTACACCGATTTTTTCGGTGGCGCCTACAACACTTCGACTGATCGCGACTTCGTCGCCCTCAGCTTCGGCGTGAGCTTTTGAATCCGCAATCAGCAATCGAACAGGACAGGGTGCGATGAACATTTCGAAGTCGGTTTTTCACGGCAGTGCGTTGTCGCTGCTGCTTTGCACGTCGGCCATGGCCGCAGTGTCGCCCGAAGAGGCGGCCAAGCTCGAGACCACGCTGACCCCGGTGGGTGCCGAGCGCGCCGGCAATGCCGACGGCACCATTCCGGCCTGGACCGGCGGCCTGGCGAAGAATGCCGGAGCGATCGACAGCGCAGGTTTTCTCGCCGACCCCTATGGCAGCGAACATGCGTTGTTCAGCATTACCTCGCAGAACGTCGAGCAGTACAAAAGCCGCCTGTCCCCGGGCCAGGTCGCGATGTTCAAGCGCTACCCCGATTACCGGATGAACGTCTACCCCACTCACCGCAGCGCCAACGTACCGCCGAGCATCGTCGAGGCAGCCCGCAAGAACGCCCTGAACACCACCCTGGTTGCCGGCGGTAACGGCCTGGAGCACTTCACCAAGGCCTATCCGTTTCCGATTCCCAAGAATGGGCTGGAGGTGATCTGGAACCACATCACCCGTTATCGCGGTGACAGCGTGAAGCGCCAGATGGTGCAGATCGTGCCGGATGTCCAGGGCAACGGCACACCCGTGACCTTTGCCCACCAGTACGTGTTGCGCGAGAGCCTCGCCGACTACGATCCGGCCAAGCCGAGCAACGTGCTGTTCTACAACAAGCAGACCGTGGTCGCGCCCGCGCGCCTGGCCGGCAACGTGGAACTGGTTCACGAGACCCTCGATCAGGTCAAGGAACCGCGCCAGGCCTGGATCTACAACGCCGGCCAGCGCCGTGTGCGGCGGGCCCCGCAGGTGGCCTACGACGGGCCGGCCGCCAGTACCGACGGCCAGCGCGTGGTGGACAACTACGACATGTTCAACGGCGCGCCGGATCGCTATGACTGGCAACTGGTGGGCAAGCAGGAACTGTACATCCCCTACAACAGTTACAAGCTCGATTCGCCCACGCTCAAGTACGCCGAGATCACCAAGGCCGGGCACATCAACCAGGACCTGGCGCGCTATGAACTGCACCGTGTGTGGCACGTGGTCGCGACCTTGAAACCCGGCCAGCGCCATGTGTATGCCAAGCGCGATTTCTACATCGACGAGGACTCCTGGCAGGCCGCGGTCATCGATCACTACGACGGGCGCAATACCCTGTGGCGGGTTGCCGAAGCCCACCAGCTTTCCTACTACAACAGCCAGGTGCCCTGGTACACCGCCGAGACCCTGAATGACATGGTCAGCGGCCGCTACCTGGTGCTGGGCCTGAAGAACGAAGAGAAGAGCAACTATCAGTTCGGCGTCAAGGCGCTGGAGGCCGAGTTCACGCCCAACGCCTTGCGCCAGAGTGGGGTGCGCTGAACTCGGGTCACGACGGCTCGAACAACAGCGCCTTCGCCGAGGGGGCGCCAGGACCTCGTACTGGCGGTGGACACAGACCTTGCGCCAACCGCCACTCTTTGGAAAATGCCATGAAAAGCACCCCCGCTCCTTCGCTACCGCTTCAATACGCGCCGTGCGCAGCGCCGGCGACACCCCGCGGCAACATGCGCCGGGTGGTCGTCGCCTCCTCCCTGGGCAATGCGCTGGAGATGTACGACTTCACCGTCTACAGCTTTTTCGCGGTGATCATCGGCCAGCTGTTCTTCCCCTCCGACTCACCATTGGCATCGCTGATGATGTCGCTGGTGACCTTCGCCCTGGGTTTTGTCGTCCGCCCGCTAGGGGCGGTACTGATTGGCCGGGTGGCCGACCGCTACGGCCGCAAGCAGGCGCTGTCGCTGACCATTGCCTTGATGACTGTGGGCACGGGCATCATTGCCTTTACCCCCACCTACTCCAGCATCGGGATCTTCGCCACCATCATGCTGGTGCTGGGGCGGATGCTGCAGGGTTTTTCCGCGGGCGGTGAGGTTGGCGCCGCGTCGGCTTTCCTGATGGAGTCCGGACGCACCGACAACCGCTGCTTCATGGTCTGCTGGCAAGGCGCGAGCCAGGGCGCTGCCGCCCTGCTCGGGGCGCTTTCCGGGCTGCTGCTGACCAGCGTTCTGTCGGAGCAGGCGCTGCACAGCTGGGGCTGGCGCGTTCCGTTCATCATCGGCCTGCTGATAGGCCCGGTGGGCTGGTACATCCGCAAGCACCTGGATGAAACCCACCAGAACCCGGAGAACCCGACGCCGTTTCGCGACCTGTTGCGCAAGCACGCGCGCACCCTGGGGCTGGGCATACTGCTCATGGCCAGTTCGACGGTCACCTCCTACATGGTGGTGTTCTACATGCCGACCTACCTCACCCGGACCTTGCACTACTCCAGCAGCTTCGCCTTTTCGCTGGTGGCCTTCGCTTGCGTCCTGCTGACGGTCGTTCCCCCGCTGGCCTCGCGATGGGCTGACCGCATGCCACGGCGCAAGCCCTTGCTGTACTGGCTGTGCGGGCTGCAGATCATCCTGACCTACCCGGCCTTCATGCTGCTGGGCCTGCAAAGCACCCTGCTCTGCCTGGTGGCGGTGTCGATGCTGATCCTGCCGATGGCCATCAGCGGCGGCGCCGGCCTGGCGCTGCTGATGGAAGCCTTCGCCCGTGACGAGCGAGTCACCGGGCTGTCGATCGTCTACAGCTTCGGGGTCACCCTGTTCGGGGGGTTCTCGCCGCTGATCGTGACCTGGCTGATCGCCGTGACCGCAAGCCCGCTGGTACCTGCCTGGTATCTGTGCAGCGCCATCGTGCTCAGTGGCGTGGCCCTGCGTTTCTACCCGGAATATCCCGGCCGTCCCTGAATCCGACCTGCAACTGCCCCTCTACCTGGAACAAGGAATCCGTTGTGAACATGACCTCTCTGCAAGACCGACTGCAAGCCAGCACCGAGCGCTTCCTGAAGATCAGGCGCAACATCCACGCCCATCCGGAGCTGGGTGAAGACACCCTGGACACCGCAGCCCTGGTCACCGGCCTGCTCGAAGGCTGGGGTTATGAAGTCCACACCGGGGTGGGCGGCCATGGCGTGGTCGGCGTCCTGCGTCGCGGCTCGGGCTCCAGGACCCTGGGCCTGCGGGCGGACATGGATGCCCTGCCGATCATCGAGCGCAACGGCTTGCCCTGGGCCAGCCAACGCGCCGGGGTGATGCACGCCTGTGGTCATGACGGCCACACCGCCACCCTGCTGGCGGCGGCCGAACAACTGGCCCTGCACGGCGAGTTCGACGGCACGCTGAACCTGATCTTCCAACCGGATGAAGAAGGCCTGACCGGCGCCAGGAGCATGATGGCCGACGGGCTGTTCCGGCGCTTCCCCTGCGATGCGGTGTACGCCTTCCACAACATGCCGGGGTTTCCCGTGGGCTACGCGATCATCAAGAGCGGCGGGGTCATGGCCTCGTCCGAGCGGGTCGGCATTACCCTGACCGGCAAAGGCGGACACGGCGCCGTGCCGGAGCGCGCCGTCGATCCGATCCCGGCCCTGGCCGGCATCATCAGTGCCCTGCAAACCGTGGTCTCGCGCAACATCAGCGCCAACGATGCGGTGGTGATCAGCATCGGCAAGGTACACGCCGGAACCGCCACCAACATCATTCCCGAATCGGCCATGCTGGAGCTCAGCGTGCGCACGGTTGACCCGGCGATCCGCCAACAGGTCGAGCAGCGGATCCGCACCATCGTCGAGGGCCAGGCCGCAGCATTCGGGGTCACCGCCGAGATCGACTATCAGTTGCTGGCCCCGGTCCTGGTGAACACCGTCGCCGAGACGCGACAGATGCTCGACGCCGCGCGCAAGGCCCTGGGCGACGAGAACGTGGTGGAGCAAGTGTCATTCAGGGCCATGGGCAGCGAGGATTTTGCCTGGATGCTGGACGAAGTGCCCGGCTGCTATTTCGGCCTGGGCAACGGCACCGGGGAGTTCAACGGCTGCTCGGTGCACAACGATCACTACGACTTCAACGATCAATTGATTCCCCTGGGCGCAGCGTGCTGGGTGGAACTGGTCGAAGGCTACTTGCGCTGAGGCGCTTGGTTCTCGGGGTGCCCCGAACTGGGCGCCCACACACTGTCTTGTGCAGGCCAGCCCTGCACCCGCCTATCAGGACACTGCCATGCCAAACGCTACCGCCATCGCCGACATGAGCGCCATCGAGCTGCTCGGTCATTACCGTGACAAGCAGCTGTCTCCCGTGGAGGTCACCCAGGACGCACTGGCCCGCATCGAGCGCTTCAACCCGCGGGTCAATGCCTTTTGCTACACCGATCCCGAAGGCGCGCTGAACACCGCACGCGAAGCTGAAAAGCGCTGGATGAAGGGCCAGCCCTGCGGCGCCCTCGACGGCCTGCCCACATCGATCAAGGAACTGACCCCGACCCGGGGCATGCCATCGCGCAAGGCATCACTGACGATTGGCGCGCAAGGCCCCTGGGACGTCGACGCGCCCGTCACCACTTTCATGCGGGAGGCCGGCGCCGTGGTGCTGGGCAAGACCACCAGCCCGGAGTTCGGCTGGAAAGGCGTGACCGACAGCCCGCTCTACGGCATCACCCGCAACCCCTGGGACACCCGCATGACCAGTGGCGGCTCCTCCGGCGGCGCAGCGGTGGCCGCGGCGCTCAATCTGGGCGTGCTGCATCAGGGCAGCGATGCCGGAGGCTCGATCCGCATCCCCGCCAGCTTTACCGGCACTTTCGGCTTCAAGCCCACCTTTGGCTACATCCCCCAGTACCCGGCCAGCGCGACGACCCTGGTGTCTCACCTGGGCCCCATGACCCGCACCGTGGAGGATGCCGTACTGCTCCTGCAGGCCATCGCCCGGCCCGACCCGCGGGACGCGCTGATGGGAGCCCCG
Source organism: Pseudomonas sp. 8(2025) (assembly GCF_052665325.1). Lineage (NCBI taxonomy): Bacteria > Pseudomonadati > Pseudomonadota > Gammaproteobacteria > Pseudomonadales > Pseudomonadaceae > Pseudomonas > Pseudomonas sp. 8(2025). The sequence continues at coordinate 52,635 of NZ_JBQOIE010000022.1, read as the reverse complement.
CGACACACCCCGTGGCTGCCCGACAGCACCCACCTCAACGGCCTGCGCATCGCCTACAGTGCAGACTTCGGCTATGTGCAGGTTGATCCGCAGGTCGCTCGCCAGGTGGCGCAGGCCGTGGCGCGGCTGGAACAACTGGGGGCGATCGTCGAAGCGGTCGACCCGGGATTCGACGACCCCCTGCAACTGTTCAAGAGCGTGATCTACGCCGGCGCACAGACGCTGGCCCGGCAACTGAGCACGGCCCAGAAAGCCATGCTCGATCCGGGCCTGTTGCGCTTTACCGAAGAATGCCGCCACACCACCCTCGCCGACTTCACCGCGGCCCAGGAAGCCCGGGCGGCCTTGATGGCCCACATGAACATGTTTCACAGCCGCTACGACCTGCTGGTCTGTCCGATGCTGCCGATCACCGCGTTCGAGGCGGGCCACGACACCCCGCCCGGCAGTGCAATCGATGACTGGATGAAGTGGTCGCCTTTCAGCTACCCCTTCAACCTGACCCAGCAACCTGCTGCCTCATTGCCCTGCGGGTTCTCGGAGGCGGGATTGCCCATCGGCCTGCAGGTGGTTGGCGCGCGATTTGCCGACGATCAGGTGCTGCGGGTATGCCGGGCTTACGAGCGTGCATTTCCCGCGCCCTTTCCACAGGCCCCCATGACCGGCGCGGCCATGGCCCAGCAGGTGTCGCCGGTGTAGGGTTTGCACCCTCTTGCCGTGCGCCGCAGTCAGCCCGCCGCAGACTGCGCCAGGACCTGGGCCAGGGCGTCCCTCAACTGCGCCTGGCTGAAGGGCTTGAAGATCCGTGGCAGCTCCGGCACCGGGCCGTCCTGGCGCTGGGCATAACCGCTGGCCAGGATGATCGGCAACTGCGGGTGCAGGCGCCGCACCGCTTCGGCCAACTGGCGGCCATCCATGTGTGGCATGGCCATGTCGCTGATCATCAGCTGGATGTCCCGGTGCTGCTCAAGACACTGCAGCGCCTGGGCCCCGCTGGCGGCGCGGATGACTCGATGGCCCAGGTCCTCCAGCAGCAGCGTGGTGCTGTCCAGGACCAGGCTGTCGTCATCCACCAGCAGCACGCACAGCGGCGGGTGGTCCGGGCCCGGGGCCGGCATGGCCTCACTGCCCGGCGACCCCTTGGCCGCGCTCGCCAGGGGCAGCCACAGCTCGGCGCGGGTGCCCTGGCCCAGGCGGCTCTGGAGCACCAGGCGCCCGCCCAGTTGCTCGGCCAGGCCGTGGACCATCGACAGGCCCAGGCCGGTGCCCTTGCCCAGGCCCTTGGTGGTGAAGAACGGATCGGCGGCGCAGGCCAGGGTCTGTTCGTCCATGCCCTGGCCATCGTCGACCACCGCCAGGCAGACGTACTGCCCCCGGGCCAGGTTGCCCGTGGCCCCGCGCAATTGCGACTCGATCAGGATCGAACCGCCCTCGGGCATGGCATCCCGGGCATTGCTCACCAGGTTCAGCAGTGCCAGTTCCAGCTGGTTGAGATCAGCCTGCACCGCCGGCAGGTCCGGCGCCATCTCCACCCGCAGGGCAATCCTGGGCCCCACCGAACTGCACAACAGGCCGCTGAGGCTGGCCACCAGTTGGCCCAGGTCCAGGGCCTGGGATTTCAACTCCTGGCGCCGGGCGAAGGCCAGCATGCGCTGGGTCAGGGTCACGCCGCGCTCGGTGCCCTGCAGCGCGTTGTCCAGCAGGCGCCGCAGCCTGGGGTCATCGCCGACCCGTTTGTGCAGCAGCTCCAGGTTGCCGCGGATCACCGTCAGCAGGTTGTTGAAGTCATGGGCGATGCCGCCGCTGAGCTGGCCGATGGCCTGGAGCTTCTGCGACTGGAACAGCGCTTCGCGGGCGACCTCCAGTTCCTTCTGCGCCTGGACCACCTCGGTGATGTCGCGGGTGATCTTGGCGAAACCGATGATGGCCCCGGAGTCGGCGCGGATCGGGTCGACAATCACATGGGCCAGGAACCGCGTACCGTCCTTGCGCAGGCGCCAGCCCTGCTTCTCGAAACGGCCTTCGCGGGCGGCGGCTTCCAGGGCCTTGCGCGGCTCGTCGCTGGCCCGGTCCTCGGCGGTATAGAACAGTGAAAAGTGCTGGCCGATGACTTCCTCTGGGGCATAGCCCTTGATCCGTTGCGCCCCCAGGTTCCAGCTGCTGACCCGGCCCTGGGCATCGAGCATGTAGATCGCGTAGTCGGTCACACTCTGCACCAGCAGGCGGAACTGCTGTTCGCTCTGTTTCAGGGTCTGCTCGGCGGCCCGCTGCTCGGTCATGTCCCGGGTGACCTTGGCAAAGCCGATCAGCCCGCCGGCGCTGTCGCGGATCGGGTCGATCACCACATGGCACCAGAACCGCGTGCCATCCTTGCGCAGGCGCCAGCCCTCGCCTTCGAAACGCCCGCACTGCGCGGCACTGTCCAGCGCCCTCTGGGGCAAACCGGCCTGGCGATCCTCGGGGGTATAGAAGCAGGAAAAGTGCCGGCCCAGCACTTCCTCCTCCCGGTAGCCCTTGAAGCGCTGGGCACCGCTGTTCCAACTGGCGACCCGGCCCTGGGCGTCGAGCATGTAGATCGCGTAGTCCACCACCGCATCGACCAGCAGGCGGAAGCGATCGTCAGTGAGAGGGCGGTACGGCTCGGGCAGATCAGGCATGGCAGTTTCCGTCGGGTATTTTTTTCATCGAATCGGCGAAACGTTGCAGCGCCGCAGCATTCATCGACCGGGGCTCGGGCCAGTGTGCACCGCCTGCAGCTGTCTGTGTGGAATCGCATGCCTGGCTCGACAACGCAAGGGACAGACGGTTGACCGTGGAAAATATATTTCCGAGCTTTCGATCTAGTGGCACTGCGGGCACAATGCGTACCTTTTTGGCTGGCCCTGCCGGAGACCCTGAAATGATCAAGACGCCGTACTACCTCATCGACAAGCAGAAGCTTTTGAGCAACATGCAGAAGATCGCCTACGTGCGCGAGCAGTCCGGCGCCAAGGCCCTGCTGGCCCTCAAGTGCTTCGCCACCTGGTCGGTGTTCGACCTGATGCAGCAGTACATGGACGGCACCACCTCCTCGTCGCTCTACGAGCTCAAACTCGGCCGGCAGAAGTTCGAAGGCGAGACCCACGCCTACAGCGTGGCCTGGGCCGACGACGAGATCGAGGAGATGCTCGCCAACTGCGACAAGATCATCTTCAACTCCATCAGCCAGCTGCAGCGCTTTGCCGACGCCAGCGCGGGCAAGGTGCGCGGCCTGCGGGTCAACCCCCAGGTCAGCAGTTCGGACTACCTGCTGGCCGACCCGGCGCGCCCGTTCAGCCGCCTGGGCGAGTGGGACCCAGCCAAGATCGAGCAGGTCATCGAGCAGATCTCCGGCTTCATGTTCCACAACAACTGCGAGAACGGCGACTTCGGCCTGTTCGACCAGATGCTGACCACCATCGAGGAACGCTTCGGCCACCTGCTGCACAAGGTCGAGTGGGTCAGCCTCGGCGGCGGCATCCACTTCACCGGCGAGGACTACGCCCTGGACGCCTTCTGCGCGCGCCTCAAGGCCTTCTCCCAGAAGTACGGCGTGCAGGTCTACCTGGAGCCGGGCGAAGCGGCGATCACCCAGAGCGCCTCCCTGGAAGTGACCGTGCTCGACACCCTGTACAACGGCAAGCACCTGGCCGTGGTGGACAGCTCCATCGAAGCCCACATGCTCGACCTGCTGATCTATCGCCTGAACGCCAAGCTGTCACCAAGCGCGGGCGAACATACCTACATGGTGTGCGGCAAGTCCTGCCTGGCCGGGGATATCTTCGGCGAATACCAATTTGATCGTCCGCTGGCCATCGGCGATCGACTGTCGTTCATTGATGCGGCGGGTTACACCATGGTCAAGAAAAACTGGTTCAACGGTCTGAAAATGCCGTCCATTGTCGTGAAACAACTCGATGGCAGCATCGAGGTGGTACGCGAGTTTGGTTTCGAAGACTACCTGTCCAGCCTTTCCTGAGCGGACAGGTCACGAGGAGAAGTAAATAAATTGAAGAAGAATGTTCTTATCATTGGTGCAGGAGGTGTCGCCAAGGTGGTGGCCCACAAGTGCGCGCAGCACAACGACGAACTCGGTCGTATTGCTATCGCGTCGCGCAACATCTCCAAATGCCAGGCCATCATCGACAGCGTCAAGGCCAAGGGCAGCCTCAAACAGCCCGCTGAAATAAAAGCCTATGCGCTCAACGCGCTGGACATCGAGGCAACCAAGGCGCTGATCCGCGAGACCGAGTCGCAGATCGTCATCAACGTCGGTTCCGCCTTCCTCAACATGTCGGTGCTGCGTGCCTGCATCGATTCCGGTGTGGCCTACCTGGACACCGCGATCCACGAAGAACCGGGCAAGATCTGCGAGACCCCGCCCTGGTACGGCAACTACGAGTGGAAGCATCTCGAAGAGTGCCAGCAGAAGAACATCACCGCGATCCTCGGCGTCGGCTTCGACCCGGGCGTGGTCAACGCCTATGCGGCCCTGGCCCAGCAGGAACATTTCGACCGCATCGACTCGATCGACATTCTCGACGTCAATGCCGGTTCCCACGGCAAATATTTCGCCACCAATTTCGACCCGGAAATCAACTTCCGCGAATTCACCGGGCAGGTGTGGAGCTGGCAGGACAGCCAGTGGACCAGCAACACCATGTTCGAAGTCAAGCGTACCGACGACCTGCCTGTGGTCGGTTCGCAAAACCTGTACCTGACCGGCCACGATGAAGTGCACTCGCTGTCGAAGAACCTCGACGTGCCCAACGTGCGGTTCTGGATGAGCTTCGGCGAGCACTACATCAATGTGTTCACCGTGCTGCGCAACCTGGGCCTGCTCTCCGAGCAACCGGTGAAGACCGCCGAAGGCCTGGAAGTGGTGCCGCTCAAAGTGGTCAAGGCCGTGCTGCCTGACCCGGCCTCCCTGGCCCCGGGCTACACCGGCAAGACCTGCATCGGTGACCTGGTCAAGGGCAGCAAGAATGGCCAGCCGCGCGAAGTCTTCATCTACAACGTGGCCGACCACGAAGAAGCCTACGCCGAGACCGACAGCCAGGGCATTTCCTACACCGCCGGCGTACCGCCCGTAGCCGCCGCCCTGCTGGTGGCCCGTGGCGAGTGGGACGTACAGCGCATGGCCAACGTCGAGGAACTGCCGGCCAAGCCGTTCCTCAAGGCGCTGGACCTGATGGGCCTGCCGACCCGCATCAAGGACGAACAGGGCGACCGCCCATGGGACGCCAAGGCTTGATGCACTAGCCACGACAGGAGGCGCCGATGCAGGCGCCTCCTGCCTGGATGAATGTTTCGTTTGTGCGTCGCTTTTGCGTTTCTGTGCGACAGATCCCACTTCAGGGGCTCCCGCCCTGCTCCTTCGCAGTGTTAGCTTGGCAAGGTTTCTGACTAACAGCTCAGATAATCCTTACCCCCTGCAAAGGAATGCCCTCCGCAATGGATTTTTCTCTCAAGCACCTGGCTGCGGCCACCCTGATGCTCGCCAGCCTGTCGTCCTACACCTCGATCGCCCAGGCCAACATTACCCCGCAACAAAGCGCGGCCATCCTCAAGACCTTCAATGACGCCACGGTCACGGATTTCCGCCAGTTCCTCGGCACCCTGGCCAAGAGCCCGCTGGCCAAGAGCGACCAGCTCGCCCCGACCATCGAGGCCTTCCTGGCCAACAAGACCCTGAACGCCGAACAGCAGAACGAGATCCACCGCCTGCTGGGCCTCTACGCCCGGATCAAGTACGGCAAGGCCGCCACCGAAACCCTGCGCGAGCTGGTGGCCATCCCCACCTTCAACATCGACGGCGTGCCGCAGTACAAGAACCCCGAGTTCCTCAAGATCGCCGCCAAGATCCAGGACCTGGCCAAGGCCTTCAACCTGAACTTTCGCAACATCGACAACCGGGTCTACGAGATCTCCCTGGAAGGCAGCGGCGATGAAGTCGTCGGCATCCACGCCCACGCCGACGTGGTGCCGGTGACCCCGGAAAACTGGGTGCTCGAAGACGGCACCCGCCTCGACCCGTTCAAGGTCACCCTGATCGGCGACCGCATGTACGGCCGCGGCACCGAAGACGACAAGAACGGCATCGTGGTAGCGCTCTACGCGATGAAGATCATCAAGGAAGAGAAGCTGCCCCTGGCGCGGAACTTCAAGCTGCTGGTGGACACCACCGAGGAAACCAGCGGCGACGCCATTCCCTACTACTTCGAACACAACCCGACGCCCAACTACAACCTGGCGCTGGACGGCGGCTACCCGGTGGTGATCGCCGAGAAAGGTTACGGCACGGTCATGGCCAGCTTCGCCCGGCGCGCCGCCGAGGGCAAAGGGGCGGAGATCACCCACCTCACCGGTGGCCTGGCCACCAACCAGATCCCCTCGACCTCGGTAGCCACCCTGGTCACCGAGCAGCCCGCGGAACTGGCCGCCAGCCTGCAAAAGGCCGGCGCCGAATATGCCAAGCAGCACGGCGGCAACTTCCAGGTCGCGGCCAAGGTGGTGGGCAAGGATGTGCAACTGACGGTCACCGGCGTCTCGGCCCACTCCTCCGAGCCCGAGTCCGGGGTCAACCCGGTGGCGCGGATGCTGGACTTCATCAACAGCCAGGACGGCAAGATCGCTTTCAAGCACAACGCCTTCACCGATGGTGCCCGCTACGCCGCCGACAACTGGGGCCTGGACTACCTGGGCAACAAGCTGGGCATCGGCTTCTCCGACGAATTCATGGGGCCGCTGACCACCTCCCTGACCCAGGTCAGCGTGGATGACAAGACCTTCAAGCTGGCGGTCAACCTGCGGGTGCCCAAGGGCAAGACCCCGCAAGTGCTGAAGGGCGAAATCACCGACAAGCTGGCGGCCTGGAGCAAGAAGACCCAGGTAGCGGTGAACATCGACACCAAGATCGCCGAACCTATGTACCGCAACCCCGAGGGTGAATGGGTCAAGGTACTGCTGGCGGTGGCCAGCGAGAACCTGGGCATGGCGCACAAGTTCGGCACCTCCGCCGGCGCCACCTCGGTGCACGAGTTGCCCAACGGCGTGCAGTTCGGCCTGGCGCGGCCCGAGGTCAAGTACACCGGCCACACCGACAACGAGTTCAAGACCGTGGAGCAGTTCCTCCTGGACCTGCAGATCGTCACCGAGATGGTCGGCCGCATCGGCCAGTTGCCCAAGCTCTGACCGCCCTCACGGGCCCGCCACCCATGGCGGGCCCGTGCTCCCCCTCCTCCACGCCTCAGCGCGCCGATGACCTCCAGTCGGGGTCGCTGACATCTCGCAGTACCCCGCCATACCCCTGGTAGAGGTTGCCCTCGGGCAGCAACTGCGCCGTGGCCAGTTGCCGGTGCAGGCCGCCCAGGTGGTAGAACGGCACACGCACATAGAGGTGATGCTCGATGTGGTAGTGGATGGCGTGGGGGCCGAACAGGAAGGTCTGCACGCTGGGCCGCACGATGCTGCGGGCGTTGCGGCTCTGGTCGGCGGCAACCGGCAGGCCGGCATGCTCCATGATGGCTCGTACCCGGCCCAGCAAGGGCAGCAGGGTAATCGCCGGCAACAGCCACAACCCCAGGTACAGCCAGGGGTGGCCGCTCCAGGCCAGCAGGCCGAACAGCAGGCCGTTGCTGACCAGCATGGACAGCACTTCCTCCAGGGCCTGGCGCGGCGACTTGTCGACCCGGGGCATGATCGCGCGGTAGTCACCCCGGGCGAACCTCAAGGCACTGATGAAGTAGCCCACCCCGCACAGGTCCGCCAGCAGGCGCAGGGCCAGCTTGCCCCGGGGCAAGGGGTAATCCCCCAGGCCGAAGACCGCCACCACCGGGTCGTCATGCTCCATCGGATGCAGGTGATGCTTGAGGTGGCCGGCGCGGTAGGTGCAGAGGGACAGGAACAGCGGGCCGGCGGCCAGCCACTGGCCCAGCCGATCATTGGCTTTCTGCCCGCGCAGCAGCAGGCCGTGGGCGCTCTCGTGCATCAGCACCGCCAGCGCCAACTGGCTGCGGGCGATCAGCAGCGCGGCCAGCAGGTAGGTGACGGGGTGCGGCCAGAGCGCAGCGCAGGCGAACGCGGCGGCGATCAGCCCCCAGTCGGCCAGCAGCGCCAGGCCACCGGTCCAGGGCTTGAGCAGGAACAGCCCCGCAGCGGGGGCAAAGGCACGCAGGGCCCGATTCTCTCCGGCACGGGGTTCAGGCTGGGACACGGGCAGGGTTTCCTTGTCGTTGGGTGGCCAGGGCACAGGCCAGGGCCAGGAACAGGCCGCCCGCCACATCGATCAGCGTGTGCTGCTTGAGGGTCAGGGTCGAGAGGCAGATCAGCAGGCCGATGACAGCGCTCAGCTCTTTGCAAGGGCGGCGCCAGAGCGCGCGACAGGCCAGGCAGGTCACGGCCACATGCAGGCTGGGAAAACCGTTGCAGGCCAGGTCCAGCTGCCACATCCGGCCCAGCCGCTGTTGCAGGAAGCCATTGTCGAGGGCGGCGATATCCGGCCTCGGCACATATTCGGGGAACAGCCAGAAGCACAGCAGCCCAACGGTGAAGGCCATGCCGGTGGCGTTGCGCAGGGCCCTGAAGCCCTCCTGGCTGGCATAGGCCGCCGCCAGCAGCACAAAGGGAAAGAACAGCACATAGACGAACCAGGACTGGGCGATAAAGGGGATCAGCTCATCCAATGGCGTGACCCAGTTGTAGCGCGGCGTCACCAGACGCTGCAGACCAATGAACGCGCCCAGCCCCAACAGCAGGGCGAACACCGCAGCCAGGGCCTGCCGAAGGTTGGCGGCGGCTATCAGGCGCTGCAAGGTGCCGGTCATGGCTGCTGGCCCGGTGCGCGCATGGAGCGGTGACGACTCAAGGCCACGCCCTCACAAGCCGAGCAAGCGGCTGGCCCAGGCATCGATCCGTGCCTGGGCCCGCTGGTTGCCCAAGATCACGTCGGGCGCTGGCGCCGCCGCGCTCAACTGCCGCGCCGCCTCGGCCACCTGACGGCGAAAATCGGCAGGGTCGCCGCGCCAGGTCACCACCCGGTGCAGCAACTGCAATTGCCGGGCCCGGGCGGCGTTGCGGGTCTGTTCCGGCTGGTCGCTCACCACCAGGATGATCGGCCGCTGGTAGACCCGGGCGATGGACAGCGCCGCCATGCCCGGTGCCGAGACCAGGAGTTGCGCCCGGGCAGCGCGGCTGGCCCAGAGCGGATCGACCTGCAGCCAGCCACTGCGCCCGGCATAACCCTCGCCCACGCGGTGAGCGTCCAGGCCGGCATCCTCCAGGCCACGGCTCAAGGCATCGGCCAGGTCGGGCTCACGAAAATGCGGGTTGAGGTACACCGCGGCGCCCACGACGGCCTGTTCCGGCAAGGCTTCGGCCAGGGCCACCGGGGTCGGCAGGCGATACAGTGCCGGGGCCTGGGTATCGTCGACTTCATAGGCGAAATCGTGCTCGATGCGCGCCCGCGCCGTATCGATCTGGCGCCCGACAATCCAGCCGAACAGGCGCCCGAACTGGCGCGGCCACATGCCGGCAAAGTTGTTCAGCAGCGCCACCTTGAGACTGGCCCCGTACACGTGCACCACCTGGCGCCGCCAGCCCGGGAGCATGCCCATGTAGAGCAGCGCCGGGTGGAAGGAATCGTTGATCACCAGGTCCACGCCGCGCAGCCGGCGCCGCAGTTGGAGGATGTCCCGCAGCATGCGCCCGGGGCGGAACAGGTAGTGGGCGACATTGCGGTTGGTGGCCTGGCGCAGCATGTTCTGCTGGCTGTCGAACTGCACCGCGTAATGCAGCGAGAGAATCTGCGCCGCAATGCCGAAGCGCTGCAGGAAGTCCTGCCCCTGCTGCGAGGTGGTCAGCACCTCGACCTCGGCCCCGGCCGCACGCAAGGCATGTACCAGCAGTTGGGCACGCATCAGGTGCCCGCGGGCATCGGCGGTCGCCAGGTAAAGAATCCGTGCACTCATCGCCCCACTCGGCCCCGACCACCGAGCAGCCAGCCGGCACCATACATCGCCAGGGCACCGGTCACGCCAAAGCTCGCATCGACGCGGCGAATGTCCTTGAGCAGGCGCGCCAGATGGCCCGCCTCATGGGGCGCCACGATGCGCCGCAGGGTGTTCTCGCACAGGCGCACGTGGGCTTTCTCGTCGGCCAGCACCCGCGCCAGCAGCGGATACAAGCCATGCCCGGCATCCAGCACCGCACAATGGCGGGTCAATACCCGCTCGGCCATCTGCTCGGCACACAGCCCGGTGGCATAGGCCGGCACCAGCAGGCCCTGTTCGAAAAGCCCCGCATAACGACGGGCCAGGCGCTGCCAGCGCTGGATCTTGCGCCGGCTCAGCCAGTCCGGCTCCAGGCGGGCTTGAGCGTCGTCGCCCCGCTCGCGCAGGGCCTCGGCAAACAGGGTCACGTGGCGCTGCTCATCGGCCAGGTGCTGTGCTACCTGCCGTTCGAGCCAGGGTGGCGACTGCGGCAACAACTCATCGAGCAACGCACGCTCGGTGGCGTCTTCACCAGCCAGGTACATGCGCAACAGCAGGCGTTCGCCTCGCGGGCTGCGGTGCAGGCGCAACAAGGCGGCGCGCTTGATACAGTCCACCAGCCGCGCCTGCAGCGCCCCCAGGCCCTGGGGCCGGGGCATGCTCAGGCAGTCGAAGCTGGCCTCGCCGGCAACCGCTTGCCCCGCATTCATTGCACGGGCTGCGCGGCGCTGGCAGTGGCCGTCCTGGCCCCGTGCGAATGGCGCTGCCAGGCCAGGATCAGGCCGATAAAGCTGTCACGCATGAAGGCCGTGCCGCTGGCCGCAGCGCCGGGAAAGCTCTCCTCCTGGCCGTTGTAGCGCAGGTAACCCTGGCCGTTGACCGCGCCCAGCTCCAGGCTGTCGCCCTTGTTCAAGCCCCGCTGACGCACCTCCCTGAGCAACGGGCTGTCCTCCAGCGCAAAGACAAACAGCTGGCGCTGTACCACCCACAGCGGGATCTGCCCGCTCAGGGCCTGCAGGTCGAGGTTCCAGGTGCCCTGCTGCAGCACCTGCTCCAGCGCTTCGCTGCCCGGCTGCCTGGTACTGAAGCTGGCACGCATCAGCGACTTCGACACTCGGCCGACGCCCAGGCCGATGGTGATGTCGCCCGCTGTCGGGTGCTGCGCATCGCTGGGGCGCACCACCACGAAATAACTGGCCAGGCGCGCCGCGATCGACGGCTGGGCCAATACGTTGCGCGCCTGTTCGGGGCTGAACAGCACGCGCTCACGGGTGCCTTCACGGACGCTGATCTGATAGGGATCGAGGCTGATGTCACGGAACTTGCCACGCACCGGTGCGTGCACATAGGTATCGGATTTCCACACCTTGCCCGAACGGCGCAGCAGCACCTGCAGGCTCAGGGGCACACGCTGGCCGTCGCTGGCGATGCCGCTGCCGTGCAGCAGAATGTCGCCGATCACGGTCTTGCTGTCGTGGTTGCTGTCGGCGTCGATGACGATGGCATGGGTTTGCCGGTCGACACTGGCCCGCGCATCACTCACGTCCAGGGCGATGCGGTTGCAGTCGAGGTTGCTGGAGGCGAACGTGGCGCAGCCACTGTCCGAAGCGAAGTGGTACACCCCGCGACCGACGAACTCGCCGGGAGCGGCCTGGGCCTGGGCACCGAGTGCCAGCAAGGCCAGGCACGCCAGGGAACGGCCGAATGAGGCAAGAGAAGGGTTCTGCATGGGGACTTCCTCTGGGCACGCGAACGGCGTGCGACGATACGGCGCGACGCGGATCAATCCAGGTTGCGGTGGTAGGACAACGCTTCACTGTGCCGGGCACTGGAGCGGCCGATGGACAGCCCGCAGCCACGCACCACGGCGCCGGCAGTGTCGAGCAACGAGATGGCAGTGACCATGGCCATGGCCCCCAGGCGCCGGGCTCCGTGCAGGGGCGGCAGGTCCTGGTGGTTGAGGGCTCGCAGGCTGTAGCCCAGGCGCCCGACCATCACGCACAAAGGCCCCAGCGGCCCACTGCGCCCGAGCCATTGCAGCCAGCCCGGCATGTAGGCGCGCACCAGGTACGGGGTCAGGCCGACGCTGTCGCCGCCCCTGAGCCAGCGCAGCTTGAACACCTCGCCCTGGCTGTCGGGCAGCCGGTGCTCGGTGTGTGCCGCCGGCGCATAGGCCACCGCCACCCCCGCCGCTTGCAGGCGCAGGCCCATGACCTGGCAATGGGCACGATAGATGCCATCCAGGGGCTCGTAGCGATACTGCTCGAAGGTGGCACAGCGAAAAGCCACGTTGTTGGCGTAGAAGTTACGCGTGGCGCCGTGGCGCAAGGGGCTGGGGAAATACATGAAGTCGATGGCGGTCAGCGCACTGCCGGCGACGCTCGGCGCGTAGCTGGTGCGCCCGGCCACCGCCACGGGCGCCTCGGGTTGCACAAAGGGCAGCAGCAACTCTTCCAGCCAACGGGCATCGGGCAGGCAGTCGGCATCGGCGAATACCACGTACTGGCAGCGCGCCTGGTCGACGCCATCGAAACCGACATTCTTGGCATCGTAGTAACCGGTGCCGGCATCGATCTCGATGAACTCCAACGCACAGCCGGCCAGGCTGCACAGCGCCTGGCGTGCCTCAAGGTCGAGGCCGTCATGGGTGATGATCCACTGGGCAAAAGCCTGGGGCGCCAGACTTTGCAGGGCCAGCCGGGCAATCAGCCGCTGGAGGCTGCTCAAGGCCTCGCCTGCATTCTTGCCGCCGCGCAGATTGTTGGTTTCCAACACCAGTGCGGTCTGGGCAGCAATCCCTTGCAGGCGCGTGGACAGGTCATCGCCGGGAGGCAACTGCGACATCCTGGCTGTCGTTTCTTGGCTATCCATTTCGCAGTGTCTCTGAAAAAAGCAGGGCCGCCGGGGGGCGTGACGGGCGCAATCACAGCATTATTCCGGGGATTATTCAAACACCGGCTGCGCCGGTTGTGATGCCCCGCGCAATCGCTTCTGGCCACCCATGTCATCCGCCAGGTAAGCCGCTCCCTGGCATCGCTGCAACGATTGGGGCTCTGACGGCAGAACTCGCTCCCCCCTAGACGCGCGCCGCCAGCTGCTGATACAGCGCCATGGGCAAGCTGATTCCTTCTATTTGCGCCCGGGCCCAGGCCTGCTGCTTGGCCTGCCCCGGAGGGTGAACCCCCAGGGTGGCCAGGCGCTGCATCTGCCGCGCCAGTCGAGCCTCGAACTGCTCGTCGAGCAGGTGCGGGGCGATGGCGATCACCAGCAGGCCCGAACCCGGCGATTGTGCGCCGCTTCGAAAATCGGGCGCATCCAGCGACCAGTTGCCCCCGGCGACACCGCCGGCGAGCACTTCGACCAGCAAGGCGATGTTGGCCCCGCGACTGCCGCCGAACGCCAGCAAGGCACCGTGCATGGCCTCCCGGGCACTCAGGGTGGCTGCGCCCTGGGCATCCACTGCCCAGCCTTCGGGGATGGGCTCCCCGGCCTCGGCCGCCTTGAGGAGGTTGACGAAGGCCGTGGCGCTGCTGGCCTGGTCGATCAGCAGCAGGCGCCCGTCGCCGCAGGGAGCGGCGAAGGCCAGGGGGTTGGTGGAATAGATCGGCTGGCGCTGGCCGGCCACGGTCAACAGCGCCGGGCCGTTGCAGAACGCCAATGCCACCAGGCCTTCTGCGGCCAGGCGCCGGGTGTAGTAGCCCAGCTCGCCACAGGTAAACCCGTTGTGCAGGGCAAACAGGCTGATTCCCAACTGCCGGGTGCTGTCACACACAGCACCAAAGGCCTGATCGAACCCCAGTTGCGCAATGCCCGCGCGCGCATCGCAACGGATCATCGCCGGGGCCAGCTGGGTGATCAGTGGCTTGGCCAAGCCCGCTATGCGCCCGCTGGCAAACCCGTGCAGGTAATCGGCCAGATGCTCGAAACCCACACTGGCCAGGCCATGACCCTGGGCCGATACCGTGGCCTCGGCCAGAGCCTGGGCCACTTCCTGGCTGCTGCCCGCCTGCAGGCAGCAGCGCTGGGCAAAATCCCTGGCCTCTGCCAGCGACAGACACTTGAACGCTGCACTCTCTTGCATCGATTGCTCCCTGACGCTGCTGCACAACCGCCCTGGCCACCGGGCCCGGGGCTGCGGGTCATTCCACCAGGCGTGGCGCCCCCACGTTGGCGGCTTGTTTATCCAGGCCGAACGAGCCGAGTATCTCGGCAATTTCGCCAGAAGCATGCAAGGCCTGGATGTTTTCATTGAGCGCCACACTCAGCGCCGTATTGGCCTTGGTGTGGGGAAAACTGGTCTGCCCCGGCTCCAGGGTAGCCTTAACCCGCGGGTCGGGCTCCGAAACCTTGATGCTCATGCCCCGGTAGGCTCCCTTCTGCTGCGAAGCCACACCCACCGCAAAGCTGTCGATGCCCAGCGCAATCCGCTTGGCCGCCAGGTCCTGGGCCATGGCCACCGGGTTGGGGTAGAGCACCAGATTGTCGCCAAAGGCCTTTTTCAAGTCGTCGACCCACAGGTAACCCTGCACCGTGCCGATGCGCTGGCCTTCGAGCTCGGAGATTTTCGAATAGCCCTCGCTGGAAATGATCCCCATCACGTCCAGGTACAGCGGCGCGGTCAGACCCAGGACCTTGCTGCGCTCGGCGGTACGGTACCAGTCGCCGATGCCGACGTCGGCCCGCCGTGCGATCACCGACTGGACCACCGCCGCCGGGTCCACCACTGTCAGCTTGATATCCAGGCACTCCCTGGCAGCGATGCGCTTGATGATTTCACCATCGACCCCGCTCAACTGGTTGCCCGGCCCGGGGATCGAGTACGGCGGGAAGACCCAGGCCGCGACGCTCAACACCCCCGGAGTCAGGGTTTCAAACGAGTGGGCCGGCTTGCAGTCGGCCAGAGCCTGGGGGGCACCGAGCAGCACCGAACCTCCCGCCAGGGAGGAACAAAGGAACGCCCAACGAACAATGCGTTTGAATGAACGGATCATGGCTTCACCTGTGCATGGGTTGCATTAAGAGAATGGCAGCCGAAAGACGGCTCGAGCAGGTCATGCGTGCTGGCTGGGGGCCAGTTTTTTCTCCAGCGCCGCCACACCCAGGGTCGCGGGCGCACACACAGCGGCATACATCAGGCCGGCCAGGGTCAGCACCGGCATGTACTCGAAGGTGGATGAACCGATGGCCGAGGCGCGGCTGACGATTTCCGGGAGCGCGATGGTGAAACACAACGACGCGGCCTGGAACATCATGATCGAGAACCCCAGCAACGACGGCAGAGCCACCCGCAACGCCTGGGGCAAGATGATGAAACGCAGTGCATCGAAGCGGTTCAGGCCGATCACCTCGGCCGCCTCGTTCTGCCCCTGGGCCACCGCCTCGATGCCGCCACGGATGATCTCGCTGGTGTAGGCCGCAGTGCAGTAGGCCAGCGCCAGGGCTGCCGCCCAGAAAGAACTTAGGGTCAGGCCTGCCGAAGGCAGGCCGAAATAGAAGTACTGCAACAGGATCAACGCCGGCGCGCCACGCCCCAGCTCGACAATCAGCAACGAGGGGTAGCGCACTGCCCGGCGGGGCGCCGACACACCCAGCGCCAGCAACAACCCAAGGACCACCCCCAGTGCCAGGCTGGCGGCGGTGACCTGAATTGACAGCACAAAACCCTTCCACAGCTCGGGAAACCAGGCCAGCCACATCGTCAGGTTCTCGTTCATCGGGCAACCCTCTGCTTCAGGGTGGCCGACAGCCAGCGCGAGAACAGCGCCACCGGTACGCTGAGAATCAGGTAGACCAGCGCCGCCACGCTGTACACCTCCAGCCCTTGAAAGGTTTGCTGGGACATCTGGTACGCCTGGAAGCTGACGTCACCGACACCGATGGTCGAGGCCACGGCCGAGTCCTTGAGCAAGCCAATGGCATAGGTGGCCGAGGTGGGAATGGCGATGCGCACCAGTTGCGGCAGCATCACATCGAAAAAGCGCTGGGGCGCCGACAGATTGAGCACCTGCGCCGCCTCGTACTGCCCCTGGGGGATCGCCGCAAAGGCACCGCGATACACCTCCGACATATGCGCCGCGGTGATCAGCCCCAGGCCCAGCACCGCGGCAGCGAACGGCGACAAGGCGATGTAGCCGCCTCCGATGCCGAAGAAGATGAAGAACAGCCAGACGATGGGCGGTATCGAACGCAGGGTCAGCACCAGCATCGCCGCCAGCCAGCGACACAGCTTCAGGTTCGACAGACGCAGGGCACAGAGTGGAAAGCCCAGCACCACGCCGATGCAGAAAGCGCCCAGGGTCACGCTCAGGGTCCAGGGCACGCCGCGCAACAGGACCAGCAGAATATCCGCCATCAGCGATTCCTCACGGCCTGGAGAAACTGCGCCACCCGCGCGTGCTGCGGCTCGCGCATAACCTGGGCGCTGGGCCCCTGCTCGATGATCCGCCCTTCGGCCATCACCACCACCCGGTCGGACACCGTCTCGGCAAAGTGCATCTCGTGGGTCACCACCAGCATCGACATGCCCTCGCGCGCCAGCTCCTTCATCACCGCCAGCACTTCCAGGCCCAGTTCGGGGTCCAGGGCCGAGGTCGGCTCATCGAACAGCATCAGCTCCGGATCCAGCGCCAGGGCCCGGGCGATGGCGATGCGTTGCTGCTGGCCGCCGGAGCAGCGCGCCGGATAGGCGTTGGCCTTGTCCGCGAGCCCCACCCGGTCCAGCAACTGCAAAGAGCGGGCGTCAGCTTCCTCGGCGCTGCGGCCGAGGGTGCGGACCTGCGCCAGGCTGACGTTGCGCAGCACCGTAAGGTGCGGAAACAGGTTGAACGACTGGAACACCATGCCGATGCGCCGGCGCAGATTGAGCAGCTCGCTCCGGGGCAGCGGGCGCCCGGCTTCGATAGCCACCCCGCCCATGCTGACCCGCCCCCGGGTCGCGGGCTCCAGTTGGTTGATGCAACGCAGCAAGGTGCTTTTACCCGAGCCGCTGGGGCCGATGATCGCCACCACCTCACCCTTGGCCATCTCGAAACACACGTCGTGCAATACGGGGTAAGGCCCGAATTGCTTATGGATCGCCTCCAGTCGCAGGAAAGGTTCGGCGCTGGGTACCGGGGGCGGTGCCAGGGGGCTGGCGTTTTCGATCACGGTCATGCTGCTCATTGTTTTTCTCCGGACAGGGTAGACGCCGTGCCTGCAAGAATCAGGCAACAACCACTGTTATCGATCGCCGTCGACTAACGGGGTACGGGAAAGCTTGACCGCTCCAGCAGCGGTAATCAGCACCTGCTCTTCGAGCTTCACGCCTTCATGGCCGCCCCGCTCGCCGATGTAGCTCTCCACCGAGAGCACCATGTTTTCCTCGAAGTGGCCGTCATAGCCCCACTCGGCAAAGTCCACCGCGTAGGCCACGCTGGGGTACTCATCGACCAGGCCCACACCGTGCAGCATCATCATGTAGCGGTTGTGCTCGAACTGCCTGGGCACCGGCCAGCAGCCCTCGGCGAACTCGCGAAACGACAGCCCCGGGCGCAGCAGGTCGAGATTGAAACTGATTTGCTGCGAGGCGATGTCCAGCAGGTCGCGCTGGGCCGCCGTCGGCGCCTTGCCGGGGCAGATGAAGCTGCGGGAGATGTCCGAGAGATAACCGCCCGGGCCCACCATGTCGGTGTCGAAACAGACCATCTCCCCGGCCGCGATGAGCTTGTCCGAGGCGTCCTGGAACCAGGGGTTGGTGCGCGGCCCGGAGTTCAGCAGGCGGCTCTCGGCCCACTCCCCGCCCTGGGCCACGTTGGTCCCGTGCATGATGCTCCACAGCTGGTTTTCGGTGATGCCCGGCACCAGGCTGGCGCGCATGCGGGCAATCGCCAGGTCGCACACATCCATCGACACCCGGTGGCTGGCAATCTCCTGCACCGACTTGATCAGCCGCGCCTGCTCCATCAGCGGCTGGGCATCGAACAGCTGGATGCCCCTGGCCTTGAGCTTTTCCGCGCCCCAGGGGTCGCAGCGGTCCACTGCCAGGCGACGATTGCCGGCGCCATGCCGGGTCAGCAGGTCGGCCACCTCCAGGGCCCAGCGTTCGGCCTTCTCCTCGACCCGTGGGCCGGCCAGGAAATACAGCCAGGGGATCGCCGGGCGAATTTCATCGATGGTCTCGATGTGCTCACTGTTGTGCCGGCTGCTGTCGAACTCGAACAGCACCACCGGGCCATCGGTGGCCACGAATACGTAACGGCTAGGGGAATGCATCACCCACAGGCCGAGGTTATTGGTATCGGTGGCGTAGCGGATATTGATCGGGTCGGCCAGCAGCACGCCGGCGTAATCCTGCTTGCGCAGTTGCTGGCGAATGCGCTCCAGGCGGTACTGGCGCAGCGCCGGCCGGTCGATCGCGGCATAGGCCGCCAGCAGGCCGTGGTCCACCGGGGCCAGGGCATGGCCGGTGACGCTGGCATCACTGCGATAGTGCAGAGGGCTTGGGGGAACGACATTGAGCAGCTCGGTGAAATCGGTATCCGTGTGCATGCAACAACCTCCGCTGGGAAGAGTTTGAGGTTTATCAAAACCAGTCAGACCAACGTTCGGGGCAGTGACTTGACGCTAGGGAAACGGATGACGGCTGTCTTTCTTATTGTGCAAAACAGGGCGCAAGCAGTGGCTAGAGGTCCTTGACCAGGCGCAGTGCGTCGTAAATGGCCGCGTGGGTATTGCGCGATGACACCGCATCGCCGATCCGGAACAACTGGAAACGCCCCTGAGGGTTGGTCACCAGGTTTTGCGCGGTGCCGGCAATCAGGTCCTTGTACTCCACGGCGCCTTCGTTGGTGGCCATGGGCTGCAGTTCGAAATACAGCTCGTCCAGGGGCCGGGTGCCGTGGTTGACCACGATCTGGTCCACCAGTCGGGTTTTCTCCAGGTCGCTGTAGTCGGTGCCGATGGTCGCCAGCAACTGCTCGCCCTGGCGCTCCACGGCCTTGAGCCGGTAAGTGACGGTAAAGGTGGTGTCCAACTGCTGCAGCGAGCGCATGTAAGGCACCAGGTTCATGCCCATCACCTCCGGCGCGAACGAGCGGTCGGGGGTCATGATCTCGGTCCTGGCGCCGCTGCGGGCGATGAACTCGGCAGCCTGCAAACCTGCGTGATCGCCGGCATCGTCGTACACCAGCACATTGCGCCCAGGCTTCACGTCGCCGGAGATGATGTCCCAGCTCGACACCAGCCACTGGTTGCCGCTGTGCAGGACTTCGGTATGGGGCAAGCCGCCGGTGGCGACGATCACCACGTCGGGGTTTTCATCGAGGACCATCGCCGCATCGGCCCAGGTGTTGAAACGAAACTTCACCCCCAGGCGCTCGCACTGCGCCATGCGCCAATCGATGATGCTGATCATCTCCTTGCGCCGCTCGGACTGCGCGGTCAGGCGCACCTGCCCGCCGGGCTGGTCGGCCACCTCCAGCACCAGCACTTCATGCCCGCGCTCGCCGGCGACCCGCGCCGCCTCCAGGCCACCGGGGCCGGCGCCGATGATCAGGACCTTGCGCGGGTGCGCGGCCTTCGGCACCTCGTGGGGCATGCTGGTTTCGCGGCCAGTGGCGGCATTGTGAATGCAGTAGGCGGCGCCGGCGTTGTAGATCCGGTCCAGGCAATAATTGGCGCCGACACAGGGGCGGATTTCATCTTCACGGTTCTCGATGATCTTGCGCACGATGTGCGGGTCAGTCATGTGCGCACGGGTCATGCCCACCATGTCCACCAGGCCCGAGGCAATCGCGTGGCGGGCGGTGGCGACATCGGGGATCTTCGCCGCATGGAAGGTGGGGAAACCGGTCAGGGCACGAATCTCCCCGGCAAAGTCCAGGTGCGGTGCATTGCGCATGCCCTGGATCGGGATGATGTCGGTCAACCCGGCATCGGTGGCGATATTGCCGCGAATCACGTTGAGAAAATCGACCATGCCGCTGTCTTTCAACAGCTGCGAGATGTGCAGCCCCTCCTCTTTCTCAAGGCCGCCGGCCAGCACCTCATCGCCGGTGTAGCGGATGCCGACGATAAACTCCGGGCCCACCCGCTGGCGAATCGCACTCAGCACCTCGAAGGTAAACCGCAGGCGGTTGTGCAATGAACCGCCGTAGGCGCCCTCCAGCTCGTTGGTCAATGGCGACCAGAACTGGTCCATCAGGTGGCCGTAGGCCTGCAGTTCGATACCATCCAGGCCGGCGGCCTGCATGCGTTCGGCGGCGTCGGCGTAATCGCGGATGATGCGTTCGATATCCCAGATTTCCAGCTTCTTGGGAAAGGCTCGGTGTGCCGGCTCCTGATTGTGCGAAGGGGACACCACCGGCAGCCAATCGCCCTTGTCCCAGCGGGTGCGGCGCCCCAGGTGGGTGAGCTGGATCATCACCGCCGCGCCATGCTCGTGGCATTCGTCGGTGAGGTCTTTCATCCAGCCGACCACTTCGTCCTTGTACGCCAGGATGTTGTTGAACACCGGTGGGCTATCGCGGGAGATCGCCGCCGAGCCTGCAGTCATGGTCATGGCCACGCCGGCCTTGGCGCGCTCGACGTGGTAGGCCCGGTACAATTTCTTCGGCATGCCCTCTTCGGGGTACGCCGGCTCGTGGGAGGTGGTGATAATGCGGTTGCGAAGTGTCAGGTGCTTGAGGCGATAGGGCTGAAGAAGCGGATCGTTATTCATATCGGTCTCGCATACTGGTCATCAGGCAAGGCAGACGATAGACCTCAATGTACACCAGTGTCAATGACACTGACAGTGGTGTACATTCGCCCCGTCAAGGTTAAACGGACAAGGAAAAAATGCCCCATGAAAGCAACCAGCAACAATGTGGAAGCTGCCGGCCGCGGCTCTCTGGAAAGCTGGCTCAACGCGGCCTATGAGAGCCTCAAGGAATCGGGAGTGGATGCGGTGCGGGTGATGCCGCTGGCGAAGAAACTCAACCTGTCGCGCACCAGTTTCTACTGGTATTTCCAGGACCGCGAAGCCCTGCTCGAAGCCTTGGTTAATCTGTGGAAGAACAAGAACACCTTGAGCCTGGTGTCACAGTCCGAGGCCTATGCCGAATCCATCACCGAGGCGATTCTCAACGTCTTCGACTGCTGGCTGAACAGCGAATTGTTCGATTCACAGTTCGAGTTCGCCATGCGCAGCTGGGCCCTGCAATCCCCCGAAGTGGCGCACGAGATCCGCCAGGCCGATGCACAGCGGGTGCAGGCCCTGGCACAGATGTTCGACCGTTTCGGTTTCGCCCATGACGCCGCCGTCACCCGCGCGCGCTCGATCTACCTGACCCAGATCGGCTACATCAGCATGAACACCCAGGAACCGATGGCGCAGCGCATGCGCTACATCCCCGAGTACTTGAAGATCTTCACCGGCGTGGAGCCCCTGCCCCGGGAGCTGGACCGGTTCTTCCAGCGCAACGGTTTTTCAGCGGCCGAGCTTTAGAACCGAGGCGGGCCGCCGCTTGGCCCGCCGGCGTTGCTCAATACCTCGTTCAGCCTGGGCCGGTTCGGCCGGGGGCTGAGCAATCTCGACCAGGCATCCCGATGACGCCCCCCACCCCCGTGTAAAAAACCACGCCTGCACGCATTGACAAGGCAGAGGCAAAAACTCAACATGCCTGCACTTGTAGGACAACCAACAACCAACAACTAACAAGTGCCGCTTTTCAACCGTGATGACGCGCGAAAGGCTGTCGAGGGGATGAAATCCATGTCTCACTTGCGACCCGCCACCGACTCGCCGCCTTTGTGCGCGCCCCCTGGAGCAGAGGTCCGGGCCCCGAGCTTCGTAATGCCGGCCGGGGCATGCGACACCCATGCACACGTAATCTCCGGCGATCTTGAGCGCTATCCACTGGTACCCGACCGTAGCTACACCCCGCCTCCGGCACCTGAGGCGCTGTATCTGGAGGTGTTGCGGGCGATGGGAATGCAGCGAGGGGTTTTGGTGCAGCCGAGCGTCTATGGCACCGATAACCGGTACATGCTCGAAGTGTTGCACCGTCATCAGGACCAACTGAGAGGGGTCGCGGTAGTAGACGAACACGTTGGCGACGACGAACTGGCGCATATGCATGCCTTGGGTGTGCGTGGTGTTCGCATCAACGTTCTGTTTCGAGGCGGAGTGAATCTGGACTTGATGGAGCACCTGGCCCATCGAATTGCCGACCTTGGCTGGCATATGCAGTTTCTGATTGATGTTCGGCTTCTAAGTGAGATTGAGGCTCGGATGGCCAAGTTGCCTTGCGCTGTCGTGATTGATCACTTCGGGCACTTCCCGGCCCATCTGGGCATTAAGGAACCGGGGTTTGAGTTGCTGCTGAGGAACGTGGCGGAGCACGGTTGGTGGGTCAAGTTGTCGGGCGCTTACCGCCTGAGTGATCAGCGTCCGGACTATGCCGATACAGATGCGCTCGCCCATGCCTTGCTGGCCGTTGCCCCGGAACGAATGGTGTGGGGCAGCGACTGGCCTCACGTAGCACTCGAAAGTACGCCCGACACAAGTTCATTGCTGGATCGCTTGCTTTCATGGGCGCCCAGCGAACGCCAACGACAGAGCATTCTGGTTGATAACCCTGGCGCCCTGTACGACTTCAAATAACAAAAACAATAACCAAGCAGAACTGCGGTGCTGCCCGGAGAATAATAATGAGTTGGTTTAGCGAACTTAATACCGTTGAAAAACGCACCTTCTATTCCGCATTTGGTGGCTGGGCCTTGGACGCCCTGGATTTCATGGTGTTCACCTTTGTCATCGCCTCGCTGATGACCCTTTGGCACATTGACAAGGGTTCAGTGGGGCTACTGAGTACCGTGACCTTACTTTTCTCGTCCATTGGCGGATGGGGAGCGGGCATTCTGGCAGACCGATACGGTCGTGTGCGGTTGCTGCAGATCAGTATTCTGTGGTTCTCGATCTGCACCGTATTGATCGGCTTTGCGCAAAACTTCGAACAGTTATTTGTCCTTCGGGCACTGCAGGGGCTCGGGTTCGGAGGTGAGTGGGCCGTGGGATCGGTACTGATCGGCGAAATGGTTCGAGCGCAACATCGCGGCAAAGCCGTGGGTATCGTGCAAAGCGGATGGGCCATTGGCTGGGGCGCCGCCGCACTGCTCTACACACTGTCCTTCAGCTTGCTTCCCGAAGATATTGCCTGGCGGTCGCTGTTTTGGATCGGCATCGTTCCGGCACTTCTGGTCCTCTACATTCGTAAATATGTACCAGAGCCCGAGGTATTCCTGCGGACTAAAAAGCACCAGAGCGAAACAGGCAACTCGGTTCCTTTCTGGCACATTTTCTCACCCTCGCTCCTGCGCACCACGCTGCTATCCGCCCTGCTCTGCATGGGCGTTCAAGGTGGCTACTACGCAATCACCACGTGGTTGCCAGCCTATCTGAAACTGGAAAAGGGCCTGTCGGTCTTTGGCACCGGTAGCTATCTGATGGTGGTCATCATCGGTTCATTCTTTGGCTATGTCTGCGGCGCCTTCCTGTCTGACCGCCTGGGGCGCCGCCCCAACTTCATCATCTTCGCCGTTCTGTCGGCCATCAGTGTGGTCTGCTACATGCAACTGAACTTGACCAACACTCAAATGCTGTTTCTCGGCTTTCCACTGGGCTTCGCAGCTTCAGGTATCTACAGCGGCATGGGCGCCTTTTTGACTGAGCTTTATCCTTCAGCAGTGAGGGCCAATGGCCAGGCATTCTCCTATAACTTTGGGCGAGCGGTAGGCGCTCTGTTTCCCGGACTCGTAGGCTTTATAAGCGCCAAATACAGCCTCGGCACCGCCATCGCGATCTTCGCGGGAGGAGCCTACTGCCTTGTCCTGGTGGTGACCTTCTTCCTCCCGGAAACCAAGGGCAAGCAATTACACTGAGCCAGCCATCATTTGTTAGAGTAACGCCCACGCAATGTTCGTTACGTGGGCGTTTGACGTTTCAAGCTTTTGAAACTGACATTTGATGACTGAGTAAAATGACTATAAAAGCAATTGGCCGACGCGATCACTTCTCGGTTGAAATTTTTCGTCACCTGGAAAGCGAAATACGTGAAGGTCGACTCCGCCCAGGTGATCGCATCCCCACGGAAAGCCGGTTGGCAGAGGCTTTTGCCGTTAGCCGAAATGTAGTGCGTGAAGCTGTCGCTCGGCTCAATTCGGCCGGCCTCGTCGTCAGTCGCCAGGGGCTTGGGGTATTTGTTGCAACCGAAGCCAACCAAAGCAGCTTCCGGATTACTCAAGAGGAGCTCACCGATAGCACCAAGCTGCGTCAACTGTATGAGCTGCGCCTGGACCTCGAAGTCGCCGCGGCCGCCATGGCCGCCAGACGCCGGTCACTCAGTCAGTTGAACAAGATTGAAGCGGCACTGGACACCCTGCGCGCCAGTATCCAAAACCGTCAGGACATGGTGGAACACAGCCTGCAGTTCAAGCGCGCAATTGCCGATGCCACAGGCAATGAATACTTTCGCAACTTCATCATTTTTCTGTGCAGCCACGTCTACGAAGCGGCGTTACTGGAGAACCACCTGGTTCGCTCCAGCGACCTTGGCGAGACGCTACTGGCTGAGCATCAGGCGATCTTCGAAGCGATCAGGCTCGGCGATCCCGACCTTGCCAGACGAGTCACCTGGCAACAAATCATCAACTCCGCCGAACGCAACGGATTGCGAGGATTGCAAGGCTGGGAAATTACTCGGATGAGTTCGCTGGGAGAGACCTACGCACCGCAATGCGCAGGCCCGGACCCAGAACCTCGTACATTGCTACGCACCTTGCCTGACGGCGCGTGCGACTGCCACTTCCACGTTTTTGGTGACGATAATGGCCAACCCTTCTCTCCTCACCGCTCCTACACGCCGCCGCCCGCTCCACTGGAGGCATTTCAGCGCGTCCAAAAAACCCTGGGGCTAAGTCGCGGGGTCATCGTCCAACCCAGCGTCTATGGGGCGGACAACAGCACAACGCTCGCGGCACTGAAAGAAGCGGGCAGCGCATTCCGCGGCGTTGTGGTGATCGATGCCGATACCGATACAGAAACCTTGTGGGCAATGCATCGCCTCGGGGTGCGCGGCGTGCGCGTCAACCTGATCTTCAAAAGCGGTGTTGAGGTATCGGATGTTGCAGCGCTGGCAGAAAAAGTCGCGCCACTTGGCTGGCACCTACAGCTACTGATCGATATCACTGAGTTCGCCGACTTGTACGAGACCGTGGCCAGCCTGCCCGTCGCAGTCGTCATCGACCACATGGGGCACATGCCCACCAGTTGCGGGCTGGGACATCCAGGATTCACCGACCTGCTGCGGCTGCTAAAAGAAGGTCGTGTGTGGGTCAAGCTTTCAGGGGCTTATCGCTTTACAGCATCGAAGGACTTCCCTTACGACGACGTAACGCCCTACGCTCGGGCGTTGATCGAAGCGAATCCAAACCGCTTACTGTGGGCGAGCGACTGGCCACATCCTTGTATACCGGTACCCATGCCCAACGATGCCAGTCTGCTGGAGATGCTGTTTAACTGGGTTGAAAACGATGACGCGCTCATCAAGCAGATTTTGGTTGATAACCCTGCAAAGCTCTATGGGTTCTGATACCGCTCGACGATCTGCGCACATCGGTTTTCGCTGGGCCGATGGCCTCCAATCAATACCTTAAGAAACGCGAGGCGGCCAAGCCGCCTCAGGCTCGCGCCAATCAGCATCCTGAAGATGGGGTGGCGGTGTCGCGCAGGAACCTCAGCAACGCCTGGAGCGGGTGCAGGACAAGCTGCCCGTCCTTGCGCTTGACCTGGCTTCGACACGAGTACCCATCCGCCAGCAGGCGCCCTGCCCCATTAAGACGGGCCACCAATGGCCCCCAGGACTGTCGGTAAATAACCTCGGACGTCTCGGCATTTTGTGTTTCGTGCCCGTAGGTTCCGGACATTCCACAACACCCACTGGCTTGCACCTGCAACCTCAAGCCGACTCGCGCATAGATCGTCTGCCACAGGCCCACACTGCCCGGCTCGTTGGTCTTCTCGGTGCAGTGCGGCAGGAAGTAGTAAGTACCTTCGTCGGCGCTCACCGCTGATTGCACAAGCACCTCCACAAGCCATTCCTGCGGCAGCAGAACCGCTGGGGCCTGGTCCTCACCCAGGGTCTTGACGTACTCCTGGCGGTAAACCAAGGTCATCGCGGGATCAAGCCCCACCAACGGAATCTGATATTGATGCAGTTCGCGAAGCGATCGGGCGTTGAAATGCGCGGCTTGTTCGAATGCCTTTAGAAAGCCCTGAACCTGCAGCGGCTTGCCATTGGCCGCGAACGGCGCGATGTACACCTCAAACCCGAGCCTGGAAATCAACTCGATCCAGTCCGCGAGCAGCGGTGTCTCGAAATAACGGGTGAAGGCGTCCAGCACGAGAATAACGCTGCGTTTACGCTGCGCCTCGTCCAGCCCTTCAAGAAGCACTGGCGACGCCACGCGCACCTTCCAGCGGCGGCAAACGTCATCAAAATTCAGCAAGCTCAGCAGCGGGCTGTCGACCATACCGGCAACGCGCCGAAGAAACGCCCCCACCATCCCAGAACCGATGATCCCGTTGTACAAGCGCGGCACACGGGCCAAGTAGGGAATCGTGTACTCCAGAGAACCGATGAGGTAATCCTTCAATGGGCGCAGATATCGGCTGTGGTAAAGCTCGAGGAATCGTGAGCGAAAGTCGGGCACGTTGACTTTCACCGGGCACTGACCCGCACAGGACTTGCAGGCGAGGCACCCTGCCATCGCCTCGTAGACCTCATGGGAAAAGTCTTTCTGGCCCATCTTGTGCGCAACCGTATTGGCAGCACGCCTGGCGAAGCTGATCACCGTGGCCGCTAAAGGGCGAGCCCCTTGTGAAACCAACACATCGACACCTTGCTGCCCCTGCAAGCGCAGCCACTCCCGGATCAGAGAAGCGCGCCCCTTGGGCGAGTGAATTCTATTTCGAGTGCCCTTCCAGGAAGGGCACATGGCGTCATCGGGGTCGAAGTTGTAGCAGGCGCCGTTGCCGTTGCAATGGACCGCGGCGTCGTAATGCAACCACACCCGCTCATCAATCGTACGATCCAGCTCGCCACGCAACGTGACCTCATCAACTCGAGTCAACCGAGCGTCAGGTAGCGTGTGTGGCGTGGCGATTTTTCCCGGGTTGAGTTGGTTGTACGGGTCAAAAGCCGACTTGAGTTCCTGCAGCGCCGGATAGAGTTCGCCGAAGTAGTCCGGCACATATTGCGACCTCAACCCTTTGCCATGCTCCCCCCAGAGCAAGCCACCGTGCTTTTGCGTCAGCTCGGCGACGGCATCGGAAATGGTCTGGATCAAGGCCGCCTGGGCGGGGTCTTTCATATCCAGAATCGGCCGCACATGCAGGACCCCGGCGTCAACGTGGCCGAACATGCCATATTCCAAACCATGGCTATCCAAAAGCGCCCGAAATTGCGCAATGAAATCAGCCAGGTTCTCGGGAGGAACCGCAGTATCTTCAACGAACGGCTGGGGCCTGGCGGAACCTTTGACATTCCCCAGCAGCCCCACCGCACGCTTGCGCATCGCGTAAACCCGCTTCAATGCCTCTGCACCGATGGCAAGGGTGTGCCCCAATCGCACCACACTGGTGTCCTGCTGAAGGTGCCGGACAAACTCATGAACACGCAGCTGAACCACTTCCTCATCGTCGCCGCTGAACTCCACCAGGTTGATTCCCAGGGTTGGCACATCGGGTTCTTGGGGAAAGTACTCGGCGACTCCGTGCCAGACGATGTCGTTCATGGCCAGCCCGAGGACCTTGGAGTCGACCGTCTCGATGGACAATGGCTCGAGCTGCATCAACGCCTTGGCATCGCGCAATGCATCCATGAAGCCCGCGTAACGTACGTTGACAAGGATCGAGTACTTGGGAATGGGCAACACATTCAGCGTGGCTTCAACAATGAAACCCAGTGAGCCTTCGGACCCACACAGGACACTGTTCAGATTGAATCGGTCATTCGGCTCACGCAGATGCGCCAGGTCATATCCCGTCAAGCAACGGTTCAACTTGGGAAAGGTATGCTCGATGAGTTCGGCGTAATCATGGGCGATCTGCGAAGCACATCGATAAATTGCCCCAACCTTGTCGTCGCGATGCGCTTGCGCCTGCCAGCAATCTCGCTCCAGGACCGCACTATCGAGCCGCTCCCCACCTATCAGAATGGTAGAAAGCGCCAGGACGTGGTCACGGGTTTTTCCGTAGGTACAGCTTCCCTGACCGCTTGCGTCGGTATTTATCATCCCGCCGATCGTGGCCCGATTCGACGTCGACAACTCCGGTGCAAAAAACAGTCCGTGCGGTTTCAACGCCGCATTGAGCTGGTCCTTGACCACACCGCTTTGCACACGCACCCAGCGCTCCTCGACGTTGATCTCAAGGATGCCGTGCATATGACGCGACAGATCCACCACAACGCCGCTCGTCAACGATTGGCCATTGGTTCCGGTTCCGCCGCCACGCGGCGTGAGTACCACCGAACTGAACGACGCCAGCGCCGCAAGGCGGGCCAAGAGCTCGACATCTTGCACATTTCTGGGAAACACCGCGGCTTGAGGCAGACGCTGATAGATCGAGTTGTCGGTTGCCAGCACTGTCCTCACAGCATGATCGCGAGCAATTTCACCCTGGAATCCTTCTTTCTCAAGGCGAGCCAGGAACAACTCACAGGGTTCGTTTTTAGTTTCGTGGGGAGGCAACCTGGCAATCATGGTGGAATTCCTAGCGGCGATACGGCTAATCTGAGCATTCTCGTTATGTATGCTTCCTAGCCCGAGGCCTGGCTCAGGACAAAGGCCTTTCCACCGATTTTGTGGGGACAAGACAATTCACACAAACGTAAAACCTGCAGCTTTTCCATGAGCTTTATGAATGAACCCACGAAGACTGACCCCCTCGATGTCCCTGCTGATCGCTTTCGAGGCAGCAGCCCGACATTGCAGCTTTACCAAAGCGGCAGACGAACTTGCCCTGACTCAAAGCGCTGTCAGCCGGCAAGTGCAGGCTCTGGAATCACAGCTTGAGGTCTCGCTGTTCAAACGTGAGGGAAGAAGAATCGAACTCACCGCTGCCGGCGCGCTTTACCAGCATGAACTCACTGCCGCACTGGGCCGAATTCGAAGCGCTACCCTGCAGACAATTGCCTTCAAGGAGGAAGAAGGCCCATTGAACCTCGCGGTACTGCCGACCTTCGGTTCAAAATGGCTGCTGCCCAAAATGCATGAATTTTATGCGCGTCATCCCAGGAGCCTGGTGCACGTCCACTCGAGGATCATTCACGCCGACAACCCATCCAGCGTGAGCGACATGCAGGCCATCATCTACGCGGGAAAAGGCGACTGGCCGGGCTACGTATCGCACCTTTTGCTACAAGAAAAACTGGTGGTTGTCGCCAGCCCCAAAGCGCTGCCGGACAGCCTTGAGATGTCGCTCAACGATGTCACCAATCATTTGTTGTTGAATGTCGTTTCTCGACCCAATAGCTGGTCCGATTGGTTTGACCTCAACAAACTGGACCACCAGAAAATGCGGACAGGCCCAAGCTTTGAGCTCACGGCCCACCTTATACAGGCGGTATCCGCTGGCGTCGGCATTGGGCTGGTTCCCGATATTCTGGTGCAAGACGAAATCAAATCCGGGGCACTGGTAAAACTGTTTGGCCCTATGGAAAGCGGTCGCAATTACTATCTGACCTGCGCGGCGCGCTATCAGCATTATCCGGCGCTTGAAACATTCAGCGCCTGGCTGTTATCCGAGAGCGCCATCGTAAGCGACTGAACAGGCCAGGGGCCGGATGTTCATCACCGCTCCAGCAACGAACCGATTCAGCGCTGCCCGGATTCAAGCCTTTTGAGAAGGACTCAATTCCTGGATTTGAAGGCGCTGGATGGTGCTGGATTTCAGTGAAGCCCGCAGAAACGAAAAAAGGACCCGAAGGTCCTTTTTTCGATCGCTGCAGAATTCGTGGAACTCTGCAGCGCTATGTTTGGAGCGGGAAACGAGACTCGAACTCGCGACCCCGACCTTGGCAAGGTCGTGCTCTACCAACTGAGCTATTCCCGCAACGTCTTGGTGTTGCGCATTCTATAGAAATCCGAATGCGCGTCAAGCCTTTGATTCAAAAAAACTTATTTTTTCTCGTTATCAGTTTTCAGGTGCGGCCAGGCGGCTCGCAGATACTGCAGCATGGACCACAGGGTCAGGCCCGCTGCCGCCAACAGCAAGGCGTAACCTACCAGCACCCAGAAACTGAAGTCCGAGGGATTGGCCAGCAAAATCACCAGCGCCAGCATTTGCGCCGCCGTTTTCCACTTGCCCATGTTCGACACCGCCACCTGCGCGCGGGCGCCGAGCTCGGCCATCCACTCGCGCAGCGCCGAGATGACGATTTCACGACCGATGATCACCGCGGCGGGCAAGGTCAGCCACAGGTTGTGATGCTCCTGCACCAGCAGCACCAGGGCCACCGCCACCATCAGCTTGTCGGCCACCGGGTCGAGGAACGCACCGAACGGTGTGCTCTGCTGCAGGCGCCGCGCCAGGTAGCCGTCCAGCCAGTCGGTGGCGGCCGCGAAGGCAAACACTGAACTGGCGGCCATGTAGCTCCAGCTATAGGGCAAATAGAACAGCAAAATGAAAATCGGGATGAGCAGGACGCGTAGAACGGTGATCAGATTAGGGATATTCATCGGCACAACTGGCTACGAGGTGATTGGGCATTCTACTCGCTGTGCAGGTTTGCATAAATCAACTCTGCGAGCTTTTTACTGATTCCCGGTGCTTTGGCAATCTCGTCGATGCTTGCACGGGACAGTTCCTGCAATCCACCAAAATGTTTGAGAAGGTCCCGCCGACGCTTCGGCCCGACGCCCGCCACCCCTTCCAGGGTCGAGGTACGCCGGGTCTTGCCACGCCGTGCGCGGTGACCGGTGATCGCGAAGCGGTGAGCCTCATCGCGGATTTGCTGGATCAGGTGCAGCGCCGGCGAGTCACCCTTGAGGGTGAATTCGTGGGCTGCGTCGTTCAGGTACAGGGTTTCGAAACCGGCCTTGCGGGTCGCGCCCTTGGCCACGCCGAGCAGGATCAGGTCCGGCACCGCCAGCTCATTGAGCACATCCCGAGCCATGGACAGCTGGCCCTTGCCGCCGTCCACCAGAAGGATGTCCGGCAGCTTGCCCTCGCCGTCCTTGAGCTTGCTGAAGCGCCGGGTCAGGGCCTGGTGCATGGCGGCGTAGTCGTCGCCGGCGGTCACGCCTTCGATGTTGTAGCGCCGGTAGTCGGACTTCAGCGGCCCTTCCGGCCCGAATACCACGCAGGAGGCTACAGTCGCCTCGCCGCTGGAATGGCTGATGTCGTAGCACTCCAGGCGCTGCGGCGGCTCGTCCAGGTTCAGCACCTCGGCCAGGGCTTCGAAACGTGCGGCCACGTGCTGGCGGTTGGCCAGGCGTGCGCTCAGGGCCTGCTCGGCGTTGGTTACCGCCAGTTGCTGCCAGCGGGCGCGGGTACCGCGTACCCGGTGGCTGATGGTCAACTCGCGCCCGCGCAGCTCGTCGATGGCGGCGATCAGGGTCGGGAAGTCCTCATGGACCACGTTGACGATCAACTCGGAAGGCAGGTCGCGTTCCGGGCTGCTGACAAAATACTGGCCGAGGAACGCCGACATGACTTCGGCCACGTCCTCCTCGATACCCACCTGGGGAAAGAAGTTCTTGCTGCCCAGTACCCGGCCGCCGCGCACGCTGATCAGGTGCACACAGGCGCCACCAGGGTTGACGAAGGCCGCCACCACATCCACATCGCCCGTGCCACCTTCCATGCTCTGCTGGTCCTGGACCCGACGCAGCAGGGAGATCTGGTCCCGCAGTTCGGCGGCCTTTTCGAAATCCAGGGTGCTGGCGGCGGCTTCCATGGCGGTGGAGAGTTCGTCGGTCAGGGCATTGCTGCGCCCTTCCAGGAACATCACCGAGTGGCGCACGTCTTCGGCATAGATCTCAGGCTCCACCAGGCCGACGCAGGGCGCCTTGCAGCGTTTGATCTGGTACTGCAGGCAGGGCCGCGTACGGTTCTTGTAGTAGCTGTCCTCGCACTGGCGGACCATGAAGGTCTTCTGCAACAGGCTGAGGCTTTCGCGAATGGCGCCGGCGCTGGGATAAGGGCCGAAATACTTGCCCTTCTGCTTCTTCGCCCCGCGATGGATGCTGAAACGCGGAAAGTCGCCGTCCGAAAGAAACACGTAGGGGTAGGACTTATCGTCGCGCAGGAGAATGTTGTACGGCGGCCGCCACTCCTTGATCAGCGTCTGCTCCAGCAGCAGCGCTTCGGTTTCATTGGCGGTGATGGTGGTTTCGATCTGCGCGATGCGCGCCACCAGGGCGGCGGTCTTCGGCGCCTGGCCGGTCTTGCGGAAATAGCTGGAGAGCCGGTTCTTCAGGTTCTTGGCTTTACCGACGTAAAGCAGGCGTGCATCGCTGTCGAACATGCGATACACACCGGGGCGGCCACTGCAGGTAGAAAGAAAGGCACTGGGATCAAACTGTTCGGTCATTTCAGAGGCTGGCATCAACCATGCCGTGACGAACCGCCAATAGCGTCAACTCAACATCGCTGCTGATCGAGAGCTTCTCGAAAATGCGATAGCGGTAGGTATTCACGGTTTTCGGCGACAGGCACAGCTTGTCGGAGATGATCTGCACCTTCTGGCAGCCGACAATCATCAGCGCAATCTGGATCTCCCGTTCCGACAGGGCGTCGAACGGTGAATCACTGGAAGGCTGGAATGACTTGAACACCAATTGCTGAGCGATCTGCGGGCTGATATAGCGCTGGCCGGCAAATACCAGGCGGATGGCCTGGACCATTTCGTTCAGACCGGCGCCCTTGGTCAGATAGCCCGCCGCGCCCGCTTGCAGCAAGCGGGTAGGAAAGGGATCTTCCTCGCAGACGGTGACCGCCACGACCTTGATGTCCGGATGACTGCGCAGCAGTTTGCGCGTGGCTTCGAGGCCGCCGATGCCTGGCATCTTGACGTCCATCAGGACCACATCGGGCTTCAGCTCCCGCGCCTTGAGCAGGGATTCTTCCCCTGACTCCGCCTGCCCGACTACTTGCAGGCCATCGATGTCAGCCAACATTCGTGTAATGCCCGTACGAACGAGATCATGGTCATCGACTACTAGCACCCTTATCAAGCAGACACCTCGCGATATGGTCTTTACAGGTTGCCCGACACCTTAGCAAAAAAGCGGCGTACAAACCTAATCACAAGCGCTATATAAAAAACATCCGGGCGCAATAACGGTCCTACCCCCGTGCACATCGAAAGAGGCCAGCGCCCCTCACTCTCGTACCTGGGCCTTGCGCCTCTCGCCCTGGCTTGCCGAAAGCTCGGCCAGGGTACTGGTCAGGCGGCAGATAGCATCCTGATCCTCCTTGAACAGCGCCCGATAGCAATCCAGGACCTTTTCCTCGGTCTGACTCAGCCCGCCGCTCTGGATCGGGATCCGGCTGCCGGTCAGCACATACAGCACATCCACCCCTTTTGCCGCCACCCGGGACAGATAATCCGCCTTGGGTGCACGATCACCACTTTCATATTTACCCTGGGCGTTGGCTTCAACCCCGCCTATTTCACCAAAAACTTTCTGCGACAGTCCCAGGCGTTCTCGCTCCTGCCTCAACCGCGAACCGATTCCACTCATTTGGATGTATGATCCCATCTGATACACCCCAAGGGGGTGTCATACTCTTCAAGCATTGAACAAATTTGAACGGTTTTGAACTATGCCCGGTATCCGCACTGCCGCACAAGCCAAGGCCTGGCTGGAACATCAAGGTAAATCGGTTCAACAATTTGCTCGTGAACACGGGGTTGACCCGGCCACTACCTATCAGGTGCTGGCAGGCCGCAAGAAAGGCAAACGAGGGGAAGCGCACAAGGTCGCGGTGCTACTGGGAATGAAGGACGGCATCATCCTCGAGGATGCGCCCGCGATAGATCCCAACGCACAGTAAAGCCTGCGGAAGGGCGTTGCGCTCAGGCGTCGCCAAGCCTTCCGGCAAGCGAATCAGACAAGCGCTCCATGCGCCAGAAGCAATCATCCTCTCCCACCACCCGCAACCCCATCCGCTCATACAACCGCTGTG
This sequence comes from Pseudomonas sp. 8(2025), assembly GCF_052665325.1. Classification (NCBI taxonomy): domain Bacteria; kingdom Pseudomonadati; phylum Pseudomonadota; class Gammaproteobacteria; order Pseudomonadales; family Pseudomonadaceae; genus Pseudomonas; species Pseudomonas sp. 8(2025). The sequence goes on along the minus strand of NZ_JBQOIE010000022.1, from coordinate 18,417 downwards.
CGGGATTGCCCTTGAACACGGTCAGGCGCAACAACCCTCGGCGCTCCTGGCGAGCCAGCTCCAGCACCTGCTCCAGCGTCCAGGCACCGGCGCCCTGCCCCCGGAAAGCCTCCAGCACATGCAATTCGCGGACATACAGCGCCTGCGCATCCCGGCTCAGGCTGACAAACCCCAGCACCCGGGCACCCTGGCAGATCAGCAGGTTCCTGCGGCCGGCCCAGGCCACATCGAAGGCTTCGTCCTGCCACAGCAAGTCGTTGCGAATGTAATAGCCGAGCATGGTGGAACGGGTCAGGTCGCGGGCGAACGCCAGGTCCGAATCAACCGCCGGGCGTAATGAAAAGCCGTCCATCAATGGCTCACCTCCAGCACTTGCGCCTGCCATTGCCCAGTACCACCCCGGACAATCAACAAAGCCTCGCCCACACCCTCGACGGCGCCCAGCAACCGGCCCCGGGCATCCCAGGCCGCGCTGCGTCCGGCGCAGGCCCAACCACCGCTGGGGCCGCCGTGGTTGGCCATCAGCACCAGCATCCCGTGTTCCTGGGCGTATCCCTGGAGCTGCGCGCTATCGGCAGCGTAGCCACCTTCGCTGATCAAGACCCCGGCAGCATAGATCCCGGCGCCGGCATCGGCCGCCGCCTGCACATGGCTGGCGTGGCAGAAGTCCGCGCAGACCGCCAAAGCCACGGTTTCGCCACCGATAGGCAAAGGTGCGCCGCCCCGGCCTGCGACAAAAGCGCGCTCTTCTCCTGCATGCAGGTGCTGCTTGGTGTAGACCGCCAGCGAACCGTCGCCGCCCAGCACCAGAGCGCCAATCAGCACCGGCCCGTCAACAGACAGGCGAATCGGCATCCCCACCACCGCCGTCAGTTCCAGCTCCCGGGCCAGATCCCGCAGCGGCCGCAATTGCGGTGCATCCGGCATTAGCGCCAGTTCGGCCGCCAGTTGCGGTTCGTAGCCAGTCAGCGACAGCTCGGGAAACACCAGCAACTGCACGCCCTGCGCCGCTGCCAATTGCATCAACTGCTGATGCCGGGCCAGGTTGGCCGGTAGATCGCCCGCGATGGACACCGTTTGGGCAGCAGCGAGGGTCAGTACGGACATGAACATTCCTTGGAGGGCGAACAGGCGGGAGCAGCGAGTGTGGCATAAATCCCCTGCAGGCTTAATCCATAGCCGCCGCGTGCTGCGCCGATAGAAATTACTGATTGAATCCCGGCACCAGCCTCTAGTAAGCTCGCCCCCACTTTACGGAGAAACCCATGTTGTCCAAGACCCCTTCCCTGCATCGCCACACTGCCAGCGCACTGCGCTCGGTCGCGGCTGCCTGGGTCAACGGCACTCGGGCTCCGGCCAGCTTTTATTTTGGGTATTGGTTTAGCCACTGGCGCGCCTGATACCCAACCGGCGCCCACTTCAACGGGTCGCCTACCAGAGAAATCTCAACCCCCGGTCGGCCTCCCGACCGGGGGTTTTGTTTTTTCCGGCACTGCATTTTCAACCACGACTTTCAGCGACACACCGAACTTACTGAGGATTGCTCCATGAACTACTCCACCTATTACCGCTACGACATGTTTTGCGCCTGGCGATTTAGCAGCCTCCGCTCGGGACAGCCTGCCGCCTCCGATCGGTCACCTACCGGTGGCAATTGCACACTTATGGCCAGTACGGCCAATTGTCGAACACCCCAGTAGGGCCGCGCGCGGGACATAACCCGCCGCCCGCCCAGGAAGACCGCACATGAACTCGTCCGTATCCGCCCTGCCCCTGTCCGCCCACGTCAGCGCCAATGAAACCCTGACCCAGCGCCTGCCCAGCTCCCTGGAACTCAAGCAGCAACTGCCGCTGTCCCTGGCCTTGAACCAACAAGTCGCCGCTCACCGCCAGGCGGTGCGCGCCATCCTCGAAGGTCGCGACCCACGCCTGCTGGTAGTCGTCGGCCCCTGCTCCATCCACGACCCGCAATCGGCCCTGGAATACGCCGCCAACCTGGCCCGCCTGGCCGATGAAGTGCGCGACCAGATGCTGCTGGTGATGCGCGCCTACGTGGAAAAGCCCCGTACCACCGTCGGCTGGAAAGGCCTGGCCTACGACCCCCGCCTGGATGGCAGCGACGACATGGCCGGCGGCCTGCACCTGTCCCGTGAACTGATGCGCGAGATGCTGCGCCTGGGCCTGCCGGTTGCCACCGAACTGTTGCAGCCCATGGCCGCCGGCTACTTCGATGACCTGCTGAGCTGGGTCGCCATTGGTGCGCGCACCACCGAATCGCAGATCCACCGCGAGATGGCCAGCGGCCTGGACATGCCCGTGGGTTTCAAGAACGGCACCGACGGCAGTGTCGCTATCGCCTGTGACGCCATGCGCTCGGCGGCCCACCCGCACCGCCACTTCGGCGTCGACAGCCAGGGCCACCCGGCGGTCATCCAGACCCCAGGCAACCCCGACACCCATCTGGTGCTGCGCGGTGGCCATCGCGGGCCCAACTACGACCGCCAGAGCGTGGCCCAGGTCCAGCAGGACCTGCAGAAGCTGAAGATCCCGGCGCGGATCATGGTCGATTGCAGCCATGCCAACAGCGGCAAGGATCCGCTGCGTCAGCCGGCGGTGTTCAACGAGGTACTGGAGCAGCGCTTGCAGGGCGATACCTCGCTGATGGGGGTGATGCTGGAAAGCCACCTGTTCGAAGGCTGCCAGCCCCTGAGCGCGAACCTGCGCTACGGCGTTTCGGTGACCGACGGCTGCCTGGGCTGGGACGCCACCGAACAATTGCTGCGCAATGGCGCGCAACAACTGCGACACGCAGACAAGGCCGCAGCCGTCCCCGCCTGAGCAGCACCGCCCCCGCAGGAGCTGGCTTGCCAGCGAAGGCGTCCTCAAGAGCAGCGTCTCCTCCAAGGACCTCTTCGCCGGCAAGCCGGCCCCTACAGGACCCTCACCACTCATCCCCCGCAGGCGCCAGGCGGCAATGCCTTGAAGGAACTTTGAGAAGAAATAGCCACCTGAATCCGGTAGGCTCTCAACTTTCTTGAAAGGAGCAACATCCATGGCCAAAGCCACTGCCCGTCACATCCTGGTTGCCAGCGAAGCCAAGTGCAACGAACTCAAAGCCGAAATCGAAGCCGGCGCCGACTTTGCCGAAGTCGCGAAAAAGAACTCCACCTGCCCTTCCAGCCGTGACGGCGGCAACCTGGGCTCCTTCGGCCCAGGCCAGATGGTCAAGGAATTCGACACCGTGGTGTTCAGCGCTCCAGTAAACGTGGTGCAAGGCCCGGTGAAAACCCAGTTCGGCTACCACCTGCTGGAAGTCACCAGCCGCCAGGACTGATCCCCAAGCGCCTGCGTCTGCTCAACGGCCCGCCTTTTGGTGGGCCGTTGCGCATGGGCGCCAGGCTCTGCCCAAAGCGGATGCGGCTGGCCAGTCACGCGCCGCTAGCGTACAAATCGTGGTCATCGATCACCCGGCTCCTAAGGCTGACAATGCGACTGCTTTCCCCCACCGTGCTTTTCACCGCCCTGCTGTTGGGCGCCGCGGGTGCCCAAGCCGCACCGCAACACGCCATGACCGTCTATGGCGAACCGGCCAAGTACCCCCAGGGTTTCAGCCACTTCGACTACGTCAACCCCCAGGCCCCCAAAGGCGGGACGTTGCGCCGCTCGGCCATCGAAATCGGCCGTTTCGACCACGTACTGCCCTATATCGACAAGGGCATCGGTGTCTCCCAGCTCGACGGCCTGGTCTATTCGCCCCTGGCCCAGCGCTCCCTGGACGAGCCCTACACCGTCTACGGCCTGGTGGCCGAAAAGATGGAGCGTGCCGAAGACGGCCTGTGGCTGCGCTTCTACCTCAACCCCAAGGCGCGCTTTGCCGACAACACGCCGATCACCGCCGAAGACGTGCGCTACAGCTACGACCTGCTGATGACCCAGGGCAGCATGCGCTACCGCACCCAGTTCGACGACGTCAAAGGCGTCACCGTGGAATCACCACGAGTGGTGCGCTTCGACTTCAAAAGCAACGAAAACCGCACCCTGCCCCTGGATATCGCGACCCTGCCGGTGTTCCCCGAACACTGGTGGAAGAGTCGCGACTTCGCCAATGGCGGCGGCTATGAAGCGCCCCTGGGCAGCGGCCCCTACCGCGTGGCCAAGGTCGACTCGGGCAACAGCATCACCTTCGCCCGCAACCCCGACTGGTGGGGCAAGGACCTGCCGGTGAGCCGCGGCCTGTACAACTTCGATCATTTCAGCGTCGAGTATTTCGGCGATATCGACGTCGCCCGCCAGGTGCTGCGTGGCGGCGCCTACGACTACAACCGCGAGTTTTCCGCCACCGGCTATTCCATCGGCTACGACAGCCCGGCGCTGAACGACGGCCGCCTGCAAAAGGCCCACCTGGCGCAATCGGCGCCGCAACCGGCCCAGGGCTATGTGTTCAACCTCGACCGGCCGGTGTTCCAGGACCGCCGGGTACGCCAGGCCCTGGCCATGCTCTGGGATTTCGAATGGAGCAACCGGCAGATGATGCGCAACCTCTACATCCGCCAGCAGAGTTTCTTCTCCAACACCGCCCTGGCGGCCCGCAGCCTGCCGGATGCCGAGGAACTGAAGATCCTCGAACCGCTGCGCGGGCAGATCCCCGACGAGGTCTTCACCCAGGTTTTCGAGGCGCCGAAAACCGACGGCAGCGGCGTGATCCGCGACAAGCAACTGCAAGCCCTGGCCCTGCTGGAACAGGCCGGCTGGAAGCCCGAGGGCGACAAGCTGGTGAACGCCCAGGGCGAGCCCCTGAGCTTCACTTTCCTGATCACCCAGGGCTCCATCGAACGCCTGCTGCTGCCCTACAAGCGCAACCTGGCGCAGATCGGCATCAGCCTGAACATTCGCCGCATCGACTCCGCCCAGTACGTCAACCGCCTGATGGCCCGGGACTACGACATGATCGTCACCGGCTACCCGGTGACCACCTCGCCGGGCATGGAGCTGTACAACTACTTCGGCTCCGCCGCGGCCAACGACCCCGGTTCCAACAACTACATGGTGCTCAAGAACCCGGCCGTGGACAGCCTGGTCAACGGCCTGGTGAAGGCCACCAGCCAGCCGGAGATGCTGCGCTACGCCCATGCCCTGGACCGGGTGCTGCAGTGGAACTACTACTGGATTGCCAACTACTACCCGCCCGGCACCTCCACGGTGTGGTGGAACCGCTTCGGCATCCCCAAGGTGCCGGCGAGCAACGATGAAGCCATCGAAAGCTGGTGGGAAGTCAGCAGCAGCGCGCTGACCGACGAACAAATGGCCGCCGAGCTGATCCGCCGTGGCAAACCCGGAGGGCGCCACTGATGCTGGCCTACATTCTGCGGCGCCTGCTGCTGATCATCCCGACGCTATTGATCATCCTCCTGGTGAACTTCGTCATCGTCCAGGCCGCCCCCGGCGGCCCGGTGGAACAGGCCATCGCCCGCCTGCAGGGCATTGGTGGCGGCGCCGCTGTCGGCGGCTCCGCCGATGCCATGAGCAGCAGCGGCTCCCGGGCCAGCCGCGGCCTGGACCCCAAGCTGATCCAGGACATCGAGAAACAGTACGGCTTCGACAAGCCGGCCCATGAACGCCTGTGGCTGATGCTCAAGAACTACGCCCAGCTGGACTTCGGCAAGAGCTTCTTTCGCGGCGCCACGGTCACCGACCTGATCCTGGAAAAGATGCCGGTGACCATTTCCCTGGGGCTCTGGGCGACCCTGATCACCTACCTGGTGTCGATCCCCCTGGGGATCCGCAAGGCGGTGCACCACGGCAGCCATTTCGACATCTGGAGCAGCACCGCGATCATCATCGGCTACGCCATGCCGGCCTTCCTGTTCGCCATGTTCCTGATCGTGCTGTTCGCCGGCGGCACCTCGCTGAACTGGTTCCCGGTGCGCGGCCTGGTCTCGGACAACTTCGAGCAGTTGAGCACCCTGGGCAAGGTCGCCGACTACTTCTGGCACCTGGTACTGCCGGTCAGCTCCCTGGTGATCGGCGGCTTCGCCACCCTGACCATCCTCACCAAGAACTCCTTCCTCAACGAGATCACCCGCCAGTACGTGGTCACCGCCCGGGCCAAGGGTTTGAGCGAGCGCCGGGTGCTGTATGGGCATGTGTTCCGCAACGCCATGCTGCTGGTGGTCTCGGGCATTCCCCAGGCCTTTATCAGCGTGTTCTTCGCCGGCTCCCTGCTGATCGAGGTGATCTTCTCCCTCGACGGCCTGGGGCGCATGAGCTATGAGGCCGCGGTGTCCAGGGACTACCCGGTGGTGTTCGGCTCGCTGTTCATCTTCACCCTGTTCGGCCTCTTGATAAAACTCATCGGCGACCTGTGCTACACCCTGGTCGACCCGCGCATCGACTTCGCCGCGAGGAACGCCTGATGCTCACGCTTTCTCCTCTGGCGCGCCGGCGCTTCGACCGTTTCAAGAAAAACCGCCGCGGCTGGTGGTCGCTGTGGCTGTTCATCGGCCTGTTCATCCTGACCCTGGGCGGCGAGCTGATCGCCAACGACAAGCCGCTGGTGGTCAGCTACCAGGGCTCGCTGTATTTCCCGGTGCTCAAGCGCTACACCGAGCAGGAATTCGGCGGCCAGTTGCCGTTCCAGGCCGACTACCGCAGCGACTACGTGCAGCAACTTATCCGCAAGGACGGTGGCTGGCTGCTGTTCCCGCCGGTGCCCTTCAGCGAAGACACCCCCAACTACGACCTGACCCAGCCGGCCCCCAGCCCGCCGAGCAAGGTCAACTGGCTGGGCACTGACGACCAGGCCCGGGATGTGCTGGCACGGGTGATCTACGGCGCCCGGGTGTCAATCCTGTTCGCCCTGGCCCTGACCGCCATCAGCGCCCTGATCGGCATCGCCGCCGGCGCCCTGCAGGGCTACTACGGCGGCTGGGTCGACCTCCTGGGCCAGCGTTTGCTGGAGGTCTGGTCCGGGTTGCCGGTGCTCTACCTGCTGATCATCCTCTCGGGCTTTGTCGAGCCGAACTTCTGGTGGCTGCTGGGGATCATGGCGCTGTTTTCCTGGCTGGCCCTGGTGGACGTGGTGCGCGCCGAGTTCCTGCGCGGGCGCAACCTGGAGTACGTCAAGGCTGCCCGGGCCCTGGGCCTGAGCGACCGCAAGGTGATCCTGCGGCACATCCTGCCCAACGCCATGAACGCCACCCTGAGCTACCTGCCGTTCATTCTCACCGGGGCCATCTCGACCCTCACCGCCCTGGACTTCCTCGGCTTCGGCATGCCCGCCGGCAGCGCCTCCCTGGGCGAATTGATCGGCCAGGGCAAGCAGAACCTGCAGGCTCCGTGGCTCGGGCTGACGGCGTTTTTCACCCTGGCGCTGATCCTCTCGCTGCTGGTGTTCATCGGCGAGGCGTTGCGCGATGCCTTTGATCCTCGATCTTGAAGCGGACTGTAGAAATGACTGAAAACCTGATCGAAATCCGCCAGCTCAATGTCGCCTTCGGCGCGCAGACCGTGGTCCGCGACCTGAGCCTGGATATCCGCCCCGGCGAATGCCTGGCCCTGGTGGGGGAATCCGGCTCGGGCAAGTCGGTGACCGCCCATTCGATCCTGCAACTGCTGCCGCAGACCGGCTGCAGCGCCACCGGCAGCGTGCGCTATCGCGGCCAGGAACTGATCGGTGCCAGCCCGGCGACCCTGCAACAGCTGCGGGGCAACCGCATCGCCATGATCTTCCAAGAGCCCATGACCTCCCTCAACCCGCTGCACAGCGTGGAAAAACAGATCGGCGAAACCCTGCTGCTGCATCGCGGCCTGGGGGGCAAGGAGGCCCAGGCGCGGATCCTCGAACTGCTGGAGCTGGTGGGCATCCAGAAGCCCCGGGAACGGCTCAAGGCCTACCCGCATCAACTTTCCGGCGGCCAGCGCCAGCGGGTGATGATCGCCATGGCCCTGGCCTGCGAACCGGAACTGCTGATTGCCGACGAACCCACCACCGCCCTGGACGTGACCGTGCAGCGCAAGATCCTGCTGCTGCTCAAATCCCTGCAACAGCGCCTGGGCATGTCCCTGCTGCTGATCAGCCACGACCTCAACCTGGTGCGGCGCATTGCCCAGCGGGTGTGCGTGATGAAAGCCGGGGAAATCGTCGAGCAGGCCGACTGCGACACCCTGTTCAACGCCCCGCAACATCCATACAGCTGTGAACTGCTGCATGCCGAGCCCGAGGGCGAACCGCTGTGCCGCGACAGCCGGGAAACCGTGCTGGAGGTGGACCACCTGCGCGTCGAATTCCAGATCGGCGGCGGCCTGTTCCGGCGCAAGGAGTACCTGCGGGCAGTGGACGGCATCAGCCTCAGCGTGCAGCAAGGCAAGACCCTGGGGATCGTCGGCGAGTCCGGTTCGGGCAAGTCCACCCTGGGCCAGGCGATCCTGCGCCTGCTGGATTCCGAAGGTGGCATCCGCTTCCAGGGCCAGGCCCTGGACGGCCTCAACCAGAAACAGCTACGGCCCTGGCGCAAACAGATGCAGGTGGTATTCCAGGACCCCTTCGGCAGCCTCAGCCCACGCATGTCGGTGGCGCAGATCATCAGCGAAGGCCTGGAAGTGCACAGCCAGTACGATGCCCGCCAGTGCGACGAACAGGTCATCCGCGCCCTGGAGGAGGTCGGCCTCGACCCCGACAGCCGCCACCGCTACCCCCACGAGTTCTCCGGCGGCCAGCGCCAGCGCATCGCCATTGCCCGGGCCCTGGTGCTGAAGCCGGCGCTGATTTTGCTGGACGAACCCACCTCGGCCCTGGACCGCACCGTGCAGAAGCAAGTGGTGGCCCTGCTGCGTCAGCTGCAGGAAAAGTACGGCCTGACCTACCTGTTCATCAGCCATGACCTGGCGGTGGTGCGAGCCCTGGCCCACGACATGATCGTGATCAAGGACGGCCAGGTCGTGGAGCGCGGCGCCAGCCACGAGGTGTTCGAAAACCCCCAGCACCCCTACACCCGGGAACTGCTGGCCGCCGCCCATCCTGGCTGACCCAAGGGCCCCTTCACCGGCAAGCCGGCTCCTACACGGGCGAACACATTCACCGCCACCGTAGGAGCTGGCTTGCCAGCGAAGACGCCCGCAAGATCACCACTCCGCCCAAGGCCCCATTCGCCGGCAAGCCGGCTCCTACAAATCGGGCATAATCCCTGGCGCCCATTTCCAGGATGCCGCCATGAACGACAGCGAAAGCCTCAAGGACTACCAGCGCGTGCGCCAACTGGCGATCCGCTCGCTGTTCGAGATCATCGAGCAATCCAGCGAAGGCACGGTGATCGTCGATCGCGACGCCAATATCGTCTGGATGAACGAGCGCTACGCCCGGCGCTTCGGCCTGGAATCGGCGGCCTTCGCCACCGGCAAGCCCTGTGAAAGCGTGATCCCCGGCAGCCTGCTGCGGGAGGTGGTGCGCACCGGCCGCCCCATCCTGCTGGACATGCAGGACACCCCCAAGGAACCCCTGGTGGTGATGCGCCTGCCGATCCACGACGACGCCGGCACGGTGATCGGCGCCATCGGTTTTGCCCTGTTCGACGAACTGCGCAGCCTGTCGCCGATGCTCAAGCGCTACCTGAGCATGCAGGAAGAACTGGCCTCTACCCGCTCCCTGCTGCGGGCCCGGCAGACCAAATACAACTTCGCTCACTTCATCGGCACCAGTGCCGCCAGCCTGGAGGTCAAGCGCCGCGCCCGACGCGGGGCCAGCGCCGAGTCGCCGATCCTGCTGCAAGGCGAAACCGGCACCGGCAAGGAGCTGCTGGCCCAGGCCATCCACGCCGCCTCGCCACGAGCGCACAAGCCCTTTGTCAGCATCAACAGCGCGGCCATTCCCGAGGCCCTGCTGGAGGCGGAATTCTTTGGTACCGCCCCCGGTGCCTTTACCGGCGCCGACCGCAAGGGCCGCCCGGGCAAGTTGCAGATCGCCCAGGGCGGCAGCCTGTTCCTCGATGAAATCGGCGACATGCCGCTGCCCCTGCAGAGCAAGCTGCTGCGGGTGCTGCAGGAAAAAGAGTTCGAGCCGGTGGGCTCCAACGAGGTGATCCACAGCGATGTGCGAATCATCGCCGCCACCTCCACAGACCTTGAGGCGGCGATCAAGCGCGGCGAGTTTCGCGCCGACCTGTACTACCGGCTGAATGTGCTGCCGATCCAGGTGCCAGCCTTGCGCGAACGCCTGGACGACCTGCCAGCCCTGAGCGAAGGGATTCTCGAAGAACTGCGCAGCCAGCATGAACTGGACCGCGATGCCCTGGCCCTGCTGGCGCAACATGCCTGGCCGGGGAACATCCGCGAGTTGCGCAACGTCCTGGAACGAGCGGCGCTGCTCAGCGACGACCTGATACTCAACGCCTCGGATATTCGTGCGGCGATTGGCAGCTTCAGCCCGGTGCAGCGTAACGAAGCCCTGGTGCCTGGCGATTCGCCAAACCAGGAAACCTTCGCCGCCGCCCGAGAGCGTTTCGACCGGCAACTGATCGGCGCCACCCTGGCCCAATGTGCCGGCAAGGTGGACGAAGCGGCCCGGCGCCTGGGGCTGGGGCGCTCCACGCTGTACAAGAAGATGGCGGCCCTGGGGATTGTCGAGTCTCAATAAAGAGACACGAATCTCAGTTTGAAGAACCTACCGCGCACTGCACGCTTTTCGCTGGCAAGCCAGCTCCTACGTCGGCTTGCACAATCTCTGTAGGAGCTGGCTTGCCAGCGAAGAGGCCGGTAAACCCAAAAAATTCTCCAAACAGAGACAATCAACGTCAATTCGCCCCCAGAAAAATAAAAATATCTATATATTTCAATAGCTTAATTAGATGGCACAGTTCTCGCTATAACGCTCTCCACACGCAACACCCGACAACAATAACAATCCTGGAGAGACACACCATGAGTGTGATCATTGCCTTGGCAGCCCTGGCGCTGCTGATGCTCGCTGCCTACCGTGGCTACAGCGTCATCCTCTTTGCCCCCATCGCCGCCCTCGGCGCGGTGCTGCTCACCGACCCGTCCGCCGTGGCGCCCGCCTTCACCGGCGTGTTCATGGAGAAGATGGTCGGCTTCATCAAGTTGTATTTCCCGGTGTTCCTGCTGGGCGCGGTGTTCGGCAAGCTGATCGAGCTGTCGGGCTTTTCCCGCTCCATCGTCGCGGCCGCCATCCGCCTGCTGGGCACCCGCCAGGCCATGCTGGTGATCGTACTGGTCTGCGCGCTGCTGACCTACGGCGGGGTCTCGCTGTTCGTGGTGGTGTTCGCGGTCTACCCCTTTGCCGCCGAGATGTTCCGCCAGAGCAACATCCCCAAGCGCCTGATCCCGGCGACCATCGCCCTGGGGGCGTTTTCCTTCACCATGGACGCCCTGCCCGGCACCCCGCAGATCCAGAACATCATCCCCAGCACCTTCTTCAATACCACCGCCTGGGCCGCGCCCTGGCTGGGGGTGATCGGCACCATCTTTGTGTTCTGCGCCGGCATGCTGTTCCTCCAGCGCCAGCGCAACAAGGCGCAGAAGGCCGGTGAAGGCTACGGCACCGAGCTGCGCAACGAGCCGGAAACCGCCGAAGACCTGGAACTGCCCAACCCCTGGCTGGCGCTGTCGCCGTTGCTGCTGGTGGGCATCATGAACCTGCTGTTCACCCACTGGATTCCCCAGTGGTACGGCAAGACCCACAGCCTCAGCCTGCCGGGCATGGCGGCGCCGGTAACCAGCGAAATCGCCAAGCTGACCGCCATCTGGGCGGTGCAGGCGGCGTTGCTGGTGGGCATCCTGATGGTGCTGGTGTTCGGTTTCTCGGCGATTCGCAGCAAGCTCGCCGAGGGCAGCAAGAGCGCGGTCAGTGGCGCCCTGCTGGCGGCCATGAACACCGCCTCGGAATACGGCTTCGGTGCGGTGATCGCTTCCCTGCCAGGCTTCCTGGTGCTGGCCGACTGGCTCAAAAGCATCCCCAACCCGCTGGTCAACGAAGCCATTACCGTGACCCTGCTGGCGGGCATCACGGGCTCGGCCTCGGGCGGCATGAGCATCGCCCTGGCGGCCATGTCCGAAAGTTTCATCAGCGCCGCCCACGCGGCCAACATTCCCCTGGAAGTGCTGCACCGGGTGGCCGCCATGGCCAGCGGCGGCATGGACACCCTGCCCCACAACGGCGCGGTGATCACCCTGCTGGCGGTCACCGGGCTGACCCATCGCGAGGCCTACAAGGACATTTTCTGCATTACCCTGATCAAGACCCTGGCGGTCTTCGTCGTCATCGCCACTTTCTACGCCACCGGCATTGTGTGAGGTATTCATGACCACTCTTTCTGGCAAGACCGCCCTGGTCACCGGGTCCACCAGCGGCATCGGCCTGGGGATCGCCCTGGTGCTGGCCAAGGCCGGGGCCAAGCTGATTCTCAACGGTTTTGGCGATGCCTCGAAGGCGATCGCCGAGGTCGCACAATTCGGCGGCCAGGTCGGCCATCACCCGGCGGATGTCAGCGACCCTGCGCAGATCGCCGAGATGTTCGCCTACGCCGAACGGGAGTTCGGCGGCGTCGACATCCTGGTCAACAACGCCGGCATCCAGCACGTGGCGGCGGTGGAGGAGTTCCCCGTGGAGCGTTGGGATTCGATCATTGCCATCAACCTGTCCTCGGTGTTCCACAGCACCCGCCTGGGGCTGCCGGGAATGCGTGCCAAGGGCTGGGGACGCATCGTCAACATCGCCTCGGTGCACGGCCAGGTAGGTTCGGTGGGCAAGGCCGCCTATGTCGCGGCCAAACACGGGGTGATCGGTTTGACCAAGGTGGTGGGCCTGGAAACTGCCACCAGCAACGTCACCTGCAATGCTATCTGCCCGGGCTGGGTGCTGACCCCGCTGGTACAGAAGCAGATCGACGACCGAGTCGCCGCCGGCACCGATCCGCAACAGGCCCAGCATGATCTGCTGGCGGAAAAGCAACCGTCCCTGGCGTTCGTCACCCCGTCGCAACTGGGGGAACTGGTGCTATTTTTGTGCAGCGAAGCCGGCGCCCAAGTGCGTGGTGCGGCGTGGAACATCGATGGCGGGTGGTTGGCGCAATGACGCGCGTCTCTGGCTGACGTCTTCGCCGGCAAGCCGGCTCCTACACGGCTGTGCTGGCCCGCGTAGGAGCTGGTTTGCCAGCGAACAGCCCCCCCAAAAAAACAACAATAAGAACACGAGGCCTTGCATGTCCGACCTACTCTGGCAACCCAGCGCCGAGCGCATCGGCAAGACGCGGATGGATGCCTTTCGCCGCTTCGTCAATCAGCGCCACGGCCTGAATCTTCACGACTACCCCGCCCTGCACCAGTGGAGCATCGACCAGCGAGAAAGCTTCTGGCAGGCCATCGTCGACGTCTTCGACGTCAGCTTTCACCAACCGGCTGAAGCGGTGCTCCGCGAAGGCCCGCAGATGCCCAGCGCCCAATGGTTTCCAGGGGCCACGCTGAACTTCGCCGAGCACCTGCTCAAGCGTCGGGATGACAGCGTCGCGGTGGTGGCGATCAACGAAAACGGCCAGCGCGAACAATTGACCCACGCCGAACTGGCGGCCCAGGTGGCCGGCCTGCAACGCAGCCTGCGGGACGCTGGAGTCGGCCTCGGTGACCGGGTTGCCGCTTGCATGCCCAACACCTGGCAGTCCCTGGTGGGCATGCTCGCCAGCACCAGCCTCGGGGCCGTGTGGTCCAGCTGCTCGCCGGATTTCGGCACCCAGGGGGTGGTCGACCGCTTCGGCCAGATCGAGCCCAAGGTACTGATCACCTGCGCCGGCTACCGCTACGCCGGCAAGGACATCGACCAGACGGCCAAGGTCAACCAGATCCTCGAGCGCCTGCCGTCCCTGGAGCAGTTGCTGATCGTGCCCTACGCCCGCTCGCAGGCCCGGGCCGAGGACTACCGCACCCCCGCCAGCGTCAGCCTGTGGGACGACTTCTACCGCCCCGGCGGCGAGCCCGAATTCACCCCGGTGCCCTTCGCCCATCCGCTGTACATCCTCTATTCCAGCGGCACCACCGGGGTGCCCAAGTGCATCGTCCACGGCACCGGCGGGGTGCTGCTGCAACACCTCAAGGAGCACGGCCTGCACGCTGACCTGGGCCCCGGCGAGCGCCTGTTCTACTACACCACCTGCGGCTGGATGATGTGGAACTGGCTGGTCTCGGCCCTGGCCACCGGGGCCAGCCTGGTGCTCTACGATGGCTCGCCGTTCCATCCCGGCAACGAGCACCTGATGGACCTGATCGACCGCGAAGCCATCAGCGTCTTCGGCACCAGCCCCAAGTACCTGGCGGCTCTGGAAAAGGCCGGCAGCCGGCCGCGCCAGAGCCACCGCCTGGAGAGCCTGAAGACCCTGCTGTGCACCGGCTCGCCGCTGTCGCCGCAGAGCTACGACTACGTGTACCGCGAGATCAAGAGCGAGCTGTGCCTGGCCTCGATGTCCGGCGGCACCGATATCGTCGCCTGCTTCGTCGCCGGCAATCCGATACAACCGGTGCGCCGCGGCGAGATGCAAGGCAAGGGCCTGGGCATGGCCATCGAAGTGTGGAACGACCAGGGCCAGCCGGTGATCGGCGAGAAAGGCGAGCTGGTGTGCACCCGGCACTTCCCCAGCATTCCCGTGGGCCTGTGGCACGACCCGGACCAGAGCAAGCTCAAGGCCTCGTACTTCAGCCTGTTCCCCGGCGTCTGGGCCCAGGGCGACTACGCCGAACAACTGGCCGAGGGTGGCTGGCTGATCCATGGGCGTTCAGACGCCGTGCTCAACCCCGGCGGGGTGCGTATCGGCACCGCGGAAATCTACCGCCAGGTGGAAAAGCTGGAGCAGGTCCTGGAAAGCCTGGCCATCGGCCAGAGCTGGGAGCAGGACGTGCGGGTGGTGCTGTTCGTGCGCCTGCAAGACGGCGTGGAGCTCGATGAAGCCTTGCAGGAACACATTCGCCAGGTGATTCGCAGCAACACCACGCCGCGCCATGTGCCGGCGAAGATCCTCGCGGTCACGGACATTCCCCGCACCATCAGCGGCAAGATCGTCGAACTGGCGGTGCGCAACGTGGTGCACGGCCTGCCGGTGAAGAACACCGACGCCCTGGCCAACCCCGAGGCCCTGGAACAGTTTCGCGACCGCGAGGAGTTGCGCCACTGACCCCGCCCTTTGCAGGAGCCGGCTTGCCGGCGAAGGCGTCGTCCAGGTCGGCGCGCTCGGCAATGGCCACTTCGCTGGCAAGCCGGCTCCTACGGGCTACCGCATCCCCAACGCATCACTCTGATAACCGTTCAGCCCCTCTAGACTGGTCATCCGCCGCAAAAGCGGGTGAAAATGTGCGCGCCGAAAACGCCTACAATCCATCCGTTTGAATATGCACCGCATGTCCATGCGACTTTTCGAGTGCGCGAGCCTGTGGCGTCGCCGCGTAATACCGCACCACCCAGGACACCTTCGACATGAATGGCCCCCACTCCGGCAGCGAAGCCGCCAACCTGATTGCCCGCCTGGACTGGTCGGCCACTCCCCTCGGAGAATCCGGCCACTGGCCCCAGAGCCTGCGCACCGCCGTGGACATCGTGATCCATTCGCCGATGCCGATGCTGCTGCTGTGGGGCGCCGAGCTGACGCAGATCTACAACGACGGCTTCGCCCTGCTGGCGGGCAACAAGCACCCCAGTGCCTTCGGCCACCCGGCGCACCTGACCTGGCCGGAACTGATGGACTTCACCGACCCGATCTACCGCGCCGTGCTCAACGGCCAGGTGCGCACCTTCAGCGAACAGCGCTTCAGCCTGCAACGCACCAACGGCAGCGAATACGACCTGTGGCTGGACCTGACCTACAGCCCGATCCGCAACGAACGCGGCGACGTCGCCGGAATCCTGGTCACCGCCATCGAGACCAACGAGCGCCGGCGCATCGCCCTGGAACTGCAGCAGCGCTCCGACGATAGCCTGCGCGCCCAGCACGAGACCGAAGAGCGCCTGCAACTGGCCCTGGCGGCCACCGACGCGGTGGGCACCTGGGATTGGGACATCGGCGAAGACCGCTTCATCGCCGACGCGCATTTCGCCCAGTTGCACAGCGTCGATCCGCAGCAGTCCCGGCAACTGCCCATCAGCGAATACCTCAAGGGCGTGCACCCGGAGGACCGCGGCATGGTGGCCCGGGGCATCAAGCACTGCATCACCCACGGCACCGAGTACGCCGAGGAGTACCGCCTGCAACTGGCCGACGGCCAGCTGCGCTGGGTGTTCGCCCGAGGCCGCTGCTACAAGGACCACCATGGCCGGCCGACGCGTTTTCTCGGCGCGGCCCTGGACCTCACCGAACGCAAGCAGATGGAACAGGCGCTGCGCCAGAGCCAGACCGAGCTGCAACTGATCATCAATGCCATGCCCGTGCTGATCGGCTATGTCGACCACGAGGAACGCTTTCGCCTGAACAACAGCGCCTACCTGGACTGGTACGGCCTGACCCCGCAGGAACTGTACGGCAAGAGCATCCGCGAAGTCGTGGGCGACGAGATCTACGCCACTCGCGCCGAGAACATCAAGGCCGCACTGGCCGGCAAGCCGTGCAGCTTCGAGGCCAACTCGCCGCACCGCGACGGCCGGCCGCGCCATGCCCTGATGAAGTACCTGCCGCGTTACGGCGCCGACGGCGCGATCAATGGTTTCTACATCTTTGTCATCGACGAAACCGAGCGCCGGCAGACCGAAGAAGCCCTGCGCAATCTCAACGAAACCCTGGAGGAACGGGTCAACCAGCGGACCGAGGCCCTGGCCACTGCCAACCAGCGCCTGCAGAACGAAATGTTCGAGCGCGAACGCGCCGAAGATGCCCTGCGCCACGCGCAGAAGATGGAAGCCGTGGGCCAGCTCACCGGCGGCATCGCCCACGACTTCAACAACATGCTCACCGGCATCATCGGCAGCCTGGACCTGATGCAGCGCTATATCGACAACGGCCGCGGCGCCGAGATCGGCCGCTTCACCGAAGCGGCCATGTCCTCGGCCAAACGCGCGGCGTCCCTGACCCACCGCCTGCTGGCGTTCTCCCGGCGCCAGTCCCTGGACCGCCAGCCCCTGGACCCCAACCAGCTGGTGCGCTCGCTGCAAGAGCTGTTCAACCACACCAAGGGCGAGCACATCGAGCTGCAGATGCAATTGGCGGACGGTGTGTGGCCGGTGAACACCGACGCCAGCCAGTTGGAAAATGCCCTGCTCAACCTGGTGATCAACGCCCGCGACGCCATGCCCGACGGCGGCAGGCTGCTGATCGAAACCGCCAACAGCTACCTCGACGGCAGCGACATCAGCACCCTGGAACCGGTCAAGGCCGGCGACTACGTGATGCTCGGCGTCAGCGACAACGGCGCCGGCATGAGCCCGCGGATCCTGGCCAAGGCCTTCGATCCGTTCTTCACCACCAAGCCCATCGGCCAGGGCACGGGCCTGGGGCTGTCGATGATCTACGGCTTCGCCCAGCAGTCCGGCGGCCACGTGACCATCAGCAGCGAACCGGACCAGGGCACCTGCGTGCGCCTGTACCTGCCAAGGCTGTTCGCCGCACCACTGGACAGCGCCGAACCCGCCACCCTCAACCAGGCGCCCCAGGCCATCGCCGGGGAAACCGTGGTGGTGGTGGAAGACGACCCGGCAGTGCGCATGCTGGTGCTCAATGTCCTCGCCGAACTGGGCTACCGCGCCTTCGAGGCCGAAGATGCGCGCAGCGCCCTGCCCTTGCTGGAATCGCCGATGCGCGTCGATCTGCTGGTGACCGATGTCGGCCTGCCGGGCATGAACGGCCGGCAACTGGCGGAGATCGCCCGCCAGCAGCGGCCCGGGCTCAAGGTGCTGTTCATGACCGGCTACGCGGAAAAGGCGGCCGAGCGCCAGGGCTTCCTGGAGCCGGGCATGGACCTGATGGCCAAGCCGTTTTCCATTGAGGAAATGGCCCAGAAGATTCGTCAGATGATCGGCCGCGCGTCCTGAATTCAGGCATAATCCGCGGCCGCCGATTTCCCGCTACAAGGTCACCCGCCCATGAAAGCCCAAGCCCGCCACATCCTGGTGAAAACCGCCGAAGAGGCTGAACAGCTCAAGCAGCGCATCGCCAAGGGTGAAGCCTTCGACGTACTGGCGAAGAAATACTCCACCTGCCCATCCGGCAAGCGCGGCGGCGACCTGGGGGAAGTGCGCCCGGGGCAGATGGTCGGTGCCATCGACCAGGTCATTTTCAAGAAGCCCCTGCGCACCGTGCATGGCCCGATCAAGAGCAAGTTCGGCTATCACCTGGTGCAAGTCTTCTTCCGCGACTGACCCCGGGCCCTGCAGGAGCTGGCTTGCCAGCGAAGGCGCCCGCAAGGTCAACGCACGGTTCAATGGCCTCTTCGCCGGCAAGC
>NZ_JBQOIE010000021.1:0-80464 GCF_052665325.1 Pseudomonas sp. 8(2025) | reverse complement strand
CTTGCCGGCGAACAGGCCCTTGAGCCTTGCGCTGCTCTTGCGGCCGCCTTCGCTGGCAAGCCAGCTCCTACATGAGCGTCCGCGGCAATACGCCTTCCTCCGTAGGAGCCGGCTTGCCGGCGAACAGGCCCTTGAGCCTTGTGCTGCTCTTGCGGACGCCATCGCTGGCAAGCCAGCTCCTACACGAGCGTCCGCGGCGATACGTCTGCCTCCGTAGGAGCCGGCTTGCCGGCAAACAGGCCCTTGAGCCTTGCGCTGCTCTTGTGGCCGCCTTCGCTGGCAAGCCAGCTCCTACATGAGCATTTCCGGCGATAGGGAGTTCTTCGGGGGCGCTGCGCAGGCTGGCCGTTAGGGGCGCGGGCCGGTCCACGCCGCGGGGTTGACCAGGTTCGGTGGACGCTGGCCGGCCAGGGCCGCCAGCAGGTTGTCCACTGCGCAGCGGGCCATGGCTTCGCGGGTTTCGTGGGTGGCCGAGCCGATGTGCGGGGTGGCCACGACGTTGGGCAGTTGCAGCAGCGGGGAGTCGTGGTCCAGCGGCTCGCGTTCGAAGACGTCCAGCCCGGCGCCGCGAATCCGCCGTTGTTGCAAGGCTTCTATCAGTGCCGCTTCATCCACCACCTTGCCCCGGGAAATATTGATGAAGATGCTTTCGGGGCGCATCAGGGCGAACTCCCGGGCGCCGATCAGGCCCTGGGTGCGTTCGGTCAGGGGCAGGGTCAGGCAGATGAAGTCGGCTTCCTCAAGCAGTTGCTCCAGGCTCCGGTACTGGGCATTGAAGCGTTGCTCCACCGCGGGCTTGGGCCGGGTGCTGTGGTAGATCAGCGGCATGCCGAAGCCGAAATGCCCGCGCTGGGCCAGGGCTTCGCCGATGCGCCCCATGCCGATGATGCCCAGGGTCTTGCCGTGGACATCCGTGCCAAAGTGCGCCGGCCCGATGTTGCGCTGCCATTGCCCGGCGCGCACCAGGTTGGCCAGTTCCACCACCCGCCGGGCGGTCGCCAGGATCAGCGCGAAGCCGGTGTCGGCGGTGGTCTCGGTGAGCACGTCGGGGGTGTTGCTGAGCAGGATGCGGCGCTGGGTCAGGTAGTCGATGTCATAGTTGTCGACCCCCACCGAAACGCTGGCCACCGCCCGCAACCGGGGCGCCAGGTCCAGCAGTTCGGCGTCCAGGCGCAGGCTGGCGCCCAGCAGCCCGTCGGCGCTCGGCAGCGCCTGGCGCAGGGCATTCAGCCCCGCCGCGTCGAGGGTTTCGATCAGGGTCACCTGCGCCTGCTCCTGCAGGCGGGCCATCAGCGTTGGGGAGAGTTTCTTGTACAGCACCAGGTGTTTTTTCATGGGGTTCTCTAGACCGTTTCAAGGGTGGGCCAGGCGCCGGCGCAGGGGCAGGGCCTTGGCCTGCGGCTGGTCGGCACCGGGTTTGAGCAACAGGGTCAGCAGTACCGAGAGCAGCAGCGCGCCGCTCATCAGCAGGTAGGAGGCGCCGGGGGAGCCGGTGGCGCTGTTCAGGTAGCCCACCAGGTAGGAACCGCCGAAAGAGCCCAGGGCGCCCATGCTGTTGATCAGGGCCATGGCGCCACCGGCGACGTTGGCCGGAAGGATCTCCGGGACGATGGCGAAGAACGGCCCGTAGGGCGCGTACATGCAGGCCCCGGCGATCACCAGCAGGCTGTAGGACCACCAGAAGTGCTCGGCCCCCAGCAGGTAGGAACCGTAGAAAGCGATGGCCGCCACCAGCAGCGGCGGCCAGACGAAGCGCTTGCGCTTCTGGGTGCGGTCCGAGCCCCAGGACACCGCCAGCATGGCGATCACCGCCGCCAGGTAAGGCAGCGCCGAGAGCCAGCCGGCTTCCACCATGTCCATCTGCGCGCCGTGCTTGAGGATCGACGGCAGCCACAGGACAAAGCCGTAGACCCCGATGCTCCAGCAGAAGAACTGCAGGGCGAGGATGATCACCTTGGGCGAGCGGAACGCCTCGGCGTAGTTCTTCACCGCCTTGATCCCTTGCTGTTCGGCGGCCAGGGCGCTTTCCAGGTCGCGTTTTTCGTCCTGGCTCAGCCACTGCGCCTGGCTGGGTCGGTCATCGGCCAGGCGCCACCAGATAAAGGCCCAGATCACCGCCGGCAGGCCTTCGATGATGAACATCCAGCGCCAGCTGAAGTGCTGCACCAGGTAGCCGGAGACCACCGACATCCAGAGCATGGTCACCGGGTTGCCGAGGATCAGGAAGGTGTTGGCCCGGGAGCGTTCGGCGCGGGTGAACCAGTGGCACAGGTACACCAGCATCGCCGGCATCACCGCGGCCTCTACCACCCCCAGCAGGAAGCGGATGCCGATCAGCATGTAGGCGTTGGCGACTATCCCGGTGAGGGTGGCCAGGCCGCCCCAGAGGATCAGGCTGACGAAGATCAGCTTCTTCACGCTGCGCTTTTGCGCGTAGATCGCCCCGGGCACCTGGAAGAAGAAATAGCCGAGGAAGAACAGCGCCCCCAGCAGCGAGGACAGGCCGGGGGTGATCTGCAGGTCGTCGGCCATGCCCGAGGCCGCGGCGAAACCGTAGTTGGCGCGGTCCAGGTAGGCCAGGCTGTAGGTGATGAAGACGATGGGCATGATGTACCACCAGCGGCGGGTGGCGAGTTTGAGCGTGTCCATGAAAGTTCTCCTGAGCTTGTTGTTTTTGTCGCAGCAGGTGGTTCGTGGTGTTCGGTCACTGCAGGAGCCGGCTGGCCGGCGAAGGGGCCCTTGGGGCATGTGTCGCCGGGCGGGCGTCTTCGCTGGCAAGCCAGCGCCTACAGGGCGCTGGCGGTTTTCAGGCTGGGTGTGTGCTCCGGTAGTTCGTGGCGCAGGGGCAGGCCTTCCATGTCGCCACGGCTCTGCACCGCGCGGCTGCCGATCCAGTTAGCCCGCTGCACCGCTTCGAGGATGCCGCGGCTTTCCAGCAGGGCGCTGATCAGGCCCACGGCAAAGCCGTCGCCGGCGCCTACGGTGTCCACCACCTGGGCCACCGGCACGCCGTCGACGAAGCCGGCATCCAGCTGGGTGCGGTAGTAGGCGCCGTGGGCGCCGAGCTTGATCACCACGGCTTCGGCGCCCTGGTCCAGGTAGAAGGCGGCGATGTCCGCCGGGTCGTCGCGGCCGGTGAGCAGGCGGCCTTCGGCGAGCCCCGGCAGTACCCAATGGGCCAGCGCCGCCAGGCGGTTGATCTCGCGGATCATCAGCGCTTCGCTGGGCCACAGGGCGGGGCGCAGGTTGGGGTCGAACGACACGCTGTGCCCGGCGCTGCGCTGGGTGTGCATCAGGTGGCCGGACAGCTCCCGGGCCGAGTCCGAGAGCGCCGGGGGAATGCCGGTGGCGTGCAAGTGGCGGGCCCGCAGCAGGGCCGGGTCGAGGTCGCCTATGGCCAGGTGGCTGGCCGCCGAACCGCGGCGGAAATACTCGACCCGCGGGTCGTCGCCGCCGTCTTCCCGGGACTTGAGCTGAAAGCCGGTGGGATGGATCGGGTCGCAGCGCACGAAACGGCAGTCCAGGCCTTCGGCGCGCAGGGTGTCGAGCACGAAGCGCCCCAGGGAGTCGTTGCCTACCCGGCTCAGCCAGGCCACCTTGAAGCCCAGGCGTGCCAGGCCGATGGCCACGTTGCTGTCGGCCCCGGCGATACGCTTGTGGAAGTGCTGGACCTGGGCCAGGTCGCCGCCGTGTTCGGCAACGAACATCGCCATGGTTTCGCCGAACGAGAGGATATCGATATCAGGCATCTGCATGCTCCAGGCGCGATTGGCCAAGGTGGGCCAGCAGGCTGACCTGCTCGGTGGTCACTTGCAGCAGGTCGGTGCCTTGCAAGGGGTATTCCACGGCCCGGGTAATACCTTGAGTCATGTGCCGCAGCAGTTGTTCCCATTGATGCAGCTCCGGGGCGCCGGGCGGTATGGCCACCAGCTTGCCGTCGACCCGCAGGCGCACCGCCTTGCAGTGCACGTAGGCCACGTGCCGGCCCAGCAGGCGCGCGGCGTTGAGCGCCGATTGCTCCTGCCATTGCCAGTTGCCGATGTCGAAGGTCATGCGCAGCGGTAGGTTCAGCGCCTCTACCGCGCTGAAAAAGCGCTGGAACGGCTCGATGCGCCCGCCGTAGGCGGTCTGGTCGTTCTCCACCAGCAGGGCCAGGGGCTGGCGAAACAGCAGGCTGGCCAGGCTGCGCAGGTCGTGGTGTTCGCGAAAGTGTCCCAGGGACACCTTGAGCCGCTTGGCGCCGAACTCCCGGGCCCGTTGCAGGGTGGCGCTCAGTTGCGGGTTGGGCTCGCTGCGCTCGGCCTGCCACAACTCCAGGGGCGAGGAAAACACGCTTTCCAGGCCGTGCTCCGCAGCGCTGCGGGCCAGCTCGGCGGGCTGCTCATGGGTCAGCAGTTCTTCGCGCCATTCGATGCAGGACGCGCCGGCGGCGGCCACCAGGGGAATGAAATGCGCCTGACCCTGTGCGCGCACAAGGTCTGCGCCGTAGCTGGACAAACTGATGGAGACGGGGGATTGCTGCATGTTCCTGACCTCTGAAACCGGTTTCATTTTTGTTCGAGAAAAAAGTGGTGGGTCTTGCCCCCACTGTTACAACCGGGTGGAGCCGCGCACGATCAACTGCGCCGGAAAATCCACCACTCGCGCCGGGGCATCGTCGCCCCGCAGGCGCTTGAGCAGGCATTCGAAGGCACTGGTGCCTATGGCTTCGGTGGGCTGGGCCAGGGCCGTGATGCCATTGCCCACCAGGGGGTACCAGTCCAGGTCGTCGAGGGCGATCAGGCCCACGCCTTCGAACAGCGGGCACTCCAGCTCACGCAGGGCACGGGTGGCGGCCAGGGTCGCCACGCCGTTGGCGCAGAACAGCGCCTTGGGCCCGGGGCCGGGGGCGGCGAGAAAGGCTTGCAACTGGCTGGTCAGGTGGCTGCCGGTTTCCAGCAGTTGGCCGCGCAAGGCCGGACGGCGCTCGATCTCGGCCTGGAAACTGGCGCTGCGCTCCAGCCGCGAGCTGGTGCCGTCATGGGGTTCGCTGACCAGCAGCAGGTCGCAATAGCCCTGCTGCTGCAGGTGGTCGAGGGCGCTGCGCACCGCCGCCGGGTTGTCCAGGCCCACCAGGTCGGCCTGCAACTGCGAGAGCTTGCGGTCCACCAGGACCATGGGCATCTCTTCCTGCAATTGCTGCAACTGCTCCAGGTGGTGGCCCAGGGTGTTCACGATCAGGCCTTCGATGTTGTAGGCCCGCAGGTTGGCCAGGTGCCGGGCTTCCTGTTCGTCGTCGCGGTCGGTGTTGCACACCACCAGGCTGTAGCCGTGCTGGCGGCAGGCGGTTTCCACGCCATGCATCACGGCAATCGAATAGGGGTTGCGGATATCGGCCACCAGCATGCCGATCAGGCGGGTGCGCCCGCGCTTGAGGCCGCGGGCCATCTGGTTCGGGCGGTAGCCCAGTTCGCTGATGGCATGATCGATGCGCAGGGCAATGGCATCGGAGAGCAGGGCCCGGTCCTCGCCGATAAAGCGCGACACGCTGGCCTTGGAGACCCCGGCGCGGCGGGCGACATCGAGCATGGTGACGCGGCTGCGCTGGGCGGCGGAAAACTGATTCACGGGCGACGACCTTGTTTTTGGAATTATGGGTTCCAGTTGCGCTGAAACCGGTTTCAGGAAACCGCAAAAGCGCTTCGGCCGTCAATAGTGCAGAGGCAGGAAATAGCATCCACGCAGGTCGGTGGCTGACCAACGGTCGCGTTCAGGGGCGGCCCAGGTGCTGTTCCAGGTAGGCCAGCAGGGCGCTGTACAGGGCGTCCACTTCAGGGGCCAGGCCCCTGGCGCGCAGGCAACCGTGCACCAGCCCCAGGCCCGGGTACAGCTGGCTTTGCCCACCGGCTGCGAGCAAGTGCTGGTGATAACGCTCGCCGTCATCGCGCAGCGGGTCGAACTGTGCCAGGGCGATAAAGGCCGCGGGCAAGCCGGCGAACTGTTGCGCCAGTAGCGGCCGGGCATAGGCCGAGCGCTGCTGCGGGCCGGGCAGGTACAGGGCCTGGAAACAATCCAGGTCGCTGCTGCTGAGCAAGGGCGCGTCGGCGCACTGGCTGCGCGAGGGCAGGTTGGCGGCGCCACCCAGGCCGGGGTAGACCAGCACCTGGGCCGCCGGCCCGGGTTCGCCGGCATCGCGCAGGGCCAGGCACAGCGCCGCCGCCAGGTTGCCGCCGGCGCTGTCGCCCATCAGCACCCGGCGCTGCGGGTCCAGTGGCAGGGGCAGCAGCCCTTGTTCCAGGGCCCGCCAGACCCCCAGGCAATCGTCGAAGGCGGCGGGGAACGGGTGCTCCGGGGCCAGCCGGTAGTCCACGGCGATCACCAGTATTCCCAGCTCGCTGGCCAAGCGGGCGGTGATGAACTCGTGGGAGTCCAGGCCCCCCAGCACCCAGCCGCCGCCGTGCAGGTACAACAGCCAGGGCCAGCCCGAAGGCGCAGCCGGGCGCTCGGGGTGATACAGGCGCAGTGGCACCCCGGAAAGTTGCAGCTCCTGTACCGCCAGCCCGGCCGGGCGAGGCGGGGTGAAGGCCCGGCACATGCGCTCGTAGCTGTCGCGCAGGCCCTGGAAGCTGCTGTCGACGCTGGTGTAGCTCAGGGTTCGCTGGACAAAGGCCGTCAGCTCGGCAGAAAGCGGGTAATGGTTCATGGACAGTCCTGGAGTGTGGGAGCCGGCTTGCCGGCGAAGAGGCCCGTGAGACCGCCTGCGCCGGCAAGCCGGTTCCTGCAGAGGGTGGCTACAGGCTCGCTTTGACCGCTGCCACGCCATCGCGGCCGTCGAAAGTGGTCACTCCCGCCAGCCAGCGCTGCAGGTCCTCGGGATGCTCGCGCAACCATTGCCGGGCCACCTCCTGGGGCGATTGGCGCTGCATGATGGGCACCATCAGCTGGCTTTCCTGGGCTGCGGTGAAGCTCAGGTTCTTCAGCAGCCGGTCGACGTTGGGGCAGCGCTCGGCATAGTCCGGGGCGGTCACCGTGGACACCGTGGCCGCGCCTTCGTTGGGCCCGTACACGTCCTCGCTGCCGGTGAGGTAGGTGATGGCCAGGTTGATGTTCATCGGGTGCGGGGTCCAGCCGACGAACACCACGAACTCCTTGCGGTTGATCGCCCGCTGCACCGCCGCCAGCATCCCGGCCTCGCCGGACTCGATCAGCTTGAAGCCCTTGAGGCCGAAATGGTCGGTGTCGATCATGGTCTTGATCGTGGTATTGGCGCCGCTGCCGGGTTCGATGCCGTAGATCTTGCCCCCCAGCTGCTCCTTGAAGCGGGCGATGTCGGCGAAGGTCTTCAGGCCCGCTTGCGCCACGTAGTCCGGCACCGCCAGGGTCGCCTGGGCATCGGCCAGGCTGGGCTGGGCCATGACCCTGACCTGCCCGGCGGCCAGGAAGGGCGCGATGTTCTGGTCCATGGCCGGTTTCCAGTAGCCGAGGAAGATGTCCAGGCGCCGGTCGCGAATGCCGGCGAAGATGATCTGCTGCACCGCGCTGGTCTGCTTGCTGTCGTAGCCCAGGCCGCCGAGCAGCACGTCGGCCATGGCGCTGGTGGCGATCACGTCGGTCCAGTTGACCACGCCCATGCGCACGGTCTTGCAGGCGGCGGGCTCGGCGGCCCAGGTCGGGGCACTCAGCAGGGCGCTGGCGCAACAGGCCAGGAAACAACGCTTGAACGGTGTTTTCATCGGAGGCTCTCGTGGGGCAGTGGTTTTTGTTCGGGGCGGCGTCTTGTTGCGCCGTGTGCGCCACCCTACAGCGCCCCGGTGCCGAGCCAAAGGCACTGGAGCGACCGCCCGTTGCACTGTGGCGACCTCAGGCCCACAGGCTCATCCAGGTGGATGCCAGCAACAGCAGGGCCATGCCCCGATTGAACGCCTGCAGCGCCCGCGACGAGCGCAGCCAGTGCGACGAACCGGCCCCCAGCAGTGCCCAGGCGCCCAGGCACGGCAGGGCGATGAGGAAAAACACCAGGGACAGCCACAGCGCCCGCCACTGTCGGTCGGCTTCGGTACCGGCGAACACGCTGACCACCGCCAGGGCCATCATCCAGGTCTTGGGGTTCACCAGTTGCAACGCGGCGGCGCCGGCCAGCCCCAGGCGGCGCGGCTGCCCGGCACTGGCATCCAGGGCGCTGGCCGGGGCCTGCCAGATCTGCCAGGCCAGGTAGCTGAGCCACAGCAGCCCGAGCCACTGCATGGCCTGCTGCACCTTGGGCCTGCCGGCGAGCCAGTCGCCCAGGCCGGCGCCCACCAGCAGCACGATCCCGGCCGCGGCCAGCGCCGCGCCGAGGATGATCGGCGGCGCCGCCCGCAGGCCATGGCGGGCGCTGTTGTTCAGCACCAGGATATTGGTCGGCCCCGGGGTGATGGAGGCGACGAAGGCAAACAGCACAAAGGGCAGCAGGGTCGAGAGAGACAGGGGCATGGCAGGCAACTCCGGTAAGTGATCGGCAGTTGATCCTGGCCCAGGTTCTTTCAGGCGTCTGGAAGCTTTGTGCAGCGCTTGCGATACAACGCGGGGCTCAGCCCGTAGGCACGCATGAACCAGCGCCCCAGGTGGCTCTGGTCGGCAAAGCCCAGGGCCGTGGCGACCTCGGCCGGCGCTGCGCCTCCGGCCAGCAGGCGGCGTGCCCGGCTCAGGCGCAGTTGCACCAGGTAGGCATGGGGTGGCAGGCCGAAGGCGGCCTTGAAGGCGCGGCTGAGGCGAAAGCGGTCGACCCCGCAGGCCTGGCTCAGGGCTTCCAGGCTCAGGTCCTGGGCCAGGTGCGCATGCAGGTAGTCCCGGGCCCGTTGCGCCACCAGCGGCAGGCGCGGGTCCTGGGCGTAGCGCCGGCGCCAGTGCAAGTGCCCGGTCAGTTGTTCCAGCAACTGGTCCAGGGCGCTCTGGCGGACGATGCGCAACTCGCCATGGTGCAGGCTGTGAAAGGCCGCGCTGGTGGCGCGGGCCAGGCGCGGATCGCTGGCCAGGGTACTGCCGAATGCCAGTTGGGCATTGGCCGGCGCCTCGGCGAACAGCGCCCCCAGTTCGCGCTCCAGCCACTGCGGGTCGAGGTACAGCATGCGGTAGGTAAAGCCGCCCTCGGTGGGGGCCTCGCCGTCGTGGATTTCCCCCGGTTCCAGCAGGAACACCTTGCCCGGCGTGCTCTGGTGCCGGGCCCGGCGGCAGTTGAACTGCTGCACCCCTTGCTCGGTGACGCCCACCAGGTAGCTGTCGTGCCAGTGCGGGTCATAGGCGTGGCCGGTGAAATGGGCCCGCAGGGTCTCGATGCCGGTGTCGGCATCCTGGGCCAGGTCGATCCAGTTGGGCGTGGTCATGGGGCGGTCCGTGGGGCGTGGCGGCAACCCTGGCAGTTAACGCCGGTGCCAGGGCTGGGGTCTAGAAGTTTTGTGCAGCCTCAACTGAACAGCCCGGCGGCGATATTGATCGAGAAACCGAGGATCGCGGTGTTGAACAGAAAGCCGATCAGCGACTGGGCGAGGACGATCTTGCGCAGCTCGCGGGTGGCCACGCCGACGTCCGAGGTTTGCACCGCCACGCCGATGGTGAAGGAGAAATACAGGAAGTCCCAGTAGTCCGGGTTGGTCGGGCCTTCGGCAAAGCGCAGCGCCGGTTCCTTGCCGTCCCAGGTGTAGTACAGGCGCGCGTAGTGCAGGCTGAAGATCACCCCCACCAGCAGCCACGAGCCGATCACCGTCAGCCCGGTGAAGCCGTAGTGGACCAGGCGCTGGGTGCTGTCCAGGTCCTTGCTGCCCACCAGCTCCAGGGTGATCGCCACCAGGCTGGCAATGGCCGCCACACAGACGATCAACAGCACCAGGCCGGCGTTTTCATCCTCGGCTTCGGCGATGCGCCTGACCTCATCGGCCCGGGCCCGAACGGTGAGCCAGAACATCAGTGCCAGGTAGCTCCAGACAGCGGCGTTCCAGCCAATGAGGATCTTGCCGGTCAGGCTCTGGGCAGGAGCGAGCAGACCAATGGCGCAGCCGATCAGGACGCCGATGGTCAAGCGGGGGTGGGTGCGGATGACGACGGACATGGGCATTTTCGCGAGAGTGGAAGTGGCCAAACCTTAGCATGGTGCTTGGCTCCCGGGCCCGCCCAATGGCGAACGTGCACCCGCATCCCCGGCCGGCCTCGAACTCCGGCCGGTGGGGCAGGCTGCTATCAGAACTGATAAGTGAAGGCTGTCTGAATGCCGGTCACATCATTGCCACCTGGTTGCTGCGCCCAGAACACGCCCGTATGCACGGCGCTGTGTTCGTTCAGGGCATAGCTCACTCCCGTGCCGGCCCCCAGGCGAGCGTCGTGCTGTTTTCCGGCCTGGTAGGTGTAGCGCCCCAGGTACTCCATTTGGGCGTGAAAGGCATCGCGCTTGTTGCGCAGGTCCTGGGTCAGCTCCAGGTTGGCACTGAGTTCCAGCTGCCGGGTGAGCTTTTTGGCGCCCCGCACACCGAGGTTCAGGCTGGTGGTCGTGCGGCCCATTTTCGCGTAGCTGGCTGCAAACACCGCGCCGCTGTTTTCACGATAGCCCTGGCGGCTGACCTGAGTCTGGCTGAGGCCCAGATACGGCGTCAGGGTCATTGCATTGAGCATCACGCCGTAGGCGCCTTCGATGCTCAAGGACTTGCCGCGCAGGCTCGAACGTCCTTGGCCGGCCTCGGTGTAAGCCAGTTGTTCGCGTGTGATATCGACCTTGGAAGACACATAGGCTGCGGCCACACGGCCCTGCCAACCCAGCCCGTGGCCTGTTTCATCAACGGCGGCGAAGAGGGCGACCGCCGGTGCTGCCGACCCTGCCTTGGTGTAGTTGTCCGGCAGTTGCCGATCGAGGTCCTGATCCAGGGTGACGCCAAGGCGCAGATGCTCGGTGGGACGAACCCCCAGGGTTAGGCTCATGCTGGTCTGCCCGGCCACGCCGTTGCGGCTGTAGCTTGGGCCCACACCGATACAGAACGAGCCACTGTCGATCTGGCATTCCTGGCTCATCAATCGAGCCAGTTGTTCGCTGCGTAAATCGAGCATCCCCCAGGCTCGATTGGCGTTCTTGGCCATGGCGGTGCGGGTGTTGTCCAGGTCGACAAGGTGGGAACCTGTTTCGGTGATTTTCCATAGCGCGGCGTGCGTGGCACCTTCGCCCGTAAGGCTGATACCCACGACAACATTGCCGTCAGCGGAGACGCCGGTCGCCGATGACGTTCCACCACCCAGGGTGCCCAGGTCGACCATGCCGCTGGCATCGGTGTGCCGGAATGCATGGGGATCGCCAGTGGCCGTCGCAGCTGTACCCACGACGACGCGACCGTCGGCAGAAGCGCCATAAGCAAAGGAAGGGCCACCCCATGAGCCCAGGCCGACCATGCCGGTGGTGTCAGAGTGTTTGAACGCTTGAGTGTCGCCTGTAGCTGTCTGGGCCGTTCCCACGACAACATGGCCGTCAGCGGAGATGCCGAATGCCAGTGAGGTCTGCCCTCCCAGGGTGCCCAGATCGATCATGCCGCTCGCGTCGGTGTGCTTGAAGGCGTGTTTCAGGCCTGTGCTGGAGTCGATATTCGCGTATCCCACGACGATGCTGCCGTTCGCGGACACGGCGGTGGCAAAGGAGACGCCGCTGTTGTCCGCCTTCAGGGTGCCCAGATCGATCATGCCCTTCGCGTCGGTGTGTTTGAACGCACGATAGTAGCTATTGGTTGCAGACGAATAGCCTACGACAACCGCGCCGTCAGCCGATACGCCTGTCGCCTCTGACATCCCCTCTCCACTCAACGTGCCCAGGTCGACCATGCCGGTTGCATCGGTGTGCTTGAAGGCGTGAGTGTGGTTACTGGAGAGGGCGGCGAACCCCACGACCACCTTGCCGTCAGCGGATACGGCCTTGGCATGGGATTGATTGCCACCCAGTGTGCCCAGATTGACCATGCCGGTCGCATCGCTGTACTTGAACGCATATTGATTGCCGCTCGTGAACTCAGTGCCGACGATGAAACGGCCGTCAGCCGATACACCGTAGGCGACGGAGTCATCAACGCCTAAAGAACTCAGGTCGATAGTAATGTCGGCACAGGACTGTGCTGAATAAATCATTCCATAGATCAGTGTTAGTGCGGCTGTTGCAAAAGGCGATTTCAATGTAATGAACCTGGCGATAAAGTAAATGATTACAGCGGCCTGAGTAATGGAATTTTTTTATGGGCGAACAGGCTACTGCCGAGGTAAAGGCTTGGTTTACGCAGCGATGAGGGTGTGACGCCCGGATGGCTTGGGGTTTAGGGCCGGGCGCGATGGCGTGAGTCGAAGTTGTCTTGCTTACATGCGGGTAGTAACTGGGCGTTTAACTAATTGCTGTGTTGGATATGAATTTGATGTTTCGGGTTAGTTTAGTTATTAGTTGCGGATGAAGTCTTTAGGAAGATTCTGAAAGCCTGTTGTTTCGGCAGCTCAATCTATTTGAGGCTGCCGATACGCGCATCTTGTGAAGGTTATTGTTTGGCCATGACTGCCAGGAACAACTCTGATTCGAGTTGCCCCTGCAACCACTCCTGCAAGGAGCGATAAGGCGTCTGGGCAAACCACTCCCGGTCCACATGGGCAAACTGGCGAACAAACGGCAGCAGCGCCATGTCCGCCAGGCTCGGATGCTCCGCCAGCAGATAGCGGCGCTGCTGCAACAGGCTATCGAGGCGCGCCAGAAACGCCTCGCCCTGGGCCCGGTAGTGCTCCATGGGCGCTTCGGGGTAGCGCTCGGCGTATTTGTAGCGATTGAGGTGCACCTTGAACACCTGGTCATTCTCGGCAATCAGCGCCGCCATCTGCGCCTGGGCCGTCGGGTGCGCCGTGAGCCGCCAATCCTCGGGGTCATGCTGGGCCAGGGCCCAGTGCATGATCTCCAGGCTTTCATCGATCACCCGATCCTCCAGTGCCAGCACCGGCACCGTGCCCTTGGCCGACAGCGCAAGCATCTCGGCCGGCTTGGCCTTGAGGCTGACTTCGACAATCCGCATTGGCACCCCGGCATAGCGCAGGGCCAGCCGCGCACGCATGGCGTAGGGGCAGCGGCGGAAGGAGTAGAGGGTCGCCCCCGGCGTTTGCAGCGTGCTCATTTCACCTCCAGGGTGCTCAGGCCATTGCCCTGGCGGCTGACCTTGATCTGTACCGGAATCCGTTCGTGCATTTCCTGTACGTGGGAGATCACCGCCACCTTGCGGCCCTGGGCCTGCAGGCCGTCGAGGGCATCCATGGCCAGTTGCAGGGACTCGGGGTCGAGGCTGCCGAAGCCTTCGTCGATGAACAGCGATTCGATCTTCAGGGTGCTGGAAGCCATGGAGGCCAGCCCCAGGGCCAGGGCCAGGGACACCAGGAAGGTTTCGCCGCCGGACAGCGAGTGCACCGAGCGCAGTTCGTCGCCCATTTCGGTGTCCAGCACCAGCAGGCCGAGCATGCTGCCACCGCGCTTGAGGCGGTAGCGGCGCACTAGTTGGCGCAGTTGGGCATTGGCGTGGTGCACCAGCAGGTCGAGGTTGTAGGCCTGGGCGATCTTGCGGAACTTGTCGCCTTCGGCCGAGCCGATCAGGGCGCTGAGCCGGGCCCAGCGCTGCCACTGGGCGTAGGCCTGTTCAAGGCGCTGGTTGAGGGCCTGGTTGGCGGCCTGGCGGCGCTGGTCCTCGCTTTGCCGTGCACGCAGGTCCGCCACCTGTTGTTCGCTGGCCTGGGCCTGTTGCTGCAGCTGTTCCAGGGCCTGGGCCAGTTGTTCGGTCTCCAGGTTGCCGTTGTGCTGGGCCTGATGCTGTTCCAGGCGCTGCTGGCGTTCCTGCAGCAGGACCTTGGCCTGCTCGATGGCCTTGTCGTTGTCTTGCAGGCGCTGGCGCAGTTGCTGCACCTGTTCTTCGTCCAGCTCCAGCAGCTGTTGCAGGCCGGCGTCATCCAGTTCCGGGTGCCCGGCGCGCCACTGCTCGATGCTGGCGGCCAGCTGCTGTTGTTCGCTTTCCAGGGCTTGCAGGCGTTCTTCCCGGGCCTTGAGCTCGGCACCCAACTCGATCGCTTGCTGGTGCAGCGCCTGCTGCTGTTGCTGGGCCAGGGCCTGGGCGCTGCGAGCCTGGTCCACGGTTTGCTCCAGATGCTGCTGCCAGTGCTCGGCGCTGGGCTGCTGGCCCAGCAGTTCGGCGAGCCTGTGCTGGCAGGCCTGTTGCTGCTGGTGCAGGGTGTCGAACTGCTGTTGGGCCTCGGCCAGTTGTTGCTGGCGGGTCAACTGGCGGTCCTGTTCCTTTTCCAGGGTCAGCTGGCGCTGTTGCTGTTCTTCGGCCTCTTCCTGCTGCTCGCGCAGTTGCTCGATGCGTTGCAGCACCTGCTGGTCGAGCTGCATGAAAGTGCTGGCCGGGTCGCGGCGCAGGCCGTCGAGGACCTCCGCCGGCAGCAAGTGGCTGAAGCTGGCCAGTTCCTCGTCCAGGCGCTGGCGGTCGGCGCTCAGTTGCTGTTGTTGCTTGTCCAGGTGCTGGGCGGCCTGCTGGCTGGCGTCGATTGCCGCCTGCAGCTGGTTTTGCAGGCGCGCGGCATCTTTTTGCAGGGTCAGCAGGGCGCCCTGGCGGTTTTCGTCCTGGGTGATGCTCTGCTGCAGCTGGTCGAGTTGCTGTTGCAGCCAGGCGTCGCGCTTGGGCGGGTCCTGGTCCAGGAGGCTGGCGCTCAAGGGGTGGGCTTGCAGGCTTGGGGCCAGGGCCTGCATCTGGCTCGCCAGCTGTTCCTGCTGCTGGAGGAATTCCTTCTGCTGGGCGGCCACCGCCTGCTGCCTGTCCTGCAGGGCCTGGCCGCGCTGGTCCAGTTCGCGTTGCTGGGCCCAGAGCCGGGCCAGCTCTTCGACGGCGCGCTGCTGCTTGCGGTTGTCCTGGAGCAGGGTGCCGAGCAACTGGATCTGCTCGGCCACCGCCTGGGGCTCGGCCCCGGCTTCGCTGTAGAGCAGTTCGAGCTGCGTGCGTTGCTCGCTCAGTTGCTGGGCGGCGCTGCTGGCGCGCTGTTCCAGGGCCGGCAGTTCGGCCTGGCCCTGGTGCAGGCGATTGCCGATCAGCATCAGCTGTTGCAGGCGTTCGCGGTAGGCGTTCCAGGCGTCGCTCAAGGGGGCGAGGGCGACGCTGTGGGCCAGTTGCCCGGCGATCCGCTCCAGGCGTTCGCCCACCAGGCGCTGTTTTTCCAGCAGTTGCTGGATGCCTTGCTGGCCCTCGGTGCTGGCCTGCTCGGCGCGGCTGCGTTGGGCCTCGGCCTGGGCCAGGCTCTGCCCCAGGCGCTCCAGGTTGGCCTGTTCGGCAAAGGCTTCGCGCAGCAACGGGGCGCTGGTGCTGTGCTGTTCCTGGGCCTGGGACAGGGCCGTGCCGGCGTCCTGCAGTTGCTGTTGCAGGCGTTCCTGCTGTTGTTGCAGGGCGCCTTGCTGTTCGACCTGCTGCTGGATCTGCTGGCGCAACGGCAGCAGGCTGGCGCCCAGCTCTGCCTGGCGCAGGAACTGGTGCCGCTGCGGCGCCAGTTGCTCCAGGCGTTGCAGGCGCAGGCGCTCCGGGGCCAGGGCCTGGGCGTCCTGTTCGGCCGCTTGCAGTTGTTCGGCGGCGCTCTGCCGGGCTTCCTGCCATTGGCGCAGTTCCTTGAGCCAGGCGTGCTGGGCTTCCAACTGCCTGAGCTGGGCCTGTTGCTCCTTGAGCTGTTGCTGGGCCTGGCTCAACTGCTGTTCAAGCTCGGCCCGGGCCTCGGGCTCCAGCGGGCTGATGCCGCTGGCCTGGGCCTTGAGCTCCTTGTGGGCGTCTTCGGCCTCCTTGCTCTTGCTGTAGGCGCGGCGCCCCAACTGGCTGTAGACCGCAGTGTTGGTGAGCTTTTCCAGCAGCTCGCTGCGTTCCTTGTCGTCGGCCTTGAGAAAGGCGCTGAACTCGCTCTGGGCCAGCATCACCGCCCGGGTGAACTGTTCGAAGTTGAGCCCCAGGCGGGCCTCGATCAGTTGCTTGTATTCGCTCTTGCTCTGGTTGCTCAGCAGCTGTTCGCTGTCAAGGTCGGTGAGGTTCTGCCGGCTGCCTTGCAGCTTGCCGGTGGCTTTGTCGCGGGCGCGGTTGGTTTCCCAGCGGGCGCGGTAGCGACGGCCGTCGATGCCGACAAAATCCACCTCGGCATAGCCGCTGCCGGTGCCGCGGCGCAGCAGGGTGCGCGGGTCGCTGGTGAGGATCTCGCTGTCGACCTCGGGGACCTTGGTCTCGCGGCCGATATTGTTCAGCCGCGGCACCGCGCCGAACAGCGCCAGGCAAAGGGCATCCAGCAGGGTGCTCTTGCCGGCGCCGGTGGGCCCGGTAATGGCGAACAGCCCGGCGCTGGCCAGGGGCTCGGCGGTGAAGTCGATCTCGAAGGGGCCGGCCAGGGAGGCCAGGTTCTTCAGGCGGATGGCCAGGATCTTCATGGCTGTTCACCTTCTTGCTGGACGTCCTGCAACAGCAGGGCGAAATCCTTGAGGGTGGCTTCGTCCACCTCGTTGGCGTAAGCGTCGCGCCAGGCGCGGCGGAACAGCTCTTCGGGGGTCAGCTGGTCCAGCTCGATCAGCTCGGCACTGGCCTCTTCACCGTCACCTGCGCCCTTGCCGGCGTATTCGGCGGCGATCCGCACCAGGCGCACGGCCTTGCCTTGCAGGGCGCTTTCCACTTGCTGGCGCAGGTCCGGCTGGGGCTCGTCCAGGCGCACCCGCACTTCCAGCCAGGGCTGGCGCTGCTCCTCGGCCAACAGGTCGATGTCCGGCAGCTCGCCGAGCTGGGTCAGGAGTTCCCCCAGGGGCGCCGGGCCCAGGCGTTGCAGGTTCACCGCGCGGGGAATCAGCCGCGGTTCGACGCTGACCAGGGTCTCGCCGTCCAGGCGCACGTCGAGGATCTGGTGCTGGTAGCCGATCTCGGAAAACGACAACGGGATCGGCGAGCCGCTGTAGCGGATGCGCTCCTCGCCGTTGACCTTCTGCGGCTTGTGCAGGTGGCCCAGGGCCACGTAGCTGATGTCCGGGCCGAACAGGCTGGCGGGCAGGGCCTCGGCGTTGCCGATGATCAGGCTGCGTTCGGAATCTTCCGAGACCGAGCCGCCGGCCATGTGCGCATGGCTGACGGCGACCAGGGCCTGGCCCGGCTGGCGCTTGGCGTTGGCCGCGGCGATCAGCCATTCGTGGACCTGGGCGATGCCCTTGAGGTAGTCGTCGCCCAGCTGGCGGCCGGTGACTTCCGCCGGCCGCAGGAACGGCAGGGCCAGGCACCAGCCGGCGACCTGGCCGCTGGCGTCGGGCAGCGGCAGCAGCAGGCGCTCGGCGTCCAGCTGGCCGTCGTCCAGCCACAGCACCCGGCCCAGGGCGTGGGTGCGCAGGCGGCGCATCAGGGGCGCCGGCAGCTCGATGCGCGAGCCGGAGTCGTGGTTGCCGGCGATCATCACGACGGTCAGGGCCGGCTGCTGCTCGTGGGCGCTGACGATGAAGTCGTAGAGCCGCTCCTGGGCGCTGACCGGCGGGTTGACGGTGTCGAAGATATCGCCGGCGATCAGCAGCACATCGGGCTGTTCGTGCTTGAGCTGGCGCAGCAGCCACTCCAGGAAACAGGCGTGTTCGAAGTCGCGTTCCTGGCCGTGGAGGTTCTGGCCCAGGTGCCAGTCGGAGGTGTGAAACAGACGCAAGGCAGGCTCCGCATGCAAAAGGCTTGGCCGCACATAAGGGTGACCGCGGCGAAAGGGCAGAGAGTTTACTGGCAAATGCGTGTTCATGCCCGAGCCGTGGCAAATGCCCCGGCGCCGCCAAGTGGGGCCGGCGTTCAGTGACGCGGTACGGCAGTGCCCTGGCCGGCGCGCACTTCGCTGGCGGTGCAGCCGAACCGCTGGCGAAAGTGCCGGGCGAACTGGGCCTGGTCGGCAAACCCCCAGCGCGCGGCCAGCTCGCCGATCGACAGGCGGCAGTGGGCGTCGCGCAGTTGGCGGTGCACGGCGCAAAGGCGCTGCTGACGAATCCATTCGCCCAGGCTGAAGGGGCTGTCGGCAAAGAGCTTGTGCAGGTAGCGCAGGGAAATGCCACAGGCGCTGGCGATCTGCCTGGGGTTGAGCTCCGCCGAGCCCAGGTGCTGCTCCACGTAGCTGTCGATGCGTTGCAGGTGCAGGGCGGCGAGGCTGGAGCTTTCACTGCTGAGCACCCGTTCGTCCTGGCGCAGGGTCAGCAGCAGGGTCGCCAGGGCCTGTTCCAGCAGCATATGCCGCGCCGCCGGGGCGCATTCGTCGAAGCGCGCGGCGCACATGGCCAACTGGTCGGCGAAGATCCGCCCCAGGCCGCGCCGGGCATCGAAACAGAAACGGGTGTAGCGCTCGGCGCCGCGCAACTGGCCGTGCAGGGCCTGCTCCGGCAGCTTGAACACCCAGAGATCGTTGTCGCTGGCGTAGCGGAAGCGGTAGGGCGCATCGCCCCGTTCGAAGATGAAGCTGCCGGGGCGGCAATGCAGCTCGCGGCCGTCCTGTTCGAACAGCACCTCGTGGCGCCGGGGGATGGTCACCAGGTAGCAGGCCTGGGTGTCGTTGCTGACCTGGGCCTTGCTCCGGGAATAGCCCAGGCGGCTGGAACGCAGGCGCGACAGGGCCAGGGCACTGCTGGGGGTTTCCCAGATCCGCAGGTTGCCCTGGAAGGGGCGGTCGCTGCTGAATTCAAGGGACAGGGGAAAGTAGGCGTTGCCAATGGCTTCGGCCCAGCGGGGCTGGCATTGGTGCTCGGGCCAGTAACGGGTGGAAAGCTGCTGAACCATCATCACTCCTGCTTTCTTGTGTTTTTTAGTCAGGACAGCACCGGGTGGTCAGCCACGGTGCCGGTGATCTTTGGGCAAAAGCGCGGGTCGGTCAATCGGCAGGCGTCAGCCGGTAGCAGGCCGAGGGCGCGAGCGTCGCCTGCCAGCCCGGCGGCACCACGATGTTGGTGGTGGCTTCCTCGATCACGCAGGGGCCGGTGAGGGTCTGCCCGGCCTGCAGCTGTTCGCCCTGGTAGACCGGCGTCGGTTGCCAGCCGCCGGCTTCGTCGAACAGCATCGAGCGCTGTTCCCGAGGCGTTGCCGGCACCTGCTGCTCGGGGATCGGCATCTCCGGCATCGGTGGGTGCTGCAGCCTGGCGATCACCGAGCATTCAAGGTTCACCAGCTCGATCGGGCTCTGCGGCTCGCTGTAGGAGAACAGCGCCTTGTGCCGGCTGTGGAAGGCCTCGCGCAGGGCGCCGAGACCGGCCGGGTCCAGCTCGTTGCTGGCCAGCTCGACGCTGCATTCGTGGATCTGCCCCAGGTAGCGGATTTCCAGGTGGTACTGGGTATCGACCCGGTTGCCGTTGCTGAAGCCGTCCTGGCGCAGGTTCTCCAGGCCCTGTTCGCGCAGCCGGGCCAGGGTCCGGTTGAGCAGCGCCAGGTCCACGTGCTGGTCGTCCAGGCGCATGGGCAGGGTGGTCAGCTGGTCGTAGCGGATGTCCGAGAGGATCTGCCCGAAGGCGCACAGCCCCGAGGCCACCTTGGGAATCAGCACCACCTGGCTGCCGATTTCCTCGGCCAGGCGGATCACGTGCATGCCCGCCGCGCCGCCGGCGCCGATCAGGGCGAACTGGCGGGGATCGTAGCCGCGCTCCACCGATACCCGGCGGATGCCGCTGACCATGTTCAGGTTGACCAGGGTGATGATTCCCAGCGCCGCGCGCTCGATGCTGATGCCCAGGGGCTCGGCGATCCGGCTGGCGATGGCCAGCAGCGCCGCCTGGCGTGACAGGCGGATGCTGCCGCCGAGCAAGGCGCCGTCCGCCAGGTAGCCCAGCGCCAGGTTGGCGTCGGTCACCGTTGGCTCGCTGCCGCCCTTGCCGTAGCACACCGGCCCGGGGTTGGCTCCGGCGCTGCGCGGGCCGACCTGGAGCATGCCGAAGGGGTCCAGGTGGGCGATGGAGCCGCCACCGGCGCCGAGGGTTTCCACCTGGATCATCGGCACGCCGATGCGGTAGCGCAGAAAGTCGCTGTCCTTGCTGAAGTTGGTGCGCCCACCCTGGCTCAGGGTGATGTCGAAGGAGGTGCCGCCCATGTCCACGGTGATCACGTTGTCGATGCCGAATGGCCGGGCCACGCACAGCCCGGCCTGGGGCGCCGAGGCCGGGCCGGAATTGATCGCATTGACAGCCCGGGTGCTCATGATCGCGCCGGGGGCCAGGCCGCCGTTGGACTGGAAGTAGCGGGTCGGCTGCTGTGCGCCCAGTTCTTCGAACAGGCTGTCGATGCGCTCCACGTAGCGTTGCATCACCGGGCTCAGGTAGGCGTTGACCACGGTGCTGGAGGTGCGGGTGTATTCACGGATCTGCGGGAACACTTCATTGCCGGTGCAGACGAAGACCCCGGGCAGGGCCGCGCGCACCAGCTGTGCGGCGCGCTGCTCGTGGGCCGGGTTGCGCACCGACCAGACAAAGGAGATGGCCACCGCCTGCACCTCCTGCTCGCGAAAGTACTCGATGGCCCGCAGGATCGCCGTTTCGTCCAGGGGCGCGTGCTCCTGGCCGTCGCTGCGCATGCGCCCGCCGATGGGCCGGCGCAGGTGGCGCGGCACCAGCATGTGGGCCTGGGGGTAGCTGGCGTCGTAGCGGTGGCCGTCTTCCTTGTGCCCCAGGCGGATTTCCAGGCTGTCTTCGTGGCCGTCGGTACACAGCAGGCCGACCTTGGCCCCGGTCTTCTCGATCAGGGCGTTGAGGGCCACGGTGGTGCCGTTGATGCACAGATCGCAGTCGCCGATGATCTGCGCCGGGCTGCGCCCCAGGGCGTCGGCCATCTGCGCCAGGCCGTTGCGGATGGCCAGGGTGCCGTCCTGCGGGGTCGAGGGGGCCTTGAACAGCTGCACGTTGCCGAGCTGGTCGGCGAGGATGAAATCGGTGAAGGTGCCGCCGGCGTCGATGCCCAGGCGATAGTGTTTGCTCATGGGGGGATGCTCCGTGGGTTCAGGGGCGGGCGCGCAGGGCGCGGGTGGCGTCGTGGTCCAGGCGCTGCTCGGCGTCGAACACCACGCCGTAGTCCAGGCGCGCGCCTTCGAGGGAGACCAGGCCATTGCGCAGGTCTTCGGCCACTCGCTCCAGGGGCCGCAGGAAGGGGTCGCCATAGCCGCCACCGCCGGGGTTGAGGTTGATCACCCGCTCTCCGGGTTGTGCGGTCAACTGGGCGTTGTGCTGGTAGGTGTGTTCCTGGCCGTCGGCACGGCGATGGGTCAGGCGCCCGAGCTTGGGCGCCAGCAGGCCGTTGCGCGCCCCCGCGGCGCCGGCGGTGGGCAGTTGCCGGCCTTCGCCGAAACCCACCACGGTCATCGGGTGCTGCAAGGGTTCGATCTCGATGCAGGTGCCCGAGCCGCCGCGAAACTGCCCGGCGCCGCCGCTGTCGGTGATCAGGCTGTAGCGGTGGATGAGGATCGGGTAGGCGTATTCCAGCAGTTCGATGTCGCCGGACATCAGCGCGCCAAAGCAGCACAACGGGCCGCAGGCCGGCCAGCCGTCCATGGCCTGGTTGGCCCCGGCCCCGGAGATGATCGAGGCCAGGACCATGGTCACGTATTCGGCGTTGTCGTTGCGCGGGTCGTGGCCGGCGATGTTGATCCCGCTGGCATGGCCCCAGGACGCGGTGACCCGTTCCGGCGCGGCCTGCTCCAGGGCCTGGCGCACCGCGTCGGCGAGGGTTTCCATGGGGGTGGTGGTGCTGTTGACGTGGGGCGCGGGTTCGCTGGCGTTGCACAGGGTTCCGGGCTCCCCCAGGTCGACGCTGATGCAGCGGTACAGGCCCTCGTTATAGGGCGGCGGCACCTGGGCGAACATCATCAGCCCCAGGTACACCCCGGACACCGAGTTGCCGGCGTAGGAATTGATGAAGTAGGGCACCTGGGGCGGGCTGTCGATGCGCACCCGGGCCTGATCGCCGCTGATCTGCACCTGGGCGGTGATGGTCAGCTGGCCCAGGCCGTGGCCCGAATCCTCCAGCACCGCGCTGCCGTGGTAGAGGCCATCCGGCACCTCGCGCAGCAGGGCGCGCATGTGCCGGTCAGCCATGTCCTTGAGCTCGCCGATGCAGGCGCGCACCTGTTCCACGCCGTAGCGCTCCAGGAGTTGCAGCAGGTGCCGCTCGCCGACGCTGCAGGCGCCGTACTGGGCATTCAGGTCGCCTTCCTGGTAGACCCGGGCGCGCATGTTGGTCAGCAGCAGGTTGATCACATCCTCGCGGCGCTGGCCCCGGGACCAGAGCTTGACCGGCGGAATCCGCAGGCCTTCGGCATAGATCTCCCTGGCATCCGGGTTGTAGCCGGCGGGCACCGGGCCGCCGATGTCGGTGAGGTGGCCCTTGCACACCGCCCAGAACACCAGCTCGCCCCGGTAGAACACCGGTTTGTACATGCAGCAGTCGAGGATATGGCTGCCCTGGTAGGCCGGGTCGTTGTGGTAGATCACGTCCCCTTCATAGATGTCGTCGCCGAAGAATCCGGCCACGCATTTCATCGCCGGGATCAGCGAGCCGAGGTGGATCGGGATGTCCTGGCCCTGGAGGACCATTTCCGGGAGGTGGTCGAACAAGGCATTGGAGTAGTCGTGGGCCAGGTTGAAGACGCTGGAGCGGCCGGTTTTCTCCAGGGTCAGGGTCATTTCACGCTGGGCGGTTTCCAGCGCCCCTCGCACCACGGCGAGGGTGATCGGATCTACTGTGCTCATGGCTCACCTGAGTTCTTGTTGTTCTCGGGGTGGGGCGCGACGGCTGTTGCGCCCACGGCCTTAAGCTACGCGCAGCCAGGCGCACCTGGCTTGTCGCCGGGTGCAGGGCTTTTTGCGTTCTGGTGCACTGTCGTCACTGCTGAATGTGGGGGGCACGCGCTGCAGGAGCTGGCTCGCCAGC
The DNA here is from genome assembly GCF_052665325.1 of Pseudomonas sp. 8(2025). Lineage (NCBI taxonomy): Bacteria > Pseudomonadati > Pseudomonadota > Gammaproteobacteria > Pseudomonadales > Pseudomonadaceae > Pseudomonas > Pseudomonas sp. 8(2025). The sequence continues at coordinate 57,551 of NZ_JBQOIE010000021.1, read as the reverse complement.
GAACAGGCCCGCCCCGGCGCGGCATGGCTTACGGGGCTTTTCGCCGGCAAGCCGGCTCCTACGGGGGAGGGGGCTGCGCGAAGCGCCGGTTACTTGGGGTACAGCGGCGGCAGGCTGGTGGTGTCCGCCACCGGGTCCTGGACCCGTTCGTCGATCGGGATGGCGCGTATCGCTCGCCACAGTTCCTCGCCCTGCCAGTACTGGCCGGTCTCGCTGTAGAGCGCGCCGTTGAGGCCGTCCAGGGCGTCGGACAGCGGCACGAAGCGCGCGGCCATTTCGGCCAGGGTTTCGGGCTGCTGTCGGGCCCAGGCGTCCAGGGCCTGGCGGGTGGCCTGGGGGTCGTTGGCCTGGCAGGCACGCTTGAGGTCGTCCAGCAGCGAGCGCGGGCTGGGGCCGGTCTGGGTGGCGCGCAGCACCGCCGGCTGCCAGCGGGCGCGCCACCACAGGCCGAAGCCCAGCAGGGTGGTGCAAGCCAGCAGCAGGGTGCTCAGTTGCCACAGCCACAGGTTGCCGCTGTCGGGCGCGGCCGAGGCGTTGCCTGCCGGGGTGTCCACCACCAGGCTCGGGTTGTTCGCCACCTGCAGGGCCCGCGACGGCAGGCTGGTGCTTTCCAGGCGGTCTTCGACGGTGTTCCACCAGGTCACTTCAATGGCGGGCAGTTCGACGTTGCCGGGGCGGGTGGGCACCAGCGCCTGGCGGTCTTCGCGAATGCCCAGAAGGCCCTGTTCAACGTGCTGGTTGCTCAATTGCGGCTGGTCCGGGTAGCTGCGCAGGCCATTGACGTCGGCCAGGGGCAGCGGCGGCAACTGGGCGCTGGACAGGCCTTCGGCGCGCAGGGTCAGGCTGCGGGTCAGGGAGTCTCCGACCTGAGGGTGCTCGGGCTCCGGGTTCCAGCTTTCGCTCAGGCTCAGGCTGCGGGCCGGCAGCCAGGGCGCGTCGGCCGGGTAGGTGGCGGGCTTGGCCTTGACCTGCAGGCTGATGTCACTGGAGCTGACGTGGATCAGCTTGCCGGCCCGGGGCGTCTGCGAGCTGGTTTCCTGGCCCGGGTCCGGGTTGGCCAGGGTGGCGCTGAAGGTCAGCGCGGGAATCTGCAACGGCCCGCTGCGCTGGGGATAGAGCGCGTAGCGCATCTCGATCACCCCGTGGCGCACGCCATTGATGAGCTTTTCGTAGGTGCGCGGCTCGCCCAGCTGTTCCACCCGGGTGTCGCTCAGCAGCAGCGGGCTCAGGCTGCTGTCGTCGAACAGCGGCACCGAGTGGTAGATGTGCAGGGTCAGCAGGGCCTGGGCCTGGACATAGACGCTGGGCTGGTCGAGCTCGGCTTCGATGAACACCGGTTCCAGGCGGGCGTTCTGGTCCTGGGCCGGGCTGGTGTTGACCTGCAGGCTCAGGGGCTGGCTCTGCAGGCTGCCCAGTTGCAGCGGGGCGATTTCCAGGGTGCCGGTGTGGCGCGGCAGCAGGGTGACGATCCAGCGGGTACTGGCGTGGTTGTCCCCCAGGCCGTTGAGCTGGTTGACCTGGCGCGTGCCGCGCACCTCGAATTGTGCCTCCAGGGGCGCCAGGTCCGGCTTGCCGAACTGGGTGACATCGGTGGACTCCAGGGTCAGCTCGACGGTTTCCCCGGAATTGACCTGGCTGCGGTCCAGGCTGGCGAGCAGGCCGGCAGCCTGGGACTGGCCAGTGCAGAACGCGAGGGCAAGCAGTAGGGCGGTGCAGCGGGTCATCGAGTTTTTCCCTGATCCTGATGTTGTTGCTGTTCGTACCAGAATTTGCGCCTGAGCAATTCACCCGGGTCGTCGGGGATCTTGCGCAGCCATTGTTCCAGCGCCTGCTGGTGTTCAGCGTCCAGGCTGTCCTCCACCGGGCGCAGCGGGGTGGTGGTGTGCTGGTCGTCCAGCTCGCTGCCGGGCACTTCGCTGTGGCCGGCGGCCTGTGGATCCGGCGGCGGCGTGTCGCCTTCGTTGGCCGGCGCCTGTGCCGGGTCCTGCGGGCCATTGCTGCCCGGTGGTGGCTGGGTGGCTGCACCGCTGGGGCCCGGGCGGGTGTCGTCGCCTTCGGGGGGGTCCGGCTTCTTCGCCGGTGGCGGTGTTTGCGCCTGGGCCTGTTGCTGTTGCAGCAGGCTTTCCACCAGGGCCTTGTTCTGCAACGCCGGTTGCAGGTCCGGCTGGCGTTCCAGGGCCTGCTCGTAGGCGTCGATGGCGGCTTCCAGCTCGCCGCTGCGGGCCAGGGCGTTACCGCGATTGTAGTGGGCGCGGGCGTCGTTGCCCTCGGCGAAACGCTCGGCGGCGGCAGTGTAGTTGCCGGCTTCGTACAAGGCCACGCCTTGCCATTGCGGGTCCTGGAAATGCCGCGCGGCCTCCGCCGGGCGCTGCTGTTGCAGAAGCCGCTGGCCCTGCTGGTCGGGGCGCAGCCACAGGTCATTGAAGTCTAAGGCGTAGCTCGGTTGTGGCACGGCGAACAGCAGCAGGGGCAGGCAGAACAGCCAGCCCCGGCGCCCGGCGCAGGCGGCCAGCAGCAACAGCGGCAGCAGCAGCCAGTAGCCCTGGTCGGCCCAGGTATCCAGGCGCAGGGTCTGGCCGTCGCTGCGCAGGCCTTGCGGGCCGCCCAGCAGGCCCAGGCCGCGCAGGTCGCTGTCGTCCAGGCGCGCCTGGCGGTAGCGCCCGCCCACGTCGCCGATGAAGTGCTTGAGGTCCGGGCTGTCCAGGCGCGATACCAGGATCGCGCCCTGGTCGTCCTTGAGGTAGCTGCCGTCTTCCAGGGCCACCGGGGCGCCGTCGCGGCTGCCGAAGCCGAGCATCAGCAACTGTGGGGCGTCGCCCTTGAGCGCCTGGCGGATGCCCTGGCGTTCCTCTTCGTTGAGGGAGGAGGCCATCAGTAGCACCCGGCCCTGGCCCAGGGCCCCCTGGTCCAGCAGCTTCAGGGCCTTGAGCAGGGCCAGGTCGGCGCGCTGGCCGGCCTGGGGCATGATCGACGGCTTGAGGGCGTCCAGCAGGTTGCGGCTGGTGGCCAGGTCATCGGACAGCGGCACCAGGGTGTGGGCGCTGCCGGCGTAGACCACGATGGCGGTCTGCGCGTCGCTGCGCAGTTGCAACAGGTCCAGCAGCTTGTGCCGGGCCTGCTCCAGGCGATCGGGCGGCACGTCGTTGGCGAGCATCTGCGGGGTCAGCTCCAGCAGCACCACCAGCGGGTCGGCGGGTTTCTGGCTGGTCTGTTCCACCCGCTGCCAGCTGGGGCCCAGCAGGGCCAGCACCGCCAGCAGCCAGGCCAGGCCCAGGGCCACCCAGGGCAGCTTGCTTTCGCGGCCATTGCCGCCGCTGAGCAGGGCGGCGTGAAAGGCCGGGGGCAGGATCATCTGCCAGCGCCCGGCCCGTTTCTGCCGGTGCCAGAGCTTCCACAGCAGCAGCGCCAGCAGGGGCAGCACCAGCAACCAGCCGGGGCGGAACCAATGGGGCCAGAGGCTGATCATCGACGCCTCCGCAAGCGCAGGCGCTTGAGCCGCTGGCGCCAGTCATGGGCAGGCAGCAGGAAGTTCGACTGGGTGAAGAAGCGTTGCAGCGGGTTCTGCGGCCAGCGCTCGCGCAGCACCAGCAGCACGCTGAGCAGCAACGCCGTGGCCAGGGGCCAGTGGTACAGGGCCTGGGCCGGGCGTGCCTGGGTCGGTTGCTGGGCCACCGGTTCCAGTTGGTCGAGGGTTTGCTTGATCGCTTGCAGCTCCTGGCCGTCCCGGGCGCGGAAGTAGCGCCCGCCAGTGACTTGCGCCAGCTCCTTGAGGGCCGGTTCGTCCAGGTCCAGGCTCGGGTTGATGCCCAGCACGCCGAGGGTGGCGCTCTGTTCCGGGTCGGCGCCGATGCCGATGGGGTAGATCTTCACCCCTTCCTCGGCGGCCAGCCGGGCGGCGGTGATGGGGGCGATCTCGCCGCCGTTGTTGGCGCCGTCGGTGACCAGGATCAGCACCCGGCTCTGGGCCGGGCGCTGGCGCAGGCGCTTGAGGGCCAGGCCGATGGCATCGCCGATGGCGGTGTTCTTGCCGGCGATGCCGATCTTCGCTTCATCCAGCCAGACCCGCACCGTGTGCCGGTCGAAGGTCAGGGGCGCCTGCAGGTAGGCCTTGCTGCCGAACAGGATCAGGCCCACCCGGTCGCCTTCGCGGTGTTCGAGAAAGTCCCCCAGCAGGTGCTTGACCAGGTTCAGGCGGCTGACGTCCTCGTCCTGCCATTGCATGTCGGGGAAATCCATGGAGCCGGAAACGTCCACCGCCACCAGCAGGTCGCGGCCGCTGGCGGCCACCGGCAAGGGGTCGCCCAGCCATTGCGGGCGCGCGGCGGCCAACAGCAGCAGGAGCCAGAGCAGGATGAAACGCACCTGCTGGCGCCAGGCCGGCAGGTGGGCGCGGGCCCGGCGCTTGGACAGGCCTTCCAGGTCACTGAGAAAACTCACTTTCAGCGCCGGCTCGCCGCTGTCGGCCACCGGCAGCACCAGGCGCAGCAGCCAGGGCAGCGGCAGCAGGACGAAGACCCAGGGCCAGGCGAACTCAAACATGCTTGCGAATCCAGGTGTCCACCGCCTGGGTCAGGCCGGCGATGGCTTTGTCGTCGAGCTTGCATTCGGGCTTGTAGGCGCCTTCCACCAGTACCATCCAGCGGGTCAGGCCGGCGGCCGGGCAACGGTTGTCGAGGAACGCCAGCCATTTGCGCCCGTTCAGGGTGTGGCTCTGGCTGTAGGGGTAATGGTTGCGGCACAGGCGCTTGAGCAGGGCATTCAAGGCCTGCAGCCAGGCGCCGGCGGGGGCACCGTCATAGGGCTTGGGCAGCAGCGCCAGTTCTGCCAGGGCGGCCAGGCGCACCGGGTCCAGGGGCTGCTCGCTGCGGGCGCGCACGGCCTTGCGCGGCCACAGGTGGCGCCAGTGCCAGAGGGCCAGGCCCAGCAGCGGCAGCAGGATCGCCAGCAGCCACCAGCCCGGGGCCGGCGGCCACAGGCTGACCGCGGGCGGCGGCAGCAGCGGTTGCAGTTGTTCCAGGCTGCTCATCGGCCGGCTCCGGGGCGCTGCGGGTTGAGGTACTCGCGCAGCTGCTCGACCATCTCGCTCTGGGTGCTCAGGGGCATCAGCAGCACCCGCAGCTTTTGCGCCAGGCGTTCCCAGCGGGCGATGCGCGCTTCGCTCATGGCGCGGTAGGCCTGGCGCAGGTCGTAGTTCAGGGTGTCCAGTTCCAGCTGGGCGCCGCGTTCGGCAAAGCGCAGCAGGCCGGCGGCGGGCAGGGCGTGGTCCAGCGGGTCGGAAAGGGGCATCAACAGCAGGTCGCAATGGCGCGACAGCAGGCTCAGTTGCTGCTCGGCGGCGTCGCTCAGGGCGCGTTCGTCGCAGATCACGATCACCAGGCTGCCGGGACGCAGGACTTCGCGCCCGCGCAGCAGCGCGGTGCCCAGGGCGTCGCGCTGGGGCCGGGCTTCGCTGTGCAGCGACTGGTTGACCCGCACCAGGCGGTTGAGCAGCTGCAACAGGCTCTGCTTGCTGCGCCGCGGCTTGATCTCGTAGTGCTCGTCGTCGCCGTAGACCAGCCCGCCGACCCGGTCGTTATGGCCCAGGGCGGCCCAGCCGATCAGGCTCGCGGCCTGGGCGGCGAGCACCGACTTGAACATCAGCCCCGAGCCGAAGAACAGCTGGCGGCTCTGTTCCACCATGATGAAGATCGGCCGCTCGCGCTCTTCGTGGAACAGCTTGGTGTGCGGTTCCTGGGTGCGCGCGGTAACCCGCCAGTCGATGGTGCGCACGTCGTCGCCGGCCTGGTAGACCCGCACCTGGTCGAAGTCCACGCCGCGCCCGCGCAGCTTGGAGTGGTGCAGGCCGATCAGCGGGCTGCGCTGGCTGGGGGTGGAGAACAGCTGCACCTCGCGCACGCGATGGCGCATCTCGATCAGTTCGCCGAGGGTGATGCGAATGCCGGGTTCGGCAACGGGCTGGGTCATGGGCTTCAGGCGACGGCAACGACGTCGAGGATGCGCTGTACCACACGGTCCTGGTCGATACCGGCCGCTTCAGCCTCGAAGGACAGGATGATGCGGTGGCGCAGTACGTCGAACAGCACGGCCTGGATGTCTTCGGGGCTGACGAAGTCGCGGCCGGCGAGCCAGGCGTGGGCCCGGGCGCAGCGGTCCAGGGCGATGGAGCCGCGGGGGCTGGCGCCGTAGGCGATCCACTCGGCCATCTCCGGGTCGAACTTGGCCGGGGTGCGGGTGGCCATCACCAGTTGCACCAGGTATTCCTCCACCGCATCGGCCATGTACAGGCCGAGGATTTCCTTGCGTGCGGCGAAGATCGCCTGCTGGCTGACCCGGCGCTCGGGCTTGGTTTCGCCGTTCAGGGCTTCGCCACGGGCCTGCTGGAGGATCCGCCGCTCCACCGCGGCGTCCGGGAAGCCGATCTTGACGTGCATCAGGAAGCGGTCGAGCTGGGCTTCGGGCAGCGGGTAGGTGCCTTCCTGCTCGATGGGGTTCTGGGTCGCCATCACCAGGAACAGCGGCGACAGTTCATAGGTGCTGCGCCCGACGCTGACCTGGCGCTCGGCCATGGCTTCGAGCAGGGCCGACTGGACCTTGGCCGGAGCGCGGTTGATCTCGTCCGCCAGCACCAGGTTGTGGAAGATCGGGCCTTGCTGGAACACGAAGCTGCCGGTTTCCGGGCGATAGATCTCGGTGCCGGTGATGTCGGCGGGCAGCAGGTCGGGGGTGAACTGGATCCGATGGAATTGCGCTTCAATGCCTTCGGCCAACTCCTTGATGGCCTTGGTCTTGGCCAGCCCCGGAGCGCCCTCGACCAGCATGTGGCCGTCGGCGAGCAGGGCGATGAGCAAGCGCTCGATGAGTTTTTCCTGGCCGAGAATCTGCGTTGAAAGAAAGGTTCGCAGCGCCAAAAGCGCTTCACGATGTTCCATCGGTGACTGTTCCTGGAGAGGGTGCGCCCCGGGCGTTGAGGGAACGTCGGGGCTGGGGGCGATACTTTAATCCATAGCGGGGGTCGGCGACTAACGGGGAAAACCTGATTTGGCGAATTAGTCGAAAAAAATCCGTGTTTTATTCAGCACCACGCGCACCCCCGGTAGAAGCCGGCTTGCCGGCGAAGAGGCCGGCAGGGTTTGCGGCGGAGCCGAAGACGCCTTCGCTGGCAAGCCAGCTCCTACGGTCGGGCGCGGTGTTGGGGCTCTGGTAGGAGCCGGCTTGCCGGCGAAGAGGCCGGCAAGGTTTGCGGCGGGGCCGAAGACGCCTTCGCTGGCAAGCCAGCTCCTACCGGGAAGGGCGCTGTCGCTCAGGACAGCTGGCTGATGTAGGTGCCGGTGCCCTTGAGGATGTTCTGCAGGGTTTCCTCCACTTCGGCCAGGTCCGAGGCAGCGGTGCTGTGGCGGATCTCCAGGTGGTCGGCGCCGTTCAGGGCGTCGGCGTCGGCCGCGGCGATTTCGATCAGCAGGGTGGTGGGGCTCAGGGTCACCTTGACGCCATCGAGGGTCGAGGGCTCGCCGTCGAGGGTGATCTCCAGTTCGTCTTCGTCCGGGTAGCGGCTCATCAGGAACATCTCGCCCTGGGTGCTGTGGCAGCAGAGCATGGCCATGTTGTCTTCTTCGTCGTCGCAGGGGTTGGCGATCAGGTGGGCGGTGGTCATGTGCATGGGGGCATTCCTGAGAGAGTGGCCGGGCGGGCAGAAAGGAAACAATTCTGCCAGCCCGATGGAATTTCTGCTGGCTTGTCTGTCAGAGAACAGGTCGTGAACACAATCGCTGCGGCAGTCACTTTTGGTACGCAAGTACCGTGAATCCGGGGAAAAAAACCGGTTTTTCCACCGCGGCTGCTAGTGTTGCTCAAAGCGTGAGCGTTCTGCTGCGTGCCGTTGACCGAATATGTCGCAGCATCGCAAGCAGCTGTCACATCGCACTCGTTAAGCTGCGCAGCGGACAATTTGTTCTTAGTGCAATAGGTTGCGTCTGATTTGTGATGGTCACCTGTAAAGGCATTGCGCTCGGTTTCCCGGCTAGCGTCAGTCGTTTTTGCAGATGCCCATCCCCGGAAGGTGAATGTGACCTGTGCGTCTCGTCCAGCTTCACCCACCTGTCATCCTGCTACCTCTGCCCGAGACCAGGAGCAGGATGCAGCACCGCCCCGCGAGGGGTTTGCACGCGACGCTTCCATCAATAACAAGCCCAAGCGGAGTACCACAGATGGCGTTCTTCACCGCAGCCAGCAAAGCCGACTTCCAGCACCAACTGCAAGCGGCACTGGCGCAGCACATCAGTGAACAGGCACTGCCACAAGTGGCGCTGTTCGCTGAACAATTCTTCGGCATCATTTCCCTGGACGAACTCACCCAGCGTCGCATGTCCGACCTGGCGGGCTGCACCCTTTCTGCCTGGCGCCTGCTTGAGCGCTTCGACCACGGGCAACCGCAGGTCCGCGTCTACAACCCCGATTACGAACGCCATGGCTGGCAGTCGACCCACACTGCTGTGGAAGTCCTGCACCACGACCTGCCGTTTTTGGTGGACTCGGTACGCACCGAGCTCAACCGTCGCGGCTACAGCATCCACACCCTGCAGACCACCGTGCTCAGCGTACGTCGTGGCAGCAAGGGCGAGCTGCTGGAAATCCTGCCAAAGGGCACCCAGGGCGAAGGCATCCAGCAAGAGTCGCTGATGTACCTGGAGATCGACCGTTGCGCCAACGCCGCCGAACTCAGCGTGCTGGGCAAGGAACTGGAACAGGTACTGGGCGAAGTGCGGGTCGCCGTGGCCGACTTCGAGCCGATGAAGGCCAAGGTCCAGGAACTGATCCAGAGCATCGACAACAGCCAGTTCCCGATCGCCGCCGAAGAAAAGACCGAGATCAAGAGCTTCCTCGAATGGCTGGTGGGCAACCACTTCACCTTCCTCGGTTATGAAGAATTCGTGGTCGGCGCCGACCAGGACGGCGGGCATATCGAATATGACCCGAACTCCTTCCTCGGCCTGGCCAAGCTACTGCGCGCCGGCCTGACCAGCGATGACCTGCGCATCGAAGACTACGCCGTCAACTACCTGCGCGAACCGACGCCGCTGTCCTTCGCCAAGGCCGCGCACCCGAGCCGCGTGCACCGTCCGGCCTACCCGGACTTCGTATCGATCCGCCAGATCGATGCCGACGGCAAGGTCATCAAGGAATGCCGCTTCATGGGCCTGTACACCTCTTCGGTGTACGGCGAAAGCGTGCGGGTGATTCCTTACATCCGCCGCAAGGTCGAAGCCATCGAGCAGCGCTCGGGCTTCCAGGCCAAGGCGCACCTGGGCAAGGAACTGGCCCAGGTCCTGGAGGTACTGCCTCGCGACGATCTGTTCCAGACCCCGGTGGACGAGCTGTTCAGCACCGTGATGTCCATCGTGCAGATCCAGGAACGCAACAAGATCCGCGTGTTCCTGCGCAAAGACCCCTACGGCCGCTTCTGCTACTGCCTGGCCTACGTGCCGCGTGATATCTATTCCACCGAAGTGCGGCAGAAGATCCAGCAAGTGCTGATGGATCGCCTGCAAGCCACCGACTGCGAGTTCTGGACCTTCTTCTCCGAGTCGGTGCTGGCCCGTGTGCAGTTGATCCTGCGGGTGGACCCGAAACAGCGCATCGACATCGATCCGCTGCTGCTGGAAAAAGAAGTGGTGCAGGCCTGCCGCAGCTGGCAGGACGACTACGCCAGCCTGGTGGTGGAAAGCTTCGGCGAAGCCCACGGCACCAACGTGCTGGCGGACTTCCCCAAAGGCTTCCCGGCCGGCTACCGCGAGCGTTTCGCTGCCCATTCGGCGGTGGTGGACATGCAGCACCTGCTGAGCCTCACCGAAGCCAACCCGCTGGTAATGAGCTTCTACCAGCCCCTGGGCCAGGTCTCCGGCCAGCGCGAGCTGCACTGCAAGCTGTACCACGCCGACACCCCGCTGGCGCTGTCCGACGTGCTGCCGATCCTGGAAAACCTCGGCCTGCGCGTGCTGGGCGAATTCCCGTACCGCCTGCGTCACAACAATGGCCGTGAGTTCTGGATCCACGACTTCGCCTTCACCGCCGCCGAAGGCCTGGACCTGGATATCCAGCAGCTCAACGACACGCTGCAGGACGCCTTCGTCCATATCGTGCGCGGCGATGCCGAGAACGATGCCTTCAACCGCCTGGTGCTGACCGCCGGCCTGCCATGGCGCGACGTGGCGCTGCTGCGTGCCTACGCCCGCTACCTGAAGCAGATCCGCCTGGGCTTCGACCTGGGCTACATCGCCAGCACCCTGAACAACCACACCGACATCGCCCGCGAGTTGACCCGGTTGTTCAAGACCCGCTTCTACCTGGCGCGCAAGCTCACCAGCGACGACCTGGAAGACAAGCAGCAGCGTCTGGAGCAGGCGATCCTCACCGCCCTGGACGACGTACAGGTGCTCAACGAAGACCGCATCCTGCGGCGCTACCTGGACCTGATCAAGGCCACCCTGCGCACCAACTTCTACCAGACCGACGCCAACGGCCAGAACAAGTCGTACTTCAGCTTCAAGTTCAACCCGCACGCGATCCCAGAGCTGCCGAAACCGGTGCCCAAGTTCGAGATCTTCGTCTACTCGCCACGGGTCGAAGGCGTGCACCTGCGCTTCGGCAACGTTGCCCGTGGCGGCCTGCGCTGGTCCGACCGTGAAGAAGACTTCCGCACCGAAGTCCTGGGCCTGGTCAAAGCTCAGCAAGTGAAGAACTCGGTAATCGTGCCAGTCGGTGCGAAGGGCGGCTTCCTGCCGCGTCGCCTGCCACTGGGCGGCAGCCGGGACGAGATCGCGGCCGAGGGCATCGCCTGCTACCGCATCTTCATCTCCGGCCTGCTGGACATCACCGACAACCTGAAGGACGGCGCCCTGGTGCCGCCGGCCAACGTCGTGCGCCATGACGACGATGACCCCTACCTGGTGGTCGCGGCGGACAAGGGCACTGCGACCTTCTCCGACATCGCCAACGGCATTGCCATCGACTACGGCTTCTGGCTGGGTGATGCATTCGCCTCCGGTGGTTCGGCCGGTTACGACCATAAGAAGATGGGCATCACCGCCAAGGGCGCGTGGGTTGGCGTACAGCGCCACTTCCGCGAGCGCGGCATCAACGTGCAGGAAGACAGCATCACCGTGGTCGGCGTCGGCGACATGGCCGGCGACGTGTTCGGCAACGGCTTGCTGATGTCCGACAAGCTGCAACTGGTGGCGGCGTTCAACCACCTGCACATCTTCATCGACCCGAACCCGGATCCGGCCACCAGCTTCGTCGAGCGCCAGCGCATGTTCGCACTGCCGCGTTCGGCCTGGAGCGACTACGACACCAGCATCATGTCCGAAGGCGGCGGTATCTTCTCCCGTAGCGCCAAGAGCATCGCCATCTCGCCGCAGATGAAAGAGCGCTTCGACATCCAGGCCGACAAGCTGACCCCGACCGAGCTGCTCAACGCCTTGCTCAAGGCGCCGGTGGACCTGCTGTGGAACGGTGGTATCGGCACCTACGTCAAGGCCAGCACCGAGAGCCACGCCGACGTCGGCGACAAGGCCAACGACGCCCTGCGGGTCAACGGTAACGAGCTGCGCTGCAAGGTGGTGGGCGAGGGCGGCAACCTGGGCATGACCCAGCTGGGTCGTGTGGAGTTCGGCCTCAATGGCGGCGGTTCCAACACCGACTTCATCGACAACGCCGGTGGCGTGGACTGCTCCGACCACGAAGTGAACATCAAGATCCTGCTCAACGAAGTGGTGCAGGCCGGTGACATGACCGACAAGCAGCGCAACCAGCTGCTGGCGAGCATGACCGACGAAGTCGGCGGCCTGGTGCTGGGCAACAACTACAAGCAAACCCAGGCCTTGTCCCTGGCTGCGCGCCGTGCCTACGAGCGTGCCGCCGAGTACAAGCGCCTGATGAGCGACCTGGAAGGCCGTGGCAAGCTGGACCGCGCCATCGAGTACCTGCCGACCGAGGAGCAGCTCACCGAGCGCGCCGCCACCGGCAAGGGCCTGACCCGTCCGGAACTGTCGGTGCTGATTTCCTACAGCAAGATCGACCTCAAGGAAGCCCTGCTCAAGTCCCTGGTACCGGATGACGACTACCTGACCCGTGACATGGAGACCGCGTTCCCGCCAAGCCTGGTGGCCAAGTTCTCCGAGGCCATGCGTCGCCATCGTCTCAAGCGCGAGATCGTCAGCACCCAGATCGCCAACGACCTGGTCAACCACATGGGCATTACCTTCGTGCAGCGCCTGAAGGAGTCCACCGGCATGAGCCCGGCGAACGTCGCCGGTGCCTATGTGATCGTGCGGGACATCTTCCACCTCCCGCACTGGTTCCGTCAGATCGAAGCCCTGGACCACCAGGTTTCGGCTGAAGTGCAACTGGCGTTGATGGACGAGCTGATGCGCCTGGGCCGTCGTGCCACCCGCTGGTTCCTGCGCAGCCGGCGCAACGAGCAGGATGCGGCGCGTGACGTTGCGCACTTCGGTCCGCACCTGGCGGCGCTGGGCCTGAAGCTCGACGAGCTGCTCGAAGGCCCGACCCGCGAGGGCTGGCAAGCCCGTTACACCGCCTATGTCGAAGCCGGTGTGCCGGAGTTGCTGGCGCGCATGGTTGCAGGCACTACCCACCTGTACACCCTGCTGCCGATCATCGAGGCCGCTGATGTGACCGGCCACGATGCGGCGGAAGTGGCCAAGGCCTACTTCGCCGTGGGCAGTGCCCTCGACCTGCCGTGGTACCTGCAGCAGATCAGCGATCTGCCGGTGGCCAACAACTGGCAGGCGGCGGCGCGCGAAGCCTTCCGCGATGACGTGGACTGGCAGCAGCGGGCGATCACCATCAAGGTCCTGCAGATGGCCGATGCGCCGGATGACATGGAGGCCCGCGTGGCCCTGTGGCTGGAGCAGAACGCGAGCATGGCCGATCGCTGGCGCGCCATGATGGTGGAAATCCGTGCCGCCAGCGGCACCGACTACGCCATGTATGCGGTGGCCAACCGCGAGTTGCTGGACCTGGCCATGAGCGGTCAGTCGGTGCTGTAACGGCCTGACCCCGCCCAGAACCAAAAAAGCCCCGTATCTTGCGATACGGGGCTTTTTTATTGCCTGTCGGTTTGTGCCGGCTGGCGGGTGGCTCGGCTCAGTGGGCCGCCGAGGCGTCCTGCTCGACCACCATGTCCAGCACATAGACGCTGGACGGGGCATCGGCGGGTGCATTCTTCCACTCGTACTGCTTGACCCGCAGCACATTGCGCACGCCGTCCTGGTGCTCGTAGCCCTCGATGGACTGGTACAGCGGGTGCCAGGTGTCCTGGGTCGGCAGCTGCAGGCCGGCGTCGTCGTAGCGGCGCTCACGTACTTGCAGGCACTGGAAGTCGGGGATCAGCGGGTGGCTGCACTTGACGGTCTTGGCCGCCACTTCCAGGAAGCGGGTCTGGCCCTGGCTGCCGTAGCGGGTTTCCGGGGTGGGCTGGCCTTCGAACGTGAGCAGGGTGCCGTCCTGGGTGGCCAGTTGCAGGGTCGGGGTCGACTGGTCGCCGCCGAAGGTGGTGCGCAGATCGCCCTTGAGCAGGTTGGCGATTTGTGCGTCAAGGGCCATCAGTTTCGGCTCGCAGGCCATCAGGGTGGCGGCCAGTGGCTGTACCTTGAGCACGCCATTTTCATGCTGGAAGCCGCCGAACTGGCGGTTGCAGCCGCCGCTGATGCTCAGGTTCTGCCCGGCGAAGGTCAGGCGCAGCTGGCGCTCGATGCCCTTGTCCAGGGCGGCGACGGGCTTGCCCGCCGCATCGCGGGCCGCAACCAGCTGCCAGTAGTAGGCGGACAGCGCAGGCTGGGCGCTGGCGGAGGCAGTGCTGGCGGGCATGGAAGAAGATCCTTCAGGGGTGGTGGAAGCCGGGGTGCAGGCCTGGAGCAGGGCGGCGCAGACGGATACGAGGAGGATGTTTTGCTTCATGGTTCGCTCTTTCAGCCTTGATGGAGTATGGCCTGCCGCATGGGGGGCAGGCCCAGGCCGGTAACCTGTGGCGGTGAGGTCGTCGGGCCAGTGCTGCGTGGGCCGCAAGCCGCCGCAGGGCGACCTCCGCCGTTACCGATTGCGATGTGACAGCACTGTGCCAGTTCGGTTTCATCGCCGGGGGTGCCCGGGAGTGTTACCAAATCTTGCACGCTGCCGGTGAGCGCCGTTGCCTGCTTCCGGCCGGGCGCTGCGGGCCAGGTGTGGACGCCCGCCTTACCAGAACCAGTAAGGCAGGAATTTGGGAGTGGGTTCTTTGGCCAGTTCCAGATGATAGGTGATGGCGTTGAAGAAGAACCCATCCAGCAAGAGAAAGGCCGCCACGCCGAATGCCAGGACGATGACCTCGTAATGCCGGTGCCCGGTGTACTGCCGGCCGATCCAGTAGCGCACGCCGCTGAGCAGGGCAAAGCTTGAAAACACCCCGGCGAAGTCGGGCTGCAGGGGCCGGGCGGCAAAGCTGTTGTAGCCCAGCACCAGCAGCGCCAGGAACGCGCCGATGGTCGGCAGGTTCAGGCACAGGCGCAGCAGGCGTCTGCGGGTGGCGCTGAACAGGCCGTTGGGGTCGATGAAGATGTAGGCCGCCAGCAAAGAAATGGCCGGGGTGATGGACAGCACGTAACGCGCCTTCTTCGAGTTGGGGATGGTGAAGAACACAATCAGCACCACGAACCAGGCGCCCAGGTGCAGCAGCAGGCGCGGCGCCGACAGCGACGGGGCGCCGAGCCACTGGCGGCCGCTCCTGGCCATCACGCAGAGGGCGTAGAACGCCGTGAAGCTGTAGGTGATCAGCCCGGCGCTGAAGTAGAAGTAGTAGCGCGGCGAGTGATCGCTGGCGATCCGGCCCAGGCCCTGCATCTCCAGCACTTGCTGCATGAAGGCATCGCCGCCCTGCACGTGGGCGGCCCAGGCCAGTAGCGCGACCCCGGCGGCGAACAGCAGGCCGCTCACCAGCGAGAACCCGACCAGGGTTCGCCACTGCCGGCTCAGCAGGTAATAGCTGCCGACCACCAGTGCCGGGCCGATCATGCCGATCGGCCCGCGCAGGGCAAAGCCCAGGATCAGGCCGAGGAACACCAGCGCCAGGCGTCCGCGTTGCTGCTTGAGGTCGGCGGAGTAGGCCAGGTAGAAGCAGCCTGCGGTGATCAGGGCGGGGTAGATGTCCAGGGCCAGGGAGTTGACGCTATCCACGAAGGCCCAGGTGAACAGCGCAAAGAGCACGCCGCACAGGCCCCATTTGCGCTCATGCAGGGCCCCCAGCTTGTAGATGAACACCAGCATCAGCGACGCAGCGATGCAGAAGGGCAGGCCCATCGACAGCACGGACAGCTGGCCGAAGGGCAGCGACGCCAGATAGACCAGCACCGTGTTGGCAATGGTGTAGTCGGGGTAGGGCTGCAGATCGTCGGCAATGGGGAACAGCGTGATGCCGTGCTGCAGCATGTAGTCGGCAAAGTCGACGAAGCGCGTGGTGTAGTTGAGGACTGCCGGTTTGTACTGCAGCGCCATGAACAGCGCGAGGGCAATCAGGAAAATGCTTTGGCAGGGGCGCTGCAGGATCAGCTTTTTATAGTCTTCCATGCGTCCAACACGCAAAAAAACACCAATGATAGGGTGGCCGGCAGGCGAACGCCATCCACGCGCCGTGTTCGGGGCCGTTGCCGGCACCGGGGTTCAAGGCTCGGCAATCTAGCGCGCTCGGGGTTAACGCCCGGTATACGGGCAGGGGCTGATCAAGGGGGCGCGGCGCAGTGCGCGATTGGCCACGGGGCGACCGTCGCCCGCTGCCTTCGCCGCTGTCCAGGCGGGTCCTGGGACGGGCCCGGTGGCGGGTAGCGGCCCGGCAATCGGCCGCCCGCGGCGCCGTTCAGGGCCGTTGCGGCTTGACCGAGGTGCCGAAGGTGTTGCCCATGCGCACGCCGGTGGCCGCCGGCGTCGAGAGCCCGACCTGGTTCGGTGGGCGCTTGTTCACCGGGTCCTCCAGGGCCTGCTGGTTGGCCTGGGCCGCCTTCACTGCGTCCGGGTTGTTGCCCATCTGTTTGCTCAGGCAGTTGTAGTCGGGGGCCTTGTAGCCACCGACGCTGACTTCCACGCAGCCCTCGCTGGCTTCTTCGGCATGCAGCGTCCAGGGCAGGGCGCTGAGCAGCCACAGGGCTGCGCTGTATCGGCTTAATCGTTTCATCCTGGCCTCCTGGCTGGCCCGGGGAATCGGGCGTCGATGCCGGCCGAGTGTAGTGCAAAGCCCGGCCTGAAAAAGTGATGGTTTTTTTGCCGTGGCCGTAACACCAGATTCATAAACTGGCCTCAGGATGACGCTTTTCAGGGGTTGGACCGCAGTGCAGCGACGCAGAGCGCAGGTCGGGCGATGGACTTCATTGCACGGGGGCTTGGCGACCTGTGTGGTGGCGCTCGGGCTGCTGCTGTGGATGCCGGCGGGCTGGGCCCAGGGCCCTCCCGGCGGGCCGCCGCGGGTGGATTCACAGGCCCTGCTGGCACTGGAGATACCGGCGCAGAACCTGGCGGATGCCCTGGAGCTGTTCAGCCGCGCCACCGGGATGGCGGTGCTGGTGGACCGGGAGCTGACCCGGGGCCGGCGCTCGGTGGGGATCAACGGTCACTACAGCGCCCGGGAAGGCCTGAGCCGGTTGTTGGCCGGCAGTGGCCTGATGGCCCGCTACGCCCGCAGCGATGCTTTTACCCTGCAGGTGCCGCAGGCCACACAGCCGGCCGTGCAGCCCGGCGCGGCGGGCAGTCGTGCGGCGCGGCTCAACAGCAGCTACGCCAGCGCCCTGCAACGGGCGGTGGAACGCAGCCTGTGCGGCTCGGCGCTGACTCGGCCGGGGAGCTTTCGCGCCTTGCTGCAACTGTGGATCGGCGGCGACGGAGCGGTGCAACACAGCCGCCTGGTGAGTTCCACCGGCGACCTGCAACGGGATGAGGCGCTGGTGCAGCGCCTGGCCCAGACCCGGGTCGAGCGCCAGGCACCGAGCTCGTTGCGCCAGCCGCTGACCTTACTCTTGATACCGGACACGACAGGGAAACGCATGGACTGCAAGGAATGGGAAGGAGCTTCCGGGGTATGAAAAATACCGGACACAGTGCGATGGTCAGGCTGTTCCTGACGTCCTACGAGGATTTTCGGGTGCGCTTGCGCAGGCGCCTGGGGTCCGAGGACCTGGCCAACGACGTCCTGCACGAAACCTACCTGCGGGTCGACCGCATGGAAGAGCCGCCGAACCTGGCGCAACCCAATGCCTACCTGTACCGCATGGCGCTGAACATTGCCGCCGACCGGCGCCAGTCCGATGCCCGCCTGCTGACCGGCGATGAGGTCGAGGAGCTGTTGCAGATCGCCGACGAAGCCCAGGACCCCTCGCGGGTGGTGGGTGGCCAGAAGGAAATCCAGACCCTGCTCAAGGCCCTCTACGAACTCCCGGCGCGGCGCCGCAAGATCTTCATTGCCGCGCGCCTGGAAGAGGCGCCGCACCTGGAAATTTCCCAGCGCTTCGGCATTTCCACACGGATGGTGGAGAAGGAACTCAAGGCGGCCCTCGGCCATTGCGCCCTGCGCCTGGAAAGAAAAGTCATTCAGCGGTTCGGTCCCGGGGCCGGAAAACCGTCCTAGACAAAGAGCCCTGATCAATCCGTGAGTACCTGCGCGCTTGAACATTTTTAGCATCTCCACACCCCAGGCCTCGGCGGACCAGCAGTTGCTGAACGAAGCCCGGGACTGGCTGGTCCTTCTGACGTCGGGGCGGGCCACCGCCGCCGATGCCCGGGCGCTGCGCCAATGGTGCGGGCAAAGCCCGCAGCACGCGGCCGCCTTCGAGCAGACCAAGGCCCTGTGGCATTGCCTGCAACCGGCAGCGGCGCTGCTGGAGCAGCAAGCGCGGCCGCGGCACTTTGGCCGCCGGGCCTTTCTTGGCGGCGCCCTGGCGGCCTCGGCGGCGCTGTTCATGGTGCGGCTCACGGTGCCGGGCGGCTTTGCCGGATTGACCGCCGACTTTGCCACCGAAGTCGGCGAACAGCGCCGGGTGGATCTGGCCGAGGGCGTGAGCCTGGAGCTCAACACCCAGACCCGCATCAGCCGGCGTGACCTGGGCGCGGGCGAGCAGGGCATCGAACTGCTGGAAGGCGAAGTGGAAGTCTTCAGCCAGCGCCTGCAGCCGCTCAAGGTCCAGGCCGGCGAGGGCTGGCTCAGCGCGCGCCAGGCGCGCTTCAACCTGCGCAACACCGACCACCAGGTGTGCGTCACCTGCATCGAAGGCAGCCTGCAAGTGGACGTGGCCGGGCGCAGCATTGGCCTGGACAGCGGCCGCCAGCTGACCTACGACCCGCGCAGCATCGGCGAACCCCAGGTGGTGGACATCCACAGCGTGATCGCCTGGCGCGAACAGGTCCTGGTGTTCGACAACGCCAGCCTCAACACGGTGATCAGCGAGATCAACCGCTACCGCCCGGGAATGCTGGTGCTGCTCAATGCCGAACTGGGCAAGCGCAAGGTCCAGGCGCGTTTCAACCTCAACCAGCTGGCTGGCGTGGCCTTGCTGATCCGCGACGCCTACGGCGCCAAGTGCACCGAACTGCCTGGCGGCGTGGTGCTCCTGAGCTGATCCGCGAAACACCAACAGCCCCCTGTAGGAGCTGGCTTGCCAGCGAAGGGGCCGGCGCTATTTGCCGAATTCTCAGGGCCTGGCCGCTACGCGGTTCGCCGGCAAGCCGGCTCCTACGGGAGAGGGTTATTGCAACGGCCCCAGCACTTGCCGGTAGCGCTCTTCGCCCTGGGGCGTCTGGCGCACCAGGCGGATCTCCAGGCCCAGGGGGCTGTCCTGGCGGTTGCCGCTGAGCTGGCGCCAGCCTTTGTCGGCATCCCAGACCCGTACTTGCAGGTCGCTGACCCGGTTCAGCACCGCCACGCCGTCGCGCGGCGCGGGCAAAGGGTAGCGGTCGCGGGGCTCGGCCACGGCGCGGTACAGGGTGTCGCCCTTGAGCCACCAGCGCACCCGTTGCAGGCCATCCCCCGGGGTGGCGGCGCTGCGTATCACCTCCAGGCGAAAGCCCTTGCTGTCGGAGCTGCGCACGCTCAGCGGGGCCGGGCTGTCGGGCTCGGCTTCTTCGCTGTCGCCCAGGGCCGGCTCGCGCAGCTGGGTGCCGGCACGCAGGGCCACGTCACGTTCCAGCTGGTTGAGGGTGCGCAGCAGTTCTTCGGTCTGTTCGGTGCTGGCCTTGAGATGGCTGTCGGCCCGGGTGACGCTGTCCAGGCCGCGCCAGGCAATCAGGCTGACCACCGCCATCAGCATGATCGCCACCATCACTTCGATCAGGGTGAACCCCTGCTGCCGACGCTTCATGGCTGGGTCACCACCCGCAGTTGGCCGGCGGCGCTGCGTTCCAGGCTCAGGCTGTGCTGGCCGTCGGATAACACCAGGCGCAGCGGCGGGTTGATCCATTCGGCGTTCAATACCAGGCGCTGCCTGGGTTCGATGCGCACTTGCAGCGCCGGGGTTTCCCAGGCCCGGGGGCGCAGTTGGGGGTCGCCACGCAAGTCATCGATGCCGCCTCCGGATTCGCTGTGGCGGCTGAAGGCAAAGCCCTTGGCCGTGGCTCGCCAGGTGATCGGCCGACCATCGGCGCGGGCTTCGGCCTGGGCCACTTGCAGCAGTTGCGCCAGGCGCTCGGCGTCCTTGCGCAGCAGTTGCAGCGGGTCGGGCTTGATGCTCAGGCCCACGGCCGCGCTGGCAATGCCGATGATCACCAGCACCACCATCAGCTCGATCAGGGTGAAGCCTTGTTGCTTGCCTGCCTGCATCGGATTGCACTCCTTGGCCCTCGGACCAGCCTGCCAGACGCAGATGATCGTCCGGTGAAATAAAACCGTGAGAATTGAGCGGTAGGCTGGGGGCACGGACAAACAGGAGGTCCCCCCGATGCTACGTGCCATGTCATTCGCCCCGCGCCTTGATGCCCCTCGACTGCTGCAGTACGCGGCCTTGCTGGCGGCCCTGGGTGGGGTCGCCACCTGGTCGTCGCTGCTGCTGACCCCGGCCGAATCCCAGACCCCGGCGGTGGCGCCCCAGGTGCTGGCCGCGCGCTCCGACAACCCGGCCCTGCAGTGGTTTGCCAACCAGCCGGCCCAGGTGCAGATCAAGGTGTCCGGGGTCATGGCCGGGGCCCGTGGCGCAGTGGCGATCCTGCATCTGAACGATGGCCCGCCGCGCAGCTTCCTGGCCGGGGAAACCCTGACCCAGGGTGTGCGCCTGGCTGCGATCGAGGCCGACGGCGTGCTGATCGAGCGCGGCGCCGAGCAGTCGCGGATCAAGGTCAGCAAGCTGCCGGACTCGCCGGAGCTGCCGCGGTTGACCCGCTAGGCCTCACTGGCGTTGTACCTGCGGCCGGCTGACCAGGGTTTCCAGGCGCGCAAGCGGCGGCGCCTCGCGGCTGCGGTCGCTGACTTGCACCTGCACCCGCACCAGCCCCGGCGCACTGCCCGGGGCGATGCGGGTTTCGCAGCGCAGCTTGAGCCGTCCCTGGTCGCAGTCGAGGTTCTTCACGCCGCTGTTCAGGCGGCCTTCCAGGCGCACTTCGGCGACCCGGCTCTGGGCCGCCAGCAAGGCCAGGGATTTGTCCCGCAGCAGGCCATTGCTCTGGGTCATCAGGCCCGCCACGCGCACCGCTGCAGCCATCGCCACGGCAATGATGGCCAGGGCCACCAGCACTTCGATCAGGGTGAAACCAGCTTGTTTGCGCAGGGCTTGCATGGGCCGCTCGAGACCGGGAAACAGCCTCGCAGACTAGCCTGCGGGCTTGACCGAATGGCGACCGAAACTCCCGAGGTTTTTCAATACCACTGACATATCTTCTTGCAACACTGCGCGACGAATCGAACTTACGCCAAGGAATGTCGAGATGGATATCGCGCCTGTAACATCCCCGCCCCGAGGCCTGCGCGGCCAGCGTGGCTTCACCCTGATCGAGATCATGGTCGTGGTGGTGATCCTCGGGATCCTGGCAGCCATGGTGGTGCCCAAGGTCCTGGATCGCCCGGACCAGGCACGGGCCACGGCGGCCAGGCAGGATATCGCCGGGCTCATGCAGGCCCTCAAGCTCTATCGCCTGGACCACGGCAGCTACCCGAACATGAACCAGGGCCTGAAGGTGCTGGTGGAGCGCCCGGCCAATGCCAAGGACAGCAACTGGCGCTCCTACCTGGAACGTTTGCCCAATGACCCCTGGGGCCGCCCGTATCACTACCTCAACCCCGGTGCCAACGGCGAAGTGGATGTGTTTTCCCTCGGCGCCGATGGCCAGCCCGACGGCGACGGCGTGAATGCCGATATCGGCTCCTGGCAACTATAGGGCCGGTCGTGAAAGCCCATTCGCCCAGTGCGGCGAAGCAGCGTGGCATGGCCATCATCAGCGCCTTGCTGATCGCCGCGGTGGTGGCGGTGATCGCCGGGGGCATGCTTACCCGGCAAACCTCTTTCACCCGTGCGGTGGAAGCCGAACAGGCGCGGATCGTCGCTGCCGGGGTTCTTCAGGGCGGCCTGGAATACAGCCGGCAACTGCTCTGGGATGCGCGCCAGCGTGATGTGTTGACACGCCTCGACCAGGCCTGGGCGCGGCCCATCGGCGACCAGGCCCTGGGTGGATTCAACGCCGGGTTCCAGGGCCACCTGCAAGACCTGCAGGGCAAGTTCAACCTGCGCAATCTGGTGTTCAACCAGCAGGTGGATGCGGGGCAACTGCAGAGCTTCCAGCAGTTGTGCCAACTGATCGGCATCGACGGCGCCCTGGGCCGGCGCATCAGCCAGCGGGTGATCGCTTCCTACCCCCAGCGCCTGCAGGCGCCAGCCGCCACCAGCAGCCATGGCAGTTTCAACAGCGGTCGCCAGACCTCGGCAGGCGCTGCGGCGCAGACCCTGGCGCCCAGGCAGCCGATGCTGCGCAGCCTGGACGACTTGCTGGGCCTTGAGGGCGTGACCCCGGAACTGCTGGCGCGCCTGGAGCCGTACGTGAGCATCCTGCCGGGCAATACCTGGATCAACGGCAACACCGCCAGCGCCGAGGTGCTGGTGGCGGCGGTGCCGGGCCTGGATCTGTCCCGGGCCCGGGCCCTGGTGGCCGAGCGTGACGCCGGGCACTGGTTCATCAACCGTGGCGACTTCGTCAATCGCCTGCGCCTGCCGCAGTTGCAGGTGGACCAGATCAAGGTCGGCATCACCAGCGAGTGGTTCCTGCTTCAGGGCCAGGCCCGCCGTGATCAGCGCCGGGTCAGCCTGCAAGCGCTGCTGCACCGTCCCGAGGACCGCATGCCCCAGGTGATCTGGTCGCGGGTGGGCGCATGAGCCGCCTGCGCATCGGCCTGCCGCCCCTGGATTTGTTGCTCGGCACCGAGCAGCCGCAGCAGTGCCGAGTGGATTTTGCAAGGCTCGATCGTGGCGGGCGGGTCACGGATACCGGTTGCTGTGCCCTGGGCCAGTTGGGGTTGCCGGGCAAGGGTGACAAGCCGCCCGCAGTGGAGTGTTTCCTGCACCCACTGGACAGCCTGCTGACCCAGATCCCATTGCCGCAATTGCCCGCTGCGCGGATCAAGGCCGCGGTGGCCTGCGCTGCCCAGGCGCTGATCCTCGGCCCCAGTGAACAGATGCATGTGGCCCACGGCCCCCGGGATGCAGAGGGCCAGGTGGCGCTGAGCTGGCTGCCCCGGGAACGCCTGCAGGCCCTGGGGCGGCTGCTGGAGCAGGCCGGGTTGAAGCTCGCCGGCCTGTACCCGGCGCCCTACGCCTTGCCGGTGCCGCCCCCGGGGCAGATCAACCTGTGCCTGCTGGACGAGCAGTTGCTGGTGCGCCAGAGCGCCACCCAGGGCAGCGTGCAGCCCCTGGTGGCCGAGACCCTGGAGCAGTTGCGCGCCAGCGCCAGCGAGCTGTGCTGGATCGGCGAAGTGCCAGCGCTGCCGGGGCAACCATTGCCAGCGCCACAACCCCTGCCGGCGCAATTGCGCTGGAGCGGCACGCCGCCTTCCTGGGGCCTGCACAGCGGCGCGCTGGCCGGCACCCGCGCCCCCCAGGGCTGGGGCCGGGCCCTGGGCTGCTGCGCCCTGGCGGTGGCGGTCTGGGTGCTGGGCCTGAACCTGTACGCCGCCCGCGAGGCAGAGCAGGGGCAGCGGCTCAAGGCGCAGATGAGCCAGCGGGTGAAGCAGGTATTCCCCGAATTGCCGGTGGTGCTCAATCCGTTGCAACAGGCTCGCCAGCAACTGGCGGCGCGCCAGAGCGGCGCTGCGGCGGACCCGACCCAGGGCTTCGCCCACCTGCTGGCCCAGGCGGGGCTGGCCATGCCGTTCATGGTGGGCAGCGTGCAAAGCCTGGAGTTTTCCGGGCAGCGCTTGCAGCTCCAATTGTTGCCAGACACCCCGAAAACCGCCGACAGCGCCTGGCAGGGGGCCCTGATCCAGGCCGGCTACAGCGTCCAGGCCCAGGGCAATGGCTGGAGCCTGGCCCCGGGGCAGGCTCCAGCCGAAGAGAGCACAGCCGAGGCAACGGGAGAAGACAATGAATAAGGCCATGCTGGCGCCGTATCGGGCGCGCTGGTCGCGCCTGCGGGCCCAGGCCCTGGGTCACTGGAACGGCCTGGCCCTGCGGGAAAAGCGCTTGCTGGGGGCCACTGCCCTGGGGTTGCTGGGGCTGTTGCTGTGGTTGCTGCTGATCCAGCCGCCGCTGAAGAAGATCGACTACTGGCAAGCCGAGACACCCAAGCTGCGCTCCCAGGCCGAGGCCCTGGAAGTGCTGCTGCACGAGGTCGCGGCAGGCCCTCGCAATGCCCCGGGCGAAAGCCTGGAACAGGCCCTGCGCCTGGCCCTGGATGCGGCCGGGCTCCAGGGCCGCTACCAGTTGCAACACGCGGATCAAGCCGGCCCCGAGAGCTGGCGGTTGACCTTTGAGCAGGCCCCGGCGGATGCCGTGGTCGGCTGGCTGCTGGGGGCTCCCCGGCAGTTTTCACTGCAGGTGGTGGAGGCTCGTCTGCAACGCGCAGACGCGGCCGCCGCCCAAGACTCGGCAGGCACACTGTCCGGGACCGTTCGCATGGATCAGGCGCAGGGCGCTAAGGAAGCTTCATGAAGTGGTCAGGTTCCAACTACGTGCGCCAGTGTCGCAAGGCCGCACCTTTTCTGCTGCTGGCGCTGGGGGCTTGCAGCAACACCACCTCCACCACGCCGCCGCCCTTGCTGGTGGACAGCGAGCTGGGCCAGCCCCTGGCCGACACCCGGCGCAGCGGCGATCTGCTGGCGGACCGCGAGCGCTTGCAGGCGCAACAGGCGCAACAGGCGCAACGGCCGAAAGTCCTGCACCCGGTGACCAGCAGCAGCCGCGCCCAGGGCACGTCGCGCAGCACCAGCGTGCCGCGCAATCCTCTGGGGGATCAGCCGGTGCAACTGAACTTCGTCGACGCCGATATCCAGGCGGTGGTGCGCGCGCTGTCCCGTTCCACCGGCCAGCAGTTCCTGGTGGACCCACGGGTCAAGGGCAACCTGACCCTGGTCAGCGAAGGCCAGGTGCCGGCGCACCAGGCCTACGACATGCTGCTGGCGGCCCTGCGCATGCAGGGTTTCTCCGTGGTGGACGTGGGCGGGGTGGCCCAGGTGGTGCCCGAAGCCGACGCCAAGCTGCTGGGCGGGCCGATCTACAGCGCCGACAAGCCGGCGGGCAACGGCATGCTGACCCGCACCTTCCGCCTGCAATATGAAAATGCGGTGAACCTGATTCCGGTGCTGCGGCCCATCGTCTCGCCGAACAACCCGATCAATGCCTACCCGGGCAACAACACCATCGTGGTCACCGACTACGCGGAGAACCTGCAGCGGGTGGCGCAGATCATCAACGGCATCGACACCCCGAGCGCCATCGACACCGATGTGGTGGCGGTGCAGAACGGCATCGCCGTGGACATCGCCACCATGGTCGCCGAACTGCTGGAAACCCAGGGCGCCGATCAGACCCAGAAGATCAGCGTGATCGGCGACCCGCGTTCCAACTCCATCATCATCCGCGCCGGCAGCCCGGAGCGCACCGAACTGGCGCGCAACCTGATCTACAAACTGGACAACGCCCAGAGCAACCCCAGCAACCTGCACGTGGTGTACCTGCGCAACGCCCAGGCCGGCAAGCTGGCCCAGGCCCTGCGCGGGCTGCTCACCGGGGAAAGCGACAGCGCCGGCAGCGACGGCGCCCGGGCCATGCTCAGCGGCATGGGCGGCAACAGCCAGGGCGCCCAGGGCGCGAGCCAGAACAGCAGCGGCACGCCCACCGGCAGTGGCAACCTCAACAACAGCAGCAGCGGCAGTGGTGCCTACGGCCAGGGCAGCAGCGCCGGCCAGGGCGGCACGGGCCAGCAGAATGACCAGAACACCGCCTTCAGTGCCGGTGGCGTGACCATCCAGGCCGATGCCACCACCAACACCTTGCTGATCTCGGCGCCGGACCCGCTGTATCGCAACCTGCGGGAGGTCATCGATCAGCTCGACCAGCGTCGCGCCCAGGTGGTGATCGAGAGCCTGATCGTCGAAGTCAGCGAAGACGATGCCAGCGAGTTCGGCGTGCAGTGGCAGGCCGGCAATCTCGGCGGGCATGGCGGCTTTGGCGGGGTCAACCTCGGTGGCAGCGGGCTGGTGGGCACGCCGGCGAGCAAGACCAGCATCGACGTGTTGCCCAAGGGCCTGAACGTCGGCGTGGTCAACGGCACGGTGGACATCCCGGGGATCGGCAAGGTGCTGGACCTCAAGGTCCTGGCCCGGGCCCTGAAGAGCAAGGGCGGCACCAACGTGTTGTCGACGCCCAACCTGTTGACCCTGGACAACGAGGCGGCGAGCATCTTCGTCGGCCAGACCATTCCCTTTGTCACCGGCAGCTATGTGACCGGCGGTGGCGGCACCAGCAACAACCCGTTCCAGACCGTGCAGCGTGAAGAGGTGGGCCTGAAGCTCAATGTGCGGCCGCAGATCTCCGAAGGCGGCACAGTGAAGCTGGACATCTACCAGGAGGTCAGCAGCGTCGACCAGCGGGCTTCGGTGGACGCCGGCACCGTGACCAACAAGCGGGCAATCGACACCAGCATCCTGCTGGATGACGGGCAGATCATGGTGCTCGGCGGCCTGCTGCAGGACGGCTACAGCCAGAGCAACGACGCAGTGCCGTGGCTGTCGAACATCCCCGGGCTCGGGGTGCTGTTTCGCAACGACAAGCGCAGCGTGACCAAGACCAACCTGATGGTGTTCCTGCGGCCCTACATCATTCGCGACAGTGGCGCGGGGCGCAGCATTACCCTCAATCGCTATGACTTCATGCGCCGGGTACAGGGCCAGTTGCAGCCGGAGCGCAGTTGGGTGATGCCGGATATCCAGGCGCCGCAACTGCCGGCGGCGAGCAAGGCGATCCCCGGGGCAGTGCCGGTGTCCCTGCAGGGCGTACCGCAGACGCCGCGGGCGCCGATTCGCGCGGTGCCGGTGCAATGAACGGGGCAAAGGGGTCCCAAATCCGGGCTGCCAAGCCCTTCGTAGGCACCGGCTTGCCGGCGAAGCGGCCCGTGGATCGGGCGCTGATCTTGCTGGCGCCTGCGCTGGCAAGCCGGCGCCTTATGGAGGATGCCCCCATTCATTTCCAGGCCGTCGGCCATCGCGGGTTTCACCGTGGCAGCCCACGCAATGGCGCCGCACCCCACAAGGAGCCACAGCCATGACCACCCAGTTGCCCTACGCCTGGGCCAAGTCCCAGCGCATCCTCCTGCGCCACACCGAGCAGGGCGCGGTGCTGCTGGTGTGCCCCTCGACGCCTGGCTGGTCCATCAGCGAAGCCCGCCGCCAGTTCGGCCCGGCGCGCCTGGAACGGATTCGCGACGAGGAACTCGACGGCCTGCTGGCCACCGCCTACGCCGACACCGGCAGCGCAGCAGCGGTGGTCGGGGCGGCGGAGAACGAGGTGGACCTGGACCGCCTGATGCAGGACATGCCGGAAATCACCGACCTGCTGGACACGCAGGACGGCGCCCCGGTAATCCGCATGATCAACGCCTTGCTCACCCAGGCCGCGCGGGACGAGGCCAGCGATATCCATATCGAACCCTTCGAGACCCATTCGGTGGTGCGCTACCGGGTCGACGGCACCCTGCGCGACGTGGTGTCGCCACGCAAGGCGCTGCACGGCGCGCTGGTGTCGCGGATCAAGATCATGGCCCAGCTGGACATCGCCGAAAAACGCCTGCCCCAGGACGGGCGCATCGCCCTGCGGGTGGCCGGGCGGCCCATCGATATCCGTGTGTCCACGGTGCCCACCGGGCATGGCGAGCGGGTGGTGATGCGCCTGCTGGACAAGCAGGCCGGGCGCCTGCAACTGGAAACCCTGGGCATGGACCCGGACCTGCTGGCGCGCCTGGATACCCTGATCCGCCAGCCCCACGGCATCGTCCTGGTCACCGGGCCCACCGGCAGCGGCAAGACCACCAGCCTCTACGCGGCCCTGGCCCGGCTGGATGCCAGCACCAGCAATATCCTCACCGTCGAGGACCCGGTGGAATACGACCTGCCGGGCATCAGCCAGATCCAGGTCAACGCCAAGATCGACATGACCTTCGCCCTGGCCCTGCGGGCGATCCTGCGCCAGGACCCGGACATCATCATGATCGGCGAGATCCGCGACCTGGAGACCGCGCAGATCGCGGTCCAGGCCTCGCTCACCGGGCACCTGGTGCTGGCGACCCTGCACACCAACGACGCGGTATCGGCGGTCAACCGCCTGATCGACATGGGGGTGGAGCCGTTTCTCCTGGCCTCGTCGATGCTCGGGGTGCTGGCCCAGCGCCTGGTGCGGCGCCTGTGCAGCCAGTGCAAGGAGCAGGACCCGGCCAACCCCGGCACCTGGCGCCCGGTGGGCTGCCCGGCCTGCAACCACATCGGCTACAGCGGGCGAACCGGGATCCATGAGCTGTTCTGCATCGATGACGATGTGCGCAGCCTGATCCACCAGGGCGCCGAGGAGCAGGCACTGCGTGCCGCCGCGCGCCGGGCCGGGATGTTCAGCATGCGCGAGGACGGTGAACGCTGGGTGCGCAGCGGCGCCACCGCGCCGGAAGAAATCCTGCGTGTGACACGGGACGCCTGATGAATCGCTATCGCTATGAAGCCGCCGACGCCCTCGGCAAGATCGAATCCGGGCACCTGGAAGCCGACAGCCAGGATGCGGCCTTCGCCAGCCTGCGCAGCCGCGGCCTGACCGCCTTGCTGGTGCAGCTCGATGGCAACGGCGGCGACGGCGGAGCAGGGGGGCTGCTGCGCCCCAGGCTCTCGGACAACGACCTGGCCTGGGCCACCCGCCAGCTGGCCAGCCTGCTGGGGGCCAGCCTGCCGTTGGAGGCCGCGCTGAGCGCCACGGTGGAGCAGGCCGAGCGCAAGCACATCGCCCAGACCCTGAGCGCGGTGCGCGCGGATGTGCGCAGCGGCATGCGCCTGGCCGAGGCCCTGGCGGCGCGGCCCAGGGATTTTCCGGAGATCTACCGGGCGCTGATTGCCGCCGGCGAAGAGTCCGGCGACCTGGCCCAGGTCATGGAGCGGCTGGCGGACTACATCGAAGAGCGCAACGGCCTGCGGGGCAAGATCCTCACCGCCTTTATCTACCCGGGGGTGGTGGGGCTGGTGTCCATCGGCATCGTGATCTTCCTGCTCAGCTATGTGGTGCCTCAGGTGGTCAGTGCCTTCTCCCAGGCGCGCCAGGACCTGCCGGGGCTGACCCTGGCCATGCTCAATGCCAGTGATTTCATCCGTGCCTGGGGCGGCCTGTGCTTTGCCGCCATGGTCGCCGGGTTCTGGGGCTGGCGGGTGTACCTGCGCAACCCCCGGGCGCGCTTGAACTGGCACAGCCGGATCCTGCGCCTGCCGCTGATCGGGCGCTTTGTCCTGGGGCTGAACACCGCGCGTTTTGCCTCGACCCTGGCGATCCTCGGCAGCGCCGGGGTGCCTTTGTTGCGGGCCCTGGAAGCGGCGCGCCAGACCCTGTCCAACGACCGCCTGAGCCAGAGCGTGAGCGAGGCCACGGCCAAGGTGCGCGAAGGCGCCAACCTGGCGGCGGCGCTGCGGGTGGAAAAAGTCTTTCCGCCGGTGCTGATCCACCTGATCGCCAGCGGCGAGAAGACCGGCGCCTTGCCGCCGATGCTGGAACGGGCGGCGCAGACCCTGTCGCGGGATATCGAGCGCCGGGCCATGGGCATGACCGCCTTGCTCGAACCCTTGATGATCGTGGTGATGGGCGGTGTGGTGCTGGTGATCGTGATGGCGGTATTGCTGCCGATCATCGAGATCAACCAGCTGGTCACCTGAACCGCACGACTCAACCCGACCTGACCCCGTCCGGTCCGGTCCGGCCCGGTCCGTAGGCGCTGGCTTGCCAGCGAAGGCGTCGGCAGCGGCGATGCAGGGCTGGCGGGCCTCTTCGCCGGCAAGCCGGCTCCTACGAGAGCGAAGCGGTGGTGCGAAGCACAGGGCAGGGCAGCCATAAAATTTCGCGCCGCGTGCCTCACTCCCGACCGGGCAACGGGCCAACCTCGGGTTCCTCGTTCTGTCATGTTCAGACCCGGTGGCCAGCCCCCTCGGCGCTTGCAGGGCAATGCCGCTTCCAGCCCCGGCAACCTGGCGGTCATTTTCCCGGGAAAGGCGCGAAAACCTCCGACAAACACCCGAGAATCTTTTGCAAAAACAGCCGCTTTCTCCCGAGGTTTTTTCCTTTATCTGTCACCGGAAACTGCGAACTTCTCTCCCCATGGCCTCACCCATCAAGCCGTCTGGATCAAGGCTTCTGGCCCGAGTGCCATGGCGTCATGCAAGAGCTATTCACCCAACGTACGAACACGACGAAAGGAGATTCTTCATGTTTAAGCGCAACGTTCTCGCGGCATCCCTGACCCTGGCTGCCCTGTGCTCGGCACAGGCTGCAATGGCTGATATCAACGGTGGTGGCGCAACCCTGCCACAACCGCTGTACCAGACCGCTGGCGTACTGACCGCCGGCTTCGCTCCCTACATCGGCGTAGGCAGCGGCAACGGCAAGGCTGCCTTCCTGAACAACGACTACACCAAGTTCGTGGCCGGCACCACCGGCAAGAACGTGCACTGGGCCGGTAGCGATTCCAAGCTCACCGCTGCCGAATTGAACAGCTACGCCACTGGCCACCAAGCGGCCTGGGGCAAGCTGATCCAGGTGCCTTCGGTGGCCACTTCGGTTGCCGTTCCATTCAACAAGGCCGGCACTGCTGCCGTTGACCTGAGCGTCAACGACCTGTGCGGCGTGTTCTCGGGCCGTGTTTCCGACTGGAGCCAGATTGCAGGTTCGGGCCGTACCGGCGCCATCACCGTGGTTTACCGCAATGAAAGCAGCGGCACCACCGAGCTGTTCACCCGCTTCCTGAACGCCAAGTGCGCCGAGACCGGCACCTTCGCCGTGACCACCAACTTCGCTTCCAGCTACTCGGGCGGCCTGCCTGCCGGTGCGGTTGCCGCTGTTACCAGCCAAGGCGTCATGGACGCGCTGAACGCTGGCGACGGTCGCATCACCTACATGAGCCCGGATTACGCCGCGCCGACCCTGGCCGGCCTGGACGACGCTACCAAGGTGGCCAAGGTGGCTGGCGTTTCCCCGGCGCCTGCCAACGTTTCCTCGGCTATCGCCGCGGTTGCCGTGCCTGATACCACTGTTCGTGGCGACCAGAACCTGT
Source organism: Pseudomonas sp. 8(2025) (assembly GCF_052665325.1). Lineage (NCBI taxonomy): Bacteria > Pseudomonadati > Pseudomonadota > Gammaproteobacteria > Pseudomonadales > Pseudomonadaceae > Pseudomonas > Pseudomonas sp. 8(2025). The sequence continues at coordinate 26,768 of NZ_JBQOIE010000021.1, read as the reverse complement.
GGGTTCCTGTCTTCACTTCCCAGGCCAACATCGACGCCAACCCAAGCGACAAGAGCCTGCGCCTGTACCCAACCAGCGGTTACCCAATCCTGGGCTTCACCAACCTGATCTTCAGCCAGTGCTACGCCGACGCTAACCAGACTTCGCAAGTACGGGCTTTCTTCAGCCGTCACTACGGTGCCCTGGTGAACAACGACACCGCCATCAACAACAACCGCTTCGTGCCTCTGCCAGCTGCCTGGAAAACCGCAGTACGTGACTCGTTCGTCACTGCCTCCAGCGGCCTGAGCATCGGTAACGCCAGCGTCTGCAACGCCATCGGCCGTCCGCTGTAACTTTCGCGTCCGATACCTGCAGCACCCGGATCAGCAACGGTTTCGACCGTTGCTGATTTTTTTCATGCTCGGCACAACGGTCCGGCACGAGTGCTCGCCCGTCCTGATACGACAGGAGTCATGTCATGTTCAAAATGCATTGGTTAGCCACGTCACTGGTGGGCAGCGCCCTATGTGCCCAGTTGGCCCTGGCGGATATCAACGGTGGCGGGTCGACGCTGCCGCAGTCGTACTACCTGGCGCCCGGGGTACTGACGGCGGGTTTTGCGCCCTACATCGGCTCTGATCTCGGGGACAAGGAAGCCTTTCTGAACAACGACTACAACCGCCTGATTCCGGGCGCCCCTACTCGGAACGTGCACTGGGTGGCCACTGAATCGAAGTTGAGAGGCAGCGAGCTCGACGGCTACTCCATGGCCCATGGCGCGAGCTGGGGGCCGTTGATCCAGGTGCCCGTCGCCGCCACGGCGGTGGCGATCCGCTTCAACAAGGCCGGCATTGGCAACCTGGACCTGAGCGTCAATGACGTGTGCGGGATCTTCTCGGGCCGGCTGGACCGTTGGGAGTACCTGTCGAGCGGTGCAGGCACTTACGGACCACTGACGGTGGTCTACCCGCAAGGGCCCAGTGGCACCACCGAGCTGTTTACCCGTTTTCTCAATGCCAAGTGCTCTGAACCGGCCGGGCCTTTCGCGGTGACCCGGTTCTTCGCCAACGCTTATCCAGCCTCGGTGCCACAGACCGCCAAGAGCGCGCAGGGCAGCCCCCAGATCATGGAAGTGCTCAATGCAACCCCGGGGAGTGTGACCTTCATCGGTTCGAGCCACGCATCCAGCACCCTTGCCGGGCTGGAAGATGGCAGCAAGGTAGCGCGGGTAGGGGGGATAGCCCCGACACCGGCGAACATCGTCAACGCCATCAGCCTGATCAGCCCGCCGACGGCGAACCTATCGACCGGCCCGTTCAGCGACCCCATCAGGTGGGTACCGGTGTTCGCCGCTTCGTTCGATGGCAATGACCCCTCGGTGGTGCCATTTCCCAGCGTCGGTTATCCGATCCTGGGCTTTAGCACTGCGATTTTCAGCCAGTGCTACGCCGATGCGACGCAAACCGCCCAGGTGCGGGCGTTCTTTGCCCGCCAGTACGGTTCGCTGGTCACTAACGATGCGGCACTGCTCAACAACAACCTGCAACCCTTGCCGGCGATCTGGAAGGCCGCGATACGGAACGCCTTCGTGACGCCCGCCAGCCTGCGCAGTATCGGCAACCCCAATATCTGCAACGCCATCGGCCGACCTTTCTAGCCGGCCAGCGCCGCTTGCCCCTGCCTGCCGCCGTGGCACGCAGGGGCAGGGGCGACACCCTGCACCCCAAAGATGAATTTTCCGTGACATCCGTTCGGTCGCGCCTCGCGCCAACGGCCTATCCCCTAAAGCAGTGACGCGCGCCCTGGGCCCTACAAGCGTCGCGCTCCCGTGGGCGTCATAACAAAGGATGAGTAGTAATGGTTCGCTGCAAACCACCGGTCAAATCCCCCGCGCTGCGCCCTGATGGCGAGCTGCCGATCCTGCGGCTCAAGCCCCTGGCCCAGGCCATCGCCCTGCTGATGGTGGCGGGCAGTGCCCATGGCGCCACGGCCTTCAGTTCCGGCTGGTTCGCCGACAAGGGCGCGTCCCAGGCCGCCACCGCCGCGCGCACCAACGGCCAGGTTCCGGGGATCCCGCCGCTGTCCCAGCAGACCCGCGCCAACCAGCAGTTGCAGCGCTCCCTGAGCAACCTCAATTCCAGCGTTGCCGCCATCGCCGCCCAGCAAGCGGCCCAGGCTGCCGCACGCCAGGCCGCATTCGGCACGGTGAGCACCATTCCCGATGGCCTCGGCGAAGGCGGGCTGAAGGTCGACAACAGCCTGACCCAGGGCTGGCTCAATGCCAAAGGGCCGGTGCAGAGCCAGTCCGGCGGCAAGACCACGGTGACCATCGAGCAGACCGCCGACAAGGCCATTCTCAACTGGGAGACCTTCAACGTCGGGCGCAACACCACCGTCGATTTCCAGCAGCAGTCCAACTGGGCGCTGTTGAACAAGGTCAACGACCCCAATGGACGGCCCAGCGAAATCCAGGGCCAGATCAAGGGCGCCGGTACGGTGATGATCATGAACCGCAACGGGGTGATCTTCAGCGGCACCAGCCAGGTCAATGTGCGCAACCTGGTGGCGGCCGCGGCCACCATCAGCGACGAGCAGTTCACCCAGCGCGGGCTCTATGTGGACGCCAACGGCACCCAGCCGACCTTCAGCGATGCCCTGGGCAAGGTCCAGGTGCAGCGCGGCGCGCTGATCCAGACCCACCCGGCGGCCACCTCCACCGAATCCGGCGGCTATGCCTTGCTGCTGGGCTCGGAAGTGGAGAACGCCGGCACCATCGTCACTGCCAAGGGCCAGACCACCCTGGCGGCCGGCGACAGCTTCTACATCCGCCGCGGGGTCGGCACCAGCGGCAACCAGCACTCCACCACCCGGGGCAATGAAGTTGCCACTTCGCTGAAGGCCGGCAGCAGCGCCGGCAAGGTCAGCAACAGCGGCCTGATCATGGCCTCCACGGGCGACATCACCCTCACCGGGCACCAGGTGGCGCAGAACGGCGTGGCCCTGGCCAGCACTTCGGTGGACACCCGCGGCACCATCCATTTGCTCAACTCCGCCAGCGACAGCACCGGCAGCGTGACCCTGGGGCAGGGCAGCACCACCGCAATCCTTCTGGACAGCAGTGGCAGCAGCGCTCTGGACAGCCAGCGCAACAACGGCCTGATCAACCTCGACGGCACCCCGACCAACCTGATCACCGGCCAGTTCAACAACCTCAGCAGCGTGGCCGACCGCAGCGACCAGTCCCGGGTGGAGATCGTCAGCGGCGGCACCGTGGATTTCCAGGACGGCTCCATCACCCTGGCCACCGGTGGCCAGGTGGCGGTCAGTGCCGGGCAGCGCAGCCTGGTGCGCGATGGCGCGGTGATCGATGTGGCCGGAGCTGTCGGGGTCAAGGTGGCGATGGAGTCCAACACCATCAAGATCAACGTCCAGGGCAACGAGCAGCGCGATTCGGCGGGCAACCGCGACAGCGGCCAGTTGATCAACAACGACGTCTGGGTCGACCTGCGCGAGCTGGTGTTCGTCCCGGCGGGCACCAACGGCTACGCCACCGATCGCTGGTACACCGCCGGCGGCCTGCTGGAAGTGGGCGGCTACCTGGGCACCCAGGGTCACAACATCGGCGAGTGGATGGCCCAGGGCGGTACCCTGACCTTCACCGGCAAGGACGTGGTGACCCAGTCCGGCGCCCAGTTGAACCTCTCCGGCGGCACCGTCGATGTGCAGGGCGGCTACATCCAGCAGACCTGGCTCAAGGGCGCCGACGGGCGCTTGTACGAGCTCTCCAGGGCGCCGGGGGACCTGCTCTACACCGGCATCTACAAGGGCTATGTGGACAGCAGCCCGCGCTGGGGCCGCACCGATTACTACTACAACCCGCTGATCGCCCAGCAGCGCCGCTACGAGGCCGGCTACAGCGTCGGCCGCGACGCCGGCAAGCTGGTGATCGGCACCAGCAACGCCGTGCTCGAAGGCCAGCTGGTGAGCGAAGTGTTCAAGGGCGACCGCCAGACCCAGGCGCCGAACATCAACCTCGACGGCTACCAGCAATCGCACAAGGCCGTGGCCCAGCGCGCGCAACTGATCATTGGCAACTACACGCCGATCTACAACAAGACCAGCGGCACCCTGCGCTACGCCCTGAGCCCCAGCGTGGACAAGGTGCTGATCGAGGCCAACCAGCAGAAGATCGCCGACGGCCTGGACCTCGCCACAGCCCTGCCGGCCAACCGCCAGGGCCAGCTGGTGCTGGACAGCGACCAGCTCAACGGCTTCCAGCTGGGGGCGATCAAGGTCGGCGCCAGGCAGCAGGTCCAGGTCAACGGCGCGCTGAAGGTGGCCGATGGCGGCGACATCACCCTGTTCGGGCCAGAGGTCAAGATCAACGCCAACCTCACCGCCCACGGTGGCAGCATCAACGCCGGCAACGTGCTGAACCAGGTGGATGTGAACCGCAACTTCGTGGTCGGCGATGTGATCCTCGCGCCCACCGGCGGCGCCCAGGCCCGGGTCGATGTAGCCAGCGGGGTCAAGCTGGATGCCAGCGGGCGCTGGAACAACCTGGCCCTGGACCCCTCGGACAGCAGCGGCCTGGCCTTTATCAACGGGGGCAAGGTGTCGCTGCGCAGCAGCGGCGACCTCAACCTGGCCAACGGCACCCTGGTGGATGCCAGCTCCGGCGCCAGCATTGCCTATGACGGCAAGACCAGCGGTGGCAAGGGCGGCGACGTGACCCTGGCCGCCGACGGCAAGCTCGACCTCGATGGCGAGCTGCGCGGGTATGGGGTCAACGGCGGCGGCACCCTGGCCCTGCAGGCGCACAAGGTGCTGATTGGCGCCCATGATCCGGCCCCCGAGGCCGGCACCCTGCAATTGGCCGGGGATTTCTTCAACAAGGGCTTCGGTGCCTACGACATCACCGGCAACGAAGGGCTGACCGTGGCCGAGGGCGCCCAGGTCGAGGTCAACATGCCGGTCTACCGCTTCGGGGCCCAGGCTGGCAGCAGCGCCACTGGCAGCGATCCGGCCAGCGTTCTGCAGCCATGGCTGCCGGAGCTGTACCAGCAGGATGCAACCAGGGGCGTGCTGACCCAGCGCCGTGGCGCCGGCCTGACCCTGAGCGCCGGCAACCAGTACTCCACGGCCGCCCAGTTGGCCACCACGGCGCTGAGCGTGGGGCAGGGCGCGGTGATCAGTGTCGACCCGGGGCAGGCCATCAACCTGCGCAGCGTTGGCCAGTTGACCCTGAACGGCACGCTCAATGCCTGGGGCGGCAGCGTCAGTCTGGGCGGCCTGACGGTGGCCAGTTCCGAGGCCGCCAATGCCGCCGGTCACGGGCGCTCGATCTGGGTCGGCGAGCAGGCGGTGATTGATGTGGCGGCGCGGGCGGTGAGCGCCGTGGACAACCGTGGCCGCCGTTACGGCCAGGTGCGCAATGGCGGCAAGATCGCCATCGGCGGCGAGATCGACCTGGCCACCGGTATCGCCAAGGCCAGCGACCTGTTTGTGGTGGTGCGCGAGGGGGCGCGTCTCGACGCTTCCGGCGCCCAGGCGGCCCTGGACATTCCCGGCCAGGGCCGGGTGCAGGTGGCCAGCAACGGTGGCAGCATCAGCTTCGCGTCCAACAACGGCCTGTACCTGGATGGCAGCTTCGTCGCCCGGGCCGGAGGCGCTGGCGCTGCAGGGGGCACCTTGTCGCTGGCCCTGGAAAGCCCGTACTACATCAAGAACGCGGTCAGTGACCGGGTGCTCAAGGCCCGGGAACTGGTGCTCAGCCAGACCCACCAGGGCAGTGCGCTGCCCGCTAGCGCCGACGCCGCAGCCGCCAGCCTGGAGTATGGCCACGGCCGCCTCGGGGTGGATCAGGTCACCGCCGGCGGCTTCGACAACCTGGCACTGCTGAGCAACGGCCTGTTGAGCTTCGATGGCGATGTGTCGCTGAACATGGGCCAGAGCCTGCGCCTGTACAGCGGTGCCCTGAACCTCAGCGAAAGCGCCGCGGCCAATAGCCGGGTCGACCTGTCGGCACCCTACCTGCTGCTGGCGGGCATCCTCGCGCCGCTGGAAGCCAAGGACCAGTACGTGCGTCCGGTCTCCACCGGCACGCCGTCGCAACAGGCCACCCAGGCGCAGTTCAATGCCAGCGGCAACCTGATCGATGTGCGTGGCAACGTGGTGTTCGGCAGCAAGGGCACGTTGCGCCAGGCCGACAACAGCCTGCTGAGCGTCGAGCGCCGCGGGTTCGACCATGTGCAACTGACCAGCCAGGGCGACCTGCGCTTTCTCGCCGGGGCCGGGGCCGATGTGATCGCCAAGGGCATCAGCACCCAGTTGCTGACCCAGGGCGACATGACCCTGCGGGCCGCGCAGTTGTACCCGGGTACCGAGGTCGGGGCCCGGGTGATTGCCGGCTACCTCAACGATATTTCCGGCACCAGCATCAACTTCGACCCCACGCGCACCCTGACCATCGGCCGCACCGGCCAGGGCGAGGCGCCTGTGCCGTACTCGGCCTTCGGCCGCTTGCAGCTGGGCGCGGCCAACATCCAGCAGGGCGGGGTAGTCCGTGCGCCCCTGGGGCTGATCGAGATCGGCAACCTGGGCGCGAGCAAGGTCGAGCTGCTGCCCGGCAGCCTGACTTCGGTCAGCGGCAAGGGCCTGGTACTGCCTTACGGCGGCACCGTCGATGGCCAGGTCTACAAGTACAACGGCAAGACCGTGACCTTCCTCGGCCAGGGCGCCCTGGTGAATGAGAACAGCGACCTGAGCGTCGGGGTGATCCTGGGCGGCAAGTCGGTGCAGGTACAGCCCGATGCGACCGTGGACCTGTCCGGTGGTGGCGAACTGCTGGGCGCCGGGTTCATTTCCGGGCGCGGCGGCTCCACCGATGCGCGCTACAGCCCGCTAGTGCAGATCGGCGCCAACGGCAGCTTCATCCTCCCGGGCCTGGGCAGCAACCCGATCTACGCCATAGTGCCCGGCGTGCAGCCGGGCTATGCGCCGGTGGCACCGGAGGGCGGCGCGGTGGACCCGCTGATCGGCCAGCAGATCACCATCGGCGCCGGGGTTCCGGGGCTGGCGGCGGGCACCTACACCCTGATGCCGTCCACCTATGCGCTGATGCCGGGGGCCTTTCGCGTGGAGATCAACGGCCTGGCCGGGCTCGGCACCGAAGGCGCGACCCAGCCGTTGCGCAATGGCTCCTGGTCCACCGCCGGGCGCCTATCGATCGCCCATACCGGGATCAGCAACAGCGTCGCCAGCCAGTTGATCCTGACCTCGGCCGACACCCTGCGCCGCTATTCCCAGTACAACGAAACCGGCTATGCCCAGTTCGCCCTGGCCGATGCCGCCAAGCTCGGGGTGCCACGGCCGATGCTGCCGGTGGACGCCAAGACCCTGAAGCTGGCCCTGGAGCCGGGGGCCGGTGCGGATGCCTTCTCGTTCAAGGGCATTGGCCGTTTCGATGCCGCTGCGGGGGGCTATGGCGGCACCGTCGCGGTGTTGAACATGGGCAGTGGCAACATCGAAGTGGTGGCGGCCGGCAAGTCGGCCACCCAGGGTTTCAACGGCGTTACCCTGGATGCCGACAGCCTCAACGCCATGGGCGCAGCGCGCCTGATGCTGGGCGGCCTGACGCTGGTCAAGTACGGCCAGGGCGGCAACTACATCACCGTGGCCGAAGGCGTGAACACGCCCAAGGGCTCGATCACCTTGCGCGAGGGCGCCACCCTGGCCGCGCCGGAAGTGTTCCTGGTGAGCAACACCGGCGAGATCGTCCTGGAGCAGGGCGCCTCGATCAATACCCTGGGCCGAGGCAAGGCCAGCTATGACGCCCGTGACGGTTTCACCTACCAGGTGGCCAATATGCTGGCGGTGTCCAACGGCTTGCTCAACGTGATCAGCAAGGCCCAGGCCGGCGGACAGACCAGCGGCGGCATCCGGCTCGGGGTATGCGCCAGCGCGCCGTGCAGCGGGCAGACCGCACTGTATTCCGATGGCAGCCTCGTTGCCTTGACCGACAACGCCTTCGAGCTGGGTGACCAGGTGCGCTACGGCACCCGCCACCTGAACCTGGGCCTGAACAACATCAACGTCGGCAGCCCGGAGGCGCTGGCGGCAGCGGCGGCGGGCAATCGCCTGCCCAGCGGCATGACCCTGACCCAGCAACTGCTCGACCGTCTGCTGCGCGGCGATACCCAGTTCGGCGCCCCGGCCCTGGAGACCTTGCAGCTCTCGGCCCGGGACGGCTTCAACTTCTACGGCAGCGCCAGCCTGGACACCTACGACCCGGCGACCGGCAAGTCGCTGCTGAGCAACCTGATGCTCTCCACCCCGGCGATCTACGGTGCCGGGGGCGCCAATGATGTGGCCAGCATCCACACCGCCAACCTGATCTGGCAGGGTTCCGAGACCCCGGCAGGCGCAGTGGTGGCCGGCGGTGCCGGAACCGGCAGCGGCCGCCTGCAAATCAATGCCGAACGCATCGAGTTCGGCTACGGGGCCTTTGCCCAGCCCAGCACCACCAAGAGTTTCGACCGCCTGGCCCTGGGTTTTGCCAACGTCGACCTCAATGCCAGCCAGCGCATTACCGCCAACCACAAGGGCAGCCTGTCGGTCTATCAGAGCCAGGGCGCCTTCGATCCGCTCCAGGGGTTTGCCTACAGCGGCGGCAACCTGAATATCCTCACCCCACTGATGACCGGCGAGGCCGGCTCGGTGAACCGCATCACCGCTGGCGGCGCCATGGATATCGGCGCCTCGGCCGGCCCTCGTGGCCAGGCCAATGGCCAGGGCGCGGAACTGTCTCTGCAGGGCGACAGCATCCGCCTGGCCAGTGCCGTGGTGCTGCCCAGCGGCAAGGTGACCCTGGGGGCCCGGGGTGATGTCAGCCTGACCGATGCGGCGCTGATCGATGTGGCCGGCCGCACCATCGGCTTCAATGACCTGAGCAAATACGGCGCCGGCGGCGAAGTGCTGCTGCAGAGCGCTACCGGCAATGTGCTGCAGGCCACGGGCTCGACCATCGACCTTTCGGCCACCCATAACCAGGCCGGCAAGCTGCGGGCGGTGGCGCTGGACAGTGCGGCCGGCCGGGTAGACCTGGCGGGCAAGGTCCTTGGCGGCAGCAGCGGCTACTACGATGCCGGCGGCACCCTGGTGCCGTTCCTCGGCGCCACGGTGGAAATCCAGGCCCAGCACCTGGGCAGCAGCGGCACCCTGGACGAGCAGTTCGCCGCCCTCAACCAGCGCCTGAACCAGGGCCAGGTCTTTGGCGCACGCAGCTTCCAGCTCAAGCAGGGCGACCTGACCATCGGCGACGGGGTCAGGGCCAGCACCGTCAACGTCTCGGTGGACAACGGCAGCCTGCGGGTTACCGGGCGAGTGGACGCCAGCGGCGAACGGGTCGGCAGTATCAACCTGGCGGCCGGCAAGGGCCTGACCCTGGACGGCAGCGCGGTGCTCGATGCCCACGGCAGCAAGCTGCGGGTGGACAGCTACGGCAAGATCATCGACTCACCGAACCGCGCCAGCGTGGTGCTCAGCTCGGGCCAGGGCCGCCTGACCCTGGCCGACGGTGCGCGCATCGACCTGCGCCACGGCACCGACGTGGCAGTGGGCAGCGCGGCGGGGCAGAACGACGGTCGTAGCCGCGGCACCCTGGAGCTGAACGCGCCGCGCCTCGTCCAGGCGGACCAGAGCAGCAACGACATCGACATCGATGCCCGCGGCCCGCTGGATATCCAGGGCGCGCGCTCGATTGCGGTCAACGGTATGCTCCGCTACGACGATGCTCCGGAAAAAACCGACGCCACCGCCAGCGGCCGCCCTTACCAGGAAATCACCCAGGCCTACCTGGATGCCAAGCATGCCCAGAGCACGGCCTTTATCAACGCGGCCCTGCAAAACAGCGACCTGCTGCAGAACAAGCTGGCCGGCCTGAACAACGCCGGCTATGCCGACGCCTTCCATCTGCGGCCCGGGGTCGAGATCGTCAGCAAGAGCGCAGACGGCGACCTGGTGGTGCAGGGCGACCTGGACCTGTCGGGCTATCGCTATGCCAGCCTCAACCCCCACAGCCAGAAGACCTCGGTCTACGGTTCCGGCGAGGTCGGCAGCCTGACGCTGCGCGCCGGGGGCGACCTGAATGTCTATGGCAGCATCAACGACGGCTTCGCGCCGCCGCCTGCCACCGTGGACGACAAGGGCTGGGTGCTGCTGCCGGGCGTGGACTTCACCGGTGGCACTATCATCGTGCCGGGCAACGGCGTGACCCTGGCCGACGGCACCGCCTTCCCGGCGGGCAGCACCCTCAACTACGACCTGCCGATCAAGGGGCTGACCGTGGCCGCGGGCACGCGCCTGCCGGTCACGGCGACTCTGGACCAGACCCTGGTACTGCCGGCGGGTACGGTACTGGCGGCGGCGATTCGCGATGCCTCGGGCAACCTGCTGTTCGCCGCCGGCACCCTGCTCGGCGAGCCCCGGACCCTGGTCGCCGGCACCCGTCTGGAGGCCGGGACGCTGTTGACCCAGGGCACCCAGCTGCGGTCCATGACCTGGCCCAAGGGCGTGCCGCTGCCGCAAGTACACCTGGCCAATGTGAACAACAACATCGTCATGCTCGACGGCAGCAAGGCCCTGCCCAAGGGCGGGCTGATCCCGGCCGGCACCAACGTCAAGCTGCCGAGCGGCGTCGACTCGGTGCAGTTGCGGCCCGAAGACGTCGGGCGCCAGGGCAAGCTCTGGGCCATTGCGCCGATGCTTGCCGAAGGCTCGCAATCCTGGTCCCTGCGCCTGGTGGCCGGGGCCGATACCAGCGCAGCCGACAGCCGCATCGTGCAGGCCAACCCACGCAGCGGTGACTTGCATCTGGCGGACAGCCATTACGGGATGTTCGCCAAGGAACTGCCCAGCCAGGTGGTGCGGACCTGGACCCAGGTGGCGGTGGATGACCTGGCCGGCGTAGGGATAGTGGTCAAGGCCGGCGATCCGATCGACGAACAACTGCTGGTGGATCTGGGGCAGACCTCGATCGAGCAGTTCTGTGCCGACAGCCCGGCCTATTGCGCGATCAAGGCCAGCTACGCCTGGACCCAGCTGGCGGTGGACGAGCTGGCGGGCGCCGGGGTGGTGGTCAAGGCCGGCGATCCGATCGATGAGCAACTCCTGCTGGACCTGGGGCAGTCGTCCGTCGCGGCCTTCTGTGAAGAGTCGCCCGCCTTCTGCATGGCCCTGGACAGCAAGACCTATGGCGCAACGCCGTCCAGCAGCCGCTTCAGCGTGATCCGCACCGGCACCGGCGACCTTGAACTGCTCAGCGCCGGCAACCTGAGCATGGACTCGCTGTACGGGGTCTACACCGCCGGTACTTCCTCCACGGCGACGACGGCCGGCGATCCCTACAACCAGCCACGGGCCCTGGGAACGGGAGCCACGGTGCTCAATGACCCGGGCAGTTACTTCGAGCAGTTCGTCAATGGCAGCGGCACCAGCCTGTACCGCGCCTGGTACCCGGAGGCGGGGGGCAACCTGCGGGTCAGTGCCGGTGGCGACCTGACCGGCAATATCAGCAGTACCGCCAACGACAGCCGTGCCTGGCCCAACCCCAAGGACAACGGCCAGGACTCGGCCGAAGTGGGCAACTGGCTGTGGCGCCAGGGCAGCGGCGATGTCGCCACCGGCGGTTCGGCGCAACCCGGTGCCTGGTGGATCAACTTCGGCACCTATGCGGCCAACGGCAGCGCCGACCGGATGCTGGGCTTTACCGGGTTCGGCACCCTGGGCGGCGGCAACCTGGAGCTGAATGTCGGCGGTGACGCGGGCATCCTCCAGCGCCTGACGGACAGCGCCGGCGCCTCCACCGTGGCGCCCCGCAGCCAGGGGCTGGTGCTGGCCGTGGGCAGTACCGGCCGGGTCGCCAGCGATGGCAGCCTGCAACTGACCGGCGGTGGCGACCTGCGGGTGAACATTGCGGGCGCCTTGAACCCGGCCAGCAACCTGGTCATCGAGCATCGCAACGGGGTCGTGGTCAACCTGCGTGGCAGCAGCCATTTGCAGAGTGCCTCCCTGGGCAGCATCGACCTGCACTATGGCGGCACCGCCGTTGACCACAACCCCAGCGAAGCCCGGGCCTTCGACCCGTTGCGCGCCACCCGTGGCCTGGCCCAGGGCGGCCTGACCCTGGTGCCCGGCGATGCCACCTTCAACCTGCAGAGCCGCGGCGACCTGGTGGTGCAGAACGTCGAGGACCCGGGCCGGGTCCGCCAGTTCAACACCGCGCTCTTCAGCCGTGGCAGCCAGCAAGGCAGCGGCCGGAGCTGGTTCACCCTGTGGACCGAGCGTACCGCCATCGACCTGATGTCCCTGGGCGGCAACCTGACCCCGCTCACCAGCCCTGGCAGCACCGATCTGGCGGTGGTCTATCCGTCGATCCTCAGGGCCGTGGCAGCCAGCGGCAGCCTTTACTATGGCAAGGCCGCCAGCGCGCAAGTCGGCGACCTCAACTACCGGGTGCCGCTGTTCCTGGCGCCGGGCGCCGCAGGGCAGTTGCAGTTCCTGGCCCAGGACTCGATCTACGCGGGCGGTTTCACCGTCAGCCAGTCGGGCGCCGCGGCCGCTTCGGTGGCCACGCCCTGGCGTCCGGCATTTGTCGGCAGCATCGAGGGTGAGGTGGTGGCCAGCAACCTGTCGGTCAACGGCAACCCGGTCATCGGCTCGATCCTGCCGTTGTTCGCCTTCGGTTCCGGCAGCGTCTCCGGGCTGGTTGCCGGCCCGGCCGATCCGGCGCGTTTCTATGCGGTGAACGGCGACCTGATGGGGGTCAACAGCGGCCGGATCATCACCTTCGGCCAGGCGGCCTCACAGTTGCACTCGGGGCAGACCTGGTACGAGGGCAGCCGCCCGGTGTGGATGATGGCCGGGCGCGATATCGTCAGCAGTGGCCGGACCTTCGGCGTCGAGGACCCGGTCAATGGCTCGACCTCCCAGGGCAACCTGTTCGTGCACAACAACCCCAGCGACATCTCCGTCGTCAGCGCCGGGCGCGACATCCTCTACAGCAACTTCAACGTCGCCGGCCCCGGCACCCTGGAACTGACCGCGGGGCGCAACATCCTCATGGAGGACAAGGTCAGCGTCACCAGCATCGGCGCCGTGGCGCCGGGGGACCGCCGGCCCGGGGCGAGCATCGTGATGCAGGCCGGGTTCGGCCCCAACGGCCCGGGCTACCGGCGTTTCGTCGAGGCTTACCTGGACCCGGCCAACCTCGCCCAGCCGGGCGAAAGCCTGTCGGGCGCTAGGGTGGCCAAGACCTACGAGGGCGAACTGCTGGACTGGCTGGCCGAGCGCTTCGGCTTTGTCGGCGACAGCGCCCAGGCCCGGGCCTATTACGCGGCCCTGCCCGCGGAACAACAGCGGGTGTTTGCCCGGAATGTGTATTTTGCCGAGCTCAAGGCCGCCGGCCGCGAGTACACCGAGGAAGGCGGCATGCGCCAGGGCAGCTATGCCCGTGGCCGTGCGGCGATTGCCGGGCTGTTCCCGAGCACCGACGTGGCGGGCAACCCGATCACCTACCAGGGCGATATCACCTTGTTCGGCGGTGCCGGGGTGCACACCGACTTTGGCGGCAACATCCAGATGCTGACCCCCGGCGGCAACCAGACCTTCGGCATCGAAGGCACGGCGCCACCGGCCTCGGCGGGGATCATCACCCAGGGCGCGGGGGACATCCAGCTGTACTCCCTGGGCAGCATCCTGCTGGGCCAGAGCCGGATCATGACCACCTTCGGCGGCTCGATCATGGGCTGGTCGGCGGCGGGCGACATCAACGCCGGCCGCGGTTCCAAGACCACCGTGGTCTATACACCGCCCAAGCGGGTCTACGACAACTGGGGCAACGTCAGCCTGTCGCCGTCGGTGCCCAGCACCGGGGCGGGGATCGCCACTCTCAACCCGATACCCGAAGTGGCGGCCGGCGACATCGACCTGATCGCGCCCCTGGGCACCATCGATGCCGGCGAGGCGGGGATCCGGGTCTCGGGCAACGTCAACATCGCCGCTCTGCGGGTGGTCAACGCGGCGAACATCCAGACCCAGGGCAAGTCCAGCGGGGTGCCGGTCACGGCGGCGGTCAACACCGGCGCCATGACCTCGGCCAGCGCCGCCGGCTCCGCCGCGTCCCAGGCCGCGGAAGATGCGGCCCGCAACCAGCAGGCGGCGGCCAAGCAGGGCCGGGCGTCCATCGTCACCGTGGAAGTGCTGGGCTTTGGTAGCGAACCGGTGCAACGCCCCCGTGAAGACGCCAGCCGCGCCCCGGGCTACAACCCCGACAGCCCGGTGCAGGTGCTGGGCGCCGGGCCCTTGAGCGACCAGGCCCGGGCGCGTTTGACCGACGAGGAGCGCGGGCAACTGACGCTGTAGGTTCTCTCGTGGTAGCAAGGCTTGGGGGGCGATCGTCGATCGCCCCCTTTTTTTTCGGGAGCAGGGGAGGTGCTATTCCAGGAAGGAATGCAATGAATAAAAACAATGAATTTTAATTATCAAGCCGCAGGGCCTAGCCTGTCCCGATCCTTTGAATGGAGCCCTGCCATGACCTCATCCTCGGTAAACCCGGCTGAAAAATTCGACCGCTCGCGAGCCGACGAATACGCCCGCCAGAGCCGTATCGCCCTGGCGGGCTATGACGCCTGCCATGACCTTGCCGCCTGCATGTTGGCGGCCAGCCTGGGCGAGGGGCGTGCGGCCCACATCCTGGCCGTGGGGGCTGGTGGCACGGCCCAGGAGATTATCGCCATGGCTTCCCTGGAACCGGGCTGGCGCTTTACCGCTGTAGACCCCTCGGCACCGATGCTGGAGACAGCGCGCCAGCAGTTGCAGGCGCAGGGTTTGATGGAGAGGACCGAAGTGCGTCTGGCCACGGTGGACGAACTGGCGGCGGACGACCCCTTCGACGGGGCCACGCTGATCGGCGTGCTGCACCATCTGCCCGGTGATGAAGCCAAGCGGCAATTGCTGCGGGCCATCGCCCGGCGCCTCAAACCCGGCGCGCCGCTGATCGTCGCCGGCAATCACTACGCCTACGCCAGCCAGCCCCTGCTGCTGGCGGCCTGGGGGCAACGCTGGCGCCAGCAGGGCGCGACGGCGGATGAGGTACACGCCAAGCTGGGGAAAATCCTTCAGGGCGCCGACCCGCCCCATTCCGAGGCGGCGGTGCAACGGTTGCTCGAAGAGGGCGGTTTCAGCGCGGGAACACGTTTCTTCAGCAGCCTGTTCTGGGGCGCCTGGTTGAGCCGCAAGCGTTGCTGAGGGGCCGCTCGAACAGCGTAGCTCGGAGCCTGGCACGCCTTCAGGCCGGCAAGCTCCACAAGGTCATCACTCATGGAGTGTCGCCGCATGCCGGGTCAGCCCGCGAGGCTGGTATCGCCTTTGAGCATCTGCTGTACATGAGCAATGTGCCGCCACTGGCGGCCTCGCCCCCCTGTCGGGCAGCCCAGGCGCAGATTGCCGCGCGCCTGGGCATCAATGATCACGCGCCGGTCCTGCTCCTGGCCTGTTCCAGGTTAGCCGCGCCCACCCAGTAGAACAGCCCGCCGGCGACTATGAACGCTCCCAGCATGTAGAAGATCCAGTGCGCCGGGTGGCTGGCCAGGAGCATGCCGCAGAGTATCGGGCCCAGTGCGCCGCCGAGGTTGGAGAGGTTCTGCGCGCCGTAATACAGGCCTCGCAGGTGTTCGGGGGCGATCAGGTCGATGAACATGTACTCGGCGGGAAACACGATGATTTCCCCCAGGGTGAACACCACCATCGACAGCACCCACAGCGCCAGGCTGGTGGCCAGGCCGAAGCCGCTGACCCCCAGCAGGAACAGGCCCAGCCCCAGTGCCAGCCAGCGGCTCAGGTGGCGCTGGGTAATCCTGCGGCCGATGGCGTATTGCAGGGCGATCACCAGCAGCGCATTGGTCGCCACCAGGGTGCTGATGATGCGGTAGGTGGCCTCGGCCGAGGTGGTGACCACCAGGTACTGCGACAGGTACGCCGAGAACTGGCCAAAGACCACGGCGCTGAGCAGGCCGCCCAGGGTGAAGCACACCAGGCGGTAATCCCGTAGCAGCTGTTTGCCCAGGGCCGCGAAGGATAGCGGCGCTGGTGTCGGGCCGGCGGCGCTCAGCTGTCTGTCGCCCCAGCGCATATGGATCGCCAGGAACCCGGCGCCCAGGGCGGCGGAGATCAGGAACGGCAGGCTGATGTCCAGGCGCGCCAGCCCGGCGCCGAGGAACGGGCCCACGGCGTAGCCGATATTGGTCAGGGTGTATTTGATCGAGAAGGCTTCGCTGCGCTGTTCCACCGACAGGCGCTGGGCAAAGCCGGCCTTGATCGCGATGTCGATCACCGCATAGGCCAGGTTGACCAGCACCAGGCACAGGTAGAACAGCCACAGCTGGCGGGCACTGAAGGCGCCGATGAAACCCAGGGTGAACAGCGCGCAGCAGGCCAGGATCAGCCGGTAGCTGGGCGTGCGGTCCACCAGGAAACCACCGTAGAGGCTCAGCAGCGAGCCGAGGATCATGCTGCTGCCGATCACCAGCCCGATGTCGCTCACTTGCAGGCCGAAAGCACTGCTCAGGTAGATCACCAGGTAGGGCAGGGTGATTGCCCGGGCCAGGGTCAGCACCAGGGTGCCGGCCAGCAGCAGGTTGATTGCTTTCGGGTAGCTTTTCAGGGTGCGCAGCATCCGTGCCTCATCGGTCTGTAACGGCGTTTTTGAGAATGGCAGCCAGCTTACTGGGGAATCTGGTTCTGTTTTATGATGTTTTTTACCCAGTGAATGGAATCAGATTCATGAATAAGAGGCGCCGATGTTTTCTTCCGAACGCTTGAAGGGGATCGATGTATTTGTCTGCGTGGCCGACTGCGGCAGCTTCAAGGCCGCCGCCGAACGGCTCAACCTTACGGCTTCCGCCGTCAGCAAGGCCATCGCCCGGCTGGAAGGGCGCCTGCAGGCGCGGCTGTTCCAGCGCACCACCCGCAGCCTGGCGCTGACCGACGCGGGCACGGCCTTCTACCGCACCTGCAGCGGGGTGCTGGCAGACCTGGAAGAGGCCGAGCTGGCGCTGAACGCGGAAAACTCCGAGCTGCGGGGGCGGGTGCGCATCGACCTGCCCGGGACCTTCGGCCGCTCCCAGGTGCTGGGCGCCGTCCTGCGCTTTGCCCGGGAGCATCCGGGCTTGCAGCCGCACATCACCTTTTCCGATCCCGGTGTCGAGCCGCTTGAAGCCGGTGCGGACATCGCCGTGCGCCTTGGCGGCTCGGGACAGTGGCCGGCGGCGCTGGGGCACCGCTGCCTGGGCCGCGAATGGCACCTGTTCTGCGCCTCGCCCGACTACCTGCGCAGCCATGGCGTGCCGCTGACCGACCAGGACCTTGAGCGCCATCAGTGCATTGCCTATGGCTGGGTGGATGGCCGGGTCAGCCCCTGGAACTTCGCGAGCGGCCGCCCGGGCGAGAGTGAGCGCCGGGTGATGTCCGCCAGTTGCGTGGTGGGCGATGGCGAGGGGCTGTTGATGGCGGTGCAGCAAGGCTACGGCATTGCGCAACTGCCTTCCTGGCTGGTCAAGCGCCAGTTGGAGGACGGAAGCCTGGTGGAGGTGCTGCCGCAATGGGCCAGCGAAGGGCAGGCGATCCATCTGCTGTGGCTGAAAAGCCGGCAGGGGTTGCCCAAGGTCAGTGCATTGCTGGAGATGCTGGAACGGAATCTGCGGGGATAACGATGAGAAAAAATGGCAGGGGCGGCTGGATTCGAACCAACGCATGGCAGGATCAAAACCTGCTGCCTTACCGCTTGGCGACGCCCCTGTAGCTGTTGCGACGTTACTTGCCTGAACTGCCGGCCCGGGGAGGGCCGCTGCAAGAACGGGCGCAAATTTATCAACTTATCGGCGGGCTGGGAAGCCCCCTGGTGAAAAAAATGAGTTTGAAAACAGCTGCTTAGTCTTTTTCAGGGCGATTTTATCCGTCCCGGGGTTCAAGGGACCAGGTAGCCGGGCTGTGAATCCTTCAGCGGCCGGGCCATGTCCAGTGCGCGGCGGATGGCCCGCAACTCCGCCCCTTCAAGGGCGCGCCGGCCAAATTGATAGTCGTCGCCCCCCGGGCCCAGGTGCACCGAAAGCAGCCCGAACAGCTCCTCGCCCACTGCTTCGATGAACATTTCCATATAGCTTTCGTAACGGCCGTAGGCGCACAGGTAGATCAGCCCCTGGACCTCGGCGCGCTCGCACTCGTGAATGTCATCCCAGGTCAGGCAACTGCCCTGTTCGCCACTGATCAGCGGCAGGTGCCAGGCGTTCGGTACGAGCGGTTGGGCGCGCAGGGCCGCCGGTAGCGGCTGGCAGGACAGCACCTGGAAGCGGTACCTGAGCCTGCCATGGTGGTTGGCATGCCGTGGCGCGGGCGGCTCGGCGGCCGGGCCGGTGATCCGCACGTGCAGCAGGTGGCTCAGGGCGATTTCCGAGGGTTGCTCGTTCCAGCCATTGAGGTCCGCCAGCGGCGGGCACCAGATCAGTTGCAGGGTTTCACCGAGCACGATGCCGTCCTGGCGTTGGAAGAAGGCTGAGCTCTGCTCGCCCACCACTGGCAGCAGGTCGCGCAGCTGCAAGGTCGGCGCGCCGTAGTCGATGCCCAGGTCGGTGGACCAGAACAGGGGGGTGCAGGTTCTCAGGGTTGCCGGCATGGACGCGAGCCTGTGATGGGGAAGGGGAGGATTCTTCGGTAACTGGCGCCGGATGTCACCTCTGTCTGACTCAATCGGCTACATCCGCTGGCTCAATGTGACCGTGACAGCCCGCTGCCGCGCACTAGTATAGGGAGCCTTGGGCAAGACCTATAAGAACAGCAGAAGGACACACACGCATGCGACGCTGGAACGGCTGGGGGGATGCATCCACGGTGGTCGAATTGCCGGCCCAGGGCGCGGGGTTTCTCGCCGAGCGCCTGGGGCCGGGACGCAGGTTGCCGGAGGCGACCCTGGAGCAGGCCCTGGCCCGGGTGCCGGCATCGCGCCTGCAAGCCCATGACTTGTACAGCATCAGTGCCGAGGACCGGCTGCTGCACGCCCGCGGCCAGAGCCTGGCGGACTGGCTGGCGCTGCGCGAGGGCGAGCTGGGGGCCTACCCGGACGCCGTGGCGTTCCCGGAAACCGCCGAACAGATCCGCCAGCTGCTGGCCCTGGCCGAGGACCGCGACCTGTGCCTGATTCCCTACGGCGGGGGCACTTCGGTGGCCGGGCACATCAACCCCGGCTGGTCCCAGCGGCCGGTGCTGACGGTGTCCCTGGCGCGCATGAGCCGCCTGCTGGACCTGGACGAAGACAGCCTGCTGGCGACCTTCGGTCCCGGGGCCAGCGGCCCTCAGGTGGAAAGCCAGCTGCGGGCCCGGGGCTACACCCTGGGGCACTTTCCCCAGTCCTGGGAACTGTCGACCCTGGGCGGCTGGGTCGCCAGCCGCTCCAGCGGCCAGCAGTCGTTGCGCTACGGGCGCATCGAGCAGCTGTTCGCCGGCGGCACCCTGGAAACCTTTGCCGGGCCGATGCCCATCGCCACCTTTCCGGCGTCCGCCGCCGGGCCGGACCTGCGCGAGGTGGTGCTGGGCAGCGAAGGGCGCTTCGGGATCATTTCCGAGGTCAAGGTGCGGGTCAGCCGCCTGCCCGATGACGAACGTTTCTACGGGGTGTTCCTGCCCGACTGGCAGCAGGCCCTGCAAGCGGTGCGCGCCCTGGCCCAGGCCCGGGTGCCGCTGTCGATGCTGCGCCTGTCCAATGCCCTGGAGACCGAAACCCAGCTGGCCCTGGCCGGCCACCCGACGCAGATCGCCTGGCTGGAAAAGTACCTGGCCTTGCGCGGCGCCGGGGCGGGCAAGTGCCTGTTGACCTTCGGCGTGACCGGCAACCGCCGGCAGAATGCCCTGTCCCTGCGCCAGGCGCGCCAGCACCTGAAGGCTTTCGGCGGGGTGTTCACCGGCACCCTGCTGGGCAAGAAATGGGCGCAGAACCGCTTTCGCTTTCCCTACCTGCGCGAAAGCCTGTGGAACGCCGGCTACCTGGTGGACACCCTGGAGACCGCCACCGACTGGAGCAATGTCGACCGCCTGCTGCAACGCATCGAGCAGAGCCTGCGTGACGGCCTGGCCGCCGAGGGCGAGCAGGTGCATGTGTTCACCCACCTGTCCCATGTCTATGGCGAAGGGTCGAGCATCTACACCACCTACGTGTTCCGCCCGGATGCCCAGTACCCGGCGACCCTGGCCCGCTGGCAGGCACTCAAGCACGCTGCCAGCCAGACCATCGTCAACCACCGCGGCACCATCAGCCACCAGCACGGCGTGGGCAAGGACCATGCGCCGTACCTGCTGCGGGAGAAGGGCCCGCTGGCCATCGATGCGCTGCAGGCCCTGAGCCGCCACTTCGACCCGGCCGGGCGCCTCAACCCCGGCACCCTTTTGGAGCCCCGTGAACCATGAGCCAGGACTGGAATGCCCAGTGGCGCCAACAGGCGCTGCCCGGGCTGGCGGCGCAAGCCTGGGACCTGATCGTGATCGGCGGCGGCATCAGCGGCGCCGGCATCCTGCGCGAAGCGGCGCGGCGCGGCTGGCGTTGCCTGCTGCTGGAACAGCGAGACTTTGCCTGGGGCACCTCCAGCCGCTCCTCGAAGATGGTCCATGGCGGCTTGCGCTATATCGCCAAGGGCCAGTGGCGCCTGACCCGGGATTCGGTGCGCGAGCGCCAGCGCCTGTTGCAGGAGGCCCCGGGGCTGGTGGAGCCCATGAGCTTCCTGATGCCCCATTACCGCGGCAAGTTTCCCGGGCCCCGGGTGTTCGGCGGCCTGCTGGGTGTGTATGACGCCCTGGCCGGGCGGCGCAACCATCGCTTCCACGATGCCCGGCAGCTGGCTTTCCTGGCCCCCGGGGTCAAGGAGCCGGGGCTGTTGGGGGGGACCAGTTTTCTCGACGCCCTGACCGACGATGCGCGGCTGGTGATGCGGGTGCTGGCCGAGGCCCGGGCCGATGGCGCCCAAGTGTTCAACGGCGTTCGGGTCACCCGCCTTTTGCGCGAGAACGGGCGGGTCTGCGGGGTGCAGATCGAGGACAGCGAAGGCGGGCAGCCGCAGCAGGTGCGCTGCGCGGCCCTGGCGGTCGCTACCGGCGCCTGGGCCGAGCGCCTGCGCCCGGCGGACCGCGTGCGCCAACTGCGGCCCTTGCGCGGCAGCCATCTGCTGCTGCCGGGCTGGCGCTTGCCGGTGGCCCAGGCCTTCAGCTTCATGCATGCCGAGGATGGCCGGCCGGTGTTCGTCTTCCCCTGGGAGGGCGCCACCGTGGTCGGCACCACCGACCTGGATCACCGTGATGACCTGGACCAGAGCGCCAGCATCAGCCAGGAAGAGCTTGAGTACCTGCTGGCCGCCTGTGCCCAGCAGTTTCCCCAGGCCCTGATCACTGCCGGCGACGTGCTGTCGACCTGGGCCGGGGTGCGCCCGGTGGTGGCCAGCAGCGACGGCCAGCAGGGCAAGCCTTCCAATGAAACCCGCGAGCATGTGCTGTGGCAGGAACCCGGCTGCGTGACCCTGGCCGGCGGCAAGCTCACCACCTTCCGCCCCCAGGCCATCGAAGTGCTGCAGGCCTGTGGGGCGATGCTCGGGCGTGAAGTGGTGGACGACGGCGCCCCGGTCTTCACGCCTGTGGCGCCCCTGGAGATCCCCGGCCTGAGCGGCGCCCAAGTGCGGCGCCTGGCTGGCCGCCACGGCCGCCATCTGCCGCGGCTGGCGCAGTGGGTGGCGACCCTGGGCGGCGATTGCGTCGGCGCCAGCGACACCCTGTGGGCCGAGCTGGCGTTTGCCGCCGAGGCGGAAATGGTCCTGCACCTGGACGACCTGCTGCTGCGCCGCACCCGCATCGGCCTGCTGCTGGCCGAGGGCGCCGCCCAGTACCTGCCGGCCATCCGCCGCCTGTGCCAGCCACAGCTGGGCTGGGACGACGAGCGCTGGCAGGCCGAGGAACAGCGCTACCGGGCCCTGTGGCAACGCCATCACAGCCTGCCGCCACTCGCCTAACGATGCTCAACCAAGAGAGCCCCATGGATAACCACAACAACAATAAGCAGGACTACCTGCTGGCCATCGACAACGGCACCCAGAGCGTTCGTGCGCTGCTGTTCGACCTCAAAGGCAACCTGCTGGGCAAGGGCAAGGTGGAGCTTGAAGCCTATTTTTCCAGCCGGCCCGGCTGGGCCGAACAGCACCCGGACTACTACTGGGCCAAGCTCGGCGAAGCCTGCCAACTGCTCTGGCAGCAGACCGGCATCGACCGTTCGCAGATCCGCGGCGTGTCCCTGACCACCCAGCGCGGGACCCTGATCAACGTCGATGCCCAGGGCCGCGCGCTGCGCCCGGCGATCCTCTGGCTCGACCAGCGCCAGGCCGAGGTCGAAGGCAAGATCAAGGGGCCCTGGGGCTGGTTGTTCAAGTTGATCGGCGCCGAGGCCACGGTGGATTATTTTCGCGCCCAGGCCGAGGCCAACTGGGTGGCTCAGGAGCAGCCCGAGGTGTGGGCCGCCACCGACAAGTTCCTGTTGCTCTCGGGCTTTCTCACCCATCGCCTGACCGGCAATTTCGTCGACTCGGTGGGCTGCTGCGTGGCCTACCTGCCGTTCGACTACAAACGCCTGCGCTGGGCCGCCCCCAGTGACTGGAAGTGGCAGGCCCTGGCGGTGCGCCAGGAGCAGTTGCCGACCCTGCTCAAGCCCGGGGAAACCCTGGGCCGGATCACCGCCGAGGCCAGCCACCACACGGGCATTCCCGAGGGCCTGCCGCTGATTGCCGCGGGTGCCGACAAGGCCTGCGAAGTGCTGGGCTCGGGCGTCCAGGACTCGACCACCGCCTGCCTGTCCTACGGCACCACGGCCACCATCACCACCACCCGTTCGCGCTACCTGGAGGTAGTGCCTTTGATACCGCCGTACCCGGCGGCGGTGCCGGACCACTACAACTGCGAGGTGATGATCTTTCGCGGCTACTGGATGGTCAGCTGGTTCAAGCAGCAGTTCGGCCTGCGCGAAGTGCAGCAGGCGGCGGAGCAGGGGCTGGAGCCGGAGCAGCTGTTCGACGCCCTGGTCCAGGCGGTGCCGCCCGGGTCCATGGGCCTGACCCTGCAACCCTACTGGTCGCCGGGCATCCGCGAGCCGGGCATGGAAGCCAAGGGGGCGATGATCGGCTTTGGCGACGTGCACACCCGGGCGCACATCTACCGTGCCATTCTCGAAGGCCTGGCTTATGCCCTGCGCCAGGGCATGGAGCGCATCGAAAAGCGCTCCAGGCTGAAGATCAGCCGCCTGCGGGTGGCCGGCGGCGGCTCCCAGAGCGACGCGGCCATGCAACTGACGGCGGACATCTTCGGCCTGCCGGTGGAGCGGCCCCATGTCTATGAAGCCTCGGGTCTGGGTGCGGTGATCGCCTGCGCGGTGGGCCTGGGGCTGTACCCGGACTTCGCCACGGCCATCAGCGCCATGACCCGGGTTGGCGCAGTGTTCGAGCCCCAGCCCCAGGCGCAGCAGATGTACCAGCGGCTGTACAGCGAGGTCTACCTGCGCATGTACCGCCAGCTCAAGCCGCTGTACCAGAGCATTCGCGAGATTACCGGCTACCCTGCTTAGCGAAAGCGCCGGCCAGCGGCCGGCAGGGGGGCGAACCTCTGCGAGGTAAAAAGTTCTTCCAGGCGCCAGGGCTGATCTATCGTGATCAAGGGGCAGGGCCCCTTCGACCCCCACGCCTGCGAGACGAGCATGAACCGCCAGGAAGCGCTGAACATCCTGTGGAAGCGACTGTTCCTCATCTTTGTGCTGCTATTGGCGGCATCCCTGGTGTCGGTGGCCATGGCCGATGGCTACACCATTCCCTCGGTGGTGTTCATTGCCGGCAACATCGGCGGCTATGTCGGTTTTCACCGCCAGCTTTCCAGCCTCAGCGAGGAGGAAATCATCGGCCTGTGCAGTTCCTGGTTCAGCCTGGTGCTGCCGTCATTCATCGGCGGCATCCTCGCGGGGCTGCTGTATATCCTGTTCATTTCCGGGGTGGTGCAAGGGGAGCTGTTTCCAAAGATCGTCGCCGATGAAACCTGTCGCTACAGCGAGAACAGCTTCTATGTGATCTTCTGCCAGCACGCCGGTGGCTATGCCGCCTACGCCAAGCTATTGTTCTGGTCCTTTGTCGCGGGGTTCAACCAGAACTACGTGGTGGACCTGATCGACAACATCAAGGGCAGCCAGAAGACGGAGAATCAGCCATGAGTGAACAGAGCAAAGGGCCGGCGTCGTACTTCCCCTCCATTGAAAGGCACTACGGCCAGCCCATCGGGCACTGGCTGGAGCTGCTGGCAACGGTCGACGGCAAAAAGCATATGGAGCTGGTGGCCTGGCTCAAGACCGAACACGGCATGGGCCATGGCCACGCCAATGCCCTGGTGGCGCACTTCCTGGCGGCCAGCAAGGGCCGCTAGTCCCCCGGTGCGCCATTCTTCGCCAGTGAAAGCCTGACTGCCGACATCCGCTTTCCTGGCGAAAAAAGCCAAATTCCCCTGTGTTCTCTTCGTTCTTTCCTACGTCGCACCTTGCATTGCCCTCTTTCTGCCTGTCGGAGTTTTCTCGATGTCTTCGCCAAAATCCTTGCCCACGGCCCTGTTGGGCCTGGCCCTGGCCTGCCCGGCATTTGCCGAAACCCGTGCCGTGGAGCTGGCTCCGGCGCAGGTCCTGGGCCAGGAACAGGGCGGTGAGGGGCAGCCGGCGCAGGAGGCCGCGGCGCGGCTGGCCCAGGTGCCCGGCGGCACCAATGTGGTGGACATGCGCCGCCCGCTGCAGGGCCGGGTGGCCAGCAACCAGGATGTGCTGGCCTACCAGCCCGGGGTCTATGCCCAGTCGGCGGGCAACGAAGGGGTGAAGATCTCGATCCGCGGCTCGGGCATCAACCGCGCGCCGGGTGCCCATGCCTCGGGGCTGTATACGATGCTCGACGGCCTGCCCCTGACCGGCCCTGGCGGCACCCCCTATGAGTTGCTGGAGCCCCTGTGGGTCGACCACGTGGAAGTGCTGCGCGGCGCCAACGGGTTCGACCGTGGCGCCCTGGCCCTGGGCGGGGCCATCGACTACGTCAGCCATACCGGCTATGACGCACCGCTGTTGCAGGTGCGCTACGCCACTGGCAGCCACGGTTATCAGCAGCGTCAGGTCAGTTCCGGGCAAGTGCTGGGGGATTTCGATTATTACGTGTCATTGACCGACTCCAATGCCGACGGCTACCAGGATCACACCCGCAGCCAGAGCAAGGGGCTGATCGGCAACTTCGGCTACCGCTTCAACCCGAACCTGGAAACCCGCTTCTACCTGCGCTACCGCGAGACCGACAACGATCTGGCCGGGCGCGTGACCAAGCGCTCCATCGAACACGACCCGCGGGCGGCCAACCCGGCCTACGTCAGCCGCGACGACCGGCGCAAGCAGCCGGGCAGTACCTTTGTCGGTAACAAGACCACCTATTACCTGGACGACGATTCGAGTATCCAGGCCGGGCTGGTGTACCACGACTACCCCATGGACCTGCGCGAAGGCCCCAACCGTCTGAAGGTGGCCTACAGCGACGTCAGCGGCACCCTGGACTACAAGCGCCGCGACAGCCTCTGGGGCCTGGAAAGCCGCAGCACCCTGGGCCTGCGGGTGACCAAGCACCTGCCCAATGACGGTGCCAGCGAGTTCGTGCGCATTCCTGGCAGCAATACCAAGACCTACGCGCCGGGCACGCGGATCCGCAACTTCACTTACCAGGGCTCGGACACCGTCCTGCACGTTGGCAATGACCTGGAGATCGCCGACGACCTGTGGCTGACCACCGGGCTGGCGGCCATCTACACCCGCCGCGAAAGCGCGGTGACCTACCCCGAGGGCGGCGGCAAGACCAGCCTTGGCGACTGGGACTACGCGCCGCGCCTGGGCCTGCGCTACCAGCTGAACCCGGATCTGCAACTGTTCGCCAACCTCAGCCGCTCGGTGGAAGCGCCACACCCCTGGTCGCTGATCTACAGCGCCAATCAGCGTTTTCCGGCCGGCAGCGGCGTCGCCACCGGCGCCCAGCGCGACCCGGTCAAGCTGCGCAATCAGACCGCTACCACCCTGGAACTGGGCGGGCGTGGCGACAGCAGCCTGGGCCAGTGGAGCCTGGCCTGGTACTACGCCCAGGTGCGCCACGAACTGCTTTCGGTGCTGCCGGATGCCAACGCCATCACGCCTTACGAACTCAACGCCAGCCCCACCGTGCACCAGGGCGTGGAGGCCAGCCTGCAGAGCGAGCTGTGGTCGCGCCCGGGCGTCGGCCGCCTGAGCCTGCGCCAGGCCTATACCTTCAGTGATTTCCACTACCGCGACGATCAGCGTTTCGCCGACAACCGCCTGCCGGGCCTGCCCATGCACTACTACCAGGGCGAGCTGCGCTACGACTGGCCCCTGGGCTTCTTCGCCGCGGTCAATACCCAGCTGGTGTCCAAGGTGGCGGTGGATTACGCCAACAGCTACTACGCCGATCCCTATGCGCTGTTCGGCGCCACCCTGGGCTACAACGCGCCGAAGAACGACTGGCAGACCTGGGTCGATGTGCGCAACCTGACCGACAAGCGCTACGCCGCTACCGTGACCCCGGGCTATGACGACAAGGGGCTGGACGCGGCGCGTTCAACGCCGGGGGAGGGGCTGGGGGTGTACC
>NZ_JBQOIE010000020.1:0-90393 GCF_052665325.1 Pseudomonas sp. 8(2025) | reverse complement strand
TGTGAGAGTAGGTCATCGTCAAGATTAAATTCCGAAACCCCAACTGCACATGCAGTTGGGGTTTTGTTTTTGCGCGCGAAAAATGGGTTTGATTTTTTGCTGTCTCGATCGACTTGCTCGTCAGGTGGGGGTTTCTATGCAATGGCGCTGGGCATGGCTATCATGCCTGCCTCATGGTGAGGCGGAAACTGCATGTCGACGTTGTTAGAGCTTCTTAAAGATGGGCGATTTCACTCGGGTCAGGCGCTCGGTCAGGCGCTGGGTGTTAGCCGTAGTGCTATATGGAAGCAGTTACAGCTTCTTGAGGCGGAGTTGGGGCTTGTCATTCATAAGGTGCGAGGTCGCGGTTACCAGCTGGCCACTCCAATCACATTGCTGAGCAGTGCTGAGATAGGTCGTTCCTCTATTTCCAGTGGCTCCTGGGATATCCGAATTCTCGACTCTATCGACTCCACGAATGCACAGGCGCTGCGATCCATTGAAGAAGGGAGTGTGGCTCCTTTTCTTGTGCTAGCTGAGCGCCAGACGGTGGGGCGAGGCCGTCGTGGTCGTAAGTGGGTAAGCCCTTTTGCCGAAAATATCTATTACAGCCTCGTCTTGCGTATGGACGGAGGTCTCCGGCAATTGGAAGGGCTTAGCCTGGTCGTTGGGCTGGCGGTCATGCATACCCTTCGTGAGTATGGAATTCCTGGTGTGGGTTTGAAGTGGCCAAATGATGTTTTGGTTGGTCAGAAGAAGGTCGCGGGGATACTTTTGGAGTTGGTGGGTGATCCTGCGGATGTGTGTCATGTGGTCCTGGGCATTGGGATCAATGTGAATATGCAAAGCGATGAAGAGATCGATCAGGAGTGGACTTCGGTGAGGTTGGAGTCTGGCAAGGTTATTGATCGCAATCAGCTTGTTGCTCGATTGAATGAGGTTCTTGTGTCTTATCTGGAGCGTCATCGGCTGAATGGCTTCTCCGCGATCCAGGGCGAGTGGGAGCAAGGTCACCTCTGGCAGGGGCGTGCTGTGTCTCTGATCGCGGGCGTAAATAAGATCGATGGTGTTGTGTTGGGTATTGATCGCCAAGGAGCTTTGCGATTGAGCGTTGAGGGGGAGGAGAAAACGTATAGCGGCGGGGAGCTCAGTCTAAGGTTGCGTGATGGCTCATGAGTTCGGCCATCAATGTGCGCTTGCGCGATCTACGGCTAGGAGGTAGGGGCTGATTCCTTGTGTAGGGTGGGGCTTTGAGTGTTGCATCGGTTCCGCAAGATCAGCTTGTACGTGATCCATCTTTTCGAGTTGTTTAAGCCTTGTCCTCTGTCTTGAGGTTTTTATGCGCTGGTTGTTTCTGTTGTTATTGGTCCTCAATGGCTTTTATTACATCTGGCATCAGCAGGAAGCACCGCTTCGTGCGAAAGAGGTCGTGCCTCTCTCACTCTATCGAGGTACTCAGCAGGATATCCGTTTGTTGAGTGAGTCTTCTGATTCGGTCGAGCGGCGGGATAAGGGTAAGTCAGGGGAGATTGATGCAAGCTGTCTTTATCTGGGGGGCTTTGCTCGTCGAGATACGGCTCAGATGTTGGAGCAACGGCTGGTAGGGCTGGGGGCTGATGTCAGGCTGCAGTCCTTGAGTGTTCCTGGTTCTTCTGGTTTTTGGCTTCGTGTGACTCCCGAGAGCAAGCATTTGCTGGATGATCTGCAACTGCAGAACCTTGCTAAAGAATTCAATGAGTTAAAACATAAAATAATGCCTTGCGAGGGGGTTGCAACTGTCGAATAGGTTGCATAGAATGGCGCCCGCTCCGCAGCGAAGACTTCACGAAGTCAGCGTCGCGAAGCGAGGTCAACGCAGCTAACCTCAAGATTTTATTGAGAAAATGCTTGACAGAAAGGTGGCATGATATAGAATGTCGCCTCGCTTAGGAGGGGTTCCCGAGCGGCCAAAGGGATCAGACTGTAAATCTGACGTCTACGACTTCGAAGGTTCGAATCCTTCCCCCTCCACCAGATTTAGCGAGAGCTGCAGGCTCCGCGGGTATAGTTTAGTGGTAGAACCTCAGCCTTCCAAGCTGATGATGCGGGTTCGATTCCCGCTACCCGCTCCAAGTTTGCAGGTTTTGCAAAGTGTTACGCTCTTGTAGCTCAGTTGGTAGAGCACACCCTTGGTAAGGGTGAGGTCAGCGGTTCAAATCCGCTCAAGAGCTCCATATAACAAGGCAGATATGAAAATATCTGCCTTTGTTTTAATGGCTTGGGTGACTTGCTCAATTCTTCTCCTAGGGGTGATTTCGATGGCTAAGGAAAAGTTCGAACGTAATAAGCCGCACGTTAACGTGGGTACTATCGGTCACGTTGACCACGGTAAAACCACTCTGACTGCTGCTCTGACTCGCGTTTGCTCCGAAGTTTTCGGTTCGGCTCGTGTTGACTTCGACAAGATCGACAGCGCCCCAGAAGAAAAAGCTCGTGGTATCACCATCAACACTGCGCACGTAGAGTACGATTCGAACATTCGTCACTACGCGCACGTTGACTGCCCAGGTCACGCCGACTACGTCAAAAACATGATCACTGGTGCTGCCCAGATGGACGGCGCGATCCTGGTTTGCTCGGCTGCCGATGGTCCGATGCCACAAACTCGTGAGCACATCCTGCTGTCCCGTCAGGTAGGCGTTCCGTACATCGTTGTCTTCCTGAACAAGGCTGACATGGTTGACGACGCTGAGCTGCTGGAACTGGTTGAGATGGAAGTGCGCGATCTGCTGAGCACTTACGACTTCCCAGGTGACGACACTCCGATCATCATCGGTTCGGCTCTGATGGCTCTGAACGGCCAAGACGACAACGAAATGGGTACCACCGCTGTTAAGCGTCTGGTAGAAACTCTGGATACCTACATCCCAGAGCCAGAGCGTGCAATCGACAAGCCGTTCCTGATGCCAATCGAAGACGTATTCTCGATCTCCGGCCGTGGCACCGTGGTAACTGGCCGTGTTGAGCGTGGTATCGTTCGCATCCAGGAAGAAGTTGAGATCGTTGGTCTGCGCGACACTCAGAAAACTACCTGCACCGGCGTTGAAATGTTCCGCAAGCTGCTCGACGAAGGTCGTGCTGGCGAGAACTGCGGCGTTCTGCTGCGTGGTACCAAGCGTGACGACGTTGAGCGTGGCCAGGTTCTGGTTAAGCCAGGCACCGTTAAGCCGCACACCAAGTTCACCGCTGAAGTTTACGTTCTGAGCAAGGAAGAAGGCGGCCGTCATACTCCGTTCTTCAAAGGCTACCGTCCACAGTTCTACTTCCGTACTACTGACGTGACTGGTAACTGCGAGCTGCCAGAAGGCGTTGAAATGGTAATGCCAGGTGACAACATCCAGATGACTGTCACTCTGATCAAAACCATCGCGATGGAAGATGGTCTGCGTTTCGCTATCCGTGAAGGCGGTCGTACCGTCGGCGCTGGCGTTGTAGCCAAAGTCATCGAATAAGTTCTTGATATATCTCCATCGGGCCGACATAATGGTCGGCCTGATTTTGTTTTTAGGTCAGTAGCTCAATTGGCAGAGCGACGGTCTCCAAAACCGTAGGTTGGGGGTTCGATTCCCTCCTGACCTGCCAGATTCACTCAATGTGTCTGGCTTTCTTTTCACAGGATCTTCATAGATGACTCCTAAGGCTGAAGCTCAAGGCTCTCGCTTCGATCTGCTCAAGTGGCTGGTTGTTGTTGCCTTGGTGATTGTTGGTGTTGTTGGCAATCAGTACTACTCTGCTTCGCCGATCCTGTACCGCGTCTTGGCGCTACTTGTCATTGCTGCAGTTGCTGCCTTCGTTGGTTTGCAGACTGCCAAGGGTAAGTCGTTCTTTGTCCTGGTTAAGGAAGCGCGCACTGAGATTCGTAAAGTCGTATGGCCAACTCGCCAAGAGACCACGCAGACCACGTTGATTGTTGTGGCTGTGGTTCTGGTCATGGCGTTGCTGTTGTGGGGGCTAGATTCCCTGCTCGGCTGGCTTGTTTCCTTGATTGTTGGCTAAGGGTGTCCCGTGGCTAAGCGTTGGTACGTTGTGCATGCTTACTCGGGTTACGAGAAGCATGTAATGCGTTCGTTGATCGAGCGTGTGAAGCTGGCTGGCATGGAAGATGGCTTCGGCGAGATTCTGGTCCCCACTGAAGAAGTGGTTGAGATGCGCAATGGCCAGAAGCGCAAAAGCGAGCGTAAATTCTTTCCAGGCTATGTGCTGGTACAGATGGATATGAACGAGGGTACTTGGCACTTGGTCAAGGACACTCCTCGTGTCATGGGCTTTATTGGTGGTACTGCCGATAAGCCGGCTCCTATCACTGACAAAGAAGCGGAAGCGATTCTGCGTCGCGTTGCTGATGGCAGCGACAAGCCCAAGCCTAAGACCCTGTTTGAGCCGGGTGAGGTGGTCCGTGTTACTGACGGCCCATTCGCTGACTTTAACGGTACGGTTGAAGAAGTTAACTACGAAAAGAGCCGCATTCAGGTGGCAGTGCTCATTTTCGGTCGCTCTACTCCGGTAGAGCTAGAGTTCAGTCAGGTCGAGAAGGCATAACTGAACGAGAATCCCATACCCCGCAGCCTTAGGCTGTGGGGTTTTGTCGTCACTGGGATAAACGCGCAAGTAACCGGGGAGCCTATCTAGGCGTCTGAACCCGTAATTGGAGTGCCTCATGGCTAAGAAGATTACTGCTTACATCAAGCTGCAAGTTAAGGCCGCTCAGGCCAACCCAAGTCCACCCGTTGGTCCAGCTCTGGGTCAGCACGGCGTGAACATCATGGAGTTCTGCAAAGCTTTCAACGCCCGTACTCAGGGTCTTGAACCAGGCCTGCCGACTCCTGTGATCATCACTGTTTACAGTGACCGCAGCTTCACTTTCGAAACTAAGAGCACCCCTGCTTCGGTTCTGCTGAAGAAAGCTGCTGGCCTGACCAGCGGTTCCGCTCGTCCAAACACCGTTAAGGTTGGCACTGTTACCCGTGCTCAGCTGGAAGAAATCGCGAAAACCAAAAACGCGGATCTGACTGCAGCTGATATGGATGCAGCCGTGCGTACTATCGCCGGTTCTGCTCGTAGCATGGGCCTTAACGTGGAGGGTGTGTAATGGCTAAGCTGACCAAGCGCCAAAAGGCTATCGCCGGCAAGATTGAAGCAGGCAAGGCCTACAACTTCGTAGAAGCCGCCGCTCTCCTGACCGAGCTGTCGACCGTTAAGTTCAGCGAGTCCGTAGACGTTGCTGTGAACCTGGGCGTAGACCCACGTAAATCTGACCAGGTTGTTCGTAGCGCTACTGTGCTGCCACACGGCACTGGCAAGACTGTACGTGTAGCTGTGTTCACCCAGGGCCCAGCAGCTGAAGCTGCTCTGGCTGCCGGTGCAGACCGCGTAGGTATGGACGATCTGGCTGCCGAAATGAAAGGCGGCGACCTGAACTATGACGTGGTTATTGCTTCCCCGGATGCAATGCGCGTTGTGGGTCAGCTGGGTCAGGTTCTGGGTCCTCGCGGCCTGATGCCTAACCCGAAAGTCGGTACCGTTACTCCAGACGTAGCTTCGGCAGTTAAGAACGCCAAGGCTGGTCAGGTTCGCTATCGCACCGACAAAAACGGCATCATCCACACTTCCGTTGGCAAGGTCGGCTTCGACGCCGTCAAGCTGAAGGAAAACGTTGAAGCCCTGATCGCTGACCTGAAGCGTATCAAGCCAGCTTCTTCGAAAGGCATCTACGTCAAGCGCGTTACCCTGAGCACCACTATGGGCCCAGGTCTGGTCATCGACCAGGGTTCGCTGGACGTATAAGACACAAGCGCGTGCAAGTAATTGCGCGCGCTGAAAAATTGGGGTCCCTGCCTGGCGGGGGCTATCCAAGACCGTAGGCGACGCAAGTCTTAAACCTCAAGCCTACGCAGATGGTGCTCCCGGTTCCTTACCGAATCAGACACCAAAACGACATCCAGCTCCGGTTGGATGAAACGGTAACAAGCAGGAGTTAAACCCGTGGCAATTAAACTCGAAGACAAGAAGGCCATCGTCGCTGAAGTCAACGAGGCTGCCAAAGCCGCTCTGTCCGCTGTCGTGGCTGATGCCCGTGGTGTGACAGTAGGCGCTATGACCGGACTCCGTAAAGAGGCCCGCGAAGCTGGTGTTTATGTACGTGTCGTACGTAACACCCTGCTCAAGCGCGCTGTTGAAGGCACTCAATATGACGTGCTCAACGACGCGTTCGTCGGCCCTACCCTGATTGCATTCTCCAAGGAACATCCGGGCGCTGCCGCTCGTATTTTCAAAGAGTTCGCAAAGGGTCAGGAAAAGTTCGAGATCAAGGCAGCTGCGTTCGAGGGCAAGTACCTCGCAGCAAACGAGATCGACGTGTTGGCTTCGCTGCCAACTCGCGACGAAGCTATTGCGAAGCTGATGAGCGTGATTCAAGGCGCTACCAGCAAGCTGGCTCGTACTCTGGCGGCTATTCGCGACCAGAAAGAAGCTGCTGCTGCCTAAGGCACTGCAAGCCCTTTCAAAATCATATGTTTAATTTGATGGCTGCGTAGGCTGTCACCCCAATACAGGAATTTATAGTCATGTCTCTGACTAACGAGCAAATCATCGAAGCAATCGGCCAGAAAACCGTTCTGGAAGTTGTTGAGCTGATCAAAGCAATGGAAGAAACCTTCGGCGTTACCGCTGCTGTTGCCGCTGCTGGCCCAGCTGCTGCTGCCGCTGTTGTTGAAGAGCAAACTGAATTCAACGTCATGCTGACCGAAGCTGGCGAGAAGAAAGTTAACGTGATCAAGGCTGTACGTGAACTGACCGGTCTGGGCCTGAAAGAAGCCAAGGCTGTAGTTGACGGCGCTCCTGCCATGGTTCTGGAAGCTGTTGCTAAAGAAGCAGCTGACAAAGCCAAAGCAGCTCTGGAAGAAGCAGGCGCTAAAGTCGAGCTCAAGTAAGCATCGACTTTGTGTCTCCAGCCCAAGCGTTAAGCGAACGGCTGATGGCTGGTGGCTTTTGCCACCGGCCTTTTTCCGTTATTGGCGACCGACTGGGTCGGTGCCAGTAACGTGCTGTAGCCCACCCTGTGCGGTGGCGCAAACCAAAGGGTTTGCACGATTTTCTGGCTGCTCCCGTCGGGAGGAGCCGAATAAGCAGGTGACCAAGCTGGGGAACGCTGATGGCTTACTCATATACTGAGAAAAAACGTATCCGCAAGGACTTTAGCAAGTTGCCGGACGTCATGGATGTGCCGTACCTCCTGGCCATCCAGCTGGATTCGTATCGTGAATTCTTGCAAGCGGGAGCGACTAAAGATCAGTTCCGCGACGTGGGCCTGCATGCGGCCTTCAAATCCGTTTTCCCGATCATCAGCTACTCCGGCAATGCTGCGTTGGAGTATGTCGGTTATCGCCTGGGCGAACCGGCGTTTGATGTTAAAGAATGCGTGTTGCGTGGTGTAACTTACGCCGTACCTTTGCGGGTAAAAGTCCGTCTGATCATTTTCGACAAAGAATCGTCGAACAAAGCGATCAAGGACATCAAAGAGCAAGAAGTCTACATGGGTGAAATTCCCCTGATGACTGAGAACGGTACCTTCGTAATCAACGGTACCGAGCGTGTAATCGTTTCCCAGCTGCACCGTTCCCCTGGCGTATTCTTCGACCACGACCGTGGCAAGACGCACAGCTCCGGTAAGCTGCTGTATTCCGCGCGGATCATTCCTTACCGCGGTTCGTGGCTGGACTTCGAGTTCGACCCGAAAGACTGCGTGTTCGTCCGTATCGACCGTCGTCGCAAGCTGCCGGCATCGGTTCTGCTGCGCGCGCTGGGCTATACCACTGAAGAAGTGCTGGACGCTTTCTACACCACCAACGTATTCCACGTGAAAGGCGAGAGCCTGAGCCTGGAGCTGGTGCCTCAGCGCCTGCGTGGTGAGATTGCCGTTCTGGACATCCAGGATGACAAGGGCAAGGTTATTGTCGAGCAGGGTCGTCGTATTACCGCTCGTCACATCAACCAGCTGGAAAAAGCCGGTATCAAAGAGCTGGATGTACCTCTGGACTACGTCCTGGGTCGTACCACCGCCAAGGCTATCGTGCACCCGGCTACCGGTGAAATCCTGGCAGAGTGCAACACCGAGCTGAACACCGAGATCCTGGCGAAAATCGCCAAGGCTCAGGTCGTTCGCATCGAGACTCTGTACACCAACGACATCGACTGCGGTCCGTTCGTCTCTGACACTCTGAAGATCGACTCCACCAGCAACCAATTGGAAGCCCTGGTCGAGATCTATCGCATGATGCGTCCTGGCGAGCCACCGACCAAAGATGCTGCCGAGACTCTGTTCAACAACCTGTTCTTCAGCCCTGAGCGGTATGATCTGTCCGCCGTTGGCCGGATGAAGTTCAACCGTCGTATCGGTCGTACCGAGATCGAAGGTTCTGGCGTTCTGTGCAAAGAAGACATCGTTGCCGTACTGAAGACTCTGGTCGACATCCGTAACGGTAAAGGCATCGTCGACGACATCGACCACCTGGGTAACCGTCGTGTTCGCTGCGTTGGCGAAATGGCCGAGAACCAGTTCCGCGTTGGCCTGGTGCGTGTAGAGCGTGCGGTCAAAGAGCGCCTGTCGATGGCTGAAAGCGAAGGCCTGATGCCGCAAGACCTGATCAATGCCAAGCCAGTGGCTGCGGCAGTGAAAGAGTTCTTCGGTTCCAGCCAGCTGTCCCAGTTCATGGACCAGAACAACCCGCTGTCCGAGATCACCCACAAGCGCCGTGTTTCTGCACTTGGCCCAGGTGGTCTGACCCGTGAGCGTGCAGGCTTCGAAGTCCGTGACGTACACCCGACCCACTACGGTCGTGTATGCCCGATTGAAACGCCGGAAGGTCCGAACATCGGTCTGATCAACTCCCTGGCGGCCTATGCGCGCACCAACCAGTACGGCTTCCTCGAGAGCCCGTACCGTGTGGTGAAAGACGCTCTGGTAACCGACGAGATCGTGTTCCTGTCCGCTATCGAAGAGGCCGATCACGTGATCGCCCAGGCTTCGGCGACGATGAACGACAAAGGTCAGTTGGTCGATGAGCTGGTGGCTGTTCGTCACTTGAACGAATTCACCGTCAAGGCGCCGGAAGACGTCACCTTGATGGACGTTTCGCCGAAGCAGGTAGTTTCGGTTGCAGCGTCGCTGATTCCGTTCCTCGAGCACGACGACGCCAACCGTGCATTGATGGGTTCCAACATGCAGCGTCAGGCTGTACCGACCCTGCGTGCTGACAAGCCGCTGGTAGGTACCGGCATGGAGCGCAACGTTGCCCGTGACTCCGGCGTTTGCGTCGTGGCTCGTCGTGGCGGTGTGATCGACTCGGTCGATGCCAGCCGTATCGTGGTTCGTGTTGCTGATGACGAAGTTGAAACCGGTGAAGCCGGTGTCGACATCTACAACCTGACCAAGTACACCCGCTCCAACCAGAACACCTGCATCAACCAGCGTCCGCTGGTGAGCAAGGGTGATCGTGTTCAGCGCAGCGACATCATGGCCGATGGTCCGTCCACCGACATGGGTGAGCTGGCACTGGGTCAGAACATGCGTATCGCGTTCATGGCGTGGAACGGCTTCAACTTCGAAGACTCCATCTGCCTGTCCGAGCGTGTGGTTCAAGAAGACCGTTTCACCACGATCCACATCCAGGAACTGACCTGTGTGGCTCGTGACACCAAGCTTGGCCCAGAGGAAATCACTGCAGACATCCCGAACGTGGGTGAGGCTGCACTGAACAAGCTGGACGAAGCCGGTATCGTTTATGTAGGTGCTGAAGTTGGCGCAGGCGACATCCTGGTGGGCAAGGTCACTCCGAAAGGCGAGACCCAGCTGACTCCGGAAGAGAAACTGCTGCGTGCGATCTTCGGTGAAAAAGCCAGCGACGTTAAAGACACCTCCCTGCGTGTGCCTACTGGTACCAAGGGCACTGTTATCGACGTACAGGTCTTCACTCGCGACGGCGTTGAGCGTGATGCTCGTGCACTGTCGATCGAGAAGAGCCAGCTGGACGAGATCCGCAAGGACCTGAACGAAGAGTTCCGTATCGTTGAAGGTGCGACCTTCGAGCGTCTGCGCTCCGCTCTGGTCGGCCATAAAGCCGAAGGCGGCGCCGGCCTGAAGAAAGGTCAGGAAATCACCGACGAAGTTCTCGACGGTCTTGAGCACGGCCAGTGGTTCAAACTGCGCATGGCTGAAGATGCTCTGAACGAGCAGCTCGAGAAGGCCCAGGCCTACATCGTTGATCGTCGCCGTCTGCTGGACGACAAGTTCGAAGACAAGAAGCGCAAGCTGCAGCAGGGCGATGACCTGGCTCCAGGCGTGCTGAAAATCGTCAAGGTCTACCTGGCAATCCGTCGTCGCATCCAGCCGGGCGACAAGATGGCCGGTCGTCACGGTAACAAGGGTGTGGTCTCCGTGATCATGCCGGTTGAAGACATGCCGCACGATGCCAATGGCACCCCGGTCGACGTAGTCCTCAACCCGCTGGGCGTACCTTCGCGTATGAACGTTGGTCAGATCCTCGAAACTCACCTGGGCCTCGCGGCCAAGGGTCTGGGCGAGAAGATCAATCGCATGGTCGAAGAGCAGCGCAAGGTCGCAGAACTGCGTACCTTCCTGGACGAGATCTACAACCAGATCGGCGGTCGTAACGAAGACCTGGACAGCTTCTCCGATCAGGAGATCCTGGATCTGGCGAACAACCTGCGCGGCGGTGTTCCGATGGCCACTCCGGTGTTCGACGGTGCCAAGGAAAGCGAAATCAAGGCCATGCTGAAACTGGCAGACCTGCCAGAAAGCGGCCAGATGCAACTGACCGACGGCCGTACCGGCAACAAGTTCGAGCGTCCAGTTACCGTTGGCTACATGTACATGCTGAAACTGAACCACTTGGTAGACGACAAGATGCACGCTCGTTCTACCGGTTCGTACAGCCTGGTTACCCAGCAGCCGCTGGGTGGTAAGGCGCAGTTCGGTGGTCAGCGTTTCGGG
The DNA here is from genome assembly GCF_052665325.1 of Pseudomonas sp. 8(2025). Lineage (NCBI taxonomy): Bacteria > Pseudomonadati > Pseudomonadota > Gammaproteobacteria > Pseudomonadales > Pseudomonadaceae > Pseudomonas > Pseudomonas sp. 8(2025). The sequence continues at coordinate 79,367 of NZ_JBQOIE010000020.1, read as the reverse complement.
GAGATGGAGGTCTGGGCACTGGAAGCATACGGTGCTGCATACACTCTGCAAGAAATGCTCACAGTGAAGTCGGACGATGTGAACGGTCGTACCAAGATGTACAAAAACATCGTGGACGGCGATCACCGTATGGAGCCGGGCATGCCCGAGTCCTTCAACGTGTTGATCAAAGAAATTCGTTCCCTCGGCATCGATATCGATCTGGAAACCGAATAACACGTGACGCGAATCGAGAGCGGGGCAGGATTGCCCGCTCTCTGCTCCGCCAGGAGGAAAGGCCTTGAAAGACCTACTGAATTTGCTGAAAAACCAGGGTCAAGTCGAAGAGTTCGACGCCATCCGTATCGGATTGGCCTCGCCTGAGATGATCCGTTCGTGGTCGTTCGGTGAAGTTAAAAAGCCGGAAACCATCAACTACCGTACGTTCAAGCCTGAGCGTGACGGCCTGTTCTGCGCCAAGATCTTTGGCCCGGTAAAGGATTACGAGTGCCTGTGCGGTAAGTACAAGCGCTTGAAGCATCGCGGCGTGATCTGCGAGAAGTGCGGCGTTGAAGTTGCACTGGCCAAGGTTCGTCGTGAGCGCATGGCGCACATCGAACTGGCTTCGCCGGTTGCCCACATCTGGTTCCTGAAATCGCTGCCGTCCCGTATCGGCTTGCTGATGGACATGACTCTGCGTGATATCGAGCGCGTTCTCTACTTCGAGAGCTACGTCGTTATCGATCCAGGCATGACCACCCTTGAAAAAGGTCAGCTGCTGAACGATGAGCAGTACTTCGAAGCGCTGGAAGAGTTCGGCGATGACTTCGACGCCCGCATGGGTGCCGAGGCTGTCCGCGAGCTGCTGCACGCTATCGACCTGGAGCACGAGATTGGCCGTCTGCGTGAAGAGATTCCGCAAACCAACTCGGAAACCAAGATCAAGAAGCTGTCCAAGCGTCTGAAGTTGATGGAAGCCTTCCAGGGTTCCGGCAACCTGCCAGAGTGGATGGTGCTGACCGTTCTGCCGGTTCTGCCGCCAGATCTGCGTCCACTGGTCCCGCTGGATGGCGGTCGTTTCGCGACTTCCGACCTCAACGATCTGTATCGTCGAGTGATCAACCGTAACAACCGTTTGAAGCGCCTGCTGGATCTGTCCGCTCCGGACATCATCGTGCGCAACGAAAAGCGTATGTTGCAGGAAGCTGTCGATGCACTGCTCGACAACGGTCGTCGTGGCCGCGCTATCACCGGTTCCAACAAGCGTCCTCTGAAATCCCTGGCTGACATGATCAAGGGTAAGCAAGGTCGTTTCCGTCAGAACTTGCTCGGTAAGCGTGTTGACTACTCCGGTCGTTCGGTAATTACCGTAGGTCCGACCCTGCGTCTGCACCAGTGCGGTCTGCCGAAGAAAATGGCTCTCGAGCTGTTCAAACCGTTCATCTTCGGCAAGTTGGAAATGCGTGGCCTGGCCACCACCATCAAAGCCGCCAAGAAGATGGTCGAGCGCGAACTGCCAGAGGTTTGGGACGTTCTCGCTGAAGTGATCCGTGAACACCCGGTTCTCCTCAACCGTGCACCGACCCTTCACCGTCTGGGTATCCAGGCGTTTGAACCGGTACTGATCGAAGGTAAGGCTATCCAGCTGCACCCTCTGGTCTGTGCTGCGTACAACGCCGACTTCGACGGCGACCAAATGGCCGTGCACGTACCGCTGACACTGGAAGCCCAGTTGGAAGCGCGTGCGTTGATGATGTCGACCAACAACATTCTGTCGCCAGCCAACGGTGAGCCAATCATCGTTCCGTCGCAGGACGTTGTATTGGGTCTGTACTACATGACCCGTGAAGCGATCAACGCCAAGGGCGAAGGTCGCGTTTTCGCCGACCTGCAGGAAGTCGACCGCGTATTCCGCGCCGGCGAAGCTGCTCTGCACGCCAAGATCAAGGTTCGCATCAGCGAAACCGTCAATGATCGTGATGGCGGCAGCGTGAGCGCCACCCGTATCGTCGACACCACTGTCGGCCGTGCTCTGCTGTTCCAGGTTGTGCCGAAGGGCCTGTCGTTCGACGTCGTCAACCTGCCGATGAAGAAGAAGGCGATCTCCAAGCTGATCAACCAGTGCTACCGCGTGGTTGGTCTGAAAGAGACCGTGATCTTCGCTGACCAGTTGATGTACACCGGTTTCGCTTACTCGACCATTTCCGGCGTTTCCATCGGTGTTAACGACTTCGTTATCCCGGATGAAAAAGCTCGCATCATCGGTGCTGCCACCGACGAAGTGAAAGAAATCGAGAGCCAGTACGCCTCCGGCCTGGTAACCCAGGGCGAGAAGTACAACAAAGTGATCGACCTTTGGTCGAAGGCCAACGACGAAGTATCCAAGGCGATGATGGCCAACCTCTCGAAAGAGAAGGTCATCGACCGCAATGGCGACGAAGTCGAGCAAGAATCGTTCAACTCGATGTACATGATGGCTGACTCGGGTGCGCGGGGTTCCGCAGCACAGATCCGTCAGCTGGCCGGTATGCGTGGTCTGATGGCCAAGCCGGACGGCTCCATCATCGAAACGCCGATTACTGCGAACTTCCGTGAAGGTCTGAGCGTACTCCAGTACTTCATCTCGACTCACGGTGCTCGTAAAGGTCTGGCGGATACCGCGTTGAAAACTGCGAACTCCGGTTACCTGACTCGTCGTCTGGTGGACGTTGCGCAGGATCTGGTTGTAACCGAGATCGATTGCGGCACCGAACACGGCCTGCTGATGACTCCGCACATTGAAGGCGGCGATGTTGTAGAGCCACTGGGTGAGCGCGTATTGGGTCGTGTTATCGCCCGTGACGTATTCAAGCCGGGTACCGAGGACGTCATCGTTCCTGCTGGCACCCTGGTAGACGAAAAGTGGGTTGAATTCATCGAGCTCAACAGCATCGACGAAGTGATCGTGCGTTCGCCGATCAGTTGCGAAACCCGCTATGGCATCTGCGCCAAGTGCTACGGCCGTGACCTGGCTCGTGGTCACCAGGTGAACATTGGTGAGGCGGTCGGCGTTATCGCTGCCCAATCCATCGGTGAGCCGGGTACCCAGCTGACCATGCGTACGTTCCACATTGGTGGTGCGGCAAGCCGTACTTCCGCAGCCGACAGCGTTCAGGTGAAGAATGGCGGTACCGTCCGTCTGCACAACCTGAAGCACGTAGAGCGTGTGGATGGCCACCTGGTTGCTGTGTCCCGTTCCGGTGAGCTGGCAATCGCTGATGACTTCGGTCGTGAGCGCGAGCGTTACAAGCTGCCGTACGGTGCTGTGATTTCGGTTAAAGAAGGTGACAAGGTCGACGCTGGCGCTATCGTGGCCAAGTGGGATCCGCACACTCACCCGATCGTTACCGAAATGAAAGGTACCGTGACCTACGTGGGCATGGAAGAAGGCATCACGATCAAGCGTCAGACTGACGAATTGACCGGTATGACCAACATTGAAGTGCTTGACGTCAAAGACCGTCCAGCTGCCGGCAAGGACATCCGTCCTGCTGTGAAGATGGTGGGTATGGATGGCAAGGATCTGCTGCTGCCAGGTACCGACGTACCGGCACAGTACTTCCTGCCGGCTAACGCCCTGGTCGGTGTTGCCGACGGTGCGCAGATTGCGATCGGTGATGTTATCGCTCGTATTCCGCAAGAAACTTCGAAGACCCGTGACATCACCGGTGGTCTGCCGCGTGTTGCCGACCTGTTCGAAGCTCGTCGTCCGAAGGAAGCGTCGATTCTGGCTGAAGTCAGCGGCACCATCGCGTTCGGTAAAGAGACCAAGGGCAAGCGCCGTCTGGTCATTACTCCGAACGACGGTAGCGATCCGTATGAAGAGCTGATTCCGAAGTGGCGTCACCTGAACGTCTTCGAAGGCGAACAAGTGAACCGCGGCGAAGTTATCTCCGACGGTCCGAGCGATCCACACGATATCCTGCGTCTGCTGGGTGTCAGTGCGCTGGCCAAGTACATCGTCAACGAGATCCAAGACGTTTACCGTCTGCAAGGCGTGAAGATCAACGACAAGCACATCGAGACCATTCTGCGTCAGATGCTGCGTAAGGTTGAAATCGCCGAGTCCGGCGACTCCAGCTTCATCAAGGGCGACCAGATGGAACTGACTCACGTACTGGTAGAAAACGAGCGTCTGAGCACCGAAGACAAGTTCGTCGCCAAGTTCACCCGCGTACTGCTGGGTATCACCAAGGCGTCCTTGTCCACCGAATCGTTCATCTCGGCGGCCTCTTTCCAGGAGACCACCCGTGTACTGACCGAAGCGGCGGTAACTGGCAAGCGCGACTACCTGCGTGGCCTGAAAGAAAACGTGGTCGTGGGTCGTCTGATCCCGGCCGGTACTGGCCTGGCGTACCACAGCGAGCGTAAGCGTCGTCGTGATGCAGACAAGCCGCTGCGCGTAAGCGCAAGCGAAGTCGAAGCAGCACTGACTGAAGCTCTGAACTCCAGCGGTAATTGAGGTCTGCAGTAGATTGAGACGGGGCCCCGGCTTTTTCGATTGAGAATCAAGACACTTTTTGTCGAGGTTCGCTGATCGGGGAGGCCGGGGCCTTGCCTTGACTGGGGGCAAGATCCTCTTTAGACTCTTGTACCCCTAAATTTGGTGGAGCTCCTGCTCTGCCATTTTGTTTATGTCGAAAGACAACAGTGGAGCTAGTAGATGGCAACTATCAACCAGCTGGTACGTCAGCCGCGTAAGCGTATCGTCGAGAAATCCGACGTGCCTGCGCTGCAGAACTGCCCGCAACGTCGTGGCGTGTGCACTCGCGTGTATACCACTACGCCGAAAAAACCTAACTCGGCACTGCGTAAAGTGTGCCGTGTGCGTCTGACCAACGGTTTTGAGGTTTCCTCGTACATCGGTGGTGAAGGCCACAACCTGCAAGAGCACAGCGTCGTACTGATTCGCGGCGGCCGTGTAAAAGACTTGCCAGGTGTTCGTTACCACACCGTTCGCGGCTCCCTGGATACCTCCGGCGTTAAAGGTCGTAACCAAGGTCGTTCGAAGTACGGTACCAAGCGTCCGAAGTAATCGGTCGTTTTGCAGTTTTTAATTATATTGAGTCGATAAGAGTAAGGTCGGGCACGCGTCCATTGGATCAACTGTCCCGAGCTAACCTGAAGACCGTTTGAGGGCTTATCAATGCCAAGACGTCGCGTAGCAGCCAAACGTGAGATTCTGGACGATCCGAAATACGGAAGCCAGATCCTCGCCAAGTTCATGAACCACGTAATGGAAAGCGGCAAGAAAGCCGTTGCCGAGCGTATCGTTTATGGCGCGCTGGAAAAAGTTAAAGAGCGCAAGAACAGCGATCCCCTGGAAATCTTCGAGAAAGCTCTCGACGCCATCGCTCCGCTGGTCGAAGTGAAGTCGCGCCGTGTAGGCGGTGCTACTTACCAGGTTCCGGTCGAAGTTCGTCCGTCCCGTCGTAACGCTCTGGCAATGCGCTGGTTGGTAGACTTCGCCCGCAAGCGCGGCGAGAAGTCTATGGCTCTGCGTTTGGCTGGCGAACTGCTGGACGCTGCCGAAGGCAAAGGTGCTGCAGTTAAGAAGCGTGAAGACGTTCACCGTATGGCTGAAGCCAACAAGGCTTTCTCGCACTACCGCTTCTAATATCGGCATCATTCATTTTGCGAGGGCTTTATGGCTCGTACTACAGCAATCAACCGCTACCGTAACATCGGTATCTGTGCCCACGTTGACGCGGGCAAGACTACCACTACCGAGCGGATCCTGTTCTACACAGGTCTCAGCCACAAGATGGGTGAGGTGCATGACGGCGCTGCGACCACCGACTGGATGGTGCAGGAGCAGGAGCGCGGTATCACCATTACCTCCGCTGCTGTAACTACCTTCTGGAAAGGTTCGCGCGGCCAATACGATAACTATCGTGTAAACGTTATCGATACCCCTGGCCACGTTGACTTCACCATTGAAGTAGAGCGCTCCCTACGTGTGCTCGACGGCGCGGTCGTTGTGTTCTGCGGTACTTCCGGTGTTGAGCCTCAGTCTGAAACCGTATGGCGTCAAGCCAACAAGTACGGTGTTCCACGTGTTGTTTACGTGAACAAGATGGACCGTGCCGGTGCCAACTTCCTGCGCGTTGTTGGCCAGATCAAGAACCGCCTGGGTCATACCCCGGTTCCGGTCCAGCTGGCTATCGGTGCTGAAGATAACTTCGAAGGTCAGGTTGATCTGATCAAGATGAAGGCTATCTACTGGAACGACGACGACAAGGGTACTACCTATCGCGAGGAAGAAATTCCTGCCGATATGCTGGACCTGGCTAACGAGTGGCGCTCCAACATGGTTGAAGCTGCTGCTGAAGCCAACGAAGAGCTGATGAACAAGTACCTTGAAGAAGGTGACCTGACTGTCGAAGAGATCAAGGCCGGTCTGCGTGCGCGCACCCTGGCTAGCGAGATCGTTCCGGCCGTCTGCGGTTCGTCGTTCAAGAACAAGGGCGTTCCCCTGGTTCTCGATGCCGTTATCGACTTCCTGCCTGCTCCTACCGAGATCCCGGCGATCAAGGGTATCCATCCGGATCTCATCGAGAAGCCGAAGGATGAGCTGGTAGAGGCTGACTACGACGAGCGTCATGCTGACGATGCTGAACCGTTCTCGGCTCTGGCATTCAAGATTGCTACCGACCCGTTCGTTGGTACTCTGACTTTCGTACGCGTTTACTCGGGCTTCCTGAGCTCGGGCGACTCCGTGATCAACTCGGTCAAGGGCAAGAAAGAGCGCGTTGGTCGTATGGTGCAGATGCACGCCAACCAGCGTGAAGAGATCAAAGAAGTACGTGCAGGCGACATCGCTGCTCTGATCGGCATGAAGGACGTCACCACTGGTGACACTCTGTGCGATCTCGACAAGCAGATCATTCTTGAACGTATGGACTTCCCTGAGCCTGTAATTTCGGTAGCGGTAGAGCCGAAAACCAAGCAGGACCAGGAAAAGATGGGTATTGCACTGGGCAAGCTGGCTCAGGAAGACCCGTCGTTCCGCGTCAAGACCGACGAAGAGACTGGCCAGACCATCATCTCCGGTATGGGTGAGTTGCACCTGGACATCCTCGTTGACCGCATGAAGCGCGAGTTCAACGTCGAAGCCAACATCGGCAAGCCGCAGGTTTCGTACCGCGAGAAGATCAGCAAGAGCAACGTTGAGATCGAAGGCAAGTTCGTTCGTCAGTCCGGCGGTCGCGGTCAGTTCGGTCACTGCTGGATCCGTTTCTCGGAGCCAGACGTCGATGCGAACGGCAACATCACCGAAGGTCTGGTCTTCACCAACGAAGTTGTTGGTGGTGTGGTTCCTAAGGAATACATCCCGGCTATCCAGAAGGGTATCGAAGAGCAGATGAAGAACGGCGTCGTTGCCGGTTATCCGCTGATCGGCCTGAAGGCTACCGTGTTTGATGGTTCCTACCACGACGTCGACTCCAACGAGATGGCGTTCAAGGTGGCAGCCTCCATGGCGACCAAGCAGCTGGCCCAGAAGGGTGGCGGCGTTGTGCTCGAGCCGATCATGAAGGTTGAAGTTGTAACCCCAGAGGACTACATGGGTGACGTGATGGGTGACCTGAACCGTCGTCGTGGTCTGATTCAGGGTATGGATGACTCGGTGTCCGGCAAGGTTATCCGTGCTGAAGTGCCACTGGGTGAAATGTTCGGTTATGCAACTGACGTTCGTTCCATGTCTCAGGGTCGCGCGAGCTACTCCATGGAATTCTCCAAATACGCCGAAGCTCCGTCGAACATCGTCGAAGCTCTCGTTAAAAAACAAGGCTGATTCAGTCTCCCCTTTAGGCTAGGAGTTAATTGTCGTGGCTAAAGAAAAATTTGAACGTAACAAACCGCACGTCAACGTTGGCACTATCGGTCACGTTGACCACGGTAAAACCACTCTGACCGCTGCTCTGACTCGCGTTTGCTCCGAAGTTTTCGGTTCGGCTCGTGTTGACTTCGACAAGATCGACAGCGCCCCAGAAGAAAAAGCTCGTGGTATCACCATCAACACTGCGCACGTAGAGTACGATTCGAACATTCGTCACTACGCGCACGTTGACTGCCCAGGTCACGCCGACTACGTCAAAAACATGATCACTGGTGCTGCCCAGATGGACGGCGCGATCCTGGTTTGCTCGGCTGCCGATGGTCCGATGCCACAAACTCGTGAGCACATCCTGCTGTCCCGTCAGGTAGGCGTTCCGTACATCGTTGTCTTCCTGAACAAGGCTGACATGGTTGACGACGCTGAGCTGCTGGAACTGGTTGAGATGGAAGTGCGCGATCTGCTGAGCACTTACGACTTCCCAGGTGACGACACTCCGATCATCATCGGTTCGGCTCTGATGGCTCTGAACGGCCAAGACGACAACGAAATGGGTACCACCGCTGTTAAGCGTCTGGTAGAAACTCTGGATACCTACATCCCAGAGCCAGAGCGTGCAATCGACAAGCCGTTCCTGATGCCAATCGAAGACGTATTCTCGATCTCCGGCCGTGGCACCGTGGTAACTGGCCGTGTTGAGCGTGGTATCGTTCGCATCCAGGAAGAAGTTGAGATCGTTGGTCTGCGCGACACTCAGAAAACTACCTGCACCGGCGTTGAAATGTTCCGCAAGCTGCTCGACGAAGGTCGTGCTGGCGAGAACTGCGGCGTTCTGCTGCGTGGTACCAAGCGTGACGACGTTGAGCGTGGCCAGGTTCTGGTTAAGCCAGGCACCGTTAAGCCGCACACCAAGTTCACCGCTGAAGTTTACGTTCTGAGCAAGGAAGAAGGCGGCCGTCATACTCCGTTCTTCAAAGGCTACCGTCCACAGTTCTACTTCCGTACTACTGACGTGACTGGTAACTGCGAGCTGCCAGAAGGCGTTGAAATGGTAATGCCAGGTGACAACATCCAGATGACTGTCACTCTGATCAAAACCATCGCGATGGAAGATGGTCTGCGTTTCGCTATCCGTGAAGGCGGTCGTACCGTCGGCGCTGGCGTCGTAGCCAAAGTCATCGAGTAATCGACGACTCATGAAGAAGCCCCCGCTTGCGGGGGCTTTTTTATTGGGTTGACACTCTGTGGGGCCGTCTATAGAATTGCGCCTCCTTTTAACGGGCGTATTGCGCCCGGTGGGAATAGCAGCCTGGAGTCTGAAATCCAATGCAAAATCAGCAAATCCGTATCAGGTTGAAGGCTTTCGACCATCGCCTGATCGACCAATCCACCCAGGAAATCGTGGAAACCGCGAAACGTACTGGTGCTCAAGTGCGTGGTCCAATTCCACTGCCTACCCGTAAAGAGCGGTTCACCGTTCTGGTCTCCCCGCACGTCAACAAAGACGCGCGTGACCAGTACGAGATCCGTACTCATAAGCGCGTACTGGACATCGTCCAGCCAACGGATAAAACCGTTGATGCTCTTATGAAGCTTGATCTTGCGGCAGGTGTGGAAGTGCAGATCAGCCTCGGCTAAGACTCGGTCTTAGTCGTGTAACGCTCTGAAATGGGCGGCCATAGCGGGTGAAAGCCCCGTACACTCATGAGGTTTACAACATGACTATTGGTGTAGTCGGTCGTAAATGCGGTATGACCCGTATTTTCACCGAAGAAGGTGTCTCCATTCCGGTCACGGTCATTGAGATCGAGCCGAATCGCGTCACCCAGTTCAAAACTGAAGAAACCGATGGCTATCGTGCAGTGCAGGTCACTGTAGGTGAGCGTCGTGCTTCGCGCGTGACTGCTGCTCAAGCAGGTCACTTCGCTAAAGCGAACGTTGCTGCCGGTCGTGGCGTTTGGGAATTCCGTCTTGAAGAAGGCGAGTACCAAGCTGGCGATCTGATCAATGCAGAAATCTTCGCTGCTGGCCAACTGGTAGACGTTACCGGTCAGTCGAAAGGTAAAGGCTTCGCCGGTACCATCAAGCGTTGGAATTTCCGCGGTCAAGATAACACCCACGGTAACTCCGTTTCCCACCGCGTCCCGGGCTCTATTGGCCAGTGCCAGACTCCTGGTCGTGTATTCAAGGGCAAAAAAATGTCCGGTCATATGGGCGCTGAGCGCGTGACCGTGCAGTCCCTGGAAGTAGTGCGCGTCGACGCTGAACGCAATCTGTTGTTGGTCAAGGGTGCTGTTCCTGGCGCTACTGGCGGCAACCTGGTTGTACGTCCGGCGGCCAAGGCTCGCGGTTAAGGGGAAGCTGACATGCAATTAAATGTAAATGACGCTCAAGCGATCGAAGTTTCCGAACTGACATTTGGCGGCGAATTCAACGAGACGCTGGTTCACCAAGCAGTCGTGGCCTACATGGCCGGCGGCCGTCAAGGTAGCAAGCAGCAAAAGACCCGTTCCGACGTTTCCGGTGGCGGCAAGCGCCCATGGCGTCAGAAAGGTACTGGCCGTGCTCGTGCCGGTACTATCCGTAGCCCAATCTGGCGTGGCGGCGGTACCACTTTCGCAGCTCGTCCTCAGGATCACTCCCAGAAGCTGAACAAGAAGATGTATCGCGCAGCAATGCGTTCCATCCTTGCTGAGCTGGTGCGTACTGATCGTCTGGTCGTGGTTCAGGATTTCGCTGTTGAAACTCCGAAAACCAAAGATCTGCTGGGCAAGCTGAACAACATGAGCCTGACCGACGTTCTGATCGTGTCGGACGCTGTTGATCAGAACCTGTACCTGGCTGCTCGTAACCTGCCACACGTTGATGTTCGTGACGTGCAAGGTTCCGATCCAGTTAGTCTGATCGCATACGACAAAGTGTTGATCACTGTGTCGGCCGTGAAGAAATTCGAGGAGCTGCTGGGATGAACCAGGAACGCGTATTTAAAGTTCTGCTTGGCCCGCACGTTTCCGAGAAGGCTACGGTTCTGGCAGACAAGAAAGGCCAGTTCGTTTTCAAGGTTGCTACTGACGCAACCAAGCTGGAAATCAAGAAGGCCGTCGAAAGCCTGTTCAGCGTGAAAGTGGAACGCGTTACTACCCTGAACGTTCTGGGTAAGAGCAAGCGTACCGCTCGCGGTCTGGGCAAGCGTAATGACTGGAAGAAGGCAGTTATCTCCCTTCAGCCAGGCCAAGATCTCGATTTCAGCAGCAGTGCTGAGTAAGGAAGGGGTGCATCATGGCAATCGTTAAATGCAAACCGACTTCCCCTGGCCGCCGTTTTGTGGTCAAGGTGGTCAACCAGGAGCTGCATAAAGGCGCTCCTCACGCACCGCTGCTCGAGAAGAAATCGAAGTCTGGTGGTCGTAACAACAATGGCCGCATTACCACTCGTCACGTTGGTGGTGGTCATAAGCAGCATTACCGTCTGGTCGACTTCCGTCGCAACGACAAAGATGGCATCGCTGCCACTGTCGAGCGTATCGAATACGATCCAAACCGTACTGCTCACATCGCTCTGCTGCTGTACGCAGATGGCGAGCGTCGCTACATCATCGCCCCTAAAGGCGTGAGCGCTGGCGACCAGCTGATCGCAGGTGCTCTGGCACCGATCAAGCCGGGCAACGCTCTGCAACTGCGCAACATTCCAGTTGGTAGCACCGTACACGGCATCGAACTGAAGCCAGGTAAAGGCGCGCAAATCGCTCGTTCGGCTGGTGCTTCGGCTCAGCTGGTCGCTCGTGAAGGTGTCTACGTGACCCTGCGTCTGCGTTCTGGTGAGATGCGTAAAGTGCTGGCTGAATGCCGCGCGACCCTGGGCGAAGTCTCGAACTCCGAGCACAGCCTGCGTTCGCTGGGTAAAGCTGGTGCCAAACGCTGGCGTGGCGTTCGCCCAACCGTTCGTGGTGTTGCCATGAACCCGGTTGACCACCCACATGGTGGTGGTGAAGGTCGTACCTCTGGTGGTCGTCATCCGGTATCGCCATGGGGCTTCCCGACTAAGGGCGCGAAGACTCGTGGTAATAAGCGTACCGACAAAATGATCGTCCGTCGTCGCAAGTAAATAGAGGGATACGACAGTGCCACGTTCTCTGAAAAAAGGTCCTTTTATTGATCTTCACCTACTGAAGAAGATCGAAGTGGCGGCGGAAAAGAACGATCGCAAACCAGTTAAGACCTGGTCGCGCCGTTCCATGATCCTGCCACAAATGGTCGGTCTGACCATTGCTGTGCATAACGGTCGTCAGCATGTTCCAGTTCTCGTGAACGAAGACATGGTCGGCCACAAACTGGGCGAGTTCGCCGGTACCCGTACATATCGCGGGCACGTGGCTGACAAGAAAGCCAAGCGTTAAGGGGTAAGGAATGATGGAAGTAGCCGCTAAGTTGTCGGGCGCTCGAATCTCCGCCCAGAAAGCCCGCTTGGTCGCCGACCAGATCCGCGGGAAGAAGGTGGGCGAAGCGCTCAACCTGTTGGCTTTCAGCAGTAAGAAAGCCGCCGAGATCATGAAGAAAGTGCTGGAGTCGGCCGTAGCCAACGCCGAGCATAACGAAGGCGCAGACGTTGATGACCTGAAGGTCTCCACCGTTTTCGTCAACGAAGGGCGTTCGCTGAAGCGCATCATGCCACGTGCCAAAGGCCGTGCTGATCGCATCGTCAAGCGGTCTTGCCATATCACTGTCAAGGTTGCTGACAAGTAACGGAGTCGAAGAGATGGGTCAGAAAGTACATCCCATTGGCATTCGCCTGGGAATCGTCAAGGAGCACACCTCCGTCTGGTACGCAGACGGTCGGACTTATGCGGACTATTTGCTCGCAGATCTGAATGTGCGTGAGTATCTCCAAGACAAACTAAAAAGCGCGTCCGTAAGCCGTATCGATATCCATCGTCCGGCTCAAACTGCACGCATCACCATCCACACCGCTCGTCCCGGCATCGTGATCGGCAAGAAAGGTGAAGATGTTGAGAAGCTGCGTCAGGACCTGACCAAGCAAATGGGTGTGCCTGTGCACATCAATATCGAAGAGATCCGCAAGCCGGAGCTCGACGGTATGCTGGTTGCGCAGAGCGTAGCTCAGCAGCTGGAGCGCCGCGTAATGTTCCGTCGTGCTATGAAGCGCGCCGTACAGAACGCCATGCGCATTGGTGCCAAAGGCATCAAAATCCAAGTGAGCGGTCGTCTCGGCGGTGCTGAAATCGCACGTACTGAATGGTATCGCGAAGGTCGTGTGCCACTGCACACCCTGCGTGCCGATATCGACTATGCCACCTACGAAGCTCACACCACTTACGGTGTGATCGGTGTGAAGGTTTGGATCTTCAAAGGCGAAGTAATTGGTGGTCGCCAAGAAGAGCTGAAGCCGCAAGCACCTGCGCCTCGTAAAAAAGCTGCTAAGTAAGGGGTACGCCAAATGTTGCAACCAAAGCGTACGAAGTTCCGCAAGCAAATGACCGGCCACAACCGTGGTCTGGCATTGCGCGGTAGCAAAGTCAGCTTCGGCGAGTTCGCGCTGAAGTCTGTTGCTCGTGGTCGTCTCACCGCTCGTCAGATCGAGTCAGCGCGTCGTGCTCTGACCCGTCACGTAAAACGTGGTGGCAAGATCTGGATCCGTGTATTCCCGGACAAGCCTATTTCCAAAAAGCCTCTCGAAGTTCGGATGGGTAAAGGTAAGGGTAACGTCGAATACTGGGTAGCCCAGATTCAGCCAGGCAAAGTCCTGTATGAAATCGAGGGTGTTTCTGAAGAGCTGGCGCGTGAGGCTTTCGCCCTGGCTGCTGCAAAGCTGCCGCTCGCCACCTCCTTTGTTAAACGGACGGTGATGTGATGAAAGCGAATGAACTTCGTGAAAAATCCGCACAGCAGCTGAACGAGCAACTGCTCGGCCTGCTGCGCGACCAGTTCAATCTGCGTATGCAGAAAGCAACTGGCCAGTTGGGGCAGTCTCATCTGCTCTCGCAAGTTAAGCGTGACATCGCTCGCGTGAAGACTGTGCTCAACCAGCAGGCAGGTAAGTAATCATGGCTGAAGCCGAAAAAACTGTCCGTACGCTGACTGGCCGTGTTGTCAGCGACAAGATGGACAAGACCATCACCGTTCTGATCGAGCGTCGCGTTAAGCACCCTATCTACGGTAAATACGTTAAGCGTTCGACTAAGCTGCACGCGCACGACGAAACCAATCAGTGCCACATCGGCGACAAAGTCACTATTCGTGAAACTCGTCCGATGGCCAAGACCAAGTCTTGGGCCCTGGTTGATGTTCTCGAACGCGCTGTGGAAGTCTAAGGGCTAGGGGTCGGAGAAATTATATGATTCAGACTCAATCCATGCTCGATGTGGCCGATAACAGCGGCGCTCGCCGCGTTATGTGCATCAAGGTGCTGGGTGGCTCCCATCGTCGTTACGCTGGTATCGGTGACATCATCAAAGTTACCGTCAAGGAAGCAATTCCTCGCGGTAAGGTGAAAAAAGGCCAAGTGATGACTGCTGTTGTAGTCCGCACTCGCCATGGTGTTCGTCGTGCAGACGGCTCCATCATCCGCTTTGATGGCAACGCTGCTGTTCTGTTGAACAACAAGCAAGAGCCGATCGGCACCCGTATCTTTGGGCCAGTGACCCGTGAACTTCGCAACGAGAAGTTCATGAAGATCGTCTCGCTCGCCCCAGAAGTGCTGTAAGGAGATCCGACATGCAAAAGATTCGTCGTGACGACGAGATCATCGTGATCGCCGGCAAAGACAAAGGTAAGCGCGGTAAGGTGCTTAAGGTTCTGGCTGACGACCGTCTGGTCGTCGGTGGCCTGAACCTGGTCAAGCGTCATACCAAGCCTAACCCGATGTCGGGCGTACAGGGCGGTATCGTCGAGAAAGAAGCGCCACTGCACGCTTCCAACGTCGCCATTTTCAACAGCGAAACCAACAAGGCTGACCGCGTTGGTTTCAAAGTAGAAGACGGCAAAAAAATTCGTGTCTTCAAGTCGACCCAAAAAGCGGTTGATGCTTGAACACTGCTAGGTAGAAGACCATGGCACGACTAAAAGAGATTTACCGGAAGGAAATCGCTCCGAAACTTAAGGAAGAACTTAAGCTTTCGAACGTGATGGAAGTTCCGCGCGTTACCAAAATCACCCTGAACATGGGTCTGGGCGAAGCAATCGGCGACAAAAAAGTCATCGAGCATGCTGTTGCTGACCTGGAAAAGATCACCGGCCAGAAAGTCGTTGTGACCTACGCTCGTAAATCCATCGCTGGCTTCAAAGTCCGCGAAGGATGGCCGATCGGCGTCAAAGTGACCCTGCGCCGTGAGCGTATGTACGAGTTCCTGGATCGTCTGCTGTCGATCTCCCTGCCTCGGGTTCGCGACTTCCGCGGCCTGAATGCCAAGTCCTTCGACGGTCGTGGCAACTACAGCATGGGCGTTAAAGAGCAGATCATTTTCCCGGAAATCGATTACGACAAGATCGATGCTCTCCGCGGTCTGGACATTACCCTGACCACCACTGCTAAGAACGATGATGAAGGCCGCGCTCTGCTGCGTGCTTTCAAATTCCCGTTCCGCAACTGATTGGAGTAGGAAAATGGCCAAGAAGAGCATGAAGAACCGTGAGCTGAAGCGTCAGCTCACCGTTGCCAAGTACGCCACCAAGCGTGCAGCGCTGAAAGCTATCATCGTGGATCTGAACGCAAGTCCAGAAGCTCGTTGGGAAGCTACCGTAGCTCTGCAGAAGCAGCCACGTGATGCAAGCGCTTCGCGCATGCGTAACCGCTGCCGCCTGACTGGTCGTCCGCACGGCGTTTACCGCAAGTTCGGCCTGGGCCGTAACAAGCTGCGTGAAGCTGCAATGCGTGGTGACGTACCAGGTCTGGTTAAAGCCAGCTGGTAATAGCTATCAAAGTCTCGGTGTTCGGGCTCGCAAGATCCCGATCGCCGGTGGCCTTGAACGTGAATCAAGCCCCTTTTGGGGCTTGATTCATTTCTGGGGTGTGTCTAGAATGACCGGCTCGCCTGAGCCCGTGTTTTTTGCCCGGAATTTCTCGGCGACAGTTGTAGCCGCAAGGCTAATTCTTTTTGTATCAGGAGCATCTAGCCCATGAGTATGCAGGACCCGTTAGCGGACATGCTAACTCGAATCCGTAATGCCCAGATGGCTGAAAAGTCCGTCGTAAGCATGCCGTCTTCCACGCTGAAGGTGGCTGTAGCAAAAGTCCTGAAGGACGAAGGTTACATCGCGGGTTATCAGATCAGCAGCGAAATCAAACCTCTGCTGTCCATCGAGCTGAAGTACTTCGAAGGCCGTCCGGTCATCGAAGAAGTGAAGCGCGTTAGCCGTCCAGGCCTGCGTCAGTACAAGTCCGTTGAAGAACTGCCGAAAGTACGTGGCGGTCTTGGCGTGTCTATCGTCTCCACCAACAAAGGTGTGATGACTGATCGTGCTGCGCGCGCTGCCGGTGTCGGCGGCGAAGTTCTTTGCACTGTGTTCTAAGGGGGGATAAGCATGTCTCGCGTCGCTAAGAACCCCGTTAAGCTGCCAGCTGGTGTCGAAGTCAAATTCGCCGGCCAACAGCTTTCGGTGAAGGGTGCCAAGGGCACTCTCGAACTGAACGTACACTCGTCCGTTGAAATTGTTCAGGAAGCTGGTGAGCTGCGTTTCGCTGCTCGCAACGGCGACCAACAAACTCGCGCAATGGCCGGTACCACTCGTGCTCTGGTAAACAACATGGTCCAAGGCGTAAGCCAAGGCTTCGAGCGCAAGCTCCAGCTGGTCGGTGTTGGTTACAAGGCACAGGCAAAAGGCACAGTGCTGAACCTGGCCCTCGGCTTCTCGCATCCAGTGGATTACGAACTGCCGGAAGGCATCACCGCTGAGACTCCTAGCCAGACCGATATCCTGATCAAGGGCATCGATAAGCAGCTGGTAGGTCAAGTGGCCGCTGAGATCCGCGACTTCCGTCCACCAGAGCCTTACAAAGGCAAAGGTGTGCGCTACGCGGACGAAGTCGTCCGTCGTAAAGAAGCCAAGAAGAAGTAGGGCATAGCAAATGACCGACAAAAAAGTTACTCGACTGCGTCGCGCTCGCAAAGCACGCCTGAAAATGCACGAACTCGAAGTCGTGCGTCTCTGCGTGTTCCGCTCTTCGCAGCACATCTACGCCCAGGTCATTTCGGCCGACGGCAACAAAGTCCTGGCAAGTGCCTCGACTTTGGATAAAGAACTGCGTGATGGCGCCACTGGCAACATCGACGCGGCCACTAAGGTTGGCCAGCTGGTCGCTACGCGTGCGAAAGCCGCTGGCGTCTCGCAGGTGGCTTTCGACCGCTCTGGCTTCAAGTACCACGGCCGCGTCAAGGCGCTGGCTGATGCTGCTCGTGAAGCTGGGCTGGAGTTCTAAGTTATGTCAAATAACGACCAAAAGCGCGACGAAGGCTACATCGAGAAGCTGGTTCAAGTTAACCGCGTAGCCAAAACCGTAAAAGGCGGCCGTATCTTCACTTTCACCGCGTTGACCGTGGTTGGTGATGGTAAGGGCCGTGTTGGCTTCGGCCGTGGCAAGTCGCGTGAAGTGCCTGCTGCGATCCAGAAGGCAATGGAAGCTGCTCGCCGCAATATGATCCAAGTTGACCTGAACGGCACCACTCTGCAGTACGCAATGAAGTCCGCTCACGGCGCTTCCAAGGTGTACATGCAGCCTGCTTCTGAAGGTACCGGTATCATCGCTGGCGGCGCTATGCGTGCTGTCCTCGAGGTAGCTGGCGTTCAGAACGTTCTGGCCAAGTGCTACGGCTCGACTAACCCAGTAAACGTGGTTCACGCCACTTTCAAGGGTTTGAAAGCAATGCAGTCCCCTGAATCCATTGCCGCCAAGCGTGGCAAAAGCGTCCAGGAGATCATCTGATCATGGCTACCGTAAAAGTAACGCTGATCAAAAGCATGACCGGCCGTATCCCTAACCACAAACTGTGCGTTAAGGGTCTGGGTCTGCGTCGCATCGGTCACACTGTAGAAGTCCAGGATACTCCCGAGAATCGCGGGATGATCAACAAGGCTTACTACATGCTGCGTGTCGAGGGTTAATCGATGAAACTCAATGATCTGAGTCCAGCGCCGGGTTCCCGTCGCGAAAAGCATCGTCCGGGCCGTGGTATCGGTAGTGGTTTGGGTAAGACTGGTGGCCGTGGCCACAAAGGTCAGACTTCCCGCTCCGGTGGCACCATTGCTCCAGGCTTTGAAGGCGGTCAACAGCCGCTGCATCGTCGCCTGCCGAAGTTCGGTTTCGTTTCCCTGAAGGCCATGGATCGCGCAGAAGTGCGTCTGTCCGAGCTGGCTAAAGTGGAAGGCGACATCGTCACCGTGCAGTCCCTGAAAGATGCCAACGTGATTAACCAAAACGTTCAGCGTGTGAAAATCATGCTGTCCGGCGAAGTTACTCGCGCTGTGACCATCAAGGGTATCGCAGCCACCAAAGGTGCGCGTGCGGCTATCGAAGCAGCTGGCGGCAAGTTCGAGGAATAAATGGCTAAGCAAGGTGCTCTCTCTGCGCTCGGCAAAGGCGGTATGTCTGAACTTTGGGCTCGTCTGCGTTTTCTGTTCTTGGCGATTATCGTCTACCGAATAGGCGCACACATCCCGGTTCCAGGTATCAACCCTGACCGACTCGCGGACCTGTTTCGACAGAATGAGGGGACCATTCTTAGCTTGTTCAACATGTTTTCCGGCGGCGCGCTGGAACGGATGAGTATCTTTGCACTGGGGATCATGCCGTATATCTCGGCATCGATCATCATGCAGCTGATGACAGCCGTCAGCCCGCAGTTGGAGCAGTTGAAGAAGGAAGGTGAAGCTGGCCGTCGCAAGATCAGCCAGTACACCCGCTACGGCACTGTCATCCTGGCCCTGGTTCAAGCTATCGGCATGTCCGTTGGCTTGGCGGGTCAGGGTGTTGCGTTCACTGGTGACTTTGGCTTCCATTTCGTCGCGGTATCCACTTTTGTGGCTGGTGCGATGTTCATGATGTGGCTGGGTGAGCAGATTACTGAGCGTGGTGTTGGCAACGGTATCTCGATGTTGATTTTCGCAGGTATCGTCGCCGGTCTTCCGAGAGCGATCGGGCAGTCTTTCGAGTCTGCACGTCAGGGTGATATCAACATTTTTGCCCTGGTTGCGATCGGTTTGCTGGCAGTAGCGATTATCGGTTTTGTGGTGTTCATTGAGCGTGGTCAGCGTCGTATTGCTGTTCATTACGCCAAGCGTCAGCAGGGCCGCAAGGTATTTGCTGCGCAGACCAGCCACTTGCCGCTGAAAGTGAATATGGCCGGTGTTATTCCTGCTATCTTCGCGAGCAGCATTTTGCTGTTTCCGGCTTCGTTGGGTGCCTGGTTCGGTCAGTCTGAAGGTATGGGCTGGTTGCAGGACATCTCGCAGTCGATCGCTCCTGGTCAGCCGTTGAATATTCTGCTGTTTAGTGCAGGGATTATTTTCTTCTGCTTCTTCTATACGGCGTTGATGTTCAATCCGAAAGACGTAGCGGAAAACCTGAAGAAGTCCGGTGCCTTTATTCCGGGCATCCGTCCAGGTGAGCAGTCGGCGCGCTATATTGATGGCGTTCTGACTCGTTTGACCATGTTCGGTGCTCTATATATGACGGCCGTCTGCCTGTTGCCCCAGTTCTTGGTGGTTGCTGCAAACGTTCCGTTCTACCTTGGCGGGACCTCGTTGCTGATCGTGGTCGTGGTTGTTATGGACTTTATGTCGCAAGTACAATCGCACCTCGTTTCCCACCAGTACGAATCCCTGATGAAGAAAGCCAACCTGAAGGGTTACGGCAGCGGCATGCTGCGCTAATCCATAAGGTTCGAGGAGTTGGTGATGAAAGTTCGTGCATCGGTGAAAAAGCTGTGCCGTAACTGCAAGATTATTCGCCGCGAAGGTGTTGTTCGAGTAATTTGCAGCGCGGAACCGCGTCACAAACAGCGCCAAGGCTGAGTGTGATTGTGCTTCAAGCCCGGCAGCTAGTGCGCTGCCGGGTTGATTATTTGTTATTACAGCGATATTATCTCGCGCCCTATTTCTTGGCTTCCGGGGCGTAGGTAGCTGTCAATTGGAGTCCCACTGAATGGCCCGTATTGCAGGCGTTAACATTCCAGATAACAAGCATACTGTTATCTCGCTGACCTACATCTATGGTGTTGGTCGCACTACTGCGCAGAAAATCTGCGCGGTGACTGGGGTCAACCCAGCTGCGAAGATCAAGGATCTGAGCGACGAGCAAATTGAACAGCTGCGTGGCGAAGTGGCGAAGTTCACCACTGAAGGTGACCTGCGTCGCGAAATCAACATGAAAATCAAACGCTTGATGGATCTGGGCTGCTACCGCGGTCTGCGCCATCGTCGTGGTCTTCCAGTGCGCGGTCAGCGTACCAAGACCAACGCGCGTACTCGCAAAGGTCCGCGTAAGCCGATCCGCAAGTAATCGCACCAGCGAATCGACAGGAATTTAGTCATGGCAAAACCTGCTGCTCGTCCTCGTAAAAAGATTAAAAAGACAGTGGTTGATGGCATCGCCCACATCCACGCGTCTTTCAACAACACCATCGTGACCATCACCGACCGTCAAGGTAACGCTCTTTCCTGGGCAACCTCCGGTGGTTCGGGTTTCCGCGGTTCTCGCAAGTCCACCCCGTTCGCTGCTCAAGTAGCTGCTGAGCGTGCTGGTCAAGCTGCGCTGGAATATGGCCTGAAAAACCTCGACGTCAACGTCAAGGGTCCAGGTCCAGGTCGTGAATCCGCAGTCCGCGCTTTGAACGGCTGTGGCTACAAGATCGCCAGCATCACCGACGTGACGCCAATCCCGCACAACGGGTGCCGTCCGCCGAAGAAGCGCCGCGTGTAATCCAGGAGATTGTAAAGAATGGCTCGTTACATTGGTCCAAAATGCAAACTGGCTCGTCGCGAAGGCACCGATCTCTTCCTGAAGAGCGGCGTGCGCGCTATCGAATCCAAGTGCAACATCGAAGCAGCTCCTGGCATCCACGGCCAGCGTCGCGGTCGTCAATCCGACTACGGCACCCAGCTGCGTGAAAAGCAAAAAGTTCGTCGTATCTACGGCGTACTCGAGCGTCAATTCAGCGGCTACTACAAACAAGCAGCTGGCAAGAAGGGCGCAACCGGCGAAAACCTGTTGCAACTGCTCGAATGCCGTCTGGACAACGTTGTGTACCGCATGGGCTTCGGTTCTACTCGTGCCGAATCCCGTCAGCTGGTATCGCACAAGTCGATCAGCGTAAACGGTCAGACCGTTAACGTTCCGTCCTACCAGGTTCGTGCTGGTGACGTGGTCGCTGTTCGCGAGAAAGCAAAAAATCAACTTCGCATTGTCCAAGCTCTCGATCTGTGTGCTCAACGTGGCCGCGTAGAATGGGTAGAAGTAGACACTGAGAAGAAGTCGGGCGTTTTCAAGAACGTTCCAGCTCGCAGTGATCTGTCCGCCGACATCAACGAAAGCCTGATTGTCGAGCTCTACTCCAAGTAAGGGCTAGAAAATAGGTGCATCCATGCAGATTTCGGTAAATGAGTTCCTGACACCCCGCCACATTGATGTGCAGGTTGTCAGTCCAACCCGCGCCAAGATCACCCTCGAGCCTCTCGAGCGTGGTTTTGGCCACACCCTGGGCAACGCGCTGCGCCGCATCCTGTTGTCCTCAATGCCCGGCTGTGCAGTAGTCGAGGCCGAGATTGACGGTGTGCTCCACGAGTACAGCGCCATCGAAGGTGTACAGGAAGACGTAATTGAAATCCTGTTGAACCTTAAAGGTCTGGCTATCAAGCTGCACGGCCGTGACGAAGTTACGCTGACCTTGTCGAAGAAGGGTTCGGGGGTGGTTACCGCTGCCGATATTCAGCTGGATCATGATGTCGAGATCGTTAATCCCGATCACGTAATCGCTAACCTGGCGTCTAACGGCGCCCTGAACATGAAGCTCGTAGTAGCTCGTGGTCGTGGTTATGAACCGGCCGACTCGCGTCAGAGCGATGAAGACGAAAGCCGCAGCATTGGTCGCTTGCAGCTCGACTCTTCGTTCAGCCCGGTTCGCCGTATCGCATACGTGGTGGAAAACGCCCGTGTCGAGCAGCGTACTAACCTGGACAAGCTGGTTATTGATCTGGAAACCAACGGTACTCTGGATCCTGAAGAGGCTATCCGTCGTGCTGCAACCATCCTGCAACAGCAGTTGGCTGCGTTCGTCGACCTCAAGGGTGACAGTGAGCCAGTGGTAGTCGAGCAGGAAGACGAGATCGATCCGATCCTGCTTCGCCCGGTTGACGATCTGGAACTGACTGTACGTTCGGCTAACTGCCTTAAGGCGGAAAACATTTACTACATCGGCGACCTGATTCAGCGTACCGAAGTAGAACTGTTGAAGACTCCGAACCTGGGCAAGAAATCCTTGACTGAAATCAAGGACGTTCTGGCCTCCCGCGGTCTGTCCCTCGGCATGCGCCTCGACAACTGGCCGCCTGCAAGTCTTAAGAAGGACGACAAGGCGACTGCCTGATCGTCGTAATCACCGAACGTTGTGTTTGGTAAGGAATGAACCATGCGTCATCGTAAAAGTGGGCGTCACCTGAGCCGCACCAGCTCGCACCGCAAGGCCATGTTCCAGAACATGGCGGTGTCGCTGTTCGAGCACGAGCTGATCAAAACTACACTGCCGAAAGCTAAAGAACTGCGCCGCGTTGCCGAGCCGCTGATCACTTTGGCCAAGACAGACAGCCTGGCTAACCGCCGTCTGGCTTTCGACCGTACCCGTTCGAAAGCTATCGTTGGTAAGCTCTTCAACGACCTGGGCAAGCGCTACGCTACCCGTGAGGGTGGCTACCTGCGCATCCTCAAGTGCGGTTTCCGCGCTGGCGACAACGCTCCTATGGCGTACGTTGAACTGGTTGATCGTGCTGTCGGCGGTGAAGCTGTATCCGCTGAGTAAGACGTCAGTCTGAAACAAGGAACCGGGCCTAGCGCCCGGTTTTTTGTGTCTGCCTATATTGGATATTTCTATCGTTAGCTAATGTGTAATGCATTGGATGTTGTAACACTGGTGGTCAATACTCTTTGTCAGCCGATTAGCCGGCAGTTTCACAGACTGACAGAGGAAGATTGAGCATGAGCCAGACCAAAACTCTTACTACCGCAAGTGGCGCTCCTGTCGCTGATAACCAGAACTCTCGTTCCGCCGGCCCCCGGGGCCCTCTGCTTCTCGACGATTTTCACCTGATCGAAAAGCTCGCCCATTTCAACCGCGAGAATATTCCCGAGCGTCGCGTGCACGCCAAGGGTTCAGGCGCCTATGGCACTTTCACCGTTTCTCGTGATATCACCGAGTACACCAGCGCCAAGTTGTTTGAGGCGGTAGGCAAGAAGACTCCGACCTTCCTGCGTTTTTCCACGGTAGGCGGCGAGCGTGGTTCGGCAGACACCGAGCGGGACCCACGCGGCTTTGCCCTCAAGTTCTACACCGAAGAAGGCAACTGGGACATCGTAGGCAACAACACCCCGGTGTTCTTCATTCGCGACCCGCTGAAGTTTCCCGACTTTATCCACACCCAGAAGCGCTTGCCCCAGAGCAATCTGAAAAGTGCCCAGATGATGTGGGATTTCTGGTCCCATTCGCCCGAGGCGCTGCACCAGGTAACCATTCTGTTTTCCGATCGGGGTATTCCGGACGGCTACCGCCACATGCATGGCTTTGGCAGCCACACCTACAGTCTGATCAACGCCAAGGGTGAGCGGCACTGGGTCAAGTGGCACTACAAGACCAAGCAGGGCATCAAGAACCTGGCGCCGGCTGACGCAGCGCGCCTGGCCGGTACCGATCCTGATTACGCCCAGCGCGACCTGTTCAATGCGATCGAGCGCGGTGAGTTTCCGAAATGGAGCGTGTGCATCCAGGTCATGACCGAAGCTCAAGCCGCCGCGCATTACGAGAACCCCTTCGATGTGACCAAGACCTGGTCGCAGAAAGAGTTCCCGTTGATCGAAGTGGGTGAGCTGGAACTGAACCGCAACCCGTTGAATTACTTTGCAGAGGTCGAGCAGGCTGCATTCGGCCCTAGCAACATGGTACCTGGGGTAGGTCTTTCGCCGGACCGCATGCTGCAAGGCCGGGTATTCGCATACGCCGACGCGCATCGCTACCGTGTGGGTACCAACCACCAACAGTTGCCGGTGAACGCTCCATTGAGCCCGGTGAACAGCTACCAGCGCGACGGCTCCATGGCTTTCGGTACCAATGGTGGTGCGGCGCCTAACTACGAGCCCAACAGCTATGGCGATGCGCCGAAGCAGGCTCCACGTTATGCCGAGCCGGCCCTGGCACTCAGCGGTGCTGCGGACCGCTACGATCATCGTGAAGACACCGACTACTACAGCCACGCTGGTGCGTTGTTCCGCCTGATGAACGATGAGCAGAAGGCATTGCTGATCAATAACATCGCCGGCGCCATGGCTGGAGTGACGGCTGATGTGGTTGATCGGCAGTTGCAGCATTTCTACAAGGCCGACCCGGCTTACGGCGAAGGCATCGCCAAAGCTTTGGGTGTATCGCTCAAGTAAGTCTAAATAAGAAGCAGAACCGCCCTCATTCGGGCGGTTTTTGCGTTATTTCTACTGGTTTTCTCAGATATTCTTCACTTTTTCAGCTGTTTCTAAGTGACCTGCAAGTCAGCTTGGTTCAAACTATCCACTTTCAAGCAGGGAGATGTAGGGCGATGCAAGGTCACCCGGACGTAATCGATTACCTCAACACGTTGCTGACGGGCGAACTGGCAGCACGCGACCAATATTTCATCCACTCGCGGATGTACGAAGACTGGGGCTTTACCAAGCTCTATGAGCGTATCAACCATGAAATGGAAGAAGAGGCGCAACACGCCGACGCCCTGATGCGCCGCATCCTGATGCTCGAAGGCACTCCGCGCATGCGCCCTGACGATCTCGACACCGGAACCACGGTGCCGGAGATGCTGGCCAGCGACCTGCGCCTGGAATACAAGGTGCGCGCCGCGTTGTGCAAAGGCATCGAGCTGTGCGAGTTGCACAAGGACTATGTCAGCCGCGACATCTTGCGCATCCAGCTGGCGGATACCGAGGAAGATCACACCTACTGGCTGGAGAAGCAGTTGGGCCTGATCAAGTCCATCGGCCTGGAGAACTACCTGCAATCGCAGTTCTGATTGCCTTAGGTGTTGCTGCCTGTTCGCGAGTAAAGCTCGCTTCTGCGGGAGGGGCAGCAACCCCTAGAGACAAAAAAGCCCCTGGCACCGTCAAGTGCCAGGGGCTTTTTCATGGGCCTCAGGCGCGGTCGCGGGTCAGCAACGGCTTGAGGTAGTGCCCGGTATGGGACTGCGGCATCTCCGCAACCTGCTCCGGGGTGCCCACGGCAATGATCTGGCCGCCCTTGGAACCGCCTTCCGGCCCCAGGTCCACCAGCCAGTCGGCAGTCTTGATCACATCCAGGTTGTGTTCGATCACCACCACGGTGTTGCCGTGATCGCGCAGGCGGTGCAGTACGTCCAGCAACTGCTGGATATCCGCAAAGTGCAGGCCCGTGGTCGGCTCATCAAGGATATACAGAGTCTTGCCGGTGTCGCGCTTGGACAGCTCGCGAGACAACTTGACCCGCTGCGCTTCGCCACCGGACAGGGTCGTCGCCGACTGCCCCAACTTGATGTAGGACAGGCCCACATCCATCAGGGTCTGCAGCTTGCGCGCCAGGGCAGGCACCGGGTCGAAGAACTCCCTGGCTTCCTCGATGGTCATTTCCAGCACCTCGTGGATGCTCTTGCCCTTGTACTTGATTTCCAGGGTTTCGCGGTTGTACCGCTTGCTCTTGCACACGTCGCAGGGCACGTAGATGTCCGGCAGGAAGTGCATTTCCACCTTGATCAGGCCATCGCCCTGGCAAGCCTCGCAGCGCCCACCCTTGACGTTGAAGGAGAAGCGACCGGGCCCGTAGCCCCGGGAGCGCGACTCGGGTACCCCGGCGAACAGCTCGCGGATCGGGGTGAACAGCCCGGTGTAGGTCGCCGGGTTGGAGCGCGGAGTCCGGCCGATCGGGCTCTGGTCGATATCCACTACCTTGTCCAGGTGCTGCAGGCCGTTGATGCTGTCGTGTGGCGCGACTTCCAGGGTGGTGGCGCCATTCAGTGCGGTGGCGCTCAAGGGGAACAGGGTGTTGTTGATCAGGGTCGACTTGCCCGAGCCCGATACCCCAGTGACGCAGGTCAGCAGGCCAATGGGGATCTCCAGGTCGACATTGCGCAGGTTGTTGCCGCGAGCGCCCTTGAGGGTCAGGGAGAGCTTCTTGTTGCGCGGCGTGCGCTTGGCCGGCACCACGATCTTCACCCGGCCCGAGAGGTATTTGCCGGTCAGGGAGTCCGGATGGGCCATGACCTCTGCGGCGGTGCCTTCGGCAACGATTCGCCCGCCGTGCACACCGGCCCCCGGGCCGATATCGACGACATAGTCGGCCAGGCGAATGGCGTCTTCATCGTGTTCAACCACGATCACCGTGTTGCCGATGTCGCGCAGGTGTTTCAGGGTTCCCAACAGGCGATCATTGTCCCGCTGGTGCAGTCCGATGGACGGCTCGTCGAGGATGTACATCACCCCCACCAGGCCGGCGCCGATCTGGCTGGCCAGGCGGATACGCTGGGCTTCGCCGCCGGACAGGGTGTCCGCGCTGCGGTCCAGGGTCAGGTAGTCGAGCCCGACGTTGACCAGGAACTGCAGGCGCTCGCGGATTTCCTTGAGGATCTTGTCGGCGATTTCGCCACGGCGCCCGGTGAGTTTCAGGGTGCCGAAATAATCGGTGGCGTCGCCGATGGGCAGGCTGGTGACTGCCGGCAGGGTTTTCTCGCCCACCCAGACGTGCCGCGCTTCGCGACGCAGGCGGGTGCCACGGCAATCCGGGCAGGGCTGGGTGCTGAGGAACTTGGCCAGCTCTTCACGCACGGTGGCCGATTCGGTTTCCCGGTAGCGGCGCTCTAGATTCGGCACTATCCCTTCGAACGGGTGGGAGCGCTTGACGATGTCGCCCCGGTCGTTGAGGTATTTGAAGTCTACGTTCTGGGTGCCGCTGCCGTGCAGGATGACCTTCTGCTGATCCGCGGGCAGTTGGTTGAACGGTACTTCCAGGCTGAAGCCGTAATGAGAGGCCAGCGAACCGAGCATCTGGAAGTAATAGACGTTGCGCCGGTCCCAGCCGCGTATCGCCCCTTCGGCCAGGGTCAGCTCGCCATTGACCAGGCGCTTGATGTCGAAGAACTGCTTGACCCCCAGCCCGTCGCAGGTCGGGCACGCACCGGCCGGGTTGTTGAAGGAGAACAGCTTGGGTTCCAGTTCGCTGATGGCATGGCCGCAGATCGGGCAGGCGAAGCGCGCGGAGAAGATCATCTCTTCTCCCGGCTCGTCGTCCATCGGCGCCACCAGGGCAATCCCGTCCGCCAGTTTCAAGGCGGTTTCAAAGGATTCGGCCAGGCGCTGCTGCAGGTCGGCGCGGACCTTGAAGCGGTCGACCACCACATCGATGGAGTGCTTCTTCTGTTTATCCAGCTTCGGCAGCTCGTCCAGCTCGAACAGCTTGCCGTTGACCCGGGCGCGAACGAAGCCCTGGGCTCGCAACTCTTCGAAGACCGACAGATGTTCGCCCTTGCGCTCGCGGATCACCGGGGCCAGCAGCATCAGCTTGCTGCCTTCGGGCTGGGCCAGCACCAGGTCGACCATCTGGCTGACGGTCTGGGCTTCCAGCGGGATGTCGTGGTCCGGGCAGCGTGGAGTACCGACGCGGGCATAGAGCAGGCGCAGGTAGTCGTAGATCTCGGTGATGGTGCCGACGGTGGAGCGCGGGTTGTGGGAGGTGGATTTCTGTTCGATGGAAATCGCCGGCGAGAGGCCTTCGATGGTGTCGACATCGGGCTTTTCCATCATCGACAGGAACTGTCGGGCATAGGCCGAGAGCGACTCGACATAGCGGCGCTGGCCTTCGGCATACAGCGTGTCGAAAGCCAGGGACGACTTGCCGGACCCAGACAGCCCGGTGATGACGATCAACTTGTCCCGCGGCAGGGTCAGGTCGATGTTCTTCAGGTTGTGGGTGCGGGCCCCACGAATCAGAATCTTGTCCAAAAGTGGCCTCGATCGGCGGGCGTAAAGGCAGGAGTATAAAACCAAACACTGGATGGATGCACACTATCGTTCGGCGCTTTTTTGATCGCTGGCATGGGCTGCGCGGCAAAGCGTCGCCATATACCCCCTCAATCGATCCGACTGGTAGAATCGCCGCCGGTTCACATGAGGTTTATCCATGCACGATCCCCACAACGAACGCATGAGTGGCAGCGAGACCCGCGCGGCAAGCGGGCTGGCCCTGGTGTTCGCCTTCCGTATGCTTGGCATGTTCATGGTACTGCCGGTCCTGGCGACCTATGGAATGGATCTCGCAGGAGCGACCCCGACCCTGATCGGGCTGGCGATTGGTGCCTATGGCCTGACCCAGGCAGTGTTCCAGATTCCCTTCGGGATCATTTCCGACCGTATCGGTCGTCGTCCGGTTATCTACCTGGGGTTGATCGTGTTCGCCCTGGGCAGTGTGCTGGCGGCCAACGCCGATTCGATCTGGGGGGTGATCGCCGGGCGTATCCTGCAGGGCGCCGGCGCAATTTCCGCGGCGGTGATGGCGCTGCTTTCCGACCTGACCCGCGAACAGCACCGGACCAAGGCCATGGCCATGATTGGCATGACCATCGGTCTGTCCTTTGCCGTGGCCATGGTGGTTGGCCCGCTGCTGACCCGCAGTTTCGGACTTTCGGGGCTGTTCCTGGCCACCGGGGCCATGGCCCTGGTGGGCATTCTGATCATCGCCTTCATGGTGCCGCGCTCAACCGGGCCGCTGCAGCACCGGGAATCCGGAGTGGCGCGCCAGGCGCTGATCCCGACCCTCAAGCACCCCGATCTGCTGCGCCTGGATCTTGGTATCTTCGTGTTGCACGCGATGCTCATGTCGAGCTTCGTGGCCTTGCCCCTGGCGCTGGTGGAAAAAGCCGGCCTGCCCAAGGAGCAGCACTGGTGGGTCTACCTCACCGCACTGCTGATTTCGTTCTTCGCCATGATCCCGTTCATCATCTACGGCGAGAAGAAACGCAAAATGAAACGAGTTCTGTTGGGCGCGGTCAGTACGCTGCTGCTCACCGAGCTATTCTTCTGGGAGTTCGGCGACAGCCTGCGGGCGCTGGTGATTGGTACCGTGGTGTTCTTCACCGCGTTCAACCTGCTGGAAGCGTCCTTGCCGTCGCTGATCAGCAAGGTTTCGCCGGCGGGTGGTAAAGGAACGGCGATGGGGGTGTATTCCACCAGCCAGTTCCTCGGTTCGGCACTGGGCGGCATCCTCGGCGGCTGGTTGTTCCAGCATGGCGGTTTGTCGGCTGTGTTCCTTGGATGCGCAGTCCTGGCTGCACTCTGGCTGGCCTTTGCTGTTACCATGCGCGAGCCCCCGTATGTGACGAGCCTGCGCTTGCCGTTATCGCCCGAAGCGATCCGCGAAGCCGGCCTGGTCGAGCGCCTGAAGGCCGTTGTTGGGGTAACAGATGCCGTAGTGGTGGCCGAAGAGGCCGCCATTTACATCAAATTGGACACCGAATTATTGGATCGCACGACCCTCGAGCAACTGGTCAATCCAGCGCCGTCGGCGAGCGAAGCCTAGGAGAACGTTATGGCCCGTGGGGTTAACAAAGTCATATTGGTCGGCACTTGCGGCCAGGATCCCGAAGTTCGCTACCTGCCTAACGGTAACGCCGTGACCAACCTGAGTCTGGCCACCAGCGAGCAGTGGACCGACAAGCAGACCGGTCAGAAGGTCGAGCGCACCGAGTGGCACCGCGTGTCGATGTTCGGCAAGGTCGCGGAGATCGCCGGTGAATACCTGCGCAAGGGTTCGCAGGTCTACATCGAGGGCAAGCTGCAGACCCGCGAGTGGGAGAAAGACGGTATCAAGCGCTACACCACCGAAATCATCGTCGACATGCAGGGCACCATGCAGCTGCTGGGTGGCCGTCCACAGGGCGACCAGCAAGGCCAGGGCGGCATGTCCAACTCGGCACCGCGTCCACAGCAGTCCCGTCCTGCTCCGCAGCCACAGCGTGAGTCGCGTCCAGCGCCACAGCAGGCCGCTCCGCAGCCGGCTCCGGACTTCGACAGCTTCGATGACGATATTCCGTTCTGATCGCTGTTTTCAGCGTTCAGCATCGATAAAAACGGGGCCATGCAGATGGCCCCGTTTTTTTATGCCCGGGTTTAACCGGTGTGCCGCATCACTCAGCTCAAAGCGCCACTCGCCGCAGTCGGCCGCTCAGTGCGACCACCTGCTGCTCCGGCGTCGGAATCGGCCGCCCACTCAGGCCCATGCCTTCACTCACCAGCACCGCTTCTCCGACGCAGCACAGGTTGGAAGGCGTATCCAGGCCCTTGGCGAGTACTTGCACGCTTCGTTGCTGCAAATCGCAGCGCAGCAGGCGGCCGCTGAAGCGGGCGAAGCCGCCGTGCAGGACTTCGCCGGCCCAGTCCGGCGGCAACGGTTGCAGCAGCCGGTCGCACAGTTCCAGCACCAGGATCCGCTCCTGCGGGTCCAGCGCCAGCCCGGTGGGCAGTTGCAGTCCGCGAATCAGCACCTCGATCCTGCCGCTCTCGGGCCAGACCCGGATCACCTGGCCCGCCTTGTCGGCGAAGTCGATACCCATCCGCGCCGGGTCCCGGCGCAGCTCGCCGGAGAACAGGCTGATCAGCACGGCATCCGTCTGCGGCTCGTGCACCAGGGTCACCGGCACGGCTTCCTGGCCCTGATCCAGATCGGGCAGTTGCGCCAGGACTTGTTCAGCGCCCTCGCTGAACTCCACCAGTTGGTTGCTATCGGGCTTGACCGCCAGCCAGCTGCGGCGCGACGGGTGATAGCACAGCGAGTTGAGGTTGCCGCGACTATGGAACAGCGGCTCGGGCGGGTTGTATTGCAGGTCCAGCAGCTTGGAGCCGGCGACGTAGTCGGTTTGGCTGGCCAGGCAGCGCCCGTTGCCGAGGGCGATGTCCGACAGGCCCATGATTTCGTCGCGAAGCATGCGCGATTGCATGTTCATCGAACGAAAACCCTGAGCCACGACCTGGGGCGGCAGGTAGGCGCCCGGCTGGCCCGGATCCGGACGCAGGCGGCTGATGCGGCCGCTGAACGGCTGGTCCGGCAGGCCCGAGCCGGCTTCCGCCAGCAGCAGGCTGCCATCGCCTTGCAGGCAAACCCCGCGAGGGTTGAGCAGGCCCTCGGCGATGACGTGATCCGGTCGCAGCACCTGCTCGAGCTGGGTGGGAATATGCAGAGCAACGGGCATGGTCTTCTCCTTGTTCAAGGCTGCCAGGGCGTGCCGTTGAGGTAGGCGGTCAGCAGGGAGCGTTGGCTTGGCGACATCGAACGCACCACGGACATGTACAAGGTGGTGTTCTGGTACTCGGGGGATATCCGGGCCAGGATCGCCTGTTTGTAACCCATCACCGCGTCGGGCTGATTGAGCTGGATGTAGCGCGACATGGCGGGGAAGGCCAGGTAATGAAAGCGCAGCACGTTTTGAAACGCCTGTTCCCAGGTGACGATGCTGCCTGTTGGAACGCCGAAGTCGCTCCAGGCGTACTTGCGGAAGTTGCTGAAGCTCTGGGTCAGAGGGTTGTTGTCGATGGTGTAGGTCAGTGTGGTGAAGCCAGCCTGGGTATTGGAACCGGCGACGGGAACGACGTTGAAACTCACCGAAGGTTGACCGGCCGGCACCGTTACCGAGTTCGGAAGCTCCAGGAAGTTCCAGTAGCGGTTGGCTTGATAGACGGCGGTCGCCGAGGCATCGATGCTGATCGGCGTAGCCTTCTGCACCGGCGCTCCCAGGTAACGGACTTGCAAGGTGATCTGCACGCCTGTGCTGTCGGGATCGAGGTAGGTGTTGCGCTGATCGCTGTAGACCCGATACGGGCATTCGGGGGCCGACAGCGCCGGGTTGCGGGTGGTCCCGGGCGCACTAATGCACAAGGGCGTGCTCTGCACCAACTGTGTCTGGGTCGAGTTGAGCGGCACGTCGATGATGCCGCCGTACCGGTAGTAGTCCTGCAGCAGCGGGTCGCTGGGTTCAAAGCTTGCCAGGGGCGTGGTTCCGGCCGCGATGGTGACGGTACCGTAGTCGGCGTTGGGGCCGATGGGGCTGGTGATGTCGTCGCGTACAGCTCTGAACGTCTGCTTGGGGATCAGGTTGACCATGTCGATGCTCAGTTGCTCGTTGGCAACCTCGGCATAGGCCACGCTGTTGATGTTCAGGTCTTTGTCGGCATTGATGATTTGGCGGCCCGGCGGACAGATCTGCGGCTCATCGGTAAACGCCGTGGCCAGGGTACCGATGACCCGGCCGATGCTCGGGTTCGGGCTGAACTGGTTGGCTGCGTAGTCGGCATTCAGTTGCTCGGTGGTCAGGGTCGGACACATTTCGAACATCACGAAACGCAGCACGATCCCGGTAGCGTTGGGCGCTTCGATCAAGGCCCGGAGTCCGGCACTTTCCTTGTTGTAGCTGACGATGCTGCTCAGCGGAAAGGTCAGTTGAAAGGTGCCGCTGGCATGGAAGGAACCCGGCGAGTCCATGGTTGCAGGCTCCAGCACCCGGGTATTGAGGTCGAAACTGCTGCACACGGTATCCCAGCGAATCAAGAGCTGAGGCGTGTTGCCGTTGCCGATCTGCAGGCCTCCGACAAAGATCTGGGTCGTGGTGCTGGCTGTGGGGTCCAGGTCGACCATCATCGGGCCGGAGTAGGGACCTTGTCCGGTGCCGGGGGTCACGGAGCCGAGCAGGTAAACCGGCTGTCCGACCATATCCCCTTCCAGCGCAATGTTGCCCGGGGTGCCTTGGGAACTGATCAGCGCGTTGTGCAGCGTCACCACGTGTTCGCCATAGTGATTCCAGCCGCCGGCCGTGTACCGGCTGTTGGGGCCGATTCTCGGGTCCGGGGCGTTGATCAGTTGGTACAGGTGCTCATCGCTATAGGTCTTGGCCTGGTCCGCCACGGTCGAGGTGGTCAGGTCGAACAGCTCAAGGGAGGTGGCGATGCCATTGGGCAAGGTCGGTGAGTTGTTTGGCACGCTGACGTCGGTAGAGATGCCGCCCCAGAAGTTCAGTCGGGGTCCATTCAATATGCTCATGATCTATTCCTTATCCTTGGCGACGCTGGTGACTGGGGCTTGGGCGAATCTGAACAGGAAGGAGAAGTCGCTCTTGTACTGGCTGTTGAGCGGTGCGGCCATGGAATGGCAGTTCATGCAGCTGCTGTTGGTCTGGATGTAACTTTCCATGGTGACGTTGGCCGACAGTGATGGCGTTGGTTGCCCCAAGGGGTTGCCGGGGTTATCCGGCGACTGCGGGCGTTGGGTGGTGATCAACTGGTAGTACTTGAACACGCTTTGCTGTACCTGCGGATCGCCCTGGTATTGGGTATTGATCTGCTGGGTGACGTCCGTGATCGGGGTGACCCGGTTCAGCGGGTCCGGGGTACTGAAGCTGTTACCGGGTTTTGGGGTACAGACCATTTGTCCAGCTTGTTGCTGCCACAGGCAGGGGGATTGGTTGAGGCTTTCGGCGGGCGCCTTGGCGTTGAAGTAGGAGTAGAAAATCCCCGAGACCGGTTGGTCCACCCAACGGCCCCCCAGCTGGGTCTTGGGAGGCACGTTGTCGATCTGCTCGAAGGTCGACCAGATCCACTGCGGGAACCCCTCCACCTTGCTGATGATGTGCAACCCCACCAATCCCAAAGTGGCCTCGGTGGTGCCGTTGGGCTGTCCCTGACTGTCGAACTGGGTGACCAGGGCCTTCATTGTCAGATAGCGGCTGCTGTCGTCGGCGCTGCCGAGGATGCGCCAACTGCTCTTGATCTCGCCGGCGTTGTTGGGAAAGCTGATGTTCTTCGCTGCGTTGACGACCACCGCGTTGTAGAAGTCGTTATCGACGATGTAGTTGTAGGAGACCTCGTTGGCGGCGATGTCGTAGTAGGTCGGGTTGCCGCGCTGGTCAATCAGCCAGCCGCCCACCGCCTGGTTGTCCGCTTGCACCACCTGGGTGTTCTTGACCGCGGCGATGTTGATCAGGCTGAGATTTCTGCGGGGCAGTTGCGAGTTCCAGAGGCCCGGATTCTTGGCCCCGGGGAGGAAGGTCTCGCTGACGCTCTTGTAGGTCTGCCACACGGTATCGCCAGGGCTGCCCAGGGGCTTGCTGCAATCGGCCACTCCGCGCTGTCCCGCCTGGGCCGGCCAGTTCAGGTTGATGAACATCTTCCAGCTGTATTGATCGAAAGCCTGCTGCGACGCGCCCGCAGCAGGCACCGCAGCCGTGGGTGGGCAGCTGGTCTGCGGCGCCGCTGCGCTGGGCTGCAGGGCGCTGGCCTGCTGGCTGCCCAGGCCAAGCAACAACAGGGCGGTGAAACGGCTCCAAGGGTTCATGAGGCGGCTCCTGTCATGGCGAGGGGGGCGAAAGTTGGTTCCACTGCGGCCGCGCACCGTTCTTCAGCGATGGCGGTGGCGTGAAGAGCTGGCAGTCCGGCGGGTTGGCCGGGCACATCTTCGCCACCTGGTCCCAGGTCGTGGCCGGATTTGGTTTCTCGGTGCGCCAGTTGAGGTAGTTCTGGCTGACGATTGGCGCGTTGGCGACGCTCTCGTCACCGGAGAAATAGAACGATTGCGGATGCTGATAGGCCGGCTGGCCCGGGCCGTCGCTGCTGGCTTTCTTGTAGAACGCATAGCCGAACAGAATCGGGCTCGGCTGGACCGGGATCTCCAGCGCGTAGGCCTGCACGCTGCCATCCAGATGCTGGCTGCGGGCGGCGCTGTAGGGCAGGTGCTTGATGAAGTCCCGGCGCGGCGGGTGGTTCATGGGCGAGAACATGCAGCAGGCCGGCATGTCCTTTGGCCGGTCCTCGGGGTAGGTGAGGAAGTAGGCCTTGTTGCCCAGGGAAACGAAGGAGCAGGTGTAGTTGTTGTCCTTGATCGGGAAGATCGGCAGGCAGTACTTCTCGTAGTGCTCCATCATCGCCCCGGTGCCGTCCTTGTCGGCCGGCACATAGTCGTTGTCGTAGTAGCTGGTGCCCCGGGACACGGTGTAGTCGGCCGGTTTCAGGGTGCTGGGCGGGCTGCTGTAGGGCGGTGGGTTCTTCACGTAGTTGGCGGTGACCCGGTACATGATCCAGTCACTGACCCAGGTTGCCGGGTAGAGCGGATCGGCCGGCTCGCCGGGTTTGCGCTTGGCGATGCAGTTGTTGGTCTTGGCGTCGCACCCCCGGTCGTTGTGCACGCCCATGTTGAAGTAGACGTTGTCGGGGTAGGTCTCGGCCCATAGCGTTTGGCTGGCGCTCAGCAGGCTGGCGGCCAACAGCAGTTGCTTGAAGAGACTGGCGTTCATCTGACACTCCTTTGAAAGCGCCGGGCGACGGGGTCGCCCGGCATTCCATGAGCTGGCCTTTGCGGCTCAGCCGTGGGGGTAGTCGTTGAGTTTCAGCGGGATCGGTGGGTAGCCCTTGCTCACCAGGTCCTGGGCCCAGATTTCCAGCACCCTGCGCCGGCTTTGCGGCAGGTCCCGGGTGATCGGCATGGCCAGGGTGCTTTCCTCCTGGTAGTCCTTGCTGATCAGTACGATGAACTGGTTGATCGCGCCCTCGATGCGTTGCAGGGAGTTGAGCGGCATGAACTTGTTCATGATCGGGTAGAGGTAATAGAAGGGCTGGAGGATTCTGGGGAAGATGAACTCCTTCCAGATCCGCACGCTGGCGTCGTCCTGGGTGCACACCCGGTTCCAGCAGTCGATGAAGTCCTTGAGCATCTCCGGCTCCTGGGGCAGGACCCGCAGGGGCGCAAGGAAGTCGGTGTAGGCGTCGGTGTAGTTGAAGCTGAAGGGCACCGTCGGTTGCTGCTGGCCGTCCTGGATGAAGAAGCGCAAGGTCGGGAAGCCGGCCGCCACGGCCTTGACCGATACCTGGGCGATGCCATTGGCGTCGGTCAGGATCTGCGCCAGGCTGTACTGCACGGTGGCGTTCAGCGGGTCTGCCAGGGTGCCGCTGCGTGCCTGCCCATTGGTGAACTGCAGGCGGGGGCTCAGGGCCGCGGCCGAGGGCGTGGTCAGGAAGCTCTGGTAGAGCATGGGCTCGGATGGCTCGCTGTCCTCGACGTTCAGCACCGCGCTGAGCCGGCGGCCGCTGCCCACGTGCAACAGGCTTTCAGCGGTCTGGGTGCCGACGAACTGCGGTCGGTTCGAGGTGTTGCTCCCGGGGTCCTTCGGGTAGTTGTTGAACAGGGTGAAGTTGGCCGCGTTACTGAAGGCCAGGTAATAGTCGCTGGTGGTCAGCATGTAGGCGTTGTTGTACTCCGCCACCCACAGCGCGGTGCCCGCGGGCGCGGGCTGGCCGTCGTACTGCACCATGATGCTCAGGACCCGAGTGTCGCCCACATCGATGAAGCAGCCGCTGTCGAGGACCTCGGCGGTCCACATATTCTGGGCGGCGGCGACCAGTTCCTGGCTGCCCTGCAACTGCAGCTCCAGGGCGCCCTGTTGCAACGCGGCCTGGTCGGCGGGGCTGATGGGCAGGTCCAGCAGGCCGGCGCGCTTGTCGAAGGCGGTCTGGCGATACTGTTCGAAGCCAAAACTGGCGACTTTGTGGAAAGCGCCGCCAGTGGGCCGTACCCCGATGTCGTAATCACCGGCCAGGTATTTCCCGGGCACCGGAATTCCCTGGCTCAGGTCAGTGTTGGTGGGCGGCAGTGCGGCGCTGTCTCCGGCGGGATAGAACGGAAAGGTATTGCCCAGGTCCAGGGACAGGGTGTTGTCGTGCACTTGGGCGCTGATCACCCCCAGGGTCATGGCCGCAGGCTTGGTGTCTCTGGGAACCGCCTTGCACACCGGTACCGGGGCCTTGGGTTCCAGGCGCCGGCCAGCCGGAGCGGTGGGGTATTCATTGTCGAACCACAGGCCCAGAGTACCGGCGGTGCGGCTGTAGGCCGGGTTGAAGAAGATGTCGGCGACGTTATCCAGGCCCTTCTGGTACATCGCCTGCAGTGCGGCCATGGCTTCGGGCGTCTTGGAGTGGCTGTCCACCACCGGGAAGTCGTTGAAGATGCCGTTCTTGTCGTAGAAGGTCAGGTAGGTGGTGAACCGGAACATCAGGCCCTTGGCGTTCTGGTTGATCATCTCCTGTTGCAGGGTCTTCAGCAGTTGCGAGTCGCCGACGATCCACTGCAGCTGGTCTTTCGGGAAGCAGGTCTGCCAGGTGGTAGTCACGTAGCTCAAGCCGCCGAAGGCCCCCCAGTTGAAGTTGAGGAAGCGGTCGAGCATGCGGTACCGGCGCTTCAAGGTCAGGCCGCAGGTGGCGTCCCCCAGTACCAGTTTGTCGAAGTACAGGGCGGTGAAGGTGTTCTGCCAGGGGCTGATATCGACGAAGCGCGCGGCTGTCGGCGCGGCGCTGCCGAACGGGTTGCCCTGCAACTGGTAACACTTGTTCACCAGCGGGTCGTTGTCGATGTAGGTGTTGGCCTGGAACTCGCCACCGACGATCACCGAGCGGGTCTGCTCGTAGTCGACCAAGCCGCAGGCGTTGTCGCCGAACAGGTCCCATTCGGCGGGAATCATCGGGTAGCCACTGGGCGAGCCATTGGTGGGCACCTGCAGCACGTAGTCCGGCACGTTCTCGTAGGCCAGCGGGGCGATGGTCCAGGGCATCAGCTGTTGCGGGGCGTTCTGGTCGTTGATCCCGTAGTAGGACAGGAACGGCCAGTTCATGCGCATCTTCACCGCGTCATATAGCGGGAAAACGTCGTTGTTGTTGGCCGTCGGTGGGTTCCAGAACATGTGGCCATTGAAGTAGATCCGGGGAAAGTTCAAGACGCTCATGAGCTGCTCCTTAGCGCTGCCACTGGGCGCGTTTGAGCGACCAGACGTAGTCCAGTTTCTGGTAGCCGACGAAGTCGGAGTCCGGTAGTACGGTGGTGGGGTAGACGATCCCGCCATCCTCTTTCAAGGCGAAGTTGAAGTAGGTGTTGTTGCTCGAATAGGCCGCGGTGTTGTGGCAGGCCAGGCACGAGGAGTGGCTCTGGAAGGCTGATTCCAGCTGGGAGTTGGCCAGCAGCTTGGGCTCGGCCTGGGCCTGGTCGTACTGCACGCCGATCAACTCGTACTGGGCCAGCGTGGGGTTCTGCTGCTGGAACGTGGCATTCACCGGCTGGGCCGCGTCAGTGGGCCCGGTGATGTTGGTCATGGGCTTGGCCGGCGTGCCGTTGGTCACGGTGTACTTGCTGTTGTTGCGGTTCTCGAAGGTGGTCCAGACCCAGTCGTGGGTCAGCTTGTTGATGACGTGCATGCCGCTGAGGCCGGCGTAGCCGGTGTGGTATTGGCCCTGCTTGTCGACGTAGTAGGCCTGGGCGATGAAGTAGCCATCCTTTGCCAGTTGCGCCTGGAAGGTGCTATCGCTGCCGATCCACAACCAGGAGGTCTTCAGCTCCCAGGCCGTGGCGGGAAAGTTCAGGCTGCTGGTCAGGGCGGCAATGCCGTTCCGGTTGTAGATCTTTTGCTGGACGATGTAGTTGAAGGTGTCCTGGCCCATCAACATGTGAAAACGCACCGACTGGCCCCGTTGCGCTTCCGGCACCTGGTTGCCCATTTCCAGGGCCAGGCCATCGACCTGCTGGGTGCCGTTGTCGGTGCTGCCGTCGGTGTCGTTGCCCAGGTTGAGGAACAGCCCGCTGGTGTTCATGCCCGGGATCTTCTGCGCCTGGGTCTGCACCTGGCTCGGCAGGTTGGCCTGGGTGCTGTAGGGCTGGGGAGCCTGCCCCTTGCTCAGGTAGACCTCATCGGATGGTTTGAACGTCTCCCAGAGCCGCTCCGGGCTACCGGAGCCGGCCGGCTGGTTGAGGCACACAAACCAGTTCCATGCCATGGTTTCCGGGCTCTGCTTGAAGGTGCTCAGGGTGCCGGCCTGGTCACCATTGAACGTCAGGAAGTTGCTGCAATTGAAGGCAGGCGTGGTCTGTGCGTGAGCGAGGCCGCTCAACACACCGAGCACGACTATAGGGATGGTTCGCCGCATGGAATCTCCTTGGCCTGAGCCGTATCGTCATAGGGGCGCCCTAGGAAATGCTCTAGGAGCAGGTGCTTTACCGCGGTGGCCGGCAGGTGCGCCGGCAGGGGTAAATCGCAATCGGTGATGAGCAGGGGCCCTACCTCGGCACTGCTGGGCAAGCGTCCGTGGCTGCCGCGAATCAGTGAGGTGTCCAGGGGAATCAGGTCCATGTAGTAGCGAAAGCCGAGCTTCTTCTGCAGCAGCCGGCGAGCGACCCGCAGCTTGGGAAAGCGGATCGCCGGGTCGATGAACAGCTCCAGTGGGTCGTAGCCCGGCTTGCGGTGGATATCCACAGTGCGGGCGAAATCCGGGGCCAGGCGGTCGTCGAACCAGTAGTAGTAATCGAACCAGAAGCCCGGGGCGGCCACCGCCACCAGCTCGCCGCTGCGTGGGTGATCGAGCTGGCAGGCCTGCTGCTCGCTCCTGTCCAGCACCTGCTCGATACCGGGCTGGCGCAGCAGCAGGGCCTTGACCCGGGCAATGTCCTCGGGCTGGCGCACATAGACGTGGGCGATCTGGTGGTCGACCACGGCGAAGGCCGCGCTGGCGCCGGGGTCCAGCAGCTCCCAGCTCAGTGAACGACGTACCTGCAGCAGACCTTGCTCGCGCAGCACGCGGTTGATCGAGATGGACTGCTGCACCGCCTCGATGCCGTATTCGGAGACCAGCATCACGGCCGCGCCTTGCTGCTGGGCAAAATCCAGCAGTCGCCCGACTTCATGGTCGATGGCCCGCACTTCGTCGCTGATGGACGGATGCTCCGGCCCCAGGCGTTGCAGGCTGTAGTCCAGGTGCGGCAGGTAGATCAGTTGCAGGTCGGGGCGGCTGATCTGGAACTCGGCGATGGCGCAGTCGACGATCCAGCGGCTGGAGGCAATCCCCGCGGCCGGGCCCCAGAAGCTCGGAAAGGGGAACTCGCCGATCTGCTGTTCGATGCGTTCGTGCAGCCCCGGAGGCGACGAATAGAGGCCGAACATCTTGCGCCCGTCGGCCGGGTAGTGGGGGCGCGGGGTGATGGCTGCCTCCACCTGGGCATACATGTTGAACCACCAGAACAACTGGCTGCAGCGCAGGCCGGGGATCTCCCGTTGCAGCGCCTGCCAGACCTTTTCACCCTGGATCAGCGCGTTGGGCTGCAGCCAGAAACGCACCTCGGCCTGATCGCGGAAATACCAGCCGTTGCCGACGATGCCGTGTTCCGAAGGCGGCAGCCCGGTGAGGATCGAGGCCTGCACGGTGGAGGTCACGGCGGGGAACACCGGGCGCAGCCGGGCCATTCGCGCCCGTTGCAGCAGGTTGTTGATCCGCGGCGTGGCCGGCCCCAGCAGGCTGGGTGTCAGGCCCACCACATTGATCAGCAGCAAGGGCTGGCGCGGGCGTTCAGAAGGCATGGGCCGGAGCCTCCAGGGCAGACGAGTGGGTACGCAGCAGATGCCGCTGGCGCAGTTGGCCCTCGACCCATTGCAGCTCGGCGGCGATGCCTTGCAGCAAGGCCTGCTCGCTGTCCGGGCGCAGCGCACCGGGCAGCACGTTCCAGCTGTAGGTTTCCACCTCCAGCACCGGCTGGAAGTTCGGGTGCGCGGCGAGAAAGTCGAAGGTGCGCAGCAAGGCCTGCTGGCTGCCGCTGAGCTCGGCCAGTAGAAACTGTTCGCTGAACAGCGGCACATGAAAGTGAATGCGCAACTCGGGGCATTGCCCCTGGGCCGGTTCGGCGGCGTCCAGGGCCCCGGGCAGGTCGGCCCAGGCCAGTAGCTGCCCGGCCAGATCCCGGGCCTTGACCTGATGCAGGTAGGTGGCTTCGGCGAAGTTGCCCAGGGCCTGCAGTACCTGCTGGCGGCGTGGGCGATCGGCAAACGGCAACTGGCAGATCAGGGCGTTGGACAGCTGGATCTTGCCCACCGGAACCCGCGCATCCAGCAGCCGTTGCAGGGATTGGTAGCAGTCTTCGAAGACCACCGCCTGATGGCAGACGTCGAAGCACAGCGCCAGGTAGCCATGATGGGGATCGGTGGCCTGCCAGTGCTTGAAAAAGGCCAGGGCCTGATCGGTGTTTTCCAGCACGCAATCCGGCTCCATCTCCAGGCACACCAGGATCTTCCTGCCGCTGCTGCGATGCAGGCTGGCCAGCTCGGCGGTCAGTTGCCGCAGGTGGGTTTCGGCCTGTTGCTGCTGGGCCTCGTCCCAGGCGGCGGCATAACCGAAGGGCACGCTGGAAATCACCCCCTGCTGGCAATCCAGGGGCAGAGCGGCGGCCAGCAGATGCGCCAGTTGCAGGCTGTATTCCAGGC
The DNA here is from genome assembly GCF_052665325.1 of Pseudomonas sp. 8(2025). Lineage (NCBI taxonomy): Bacteria > Pseudomonadati > Pseudomonadota > Gammaproteobacteria > Pseudomonadales > Pseudomonadaceae > Pseudomonas > Pseudomonas sp. 8(2025). The sequence continues at coordinate 37,973 of NZ_JBQOIE010000020.1, read as the reverse complement.
GCTGGGGTTCGGCCCAGGTGGGCCGGTAGACCTCGGCCTTCACTGCGCCTTCATGGAACTGGCCATAGGGGAAACCGTTGAGCGAGGTCAGGCGCAGGCCACAATCGTGCAGCAGTTCGATGAAGGCCTCGCGCACCTCGGGCACCTGTAGTTCGGCGGCGGCCTGGGCGCTGATCCACAGGCCGCTGTCCTGCACCGCCAGCCCACGCTGACGCCGCACGCCCTGGAAATGTTCCTGGATCGACGCCCGCAGGCCGGCCACGTCACGGGCCGGGTGCACGTTGCTGCAGTAGCCGATCTGCGCGGCGTTCCAGCCGGCCCGGGCACTCATTTGACCACCGGTTCCTGGCCCCTCAGGGCCGAGTTGTCCTGCCACTGGCGGCGCTGGTCGATCGGCAGCGGGGTGCTCACCAGTTGCTTGTCCAACTGCCCGCTCTGGGAGAAGAAATCCACCGGGTTGTGGAACAGCACCTGCTCCACCTGGGCTTCGCTGAAGCCGGCGGCGAGCATGGCCTGGCCGGTCTTGGGCACCTTGAGCGGGTCGCTGATGCCCCAGTCGGCGGCGCTGTTGACCACCATTTTCTCGGTGCCGTACTGCTGCAGCAGGGCCACCATGCGCTGCTCCGACATCTTGGTGTTGGGGTAGATCGAGTGTCCGCGCCAGCAGTCGCTGTCCAGCACCAGGGGCAGGGTCAGTTCGTTGAGGTGATCGATGATCACCAGGTTTTCGGCGATGCCCACCTCGCGGATCACCGCCAGGGTGCGCTTGGTGCCGCCGATCTTGTCGCGGTGCGGGGTGTGCACCAGCACCGGCAGGTTGAACTGTCTGGCCAGTTCCAGTTGCGCGGCGAGAAAGCGATCTTCTTCCGGGGTGATGTCGTCGTAGCCGATTTCCCCTACCGCTACCACGCCGTCCTTGACCAGGTAGCGCGGCAGGATCTCCAGCACTTCGTTGGCCACCGACAGGTCGTTGGCTTCCTTGGGGTTGAGGCCGATGGTGCAGAAATGATGGATGCCGAACATGCTGGCGCGAAAGCGCTCCCAGCCCAGCAGGGTGTCGAAGTAGTCGATGAAGCTGCCGACGCTGGTGCGCGCCTGGCCTTGCCAGAACGCAGGCTCGATGACCCCGGTGATGCCGGCGGCGGCCATGTTCTGGTAGTCGTCGGTGGTGCGGCTGACCATATGAATGTGCGGGTCGAAGTACTTCGCCATGGTGGCTCCTTGCTTGAGTGCGGGAAAAATCGTGGGCTCAGCTGCCGGGGTCAACCGCCTGCCGGGAAGTGGTCGCGCCAGTGCGCAGGCAATCGTCCCTGCTGGTACAGGCCTCGCAGGCGCTGCAACTGGGCCTGGCTCAACAGCTCGAAGGCAATGGCCTGGGGCAGGCCGTCGGCGACCTCGCGTTCGGCGGCCAGCTGTTCTTCCATCAGGTCCAGGGCCAACTGGTTGAGGTCGACGCTGCGCCGTTCTGCCAGGCCGTGGATGTGGCGGCTGTCCAGGCCCATGCCCAGGGTCTTGAGCACCAACTGGTGGAAGGCCCGTTCCGGGTAGTGGCGCGCGGCAAAGGGGTTGTCCAGGGCGATGGCGGCGAACACCTCGCGGTTGTTGGTGCGCCCGGCCTGGAGCGCCAGGTCGAGGCTGGCCCCCTGGCTGTCGAGGTCATCCAGGGCCTTGAGCAGGGCAGCCTTTTCCTGGTCGTCGCCCCAGAGAAACAGCTGGCGCAACAGGGCCAGTTGCCCGGCGCCGGCCTGCTGCTCCAGCAACTGGGCCAGCAGCAGCGCCCGGGCCAGTTGAGTGCAGTTGCAGTCCGGGCTGGGGGCCTGCGGTGCGCTGGCCAAGCGGCGCCGACACTGACTGCTGAGCAGCATCAGGGTGTTGGCCGAGGGCTGCCGGGCCAGTTGTTCCCGGGCTTGCTGCCACCAGCTTCGGCTGTCGTCGTCCAGATGCCGTTCCAGCAATTGCTGGCGCTCGGCGAAGGCACCATGGCGAATGGCAAGCGCCGGCGGCGCAGGGGCGATGAGGTCCATGTTCATGTCGGCTTGATCCAGCGTTGAAGGTGGGGAAGCAGAAAGAACACCAGCACACACAGCAGGCTGCCCAAGGGCTGGTTGGCCACCGCCAGCACCAGGGCGTCGAACAGCGGCAGGGCGGCCAGCCCGGCACCGATGAAGGCGCGGACCTGCCGTTGTTGCGGGTTGGCCAGGTGGCGCTGGTAGTGCCAGCCCAACCAGCCCAGCCACAGCAGCAGAACCAGCCAGAACACGCTGTTGCCGGCATAGGCGGCCAGGAGCAGAGGGCTGAGCATGAGCAGCAGCGGCAGGCGGCTGAGCAACTGGTTGCGATGCTCCAGGCGGGCCAGGTAGGTCAAGCCGGCGATGTAGGTGCCCAGCAGCGCGGCGCACAGCCACAATGGCTGGGGCGGCATGGCCAGGCTGGCGGCGGCGGTCAGGTACAGCGCCGAGCGGCAGCCGCCCATCAGCCAGACGCTGTGGGGATATTTCTTGTGCAGAAGGTTGTAGCCAAGGATAAACAGCAGCAGCAATCCGGCGCTGGCCAGCAGCCAGTGGGGCTGGGCAATCATCCGGCTCAGGCCGAGGACCGCCAGCGCCGCCAGCAGCAGCAGCGCGGCAGTGGCCAGGCGGACCTGGGCGCGGCTGACCAGGCCGAGAACGATCGGCCGCGGGTTGTGGTGCTGCTGGTCCCAGTCGGCGTCCATAAGGTCGTTGAGCAGCATGCCCGCCAGGTACAGCGCCGAGAGCGCCACCAGCAGCAGGGTCCAGACCAGCGGCGAGGGCGGCGCCAGGGTGGTAGCGCTGCTGGCCAGCAGCGCGGCGGCCAGGGCATTGGTCCATACCGTTGGCAGGTTGGAGACCCGGCCCAGGGTCAGCCAGGTGGTCAGCGACGATTGGGTCATTGCGCGCACCCCGGGCCCCAGGCGAAATCCGGCCCGCCGAAACCCGCCAGGCGCAGCAGGGCCTGTTCCATCAGCGGCATGTCGATCTGGTGCACATCCACCGACTGGCCCAGGCGGTTGAGCATCGGGATCGACAGCTGGCCCCCCAGGTGCTGGCGGAACTCTTCCAGGCCCACCAGGATCGGCGAACGCCCCTGGCTGTCCCGCAGGCTCAGTTCCGGCGGGCAGAGGTTGAAGCCGAGCCTGTCCAGCAGTCGCAGCAGGCGCTGGCAGTCGGCGTCGGACAGCAGGCCGCTGGCGTTGGCATACAGCGCATCCAGGGCCATGCCCACGGCCACCGCTTCACCGTGGCGCAAGCGATGCTGGCTGAGATTCTCCAGCTTGTGGGCGGCCCAGTGCCCGTAGTCCAGGGGGCGGCCATTGCCCCGTTCGAACGGATCGCCGGCACCGGTGATATGGCCCAAGTGCAGTTCGGCGCAGCGGTGAATGGCGTAGCGGCTGGCGTTGTGCTCGAAACCGGCCAGGGCTTCGGCCTGCTGCTCCATCCACTGGAAGAACGCGGCATCCTTGATCACCGCGACCTTGACCGCTTCGGCCAGGCCGGCAATCTGGTCCCGGTGGGAAAGGCTGAGCAGCAGCTGGAAGTCGTTGATCACCGCTGTGGCCGGGTAGAAGGCCCCCAGCAGGTTTTTCTGGGCGAAGGCGTTGATGCCATTCTTCACCCCGATGCCGGCATCGTTCTGCGCCAGCACGGTGGACGGGATGCGGATCAGGCGCATGCCCCGATGGAAGGTGGCGCAGGCATAGCCCACTGCGTCCAGCACTGCGCCGCCGCCCAGGGCCAGCACATAGCAGTGGCGATCCAGGCCGTGTTCCAGCATTTGCGCGTACAGCTGCTGGAGCACGTCCGGGGTCTTGCTCAATTCGCCGGCCGGCACCGCGATCGGTGCGGCCTGCAGATGCAGGTCGGCGGCGTGGGCGCTGAAGTAGTGGTCGATCTGCAGCGGCAACTGGGGCGAGCACAGCAGCAGTTGTTCATCGACAAACACCAGCACCGTGGTGCGCCCCGGGTTCTGCCGGGTCAGTTGCTGGTGCAGGCAGGGGTTGTCGGCCTGGAAGATGTGATCGGTGAACAGCACCGGGTAGTGGTAGCTCACCTGGAAGCGGCCCTCCAGAGACTGCGCCTGATCGTACCGGGGCTGGGCCAGGCGGCTCTTGAACAGGCTGCGGGTGCCGAGGAACAGCCCGGGCAGCACCATGCTGGCGAGAATGGTTGCCAGCAGGGCGTTCTGTTCCACCAGCAGGCTGCCGATGGCGGCATAGGCCAGGGCCAGCCCGGCGTTGGCCAGGGTGGTGACCAGGAGAAACTGGCGCAGCGGATAACGTTGCATGCCGGCGGCCAGCACCGAGGTTTCTGCCAGCACCGGCACGCCACGCAGGCACACCAGCGACAGGGTGCTGAGGCGATAGGCCAGTTGCCCGGGTTGCCAGGTCCTGAGCCCCAGCCAATTGGACAACAGGCGGAAGTAGCCGGCCCCCAGCCAGTAGCCGAGGCTGGCCCCCAGGCACAGGCCGATGAAGATCACCAGGTAGCCGCCAATGGCGCCCAGGGCCGCCACGGCCAACAGTGCCACCAGGCTGGAGGGCACGGGCAGCAGCACGTCCAGGGCCAACAGGGTTACCAGCAACAGGGCCAGGCTCAGGCGCTGTACGGGATCGGTGGGAAGGAAGGTGCCCAGGTGACTCAGCAGCTGTTGGATCTGCTGTTCAAACAACAGGAAACTGGCGATAACCAGGATCGAGAATAGTAATAACGAGAGCCAGTAATTTTCGGCCGCACCCTTGAGTGAAAAGGCACGAGAAAACGAGCTGCGCTTCATCAAGCGTCCCTCTTGATTGATATGACTGGATTCCGTGTCAGTGTCAGCTTGGTAGGGCAGGAGGGTGTCTGGTTATTGAATTCCTCGACGGTTTTTATTGATCTTCTGGCGGCTGAAGAACACTTCAGTGGCGAGTAGCTATCAACTTAGTCAAGGCCGAGGGTTTTGCAAGTAAGTTGAATGAAGTGGCCTGCAAGGCATTTTTATGGCCTCAGGGGAAAGTGCGTGTTTAGTCCGGGACGGCTCTGCTGAACGTCTTGCAAGAAGTCTGATGGAGCCTGTTCTTGCTCAATGAATGCTGGGGGTGGTATAGGCGGTGGGGCTGTTTTTTACTTTGCTATAAATATTATGAAAATTGGATATATAGAAAAAATCGTTTCATGAAAGCGCACTAAGTCATGTGCGAGGGCAGCTCTTGATGGATTTTTACAAATGTTTCAAATCAGGTTTTGAAATAACGGATTAACCCTTGATTACTATTAGTCAGCTATTTAATGGCTTGCTTATAAATGGGGGGTTATTTAGTTGTTAGATAGAGCTGTCCGAGCGGGTTGTCGGGGAGTGTTTTTTTGTTAATAGGAATCATTCGTGCGCATTGTGGTTAACTTGTAGGTCCTGCAACTATTGGCATTTGCCGCTATTAACCTCTCGGTAAACAGCGGCGAACTTAATCCGGGAAATGCCTGGTGCCATGAAGTTGCGGCGAGCCACGGCTCACCGCTTGCGGGTGATCAAGCCGCAGGGGCCTGCCCGGCCGCCAGAAACTGCTCGGTGGACAGCACGCTGGCATAGGCGAACGCCAGGGCCGCCATCACCGCACTTTGTACCTGGGCGGCGGGCACGCGCTGGCCAGCGAACTCCAGGTCGAGAGTGGCACAGGCGTCATGGATCACCTTGACCGGGTAGCCCAGGTCGGCAGCGGCCCGGGCAGTGCCTTCCACACACATGTGGCTCATGTTGCCGACGATCACCAGTTCCTCGATGCCCTGCCGCGTGAGCAGCGATTGCAGCTCGGTGTCGCGGAACGCGTTGACGAAATGCTTGAGCACCACCGGCTCATCGGCGTGGTTCTGGACCTTGGGGTGCAACTGCGCACCTGGAGAACCGGGAGTGAAGAAGGGAGCGTCGTCGGAGGTGAATTCGTGGCGGATGTGCACCACAGGTTCAGCGTTCTGGCGAAATGCCTGGATCAGCCGGGCGGCGTTGTCCGCTGCAGCGTCGACGCCGATCAGGGGCCACTTGCCGTCGGCGAAGTAGTCGTTCTGGATATCGATTACGATGAGTGCCTGTCTGGCCATGGGTAATACCTGCGGGTGAGTGATTGACGTGGGAGCCAGTATCGCCATCGGTCGTTCCTTCGAGGATTGGCCGCACCGACATTAACCGGGGGAAAACTGACAGTGGGTATTCAAGGCACGCACGCCGAATTGGGGGTACTGCTCTATCCCGGTGTGCAGATGGCGGCGGTACATGGCCTGAGCGACTTGTTCGAGGTGGCCAACCGGATTGCCGGCGAACAGCCGCAGGCGCAGTTGCCGCGGTTGCGCGTCAGCCACTGGCAGGCCAGCGGCGAACTGCCTCCGGTGCGGGTCCACGACAGCCTGGCCGAAGCCCCCGGGGCCTTGTTGGCGGTATTGATCCCGCCTTCGCTGGCGGGCTTCTCAAGCCATCAGTCATCTGCCGCCCTGATGGACTGGCTGCGCCAGCAACACGCCGCCGGAGCCACCCTGGGCGGGGTCTGTGTGGGCTCGATCCTGCTGGCCGAAAGCGGCCTGCTCGATGGCCGCAGCGCCACCACCCACTGGACCTCGGCCCAGGCCTTCGCCGAGCGTTACCCACAGGTGCGCCTGGAAGCGGACAAACCCATTGTCGATGACGGCGACCTGATCACCAGCGCCGGGCTGATGGCCTGGGCCGAGCTTGGTCTGCGCCTGGTGAACCGCTTGCTGGGGCCGAGCATCGCCAGTGCCACGGCGCGCTTTCTGGTGATGGAACACAGTGCCAGCGCGAGCCAGTGCGGCAGCAATTTCGCACCGATCCTCAGCCACGGCGACGGGGCGATTCTCAAGCTCCAGCACTGGCTGCAGGCCAATGGCGCGGTGGATGTTTCGCTGCCGGTGATGGCGCAGCAGGCGGGGCTTGAGCCGCGCACCTTGCTGCGGCGCTTCCGGGCGGCCACCGGCCTCAAGCCGACCCAGTACTGTCAGCACCTGCGGGTGGGCAAGGCCCGGGAACTGCTGGAGTTCACCAACGGCAGCATCGATCACATCGCCTGGACCGTGGGTTATCAGGACCCTGCCACCTTTCGCAGCCTGTTCCGGAAAATCACCGGGCTGGCGCCCAGTGAATATCGCAATCGCTTCGGTGCCACCTCAACGGCTGCAAGCCGGGTACCGTAGCCCGGCTGCGGCCTGTTCAGTGGCCGGCCACTGCCCGGGCGCTGCCGCCGGCCGGCGCGAACGCTAGCGGGTTGCGGCGATCCAGGTGGCCGCTCAAGACGGTCAGGGCCAGGGCCACCAGCACCACCAGCGCGCCGATCCAGGCGGTGTGGATCAGCCCCAGGTGAGCGACGATCAAGCCCCCCAGCCAGGCTCCACCGGCAATCCCCAGGTTGAAGGCGGCAATGTTCAGGCCGGACGCCACGTCCACCGCCTGGGGTGTGTAGTGCTCGGCCTGACGTACCACATAGACCTGCAGCCCCGGTACGTTGCCAAACGCCACCGCGCCCCACAGCAGCACGGTCAGCAGCGCCAGCCATGGGTTGCCGGCGGTGAGGCTGAGCATCAGCAGCACCGCGGCGAGCAGGGCGAAGATGATCTTCAGGGCGCCGATCGGTCCGCGTCGGTCCGCCAATTTGCCGCCCCAGATATTGCCCACCGCCACCGACACGCCGTACACCAGCAGCACCAGGCTCACGGTGCCGGCGCTGAAGCCGGAAATGTCCTGGAGGATCGGCGCCAGGAAGGTGAAGGCGATGAACGAGCCGCCGTAACCCACCGCGGTCATGGCGTACACCAGCAGCAGGCGCGGTTGCTTGAGCACCTGCAGTTGTTGCAGCAGCGACGCCGGCGGGCGGTGGGTAATATTCTTCGGCACGAACAGCAGGCTGCCGATAAAGGCGATCACCCCCAGGGCGGACACTGCGAGGAAGGTTTCGCGCCAGCCCAGATGCTGGCCGATAAAGGTGCCCAGGGGTACGCCGGTGACCAGGGCCACGGTGAGCCCGGTGAACATGATGGCGATCGCGCTGGCGGCTTTTTCCTTGGGTACCAGGCTGGTGGCGATGGTCGAGCCGATGGAGAAAAACACCCCGTGGGCCAGGCCCGTGACAATCCGTGCCAGCACCAGGGATTCATACCCGGGTGCCTTCCAGGCCAGCAGGTTGCCAAGGGTGAACAGCACCATCAGCGACAGCAGCAACAGCTTGCGCGGCACCTTGCCGCTGAGGGCGGTGAGCACCGGGGCGCCAACCGCCACGCCCAGAGCGTAGAGGCTGACCAGCAGGCCGGCGGACGGCAGGCTGACCCCGAGGTCGGTACCTATGGTGGGTAGCAGGCCAACGATAACGAACTCCGTCGTGCCGATGGCGAATGCGCTGAGGGTCAGCGCGAGCAGAGCAATGGGCATCACTGCAACTCCGGTGAAAGTGGGATTGGCGCGCAGTGTCCGGGTTTGACTCGTGCGGAAAAATAGCCCTATCGGCACAAGATATTTGCCTGTGGGTCAAGGATCCCGGAGCCCGTCGTTCACCGGCGCGCCGGCCCCGGGGGCAACTGAAGCGAACTTGCCGGGCGTTTGCTGATCAGTTCCTTACAGACCCTGCTGAAGGAGCCCTGCGTTGTGTTGAATTTCAAGACCGCGATCTTGCTCGGGATGCTGCTCGTTCTGGGCAGCAGCGAGCTCTGCGCCGCCACTGCCGCAACAGCCCCGGCGGCGGCCCCGGCCAAGCCGGAACTGCTGGTGGAAGGGGGCCTGCTGGGCGCCATCAGTTCGAGCATCGACGATGTCCAGGACAAGCTCGACCTCAATGAAAACCTGATCGACGCCTGGCGCCTGCGGGCCGACCGCGCGGCGGACGAAGTGGGGCGCCTGGTGAACCAACCCTCGGACCGTTCGGGCTGGAGCGTGGCCGGGGATTTCCTCACTTTGTCCGGCACCTGGCTGGGCAGCTTCGCCCTGCTCACGGTGCTGGCCGGGCTGCTGGTACGGCGGCTGAGCCAGCGGCCCTGGCTGCAAGCCCGGCCCCGAGGCCAGGGCCTGTTGGAATACCTGCTGCCTTACACCTTGCCGGCCTTGGTCTGCCTGCCGCTGACGCTTTACGTCAGCCATTCCCTGAACGGTTCGGTGGGGCGGGCGCTGGCCCTGTGCCTGGCCTATGCCACCAGCAGCGGCATCGTCTCGACCTCGGTGCTGTTGTGCCTGATCGTGATGTTCAACGTCGGGCACAAGCGGCCCGCGGTGCGGATCATCCGTGGCTACTGCCCGAAACCGCTGTTTCTGATCGGTTTCCTTGCGGCTCTCAGCGATGCCCTCACCAGCCCGCAGATCGCTCGCCAGCTGGGGGGCAATATCACCAGCAGCGTGGCGGTATTCACCGGCCTGCTGGCCTCGCTGATCTTCGCGGTGCTGGTGATCCGCCTGCGCCGGCCGGTGGCGCACCTGATCCGCAACCGCTCCCTGGCCCAGCGTCTGAAACAGCCGGCGTTGCAGGAGTCGCTGCGGATCTTTTCCGGGCTCTGGTACTGGCCGATCCTGCTGATGGTGCTGGTCTCGGCGGTGAGCCTGATCGGTGCCGGCGAGGACAGCCAGCAGGCCCTGCGCTGCGCCTTGCTGACCACCGTGCTGCTGATCGCCACGGTGTTCCTCAGCACCGTGCTGCAGCACCTGTTCAAGTCCCGTAGCGCCCAGACGATTCAGCGCAGCAGCGCCTACAAGGAGCGTTTCCTGAGCCTGTTGCACGCCCTGCTGCGGATCGTCATGGCCATCGCCTTCATCGAGATCCTCGGGCGCATCTGGGGGATCTCGCTGTTCGAGTTCGCCCAGCGCAATACCGTGGGCCGGGCCATCAGCGACTCCCTGAGCAGCATCGGCCTGATCTTCCTGGTGACCTGGCTGCTGTGGGTGGTGCTCGACACAGCGATCCAGGAGGCCCTCAAGCCACCGGCCAACAAGCGTTCGGCGCGTCAGCCCAGTACCCGGGTCAAGACGATCCTGCCGCTGCTGCGCAATGCGATCAAAATCATCCTGGTGGTGATCTGCGCGATCACCACCATGGCCAACCTGGGGATCAACGTCGCGCCGCTGCTGGCCGGTGCCGGGGTGGTGGGCCTGGCCATCGGCTTCGGCTCCCAGCAACTGGTGCAGGACGTGATCACCGGCCTGTTCATCATCATCGAAGACACCCTGTCCATTGGTGACTGGGTGGTGCTCGACTCCGGGCATGCCGGCACCGTCGAGGGCCTGACCATCCGTACCCTGCGCCTGCGCGACGGCAAGGGTTTCGTGCATTCGGTGCCGTTCGGCCAGATCAAGGCGGTCACCAACCAGTCGCGGCAGTTCGCCTATGCCTTCTTCTCGGTGCAGTTCACCTACGACACCGACGTCGACAAGGCCATCGAACTGATCCGCGAAGCCGGGCGCTCCATCAGCGAGGACAGCTTCCTGCGCTACAACCTGCAAGGCGGCCTGGACGTGTTCGGGGTGGACAAGATGGACCTCAACGGTGTGGTGCTGACGGCCCAGTTCCGCACGGTGTCCGGCGGCCAGTACGCGGTGAGCCGGGCCTTCAACCAGCGTCTGAAAAAGCTTGTGGATAACTGCCCCTGGGTGCATTTCGCCCAGACTTATCCACAGCCGGTGGTGCTGCCGGCGCGGCGGGTGCATGAAGACGAACCGGAACAGGACGACTCGGCGCTGCTGCTCCCCGAATCCCCACGCCCGCAATGATTGCGCAACGACGGCCAGCGCAAGGGCCGCTGGATGTGGCGCAGGGCTCACGAGCCTTTTCGCCGGCAGCCGGCTCCTACGGGGGGAGGTCAGTGCCGGATGAGCTTGTTGCGCAGGGCCTGGGCGGCCTGGGGTTCCAGCTCCAGCCACAGGTGCTGGGTGCCGCCGATGTCGGCGGCCGCCGGCAGGCCGTCGCGGAACACCAGGCGGTTGCCGCTCAGGGCCGGGACCTTGGGCCCGGGCAGCAGGGTCCCGGCAAGGTTCAGCGGGTCGACGCCGCACACCGCGATCAGGCTGCCGTCATGGGGCCGGCGGCGCACTTCGCGCAGTAGCGGGATGGCTTCCGGCAGGGCGAACTGCTCACCGGCCAGGCCGCTGACGAAGCGCCCGCCGCGAATTTCTCCGCGGGCTTCCAGGCGATGGAAGGTACGCAGCAAATCGCGCCAGTTGGGCAGCCAGTCGGCCTCGCGCTCCAGCAGGCGCCAGAACACCACGCCATAGCGGCGTAGCAGGGTCATGGCCACGTGCTCCAGGGTGGCGGCGCTATCCTCGCTGGCGGCGCGGCGCAACAAGGCCCAGCGCCCCGCGTCGTCCATTCCTCCGACGAAGGCGCCGCGACCCCGTCGGCTGCTGCGGTTCTGGCGCTTGCTGGCCGGGGTGATCAGGGCCCGCAGCCCGGCGAAGCTGTCGGCGTTCACCCATCCGGCGCCTACCAGTTCCTGCAGCACGGTTTCCAGTTCGCTGCGCAGCAGGTGGGCTTCCTGCAGCAGTTCATCGAAAAACAGTGCGCCCAGCTGGCTCAGTACGGCGTGAACCTTCTGCGCCTTGGGTGACAAGTCATTGCTGTCGACGGGGCAGGTCAGGGCGTTCCAGAGCGCCACGCGGGCCCGGGGCAGCAACACGATGGGAGTGCTGCGCAGGGCGCTGGCGGCGATCTTGCCGCTGCTGTTGATCCGGCTCCAGACCACCTTGCCGCTGCGGCACAGGTCATCCAGCCAACTGGCGGAGTAATCCTTCAGGCGCGCCGGCAGCAGGTCGCTGTCCCAGGCCGAGGCCGCTGCGGGGTAGCCTTCGAACTGCGCGACCAGCTCGGCCAGCATGGCGCTGCCCTGGCCCTGGGTACCCGGCGACAGGTGCTGCCAGTCGAACAGAAAGCGCATGAAATCCTGCAAGGCCACCGGTTCGATTTCCCGGCGCAGGCGCTTCACCGTGTAGCGGTGGATCCGCGCCAGCAGGTGACGTTCGCACCATTGTTCTTCATCGCCGCCAGGGCTGAAGCGCCCCCGCAGCACATAACCTTCGCTCTCCAGCTGGATCAGCGCCTGGTGGATGCTGGAAGCGGGCAGGCCCAGGGGCGCGGCGATCTGCGCCAGGGTCAGGGGAGCGAAGCCGCTGAGGCGGGCGCGAATCAGCTCCACCAGGGCCGGCTGTGCCTCCCAGGCCTGGTCGAAACCGGGCACCGGTTGCAGCGCGGGTTGCAAGGCGGCCTGAGGGTACAGCGCCCGCAGACAGCAGATGCGCTCCAGGGCCAGCCACAAGCCGCCGCCCGGGCCGGCCTGCAAGCGGCAGGCGCGGCCCTGGCTGGAAAGGGCTTGCAGCCACTCGGGCCAGTGGAGGTTGGCCTGGGCCTCGGCTTCGCTGATACAGGCCAGGCTCATCAGCGCTTCGTGCATTTCATCGGCACTGGCCGGGGCTGGCCAGGCTTCGGCGGCCACCGCGGCAATCGCTTCGGCATCCAGGGCGCCCAGGTCGTCGGTGGCTTGCGGGTCGCTCCAGCGCCGGGCCAGCACCGCCTGGGTGCGGCGTTCCTCCAGGGGGGCGTCATCGAGAAAGGTGTAGGGCTTGGCGCTGAGGATTTCCGCCGCCAGGGGCGAGGGCGCCGGCAGTTCGCGGCTGAGCAGGCGCACCTGGCCCTGTTCCATGCGACGCAGCAGGTTCAACCAGCCTTCGCTGTCCATGGCTTCGTGCAGGCAGTCGTCGAGGGTCTGCTCCACCAGCGGATGGTCGGGAATCTCGCGCTCGCCGGCCAGGTTTTCCAGGCAGGCGATCTGGTCGGGAAACACGCTGGCGATCAGGTCTTCGCTTTTCATGCGCTGGATCTGCGGCGGCACTTTGCGCCCGCCGCTGTAGCGCGGCAGGGCCAGCGCCACTCCGGCGTTCCAGCGCCAGCGCACGCCGAACAGCGGTGCGTCCAGCAGCGCCTGGACTAGGATGTGTTCGGCGCTGTTGCTGTGCAGGTAACGCCAGACCTCGTCCAGGGCGAAGCTGTGGCTGGTGGACAGGGAAAGGACGATCGCGTCCTCGCTGGCGGCCGCCTGCAATTCGAAATTGAAGGTGCGGCAGAAGCGCTTGCGCAGGGCCAGGCCCCAGGCGCGGTTGATGCGGCTGCCGAAGGGGCTGTGGATCACCAGTTGGGTGCCGCCGGACTCGTCGAAGAAGCGCTCCATGATCAGCGTGTCCTGGGACGGCAGCGCGCCCAGGGCCAGGCGCGCCGGTGCCAGGTAATCCACCAGTTGCTCGGCGCTGGCCAGGTTCAGGCCCAGTTCGTGGTGCAACCAGTGGATGGCCGCTTGCAACTGGCCGGGCGTGGCGCCGAGCAACTCGTCGAGTTGGGCCAGCAGGCGCGCCACGGCACCGGAGAGTTCGGCGCTGCGCCCGGGGGCTTCGCCGAGCCAGAAGGGAATGTTCGGCGGCTGGCCCTGGGCATCCTCGACCCGCACCTTGCCGGTTTCCACCCGCAGGATGCGATAGGAGGTGTTGCCCAGCTGGAACACGTCGCCGGCAATGCTTTCCACGGCGAAGTCTTCGTTGACGCTGCCAATGTTCAGCCCCTGGGGCTCCAGCAGCACGCTGTAGTCGGCGTTGTCGGGGATGGTCCCGCCGCTGGTCAGCGCGGTCAGTTGGGCGCCTCGGCGCCCGCGCAGGGTGCGGGCCAGGGCGTCGCGGTGCAGGTAGGCGCTGCGCAGGCCCTGGCGCCCGTTGAAGCCCTCGGCGAGCATCTGCAACAGCGCCTGGTAGTGGGCCTGATCCAGGTCGGCGTAGGGCGCGGCCTGGCGCAGCATGTCCAGTAGCGCGGCTTCCGACCACTCCTGGCAGCTGACTTCAGCGACGATCTGCTGGGCCAGCACATCCAGGGGGGCATGGGGAATCAGTAGAGTGTCCAGTTCGCCCCGGCGCACGCAGTCGAGCAGGGCGGCGCATTCGATCAGGTCGTCGCGGGTCAGGGCGAACAACCGGCCCTTGGGCGTGCCGCCCACCTGGTGACCGGAGCGGCCGACCCGCTGCAGAAAGGCCGAGATCGAGCGCGGCGAGCCGATCTGGCACACCAGGTCGACATCACCGATATCGATCCCCAGCTCCAGGGAAGCGGTAGCGATCAGCACTTGCAGGTCGCCGGCCTTGAGCCGCTGCTCGGCTTCCAGGCGCTGCTCCTTGGCCAGGCTGCCGTGGTGCGCGGCCACCGCCTGCTTGCCCAGGCGCTCGCTGAGGTGGCGGGCCAGGCGCTCGGCCAGGCGCCGGGTGTTGACGAATATCAGCGTGGTGCGGTGTTCCCTGGCCAGGTTGGCGAGGCGCTCGTACACCAGCTCCCAGACGTCATTGGCCATGACCGCCGACAGCGGCACCGGCGGCACTTCGATGTCCAGGTCCCGGGGCCGGGCGTGGCCGATATCGACGATTTCGCAAGGGCGGCCGTGGCCCACCAGAAAGCGCGACACGGCTTCGATGGGCTTCTGCGTGGCGGATAGGCCGATGCGCAGCAAGGGTTCGGCGCACAAGGCCTGCAAGCGTTCCAGGCTCAGGGCCAGGTGGCTGCCGCGCTTGCTGCCGGCCAGGGCGTGGATTTCGTCGACGATCACGCTGCGGGTGCTGGCCAGCATCCTGCGGCCGGAATCCGAGCCCAGCAGCACGTAGAGGGATTCCGGGGTGGTGACGAGGATCTGCGGCGCGCTCTTGCGCATGGCGTTGCGGTCTTTCTGCGGGGTATCGCCGGTGCGCACCGCGGTGCTGATGGACAGTTCCGGCAGGCCCATGCGGCGCAATTGCTCGGTGATGCCCGCCAGTGGCTGCTGCAGGTTGATCTGAATGTCATTGCTCAAGGCCTTGAGTGGCGACACATACACCACCAGGGTGGCGTCCGGCAGCTGACCACCGCCGGCCAGCCCCTGGCGCACCAGGTCATCGATCACCGCGAGAAAGGCGGTCAGGGTCTTGCCGGAGCCGGTGGGCGCGGCGATCAGGGTCGAGCGGCGCTGGGCGATCAGCGGCCAGGCGCGGGCCTGGGCTGGGGTCACAGCGGCAAAGGTATGCTTGAACCAGGCGCTGACAGCGGGGTGGAAGCCGTCCAGCACCGGATTCACGGATTGGGCAAGGTTCATGGATGGATTTATGCGGCCGCATCCGGCAACTTGCAAGCACCGTTGATTCCATGGGGGCCTCGACACTTTCTGAGTGACGCTTGCGCCACAAACCCGCAAAATGCAACGATTCCGGCAATTATCGACGGCCAGCCCCACGAGACTGGCCGACTCCAACCATCGTTCTGAACAGACTGGGCCTGCTGACTCTATGCGAATGCGCCTTATGTTACTGGGCGGCGGAAATGCCCTTGGGCAGGCGCTGATTCGCCTGGGTGCGGAGGAAGACATCGGTTTCCTCGCCCCCCGTCCGCCGCAAGACGGCTGGGATGCCGCGAGCCTTACGCAACTGCTCGACGACACCCGCCCGGATGCCTTGATCAACCTGGCTTACTACTTCGACTGGTTTCAGGCGGAGAGCGTGAGCGAGGCGCGCTTGAGCGGCCAGGAACGGGCGGTCGAGCGCCTGGCAGAGCTTTGCCAGCATCACAACATCATCCTCCTGCAACCTTCGAGCTACCGGGTGTTCGACGGCTCCCGGGCGACTGCCTACAGCGAAAAGGACGAGCCGGTGCCCCTGGGCCTGCGCGGCCAGGCTCTGTGGCGGATCGAGCAAAGCGTTCGCGCCACCTGCCCGCAGCACGTGCTGCTGCGTTTCGGCTGGCTGCTGGATGACAGCCCGGACGGCATTCTCGGGCGTTTCCTGGCCCGGGCCGAATCCCCGGACGAACTGTTGATGGCCGACGACCGGCGGGGTAATCCGACTCCGGTGGACGATGCCGCGCGGGTGATCATCTCGGTGCTCAAGCAGCTCGATTGCGCCGCGCCGCTTTGGGGCACCTACCACTACGCCGGCCAGGAAGCCACCACGCCCCTGGCCCTGGGGCAGGCGGTGCTGACCGAAGCCCGGCAATTGCACCCGCTGGCCATCGAGGCGCCGACCGCCCAGGCCCATGCCGCCAGCGCCGATGCCGCCGAGGAACCGCAGCACGCAGTACTGGCCTGCAAGAAAATCCTTCATACCTTCGGGATCAAGCCGCGCGCCTGGCGTGCCGCGCTCCCGGCTTTACTGGATAGGTTTTATCGTCATGGCTGAAGGCCTCGTATTGATCACCGGCGGTGCCGGTTTCATTGGCTCGCACCTGGCCGATGCCCTGCTCGCCAAGGGCTACGCGGTGCGGGTGCTGGACGACTTGTCCACCGGCAAACCGAGCAACCTGCCGCTGGCTGATCCGCGGGTCGAGCTGATCGAGGGCAATGTGGCCGATGCGTCGCTGGTCAGCCAGGCCATGCAAGGCTGCTGCGCTGTGGCGCACCTGGCAGCGGTGGCTTCGGTGCAGGCCTCGGTGGACGACCCGGTGCAGACCCACCAGAGCAATTTCATCGGTACCCTGAATGTCTGTGAGGCCATGCGTGAGCACGGCGTCAAGCGAGTGCTGTTCGCTTCCAGCGCCGCGGTGTATGGCAACAACGGGGAAGGCCAGTCCATCGATGAGGACACGGCCAAGGCGCCGCTGACCCCTTATGCCTCGGACAAGCTGGCCAGCGAGTACTACCTGGATTTCTACCGGCGCCAGCACGGGCTGGAACCGGCGATCTTTCGCTTCTTCAACATCTTCGGCCCGCGCCAGGATCCGTCTTCGCCCTATTCCGGGGTGATCAGCATCTTCAGCGAACGGGCCCAGCAAGGCTTGCCGATCACCGTGTTCGGCGATGGCGAGCAGACCCGGGATTTCGTCTACGTCGGCGATCTGGTTCAGGTGCTGGTGCAGGCCATCGAGGCGCCGCAGTTGGAAGTGGGAGCGGTCAACGTTGGCTTGAACCAGGCCACGACCCTCAAGCAGATGCTCGCGGCCCTGGCCGAGGTGGTGGGTGCCTTGCCACCCATCAGCTACGGCCCGGCTCGGGCGGGCGATATCCGCCATTCGCGGGCTGGCAACCAGCGCCTGCTGCAGCGCTTCAAGTTCCCCGAGCCGACCCCGATGAGCGTCGGCCTCGCCCGCCTGATGGGGCGCTGAGGGAAAACACGCACATGAAAAAGGCGCCTTGCAAGGCGCCTTTTTTATTGCTGGCGGGTTTAGAACTTGTAACCCAGGCCCACCATGTAGACCCATGGGTCGACGTCCACATTGACCTTGGCACGAGTGCCGGCGGCCAGGGCGTTGTTGTCCACGTAGGCGCGGGTATCGATGTCGATGTAGCGTGCCTGGGCGTTGATCATGATGTTGTCGGTCAGCATGTAGTCGGCACCGATCTGCCAGGCCAGGCCCCAGGAGTTCTTGGCGCGGAAGTTGTCGAAACCTTCGGACTGGGCGCGGCTGCCGACGTGCTCGTCGTAGATCCAGGTGTAGTTGATACCGGCACCGACGTAGGGTTGGAACACCGACTTGTGGTCCAGCGGGTAGTACACCACGCTCAGGGTCGGTGGCAGGTGCTTGAGAGTACCCAGCTTGCCGTTGGCCGGAGCCAGGGACGTGTTGCGGATCTTCACGTCGTGTTCGAACGGGGTGGCGGCCAGCAACTCGATACCGATGTTGTTGGTCAGCATGTAGGCGAAGTTCAAGCCCAACTGAGTGTCGCTGTCCATGGTCGCCTTGCCGCCCAGGTTGGCGCCAGCCAGTGGGCCGCTGTCGACCTTGACGTCGGAGCTGTTGGCTTTGGGTTTGACGGTAATCGCACCGGCACGAACGATGATGTCACCAGCTTCGTGGGCGTTGGCAATCGGGGCGGCGAGTGCGAGCGCGATCAGGGAGGCGCTAAGCAGAGACTTGTGCATGGGAGCTCCAAAGGACGATTCAGATTGGCTATGTCCAATGGTAAGGATCGTCAAGTTGACCGCCTTGACTCAGCTCAATGAAATGGCAAACCCCGGTTGGCGGGGTGAACTATTCTTTTGCCCCGCACTCTTTTGACGTTCCCCGGGCGTCGCCCGCCCGTGCTCTTTTACTCCGGCAACTCGTAGACGTAGATCTTCTGCGCCACCATCTGGTAGCCGGCATCCGCCAGCTCGCTGGTGGAGGGCTTGACCTGCATGTCGCCTTCGATCCAGTACGGCTGGTACAGCTCATCGAGTTTCACCCCGACTTCGCTGGTGACGTGGACGATCTGGTTCGACGGCGGTGGCGGTACGTGGATGCAGGCGCCGAAGTAGGGCACCAGCAGGAAGTCTGTGGTGCGTCCTTCCTCGCTCACTTCCAGGGGCACGATGTAGCCGGGCAGGCGCACCGATTGGCCGTCGAGGCTCTTCACCACCGGGGCATTGGGCAGGTCCTGCTTGGCAGCGGGAGCCGATTCGGCGGACAGCGCATCGCTCATCTGCGACAGGTCGTGCAGCGGCTTCATGTTCGGCACTTCCGGCGGCGCGTCCGGCGGGATCATTTCCGACCAGGTCAGGTCCTTCGGAGCCCCCGCCGCCCACAGCGGCGAGCTGAACAGCAGCGACAGGGCAAGCAGAGAGCGCAGCAAGCGTTGGGTCTTCATAAACCAGGGCTCATAAACGAATCGACAGGCCATCGGCCAGGGATTGCCGGTAGGCGCGCCAGGCCGGCACGCTGCCCATCAGCAGCGCGGCGATCAGAATACCGCCCAGCAGCGTCCACTCATACTGGCTGGGCCAGGACAGTGGCAGGTACAGGCCGTAATTCGACTGCACGTAGCCCTGGGCCAGGGCGATGCCCAGGTACAGCAGGCCAAGCCCGGCCAGCACCCCGAACAGCGCCAGGGCGAAGGCTTCGAAGATCAGCAGGGTCGCAATGTGCCAGGGGCGCGCGCCCACCGAGCGCAGGATGGCCATCTCCCGCCGGCGTTCATTGAGGCTGGTGAGGATCGCCGTGAGCATGCCGATCAGGCCGGTCAGGACCACGAACAGCGACACCACGAACAAGGCTTTCTCGGCGGTGCCCATCAGGCTCCAGAGTTCCTGCAGGGCCACGCCGGGCAGGATCGCCAGCATCGGCTCGCCGCGGAATTCGTTGATCTCCCGTTGCAGGGCGAAGGTCGAGATCTTGCTGTTGAGGCCCAGCATGAAGGCGGTGATGGCCTGGGGCGTCAGGTCCATGTTGCGCGCCTGGTCGGCGCTGATGCGCCCCTCGCCACGGGCCGGCACGCCGTTGTGCCAGTCGATGTGGATCGCCTCCATGCCGCCCAGGCTGATGTGCAGGGTGCGGTCCACCGGAGTGCCGGTGCGCTTGAGGATGCCGACCACGGTGAAGGGCTTGTCGTCGTGCTTGACCAGGCTGATGGCCGCCACGCCATGGGCCAGTACCAGCTTGTCCCCCAGCTTGTAGTGCAAGGCATCGGCGACTTCGGCCCCCAGCACCACTTCGAAGGGGTCGCTGGCGAAGGCCCGGCCCACCGCCAGTTGCAGGTTCTGCTGGTGGCCGTACTGGTAGTGCTGGAAGTAGGCGTCGGTGGTGCCCATCACCCGGTAGCCGCGGTGGGAGTCGCCCAGGGAAATCGGGATCGCCCACTTTACCTTGGGGTTGCTGGCGAAGTGCTCGAAGCTGTCCCAGCGGATGTTGTTGGTGGCGTTGCCGATGCGGAATACCGAGTACAGCAGCAGGTTCACCGAACCGGAACGGGCGCCGACGATCAGGTCGGTGCCGCTGATGGTGCTGGCGAAACTGGCCCGGGCTTCGGTGCGCACCCGCTCCACCGCCAGCAGCAGGCAGACCGAGAGGGCAATGGCGAAGGCGGTGAGGATCGCGGTGAAGCGACGGTTAGCCAGGCTGGCCATGGCTAGACGGAACAGATACATCTCAGACCTCTGCGGGCTTGGCGGCGCGATTGAGTTCGGCCAGCGACAGGTTGCGATCGAACAGCGCTGCCAGGCTCTGGTCGTGGCTGACGAACAGCAGGCTGGCCCCGGCTTCGCGGCATTCGGCGAACAGCAATTGGAGGAAGGCTTCCCGGGCGTCGTGGTCCAGCGCCGAAGTCGGTTCGTCGGCAATCACCAGTTCCGGCTGGCCGATCAGCGCCCGGGCCGCAGCGACCCGCTGCTGCTGGCCGATGGATAGCGAATCGGCGCGGCGGCCGAGCAGCTCCGGGTCCTTCAGCCCCAGGTGGGCCAGCAGGGTGGCTGCGGCCTGGTCGACGCTGCCATGGCGCTGTGCGGCGCGGCCGGCCCGTAGCTTGGAGAAGTGGCAGGGCAGCTCGACGTTCTCGCGTACCGAGAGAAACGGCAGCAGGTTGAACTGCTGGAAGATGTAGCCGGTGTGATCGACGCGAAAGCGGTCGCGGGCGCCGGCCGAAAGCTCGGTCAGCTCCTGGCCCAGCAGGCGAATGCTGCCCTGGTTGGGTTTCTGCACGCCGCCCAGCAGGCCCAGCAGGGTGGTCTTGCCGCTGCCGCTGGGGCCCTTGAGGAACAGGGTTTCGCCGACTTCCAGGCGAAAGTCCGGGATGTCCAGTAACGGTGGATGACCGGGCCAGTTGAAGCCCAGGTTGGACAGTTCGATAAGTGCTTGGGTCATGTCGGGTCGATCATCGGATGAGTGTTGTAGCCGCCGAAGGCAGCGGCTACAGGGTTGGCGCTCAGAACTTCAGGGTTGCCGCCGTGGCGCTGGCTTCGACGCCCTGCTGGCCATTCGGCGAAATGAGTTGTACCTGAATTTTCTGGGTGGCGGGGAAGGTCTTGAAGACCTGCCCCAGATCGAGGGTCTTCAGGGCATCCGGCTTGGCGCAGGTGAACTGGTAGTGGGCGTGGATCTCGCTGTGCTCATGGTGATGCTCGTGGCCAGCGGTGTCCTTGGCATCTTCGTCGTGGTCGTCGTCATCGTGATCATCGGCATCGGGCTTGTCGCCGAACAGCGGGCTCTCCAGCTCCTGCTTGGCCACCACGCACGCCGCTGCCTTGGGCAGGCTGAACAGTACCAGCGGCTGTTCCAGCTGGGTGCGGGCGGCAGCCACCTTGGCCTTGTCGGCGTCGGTGCTCGGAGCGTGTTCGAAGCCCACCAGGTTCATTGCCGGGCTCTCCAGCTCCAGTTCCAGGGTCTGGCCGTCGAGCACTGCGTTCAAACGGCCGACTCCATGTTCGTGGGCGCCGAGGCTGCCATGTTCATGCTCGTGATCATGGGCTTGCGCGGCCTGGGCGGCGGCCAGCGGCAACAGGGCGAACGGCAGGGCGAGTAGCAGACGGCGCATAGCAAGTCTCCGGAGCGAAGATGAAATAAATGTTATGTGATCTTATAACAATCGGCCGCTGAGTTTGACCGGCCGCTTGGCGTTGCGCAAGACGCGTGGGAGCATGCTCGTCAGAAAAATTCAGGAGCACAGCAATGTTGCGGATTCGTGGAAGCATCGGCGACTGGCCGGTGGATTTGACCCTGGAACTGGACGAAGGCGACTGGGCGCAACTGGGTGCGCAGTTGCAGGCGGCCAAGCCCGAGAGCGTCGCGGTGGCGGCGAAGCCAGCCAGCCAGGACGATGCCCTGTGGCAGACCACCAAGGAGTTGCTGCGCAAGGCCGGGCAGCTCAGCGGGCCGGAGTTGCTGGAGCAACTGGAAGGGCTGGCCGGTAGCGCGGCGGCAGGCAAGCGCTTGTTGGTGCGCTTGCGCCACTGCGCCGAGGTCAAGGTGGTGAGCGGCGCCGATACGCCGATCTACAGCTGGGTGCAATGACCCTGCAGGAGCCCGCTTGCTGGCGAACGCGTTCGGCCTGTCAGAACGCTTTTGCTGGCAAGCCAGCTCCTGCACCAGCCGGCTCAGTACAGGGCGGCGAACAGCTTGCGGCGGTAGGCGGTCACCAGGGGGTGGTCGTTGCCCAGCAGGTCGAAGACTTGCAGCAGGGTCTTGTGGGCGATGCCTTCGTTGTAGCTGCGGTTGCGCATGAACAGCTTGAGCAGGGCTTCGAGCGCCGCTTCATATTGCTGGCGCGCCAGTTGCTGGATCGCCAGTTGGTACAGCGCTTCATCGTCCTGCGGGTCCTTGGCCAGGCGCGCCTTGAGCTCGGCGGCGTCCGGCAGGTCCGCGGCCTGCTTGAGGAAGGTGATCTGCGCCTTGGCTCCGGCCAGGGCCGCCTTGTGCTCATCGCTCTTGACCGCGTCGAGCACGGTCTGGGCTTCACCCAGCTCGCCACGCTCGGCCAGGCAGCGGGCGTAGAGGATCAGCGCCTTGGCGTTGCTGTTGTCTTCGCCCAGCAGCACCTTGAGCAGGGCCTCGGCATCGCCGATACGACCTTCGGCAAACAGGGCTTCGGCCTGTTCCAGGGGATCGGCGGCCGGCGGTGGCGGCATCTGCACATGGGGTTCGAGCATGGCCCGCACCGCGGATTCCGGTTGCGCACCGGCAAAGCCGTCTACGGGCTGGCCGTCCTTGAACAGCACCACGGTGGGCAGGCTGCGGATGCCGAAGCGGGCGACGATGTCCTGCTCGATGTCGCAGTTGACCTTGGCCAGCAGCAGTTCGCCCTGATAGCTCTCGGCAATTTGCTGCAGCATCGGCATCAGCGCCTTGCAGGGCGCACACCACTCGGCCCAGAAGTCCACCAGGACCGGCTTGTGAAAGGAGTTCTCGATCACCGACTGGTCGAAATCAGCGGTGCGGGCGTCGAAGATGTAGGGCGTTTCCTGACTCATGGGGTATCTCGAATAAGCGGGAATGGAACCACTATAAAGGCTGGCCGGGAGGCTGAAAATCGCTATCGCCGCTGTGCGTGATAGAGGCTCACGTTGCGAAATTCCCAGGGTTCGGCCAGGTCGGGCAGGGTGAGGGCATTGAGCATTTCCAGGCGCTGATAGAGCGGGTGCTGGAAGTCCCGTACGCGGGAATCCGCCACCAGGGCCTGGCGACCACGGCTGAGGAACTGGTCCAGCAGCGGCAGGTTGGCCCGGTCGTAGAGCACGTCCGCCACCAGGATCAGGTCGAAGCGGTCGGCCTCGGCGAAGAAATCCATGGAATAGCTCAGCTCGACGCCATTGAGTCGGGCATTCGCCCGGCAGGCGGCAATGGCCAGCGGGTCAAGGTCACAGGCCACCACTTCCCGGGCCCCGGCCTTGGCCGCGGCAATCGCCGCCACGCCGGAACCGGCACCGAAATCCAG
Organism: Pseudomonas sp. 8(2025); assembly: GCF_052665325.1. Taxonomy (NCBI): domain Bacteria; kingdom Pseudomonadati; phylum Pseudomonadota; class Gammaproteobacteria; order Pseudomonadales; family Pseudomonadaceae; genus Pseudomonas; species Pseudomonas sp. 8(2025). The sequence continues at coordinate 14,847 of NZ_JBQOIE010000020.1, read as the reverse complement.
CACCCGCTTGCCCGCGACCCAATGCGGCTGCTCGGCCAGGTAGCGCGCCAGGGCCAGGCCGCTGGCCCAGCAGAAGCTCCAGTAGGGCGGCTCGTGGAGGATGCGCCGGGTTTCTTCCGGGGTGAAGGCGCGGTCCATGTTGTCGGCGTCGATCAGCCAGAGCTTCAGCGTGGTATCGGGCAGCTCGCAGGCTACCAGTCGCGCGTCCCCCAGCAGTTCGCTGAGGGCAGCTTGCAGGTCGAGCGGGACATTCATGGGGCTTTGACAAATTGCAGTTGGCCCAGGGCCTGGCTGGTGGGTTGGTCGATGCGTTGGGCCGGCAGGTGCAGGATCAGTTGGCCGGACTGGCTGGCGCGGCCGCGCAGTTCGACCCGGGCGCCGGCCGGAAAGGCTTCGGTGGCAAAGCGCAGGCGGAACGGCAGGGCCTGGCTGGTGCCGCTCAGGTTGCTGCTGGCCAGCAGGCGTTGCGGACGGCCGCGCTCATCGATCACCAGCAGGGCCAGCTCGACGTCGGCGCCGGCCGGTACGCCCTCGAGGGTGCCACTCAACTCGCGCTGGTAGGCCGGCAAGGGGCCTGGATCGGCCGGTTCCTGATTTTTTTTCACCGCCTGCTGCTGTGAAGTGGAGGGGGCCGCGGTTTTTGGCGTATCGCTGCTGCAAGCGACCAACAGGCTGACAAGACTGAGCAGAACGAGCGGTCTGAGCGGCATCTGAAGCTCCAACAAGGCGAATTTCCGTGTGCGAAACATAATAGTCGGTCTGTATACCGTAAAGGCTATGGCTTGTCTTGCCAGTGGGATGCGCTACCATGGCCCTCCCTTTTTTTGTTGCCTGCCACCATGCACTGTCCCTTCTGCGGTGCCAACGACACCAAGGTCATCGACTCGCGTCTGGTCGCCGAGGGCGAACAGGTGCGCCGCCGGCGTGAATGCCTGGCCTGTGGTGAACGTTTCACCACCTTCGAAACCGCCGAACTGGTGATGCCGCGCCTGATCAAGACTGACGGCAGCCGTCAGCCCTTCGACGAAGAAAAACTGCGCGCCGGTATGCAGCGCGCCCTGGAAAAACGCCCGGTGAGTGTCGAGCGTCTGGAGGCGGCGCTGGTGCACATCAAGCACAAGCTGCGGGCCACCGGCGAGCGCGAGGTCAAGTCGCTGGTCGTGGGTGAGCTGGTGATGACCGAGCTGCAGAAGCTCGATGAAGTCGCCTACATCCGCTTCGCCTCGGTCTATCGCCGTTTCCAGGACCTCAACGAATTCCGCGAAGAGATCGACCGTCTCGCCCGTGAGCCGGCCAAGCAATGAGCCAGCCTGCCGAGCAAGCGGTCCTCGACGCCCACTACATGGCCCGTGCTCTGGAACTGGCGCGCAAGGGTCGCTACTCCACCCATCCCAACCCGCGTGTCGGCTGCGTCATCGTGCGCGACGGCCAGGTGGTGGGCGAGGGCTGGCACGTGCGGGCCGGCGAGCCCCATGCCGAGGTGCATGCCCTGCGCGCGGCCGGTGAACTGGCCCGTGGCGCCACCGCCTATGTGACCCTCGAACCCTGCAGCCATCACGGGCGTACGCCGCCCTGCGCCGACGCCCTGGTGAATGCCGGTGTGGCACGGGTGGTCGCGGCCATGCAGGACCCCAACCCGGAAGTGGCCGGCCGTGGCTTGCATCGCCTGGCCCAGGCCGGCATCGACACCCATGGCGGTGTGCTGGAAGGCGAGGCGCGGGCGATCAATAAAGGCTTTCTGAAACGCATGGAGCACGGCTTGCCTTATGTGCGGGTCAAGCTGGCCATGAGCCTGGATGGCCGCACCGCCATGGCCAGTGGCGAGAGCCAGTGGATCACTGGCCCTGCGGCGCGCTCTGCAGTGCAGCGCCTGCGGGCCGAGTCCAGCGTGGTACTGACCGGCGCCGACACAGTGCTGGCGGACGACGCGCGGCTGACCGTGCGCGCCGCCGAACTGGGCCTGGATGCCGAGCAGACCGCCCTGGCCATGAGCCGGCCGCCGTTGCGGGTGCTGATCGACGGCCGCCTGCGGGTGCCTCTGGATGCGCCATTCTTCAAGGCCGGCCCAGCGTTGGTTGCCACTTGTGCGGCGGTGGAAGAGCAATACGCCAACGGCCCGGAATGCCTGATTGTTCCCGGCCCCGATGGCCAGGTGGATCTGCGTCGCCTGCTGTTGGAGCTGGCGGCCCGTGGGGTCAACGAAGTGCTGGTGGAAGCCGGCCCACGCCTGGCCGGGGCCTTTGCCCAGCAGGGCCTGGTGGACGAGTACCAGATATTCGTCGCCGGCAAGTTCCTCGGTTCCTCTGCGCGGCCGTTGCTGGACTGGCCGCTGGCGCAGATGAGCCAGGCGCCATTGCTGAAGATCATAGAAATGCGTGCGGTGGGCGATGACTGGCGAGTCACTGCCATCCCGGCCCCGCCAGCGAGCGTATAATTCCCGACTTTCGCCTACCCGGCGGCCCTGTTCTCGAGGAGGACTCCATGTTCACCGGCATCATCGAATCCATCGGCAGCATTCGCGCATTGACCCCAAAAGGCGGAGATGTGCGGGTCTATGTAGAAACCGGCAAGCTTGATCTGGCCGACGTCAAACTGGGCGACAGCATCGCGGTGAACGGCGTCTGCCTGACCGCAGTTGAACTGCCTGGCGATGGTTTCTGGGCCGATGTCAGCCGTGAAACCCTGGACTGCACCGCCTTTCATCAGTTGAAGGCCGGCAGCCGGGTGAACCTGGAGAAAGCCCTGACCCCGACCACCCGCCTGGGCGGTCACCTGGTCAGTGGCCATGTCGACGGCGTCGGTGAAGTGGTGGCGCGGGAAGAAAATGCCCGGGCCATCCAGTTCCGCATCCGCGCACCGAAAGAGCTGGCCAAGTACATCGCCCATAAAGGCTCGATCACCGTCGACGGCACCAGCCTGACGGTCAACGCGGTCAATGGCGCCGAGTTCGAGCTGACCATCGTTCCCCACACCCTGGCGGAAACCATCATGGCCGACTACCGGCCGGGTCGGCAGGTCAACCTTGAGGTGGACCTGCTGGCGCGCTACCTGGAGCGCCTGCTGCTGGGCGACAAGGCGGCCGAGGCCACGGGCGGCACCATTACCGAAAGTTTTCTGGCCGCTAACGGCTATCTCAAATCCTGACTCAAGGGGGTGCCGAGTGGCGCTCAACAGCATCGAAGAACTGGTTGAAGACATCCGCCAAGGCAAGATGGTCATCCTCATGGATGACGAAGATCGCGAGAACGAAGGCGACCTGATCATGGCCGCCGAGTGCTGCAAGGCCGAACACATCAACTTCATGGCCAAGCACGCCCGCGGCCTGATCTGCATGCCCATGAGCCGCGAGCGCTGCGAGCTGCTCAAGCTGCCGCTGATGGCGCCGCGCAACGGTTCGGGGTTTGGCACCAAGTTCACCGTCTCCATCGAGGCCACCGAAGGCGTGACCACCGGCATCTCCGCCGCTGACCGCGCCCGTACCGTGCAGGCTGCCGCTGCCAAGGACGCCAAGGCCGAGGACATCGTCAGCCCGGGCCACATCTTCCCGCTGATGGCCCAGCCCGGCGGCACCCTGGCCCGCGCTGGCCACACCGAGGCCGCCTGCGACCTGGCGCGCATGGCCGGTTTCGAGCCCAGCGGGGTGATCTGCGAAGTGATGAACGACGACGGCACCATGTCCCGTCGCACCGAACTGGAAGCCTTCGCCGCCGAGCACAACATCAAGATCGGCACCATTGCCGACCTGATCCACTACCGGATGATCCACGAACGTACCGTTCAGCGGATTGCCGAGCAGCCGCTGGATAGCGAACTGGGCCAGTTCAACCTGGTGACCTATCGTGATTCCGTGGAAGGCGACGTGCACATGGCCCTGACCCTGGGCGAGATCTGCGCTGAAGAGCCGACCCTGGTACGGGTGCACAACATGGATCCGCTGCGCGACCTGCTGATGGTCAAGCAACCGGGCCGCTGGAGCCTGCGGGCGGCCATGGCCACGGTGGCCGAGGCCGGCAGTGGCGTGGTGCTGTTGCTCGGGCACCCGCTGGATGGCGACGTGCTGCTGGCGCATATCCGTGAAACCGCGGAGCACCAGCCGGCGAAGAAGCCCACCACCTATAGCATCGTCGGTGCCGGTTCGCAGATCCTGCGCGACCTGGGTGTACGCAAAATGCGCCTGATGAGTGCGCCGATGAAGTTTAATGCGATATCCGGTTTCGACCTGGAAGTTGTAGAATACGTGCCCTCCGAATAAAAGCCGCCTGTTTCCGGCAGCCTATTCGCGGTTCAAATATCACTGAAGAGCGTGTACTAGACACGCTCTGGCTCTTTAAGAGATTTGTCGAATGACCCTGAAGACCATCGAAGGTACCTTCATCGCCCCTAAAGGCCGCTATGCCCTGGTGGTCGGCCGTTTCAACAGCTTCGTCGTCGAAAGCCTGGTCAGCGGCGCGGTTGACGCCCTGGTTCGCCACGGCGTGAGCGAAAGCGACATCACCATCATCCGTGCTCCTGGCGCCTTCGAAATTCCGTTGGTTGCACAGAAAGTGGCACAAAAGGGTGAGTTCGCGGCAATCGTCGCCCTGGGCGCGGTCATTCGTGGCGGTACTCCGCACTTCGAATACGTGGCTGGCGAGTGCACCAAGGGCCTGGCCCAGGTGTCCATGGAGTTCGGCGTGCCAGTGGCCTTCGGCGTGCTGACCGTTGACTCGATCGAACAAGCCATCGAGCGTTCCGGCACCAAGGCCGGCAACAAAGGTGCTGAAGCTGCCCTGTCCGCCCTGGAAATGGTCAGCCTGCTGGCGCAGTTGGAGGCCAAGTGATTAGCGACGATAGCGATCGTTTCAACCCGCGCGATCCCAAGCCTGCCAATGCCGGCAAGCCATCCAAGAGCGCCAAGCGTCGCGAAGCCCGTCAGCTCGCGACCCAGGCGCTGTACCAATGGCACATGGCCAAGCATTCGCTGAACGAGATCGAAGCGCAGTTTCGGGTCGACAACGATTTCACTGACATCGATGGCGCCTACTTCCGTGAGATCCTGCACGGGGTTCCGGCCAACAAGAACGAGATCGACACTGCGCTCGTGCCTTGCCTGGACCTGGCCATCGATGAGCTGGACCCTGTGGAACTGGCGGTTCTGCGCCTGTCTACCTGGGAACTGCTCAAGCGCGTCGACGTGCCGTACCGCGTTGTGATCAACGAAGGTATCGAGCTGGCCAAGGTCTTCGGTTCCACCGATGGCCACAAGTTCGTCAATGGCGTACTCGACAAGCTGGCCCCACGCCTGCGCGAAGCTGAAGTGAAGGCGTTCAAGCGCTGAACCGCGCTTGCAGCTGCCATGGGCGAGTTTGAGCTGATCCGCAACTTCTTCGCTGCCGCGCCTTGTGCGCAGGGCGGCGAGGGTGTTGCCCTGGGGATCGGCGACGACTGCGCCTTGCTGGCAGTTGCCCCTGGCGAGCAGTTGGCGATTTCCACCGACACCCTGGTGGCCGGTGTGCATTTCGCCGATCCCTGCGAGCCCTTTCTTCTTGGCCAACGCTCCCTGGCGGTGGCTGTCAGCGACCTGGCCGCCATGGGCGCCACGCCACTGGCCTTTACCCTTGCCCTGACCCTGCCGACGGTAAGCACCGATTGGCTGCAGGCCTATGCCCAAGGCTTGAATGCCATGGCGCAGAACTGCGGGGTGCGCCTGATCGGTGGCGATACCACCCGCGGCCCCTTGACCCTGACCCTGACGGTATTCGGCCGGGTACCTGCCGGCCTGGCCCTGACCCGCAGCGGTGCTCGGGCAGGCGATCTGCTGTGCGTCGGCGGTGACCTGGGCAACGCCGCCGGCGCCTTGCCGCTGGTTCTGGGCCAGCGCAGCGCCGAGCCGGCGCTGGCTGAGCCACTGCTGGCCCATTACTGGTCGCCGCAACCGCAACTGGCCCTGGGCCAGGCGCTGCGGGGCAAGGCCACGGCGGCGCTGGACATCTCCGATGGCTTGCTGGCCGACTGCGGCCATATCGCCACGGCCTCGGCGGTTGGTTTGCAGGTCGAGGTCGAGAAGCTGCCGCTATCGCCGGTGCTGCTGGGCTTTCTCGGCCAGCAGGGCGCTCGCGCCGCGGCCCTGAGTGGCGGTGACGACTACGTCCTGGCCTTCACCCTGCCACCGGCCGAACTGGCGCCGCTACTGACGGCCGGCTGGCCAGTGCGGGTGGTCGGGCGAGTGGTGGCCGGGCAGGGGGTGACCCTGCTGGATGCCGATGGGCAGGACATCACCCCCGGCACCCGGGGTTATCAACACTTTCCGGAGACACAGTGACAGATCATCCCAAACAGGTCCCGGCGGAGTTCGTACCGCCGTCGGTGTGGCGCAACCCCTGGCATTTCCTGGCCTTCGGCTTTGGTTCCGGCACCTTGCCCAAGGCGCCGGGCACCTGGGGTTCGCTGGTTGCGCTACCCTTTATCCCGCTGTGGCAGATGTTGCCGGACTGGGGCTACTGGCTGATGCTCGGCATCACCATGCTGTTCGGCTTCTGGCTGTGCGGCAAGGTGGCCGACGATCTGCGGGTGCATGACCACGAAGGCATCGTCTGGGATGAAATGGTCGGCATGTGGATCACCCTGTGGCTGGTGCCCGAAGGCTGGTACTGGCTGCTGGCAGGTTTCCTGATGTTCCGCTTCTTCGACATTCTCAAGCCCTGGCCGATTCGCTGGATCGACCGGCATGTGCATGGCGGCGTCGGCATCATGCTCGACGACGTCCTCGCCGGGGTGTTTGCCTGGCTGGCGATGCAAGGGCTGGTGTGGTGCTTCAGCTGAGGAAATAGGCATGGGTGTGTGCCGCGCGCTGCTGGTATTGCTGGTTGCCTTGAGCTGTTGCAGCGTCCGGGCCGCGGAGCCGCAGGCGCAGCCCAGGCACATTCGCATCGCCAGCGAGGTCTGGAGCGATTACACCGAAGCCAACGGCGAGGGGCTGGGCTGGGACATCCTGCGCGAAGTCTTCGAGCCGCTGGGTGTGACCATCGAACGTTGCAGCGTGCCCTATACCCGTTCGGTCGGGCTGGTACAGCGCGGCGAAGTGGACGCCCACATGGGTGCCTACCGTGATGAGTCGCCGGGTGTGCTTTACCCCCACTGGAACTACGACACCGATCACATCTACGCCCTGGGACTGGCCAGCAACCCCGAGTTGAGCCTGGCGACTATCGCCAGTTACCGACTGGTCTGGGTGCGCGGCTACAAGTACCAGGACTACCTGCCCAATATCCGTCGCTACAACGAGATCCGCCGGCGCATCGGCATCCTGCCGATGCTGCTGTACAGCCGCGCCGACTATTACATCGATGCCCAGACCGAGATCGACTACGTGCTGGGGCAGGCCTCCGATCCGAGCCAGTTCAAGCGTACCCACCTGACCGAGCTGCCGCTGTACCTGGGGTTCGCCAGCAACCCGCGCGGGCGGGAAATACGCGAACTGTACGACCAGCGCATGGCACAGCTGGTGAGCACCGGGCGTTTGCGGCCGATCTTCGAGCGCTGGAAACAGCCTTATCCCTTTGACGGGAGCCCTTAGCCGGCGGTGCGTTGATCAAACTTATCGATCTTTATCTCCGATAATTCAGCCTAAGCGTCCAGTGGAGGCTGCTGTTACAATGCCGCCTCTGCGAATCTCCAGTCCTCATACAGATCAGGAGCACAACAGTGCCCGTCGTTTTTGTTGCTGCTTGCAAGCTGCCTACGCCTTTTGCGCAATTCACCATGCATGGTTTTCTCGATGAAGCTACCGGCCGCGAGCATGTGGTGCTCAGCCTGGGCGATATCGCCGACGGCGCTCCGGTTCTCGGCCGCCTGCACTCCGAGTGCCTGACCGGCGATGCACTGTTCAGTCAGCGTTGCGACTGCGGCTCGCAACTGGAAGCCGCCCTGCAGGCCATTGCCCGCGAAGGTCGTGGGGTGTTGCTGTACTTGCGCCAGGAAGGCCGGGGTATCGGCCTCTTGAACAAGATCCGCGCCTATGAACTGCAGGACGGTGGCGCCGACACCGTGGAGGCCAACGAACGCCTGGGCTTTGCCGCCGACCAGCGCGACTACGCCATGTGCCTGCCGATGCTGGAGCACCTGGGGGTCAAGTCCCTGCGCCTGATGACGAACAACCCGCGCAAGGTCAAGGCCTTGACCGAGATGGGGATCCAGGTCGCCGAGCGCGTACCGCTGCACACCGGCCATAACCCGCACAACAAACTCTACCTGGCGACCAAGGCCAGCAAGCTCGACCACATGATGGGCAACGAGCATCAGGGCGAGGTCGACCGCGCGTGACCCGGGGCCAAGTCAAGCGGCGCCTGACCGTCAGTTGGTTGCAATACCTGGCCCTGGGCCTGTTGCCGTTGTTCGTGATCAACGCGCTGTTCGGCCAGGGCGAGCCCATCCTGCCGGTGCTGGCGATGCCGTTCTTCATTGCCGGGGTGGCATCGATGTTCGTCAGCCTGCGCTTCTTCGGCGGCTACAAGCACGCCCTGATCGCCACCCAGAAAGCCCTGGACACTCCCGAGGAACCGGCGGCCTGGATCAACCTTGCGGCCAGCCGGCGGGTGGCGTTCCTGGCGGCGTCGCTGCCGGCCTGGATCGGCACCCTGGCGGTGTTCGTCGGCCTGGAAGCGGTGCCGCTGATGCTTCTGGCGGTGTCCACGGCGGTGCTGTTCTACCTCTATCGCATTCCGCGTCAACTGGGCTGATGCTGCGCTGGCTGGCGGTCCTGTGCCTGCTGGCCAGTGTTCCGGCGCTGGCGGCGCAGCGGGTGGTGAGTCTTGCGCCATCGCTCTCGGAAATCGTTGTAGAGCTGGGGGCTGCCGAGCTGCTGGTGGGCGTGCTGGATGCCGGTGAACGGCCCGCGCCGCTGAAGGACCTGCCTTCGGTGGGGCGCTACGGCCAGCTGGATATCGAGCGCTTGCTGAGTCTCAAGCCTGATCTGCTGTTGCTCTGGCCGGGCAGTGTCGGCCCGGCCCAGCGCGATCAACTGGCGCGCCTGGGGATCCCCACCCTGGTTGCCGAACCCCATGACTTCCCGCAACTGACCGCGCAGATTGCCGAGATCGGCGAGCGCCTGGGTCGCCCGGCGGCCGGCCGCGAGCTGGCCGCCGAGTTGAACGGGCAACTGGCTGCATTGCGCGTCCGCTATCACCGCGAACCGCCGTTGCCGGTGTTCTATCAGGTCTGGGACCAGCCGCTGTACACCGTGGGTGGTGGGCAGATCATCAGCGAAGCCTTGAGTGTCTGCGGCGCGCGCAATGTGTTTGCCGACCAGCAACTGCCGGCGCCCCAGGTCAGTATCGAGTCGGTGTTGCAGCGCAATCCGCAGGCGATCCTCGCCACCGCCCAGGGACAACTGGATGCCTGGAAGGACTGGCCGCAGGTCGCGGCGGTGCGGCAAGGGCGGTTGCTGCTGGTAAGGGACAAGGGCCTGGAGCGGCCCAGCGGGCAGATGATTGCCGCGACGGCCAGGCTCTGTGCCTTGATCGCACCTGAGCGCTGAGCCCGTTCACCGGCAGGCCTTGCCCTAGGGGCCTGTAGGAGCCGGCTTGCCGACGAAGGCGGCGAACCTTACAGCTTAGGCGTCCAGGTCACGCCGAGCATCCAGGTACGGCCTTCGCTGCGGTAGCCATAGTCGTTGCCGTTGTACTCGTAGAGCGCGCGGCTATAGGACTTGTCGAAGATGTTGTCGAGTTTCAGGTCCAGCTTCACTTCCTGATTGATCGCCCAACTGCTTCGCAGTCCGAGCAGGCCGTAGCCGCCAATCGGGACCTGCTTTTTCGTGCTCAAGTCCTCACGGCTCTTGCTCACCAGTTGCCAACTGGCACCTAGCGCCAATTGGTCGAACTGCCGGTCTAGATCCAGATTCAAGGTGCGGCGGGCACGGCGCGGCAGTTGATGGCCATCCTTGCGATTGCGCGGATCAATGATCGCGGTGCCGATGCTGGTCTGCCAGCCGAACAGTTCCTGTTTCAGGGCCGCTTCGAAACCGTTGATTCTCGCTGCGCCAACGTTTTCCGGGCGTTGGGCTATGCGGTCATAAATGATTGCGTCCTTGATATCGGTGCGGAAGATCGAGGTCTCCAGGCGAGTGCTTTGCGTCAGTTGGTTACGCCACTGCAATTCATAACTCTTGGAGTGTTCCGGCTTGAGGTCGGGGTTGCTGAAGCCGGGGTAATACAGGTCGCTGAAGTTGGGCGCTCGGAAACCTTCGCTATAGGAGAGCAGCAAGTCATTGTCCGGGTTGAGCGGCAGGGTAAAGGTGCCGCTCCAAGTGTTCTGGCTGCCGTACTGCTGGTTCTGGTCACGGCGCAGACCCAGCTCGGTGGAGAAACTGTCACCGCGAAAGCGGTGCTGAATGAAGGCCGCCCGGTTCCAGCGGCTGTCTTCGGCAAATCGCGCCGGGCTGGTATTGAGCCGGTCTTCGTACCAGTCAGCGCCGAGGATCAGGCTGTTGTGTTCGTCCAGGCGCAGATCGTTCTGCCAGTTCAGCGAGTCCCGGTAGGTATTGAATACGTTTCGTTCGTCACTGAGTTTGTCGCGCTTGAGGTCGCGGTTCTCGCTATGCCCCAGCTCTACTCGCGACGTCCAGTAATCATTGATGTGCGCATCGAGATAGCCGCTGACGCTGCTGACACTGAAGTCGGTGTAAGGATCCTGGGCGAAGACGTCGTAGCTTGAGTCGTAGCGCCCGAAGGGGTTGTCATAGCGCGTGCGACCACGGTTATCCAGCAGGTTGAGGCCTACCTCCAGGTCATCGTTCAGCGCATGGCTGAGGGTGAAGCTCAACGACTTGTTGCGGTAACCATCATGGTCGGCATCGCTGGGGAACGATTCGTGGGTCCAGTCGATCCCGGCGGTTTCATCCAGGTTGGCGCCGAGGCTGAAGCGTGTCTGTTGATCTCCACCGGACAGTCCCAGGCTGCGCTCCCAGGTCTGGTTGCTGCCAGCGGCGACGCGCATGCGCCCATGGAGCCCCGAGTCCGCTCCGCGCCGGGTGAAGATCTGGATCACCCCGCCAATGGCGTCGCTGCCATAGATCACTGAGCGCGAGCCACGCAGTACTTCCACCCTTTCTATCTGCTCGATACTGATGAACTGCAGGTTACTGTCGCCGCTCGATGAGCTGCTGATGCGCTGGCCGTCCACCAGCACCAGGCTCTGGGCCGAGTTGGTGCCGCGAATGAAAATGTTCGGCAGGTTGCCGCGGCCGCCGCTCTGGGCAACCTGGACCCCGGGCACCCGTTGCAACAGGTCGGTCAGGCTGGTGGGTTGCAGGCGGTCGATGTCTTCCCGGGTGAATACGGTGTTGGCGGCGCTGCTGTCATTGCGCGCTTCCACCTGGCGGTTGGCGCTGATCAGCATTTCGGGCAGTTTCAGGGCCTGATCGCGGTCGGGGGTGTCGGCAAAGAGTTCGGTGCAGGGCAAAAGGCAAAGCGGCAGGGCCAGGCGAGAGAGTTTCATGGCTATTCCGTTGGCGCGGCTCGGCCTTTGCCGCAAAGTGGGAGAGGCTGCACAGTGAAGGCCAAAAAGCGACGCCCGCATGGCGGGCGTGCAACAGCGGCTACAGCTGGCCGTTGTGGATCAAGCCAGGCCCAGCAGCGCCAGGCGCTGGCGCACCGAGGCCTCGATGCCGGCTTCGTCGAGGCCGCACTCGGCGAGCATCTGCGCCGGTTTGGCGTGCTCGACGTAGGCGTCTGGCAAGCCCAGGTGGAGGATCGGCTTGAGGATGTTTTCCCGTGCCAGGTATTCGCTGACCGCACCGCCGGCGCCACCCATGATGGCGTTTTCCTCGATGGTCACCAGCAGTTCGTGGCTGCTGGCGATCTCGCGTACCAGGGCTTCATCCAGTGGCTTGACGAAGCGCATGTCGACCACCGTGGCGTCGAGGTTCTCGGCCACTTGCAGGGCTTCGGCCAGTTGCACGCCGAACACCAGCAGGGCCACTTGCCTGCCCTGGCGGCGGATCACGCCCTTGCCGATCTCGATCGGTTCCAGGCTCTTGTCGATCGGTGCGTTGGGGCCGGTGCCGCGCGGGTAGCGCACGGCCGCAGGGCCGTTGTACAGGTGCCCGGTGCTGAGCATCATGCGCAGCTCGTTCTCGTCGCTCGGGGTCATCACCAGCATGCCGGGGATGCAGCGCAGGTAGGAGAGGTCGAAGCTGCCGGCGTGGGTCGGGCCGTCTTCGCCCACCAGGCCGGCGCGGTCGATGGCGAACAGCACGTCGAGGTTCTGTACCGCCACATCGTGGATCAGCTGGTCATAGCCGCGCTGGAGGAAGGTCGAATAGATCGCCACCACCGGCTTGGCGCCCTCGCAGGCCATGCCGGCCGCCAGGGTCACGGCGTGCTGCTCGGCAATTGCCACGTCGAAGTAGCGCAGCGGGAAACGCTCGCTGAAGGCCACCAGGTCCGAACCTTCCTTCATCGCCGGGGTGATGCCCACCAGGCGCGGGTCGGCGGCGGCCATGTCGCACAGCCATTCGCCGAACACACCGGAGTACTTCGGCCCGCCGGCCTTTTTCGGCGCGGCCGCCGGGGCGTCCAGGGGTTCCAGCTTGGTGATGGCGTGGTAGCCGATCGGGTCGACCTCCGCCGGGGCGAAGCCCTTGCCCTTCTTGGTCACCACATGCAGGAACTGCGGGCCCTTGAGGTCGCGCATGTTGCGCAGGGTGGCGATCAGGGTCGGCAGGTCATGGCCGTCGATGGGGCCGATGTAGTTCCAGCCCAGTTCTTCGAACAGGGTGCCGGGGACCAGCATGCCCTTGGCGTATTCTTCGGTGCGGCGAGCGATTTCCCAGGCCCCGGGCAGGCGCGACAGCACTTTCTTGCTGCCTTCGCGCATGCTGGCGTAGGTGCGGCTGGAGAGAATCTTGGCCAGGTAGTTGGACAGCCCGCCGACATTGCGCGAGATCGACATGTCGTTGTCGTTGAGGATCACCAGCATGTTGGCGTCCACTTCCGGCGCGTGGTTCAGGGCCTCGAAGGCCATGCCCGCGGTCAGGGCGCCGTCGCCGATCACGGCGATGGCCTTGCGCTCGCTGTTCTGCAGGCGGGCGGCGATGGCCATGCCCAGGGCAGCGCTGATGGAGGTACTGGAGTGGCCGACGCCGAAGGTGTCGTACTCGCTCTCGGAGCGCCGCGGGAAGGCGGCCAGGCCGTCTTTCTGGCGCAGGCTGGCCATCTGCTCACGGCGCCCGGTGAGGATCTTGTGCGGATACGCCTGGTGACCCACGTCCCACACCAGCCGGTCGTCCGGGGTGTCGAACACGTAATGCAACGCGATGGTCAGCTCGATGACCCCGAGGCCGGCACCGAAGTGCCCGCCGGTCTGGCCGACCGTGTAGAGCAATTCCAGGCGCAACTCATCGGCCAGGGTTTCCAGCTCGGCTTCGCCTAACCGGCGCAGGCCGTCCGGCGTCTGGGCGCGGTCGAGCAGCGGCGTGGTCGGGCGTTTGCGGGGAATCTCATGAAACGTCGTGGGCATCAGGCGAATCGTTATAGGTATAGAAAGAGGCGGCAGTTTACCTTATGCATCGCAAGCTGCCCACGCAGAGCGCCGAACTTGGCCGATATGCGGTCCTGCTGCGGACCGCCGATCAGCTGCGGCGTTCGACGATATAGCGCGCCAGCTCGCGCAGCGGCTCGGCCGCTGCGTCAAACGGACGCAGGGCATGCAGCGCCTGGTCGCGCAGTTCCAGGGCGTACTCCTTGGCCGCGGCCAGGCCCAGCAAGGCCGGGTAGGTCGGCTTGTCCCGGGCGATATCGGCGCCCTGGCGCTTGCCCAGGGTGGCGGTATCGCTTTCGACATCGAGAATGTCGTCCTGCACCTGGAACGCCAGGCCAATGGCCTGAGCGTAGGTTTGCAGGGCCTTGAGCTCGTCCTTTTCGGCCCGGCCGCTGGCCAGGGCGCCAAGGATCACGCTGGCTTCGATCAGTGCCCCGGTCTTGTGCCGATGCATGTATTCCAGGGCCTGCTGGTCCAGCTTGAGCCCCACGGAGCCGAGGTCGATGGCCTGGCCGCCGACCATGCCCGCCGGGCCCGCGGCCTGGGCCAGGGTGGTGACCATGCGCAGGCGGATCTCGGCGCTGGCGTCGCTCAGGGCCGGGTCCAGCAGGGCGCTGAAGGCCAGGCTCTGCAGGCCGTCGCCGGCGAGGATCGCGCAGGCTTCATCGAAAGCCTTGTGGGTGGTGGGCTGGCCGCGGCGCAGGTCGTCATCGTCCATGGCCGGCAGGTCGTCATGCACCAGGGAATAGGCGTGGATCAGCTCCACCGCGCAGGCGGCGCCGTTGGCTTGCTCGGGCTTGCCGCCCAGGGCCTCGCAGGCGGCGTAGGCCAGCAGCGGGCGCACGCGCTTGCCGCCATTCATCACGCTGTAGCGCATGGCTTCATAGAGGCGGGCAAGTTCGGGGCTAGGGGCGGTGAACAGGGTGTGCATTGCAGCGTCGACGCGGGCCTGGCTGGAGGCCTGATAGGCGGTAATCATTCCGGCTGTTCCGCATCGAAGGGCTGTTCCGCCAGCTCGCCATCGCGCTCCAGGAGGATCTGCACCTTCTGCTCGGCCTGGGCCAGGGCCGCCTGGCAATCGCGGGTCAGGCCGATGCCTTGCTCGAAGGCGGTCAACGAGTCTTCCAGCGACAGCTCGCCGTTCTCCAGACGCTCGACCAGGGTTTGCAGGTCGGCGAGGGATTGTTCGAAATCTAAGGCAGCTTTTTTGCGGGCCATGGCGGCTATCCCGGTTGACGTTAAACCGGCGCGACACTAGCAGACAGCGGGGTTTCGGGCAAATGAGAAGCGCCCGCTGGCGGGCCTCGGGCGGGGGGCGTTGGGGTAGGG
>NZ_JBQOIE010000019.1:0-100561 GCF_052665325.1 Pseudomonas sp. 8(2025) | reverse complement strand
CACTCGTAGCTCAGCTGGATAGAGTACTCGGCTACGAACCGAGCGGTCACAGGTTCGAATCCTGTCGAGTGCACCATTTAAGAGTTAGTTACAGTTATGTAGTTAACTTGGCTTCAACCAGTTGTGGTCTGGTCTAAAAACACAAAATGCACTCGTAGCTCAGCTGGATAGAGTACTCGGCTACGAACCGAGCGGTCACAGGTTCGAATCCTGTCGAGTGCACCATACATCAGGAAGCCCGCATCGAAAGATGCGGGCTTTTTGCTTTCTGCCTTTTTATCCTCCTTTATCTCTTTTGCCCTCCTGGGCTGGAACGGCTTTGCCCGGCGGAAGTCGAATGCAATGCCTGTGAGCCTGTCTCTCCGACTTTTTTCCTGTGCTGTGTGTTTTCTTTTTCTGTCGAGGCGTCGCAGTCTCATAGATTCGGACGTTGCTCAGCTTTATGCCGCAAGCGCTTGTTCTTGCCGCGATTTTTTAACGTTTAAAACCGTCAAGCGGTGTATGATTGCGCCCGTCAGCCCCGCCGGGGCTTGTGGAATACCTCCATGGACTTACCCAGTAGTTACTCAGTATCCCGTTTTAACAATCATGAACTGACTGATTGATCCTTCCGGCGTGCTCCTCTGCTGGGAGTGGAGTTCGCCTATGACCGAAGTAGAAGTAAAGAAAACGCAGGAAAGCCTGCAAGACCGCCTGGCTCAAGTCGTTGAACTGCTGCAGCGCCAGCGAGTAGTTGAAGACCTGACGCACCGTCAGGAAGGCCATCATCATGACCGGGTCGAGAACCTGGTCCATCGGCAGAACCTCGTCGAGTTGCAACGCAAGCTCGATGATCTGCACTCTGCTGACGTCGCCTACATCCTTGAAGCCTTGCCTCTGGAAGAGCGTCTGACCGTCTGGCAGTTGGTCAAGGCCGAGCGTGACGGCGACATCCTCCTCGAAGTATCCGATTCCGTACGTGAAACCCTGATCGCCGACATGGACGATCACGAGCTCCTGGCTGCCGCCAAGGAGATGGACGCTGACGAACTTGCTGACCTGGCCCCCGAGCTGCCGCGAGACGTCGTCCATGAGCTGATGGAGGCTCTCGACGGCCAGCAGCGTGAGCGCGTTCGCTCCGCGCTGTCCTATGACGAGGAGCAGGTCGGTGCGCTGATGGACTTCGAGATGGTGACCATCCGCGAGGATGTCAGCCTGGAAGTGGTCCTGCGTTATCTGCGTCGCCTGAAAGAATTGCCAAGCCACACCGACAAACTGTTCGTGGTGGACTACGACGGCGTGCTCAAAGGGGTGCTGCCGATCAAGCGTCTGCTGGTCAATGACCCGGACAAGCAGGTCGCCGAGGTCATGGCCAGTGATCCGGTGAGTTTTCACCCGGATGAAGACGCCTACGACGCGGCTCAGGCGTTTGAGCGTTATGACCTGATTTCGGCCCCTGTGGTCGACAAGAACGACAAGTTGATCGGCCGTTTGACCATCGACGAAATGGTCGACCTGATTCGTGAAGAAAGTGAGACCGAAGTCCTCAACATGGCCGGTCTGCGGGAAGAGGAAGACATCTTCGCCTCGGTCTGGAAATCCCTGCGCAACCGTTGGGCCTGGCTGGCGATCAATCTGATTACCGCGTTTGTCGCGTCCCGGGTGATTGGGTTGTTCGAGGGCTCGATTGAAAAGCTGGTGGCTTTGGCGGCCCTGATGCCCATCGTTGCGGGTATCGGTGGCAACTCGGGTAATCAGACTATCACCATGATTGTCCGGGCAATGGCCCTGGACCAGGTGAGCACTGGCAACACCTCGCGCTTGATGCGTAAAGAGCTGGCCGTAGCCCTGATCAATGGCCTGGTCTGGGGTGGGGTGATCGGTGTCGTGGCGTACATGCTCTACGGGAGCTGGTCGCTGGGGGTGGTCATGACCGCTGCCATGACCTTGAACCTGCTGCTGGCGGCGCTGATGGGGGTTCTGATCCCCATGACCCTGGCGCGCCTGGGGCGTGATCCGGCGATGGGCGCTAGCGTGATGATCACCGCCATGACTGACAGTGGCGGCTTTTTCATCTTTCTCGGCCTGGCGACCATTTTCCTGCTTTGAGCCGTTCTTCCCTGTTGGTTACCGACGAAGCGCCTAAATGGCGCTTCGCTGCTTTTGGCGGGGCAAAAAAAAGCCAGCGACTAGGCTGGCTTGAGCTTGCGAGATGCAATCAGGTGGCGTCTGCGGCCATTTCAGCGTCATGGGCGATCAGCGAAACCAAAGCGTTTTGCTGGCGATGTGAGAGTTGGCGGAAACGTTGAAGCAGTTCGCGCTCATGCAAGGACAGTTCGGGGCTGTCCAGGCGCATGCTCAGCTCTTCACCCAAGGCGCCTTCCTGAATAAGACTCTGTTCCAGGCGCGCGATGATTTCGGAGTTCATGCTGCGGTGATGATTGCGAGCCACCTCGGCAATGCGTTCACGCATCCCGTCGGGTAGACGTACGACGAACTTGTCAGCCGTACGGCTGGAATAAATTGCCTGTTTCAATGGGCGCATATATTTAACCGGTTAGTTCAGGGGGAGCGGTTCTCGGAATTGGCCGCGGGCTGTCTTTTAGGACAAGCCTGAATGCCAAATGTTCAACCTGAATTGTTAAGAGGCCCGCATCATGCCTCAAAATTGCCAGATCCTTGGCGTCAATTCTGTGACAAATATTGAACTGGATAAAGGCGTTATGCCAGCACCAATTATCAGAAATGCGGACTGGTTTGAAAAGTTCGTCGGGTCCGCGTTGCTGGCCGCATTCTCCCATCCTGCGGGAGTGTCAGTGCACCGACGAAGGTGCATGCTATGCGGGTGAAAGTGTAATCCCTACCTGTCAGAGGATAGTGGCAAATGGCCGATTTACTAGTTGTGCTCTGCGGAGCAGCCACCCATGCCGGGTAGGTTGATCTACTTGATGGGGCCTTCAGGGGCCGGCAAGGATAGCCTGATTGATGCGGCCCGGCAGCCTTTAAGTGCGTTGGGCTGTGAAGTGGCAAGAAGGGTGATCACGCGCTCTGCCGAGTCGGTGGGAGAGGAGGCGATTGAGGTCACCGCCGAGGAGTTCGCGGGACGAGTAGGCCGGGGGGATTTCGCTTTGTTCTGGCAGGCCAATGGCCTGGGTTATGGGATTCCCGTGGTGATCGATAGCTGGTTGGCGCAGGGGCGCAATGTCCTGGTCAACGGGTCCAGAGGCTATCTATCCAGGGCGCGAGCTCGGTATCCCGATCTGATTCCGATAGTTCTGACGGTTGATAACGAAGTATTACGCCGTCGCTTGCTGCGTCGGGCCAGGGAAAGCCTGCCGGAGATAGAAGAGCGCCTGCAGCGTAATGAACAGTTTGCCCATGCCGGCTGGCTGGATGAGGAGGGAGTGGTTCGCCTGGATAATTCTGCCGAATTGCAGGTTACCTTGAGGCGCCTCTTAGGCATATTGCAAGAGCACGGTATCAGCGCAATACAGGGTCGAACTTGATCTTGCGGCCAGCCAGCAGTGCCAGCAGAAACAGGCCGAACAGTGAGCCGCTGATGATCAGTGGCGCGCTGCCCAGAGGTTCTTCAGGCAGGAACACAGCGGCAATGGCGCTGAGTAGCGTCAGAACAAGCAGGCTTTTGGCGGCGGTGGACATAAATGGCTCCTGTAGTCTCGGTCTCAAAATACCCAGCGTTCAGTGGGTGCGGCGCCTGGCTGTTGCGAGGCTTTTCCCTGGGTAACCCGGGTCACTGAGCCAGGCTCAATCTGGGTGTTCATGACTGCCAGCTGGGGTGCCAGGCGTTGCTGGTAATGGGCGAAGGATGACCCGCCAGGGGCAGCGTCATCTGCAGGTTGAAAGTGAAAGGCCGCCAATACGGCAATGGCAATCGCATTCAAGAGCAACAGAGCGCTATTCATGGGCGGCATCTCCTCAGTGTTTATCCACTGAATAAGCAGCCTGCGTGCCAAGAGTTTACCTGGCGATAAAGTCTTTAAAAACAATATGTTGAGCTGATTTTTAAAGTCTCTTGAATTGCATTTTGCAATGATGGCTTTTTGCAGTGATGCAATTTGCACGACGCGGCATCGAAGCCACGGGGCGAGCCTGATGCTTCCTGCAAAAAGCCCTATGGATCACATGACAAATGCGGCCTTGGCCGTTAACATGCACGCCGTCCTCCAAGCCGTGCCGCAATGGCGCTCGCTGTTTTGTCTCAGTAGCTCAATTGGATAGAGCATCCCCCTCCTAAGGGGAAGGTTGGCAGTTCGAACCTGCCCTGGGACACCATATAATTCGTATCTTTCTGGGCTGATCCCTGCGCGGTTGATCTGTTCTTGGACCCCGGAGCGAAAGAATAAAGAAAAGCCCCACCGGGCGATCCTCGGGCGGGGCTTTTTTGTTTTCGTCTATCCGAGGGGCACGTTAAACAACGGGCTCTTTTTCTTGTATTGGTGACAGCCTGACCAGCGTGGGGCTACGTGCTTGTGAATAGGGCCACAGTGAGTGTTTTTGATGGCCTGCAAGGATTCACGTTGTTTTGCTGATCTGGCTGTTTGTCGCCAGGGCCAGAAATATCAATCCGCTACCGGACAGAGTGCCGGCAATCCCTTCCAGTCGACGCTTGCCCACACTCCGCTGCCGGGTGCAAGCAACTGGCTCAGCTTCGCTTCATTGAATGAAGTTCCCAGCGAATCGGCCCTGAATGCGGCTATCCATTGCTGGCGGCCCAGCATGAAGGCCTTGCCGAAGTCTTCCCAATCGTTGAAGCAGTCCTGGGCCCGCTGGGCGTTGAGCAGCATGATGCGCCACCCTGTTTCAGGTTCGAGCCAGCTCATCAACATGGCGCAACGGACAAAAAATGCGCTGCGCACGCAGGCGAAGGCCATGGCTGCTCGCGGGTCGTCGCTGGGATTCAGGCCATGCAGGTCAATACGAAACCACTGGCGCTCCAGGGTGCCATTGAGGTGGGCGCAGACTTCGTCGTCGGTGGCGTTGCTGCGAAAACCGATCTGGTGCAGCAACGAGGCCCGCAGGGTGCTTTTCGCCTGATCCATGAAGTGGGTGGTATCGGGGTCGTAGAAACCGGTCATTCCGGTGGCATCGACCATGGGTTGCGCCAGTGTCAGTGCCCAACGCTTACGTGGTGTGAATACCACCAGGGATGTTCCCGACGGGCGGCGAAAGTGACGCCAGCCCAGCCAGGCGCCGAATAGCACGACAATTACCGTCATCATCTGCGTATTACCTGCTTCTGTTTTGCCATGTGCTGATTTCTTCGGCCAGGGATGGGGACATATCTGACCAGGGCACGCCTTCGGTCCGATACTGCGGGTCCTCGGCCTGACGTGGTGGCAAGGGGGTTTTCTTGAAGATGTGGCGGGTGGCGTACTTGACGGTCGGCGCCTGGGGCGCGACCTCCAGCAGCAGGTCGGACTGGCGTGCCGCGACCAGCCATTCGACCATGGCCGAAGGGGCTTCCAGCCGTCGGAACAACTGTGGGTAACGGGCCACCAGACGGGTCTGGGTTTGAGGGTCGCTGACTTCTTCGATACGCAGCCAACCCGCCTCGGTACGTACTATGCCGATGGCAATGCAGTCGGCCGGGGTCTGTTGGTCGGTACCCAGGGTGTTGAGAAAGCGCAGCAGGTCGTGGAAATAACGTTCGACGGGCGGGCGGTTCTGCTTGCCTTTGACCTGCTCCACCGTCAGTGCACCGTCGTCCTGGATGATCAGGCTGACGGTGATGTGGGGTTGGCCTTGAGCATCGCGCAGGCTGAACACGCGCATGCCCTGTTGTTCCACCGCTTCGGCGTAACGCTCGCCGTAGCCGCCGGTCAGGGCCCGACGGTCGGCGAACTGCCCGAGGCAATGGCGCATCACGTAGCTTTCAAAAGCCATCTCGGCCCGCAACAGCGGGCTTTGCGGGCGCAGTTCGACCCAGGTGTGCTCGGCACAGGTAAGGGTCACGGTCAGGGCTTGGGCAGAGCTCTGGCGCCATCCCTGGTCGACCCGGGCCGCCATTTGTGCATGCTCCCTTTCCCACAATGCCAGCGCTTGCGGGCAAGTGATGCGATCCAGCTTGCCCTCAAGAGCCGTGCCTTTGCGTGAGGTCAGGAACTCCACCAGTTGGGCTTCCTGGTGCAGCAGCTGCGGCTCCTGCGGGTCGATCCAGACCAGGGGCGCCAGGGCTTTGGCGGGGTCTTCGGATTGCGCCTTGGCAGCGCGCTCGAAATAGCCGTTCACCCAGGCCGGCACCGAGTCGCTACCCAGGGCCGTACAGGCGTCATCCAGGGACTGGATGCGTCGTGCCGGTTCGAAGTTGCCTACCAGATGGCGATAGAAGTGGTTCAACAGCCAACCCTGCACTGCTTGCTCGTCCCTGCGCTGCTGGCTGCGCTGGGTGATACCGCGTTTCTGTTCATCGGCATTGAGCAGGTTGCGCGGGGCGTAGCTGGGGCTGCGCTTGTCGGCGCTTACTTCCATATCTGCCACCAGTTTTTCTTGCCGGCCGGTTGAGCCGGGGCTTGCAGCTCGCTCAGGATTTGCTCGATCCGGGCACGGCACCGGATGTCGTAGTCATCGTCCGGGGCACACAGGGCCAGGGTGCGTGCGCAGTAGTCAATGGCTTCGGCGGCGCGCCCCCGGGCCTTGAGGAAGTCCACCGAGGCGGACATGACCGAGACCTCGTTCAGGGACAGTACCGCCGGCTGGTAACGCTGCCAGAGGCTGTCGGCGTTGTCCGGATGGGCATGGGCCAGGTAGCGTGCGACCTGGATCCGGGCAAACAGCGCCGAGCTGTCCAGTTGCTGATCGCTGACGCCTTGCTCTTCCTGCCACTTGAGCAGGCGTTCGAGCCAGATGAGGATCTCATTGTCGCGATCGAGCTTGTACAGGGCGTACGCCACCGAGGCTACGTATTCATCCGGGTTGTGGCGGCTGTAGCCGAACTCGGCCGAATAATGCCAAAGCTGTTCCGCAGCATCGATAATGCCGGGCAGATCCTCCAGGCTGATACGCGCACTGAGCAGCCCGTTGTAGTGTTCGGCGAACGGGCTGGCGGCGATGCCCCGTGTATGCAGTTCGATGGCGTCTTCGTAGCGAATCGGGTTGTAGTAGCGGTAGTTGATCGCCAGGTTGTTGCAGAGCATGGAATACAGGTGCGCGCAGGCATCGTACGGGTGGCCGCTGCCGCTGGCGAAATAGCGCTCCATATGGGCCTGGCCCTGCTCGTAGGCATCTCTCTGGGCTTCGCGCAGCAACGCATAGGCCTGGTCCCGGGCGTCCGGGGGCAGTTTGTCGGCTTCTGCTTCGGCCAGGTCTTCAATGCCCAGTGCGTAGTTGTAGGCGTGCTTGCCGCAGGACAGGACGGGCTTGGGCGCTTTGAGTGCCTCGATAATCCCCTGGCTGTTGATCCGAGCGGCAAACAGCGAAAACGCACTGCGGTTGTCTTGCATGCGGCCTGCCTGGATGGCGGTTTGCAGCAGGCTGACTTCAGTGGCCGCATCGATCAGGCCGTGCTCAGCGTCATGCACGGCTGCCAGGCGGGTGATCCAGGGGTGATCGGGCGCACGACGCACCGCTTCTGCACGAGCTTCGGTATACAGCGCGTCGCCAGCTTGCAGGTCCTCCATGGCCAGGGAGAGGGCGGCCAGCAGTGGCGTGGTGGCAGACTCGCTGGTTTCGATACTTGGCAGTGCTTGCAGGAAGCTCTGCAGCACTTCCTCGGTGATACAGGCACGCATCACGCAAATCGGCCACCAGGCACTGCGCTCATCAGGGTCCTGCAGGCGATCGAGTACCAGGCGGGCGGTGGCTGGCCATAGCTCGGTTTGCCGGTCATAGACATCGATGAATGCGCGAAATCCGGCTTCGTCGATGCGGCCAGCTTCCATCAGCCAGGGCAATTCGTATTCGATGAAGTTGTTGCCTCCGTCGGAATCCAGGCTCAGGGCCGCGGCATTGCAGATCTTCAGGGCGCCGGCCAGGTCGCCCTGGGCGTGCAGGGCGCGGGCCGCCAAGCGTGCAGTGCGCACTTCCCATTCGCGGCGCTGGGGCTGGGAGCGGCCAGCGGTCAGTTGCGCGATGGGTTGCTCGAACAGTGCCAGGCGCAGCGGAATGATCTCGATCAGCGAGTTGCCCAACCACAGCCAGTCGCCTTCATCGATATCCTGGTCCGGGCCGGCGGTACGTACGGCGTTGACCGCCTCCAGGGCTGCACTACGGGCCTCTTCATTGCGGTCGTGGTAGGCCAGGACTCGGGCGCGGCGCTGATACTGATCGGCGGCATCCCAGGCACGCAGGGCCGCGCGGGCAGGGTTGCCCAAGGTCAGGGCGTAGCGCACTTCGATGGTTTTCAGTGCTATTTCACAACTAGCGCGTTCCAGATCGTCGAAGATCCGATAGCGGCGGTAATGCTCGACATTGAAATCCAGGGTTTGCGTGGCCATCTGTTCGAGCTGTCCGAGCACTTCGATCAGGGTTGGCTCGTCATCGAGGTAGTTGGCGACCCGCAGGCGCAGGATAGCCAGGTTCATCATCAGCTCGGCGCGGGCCGACTCTGGGGCGGCTTGTACAAGAGCGTCGCCATCCCGATCGATGACGGCCCGGGCTGCCGCTGAATCACCGGCCTGCATCCACAGGGTGTGCAGGCGGTCGATGGACGCCAGGGAGTCGGCCTGCAGCGGTTGTGCCTGCAACTGAGCCAGCAGGGCATCGGTTTCCTGTTCTTGCTGTTGCGCCTCCAGGCGGTCCATGAACTGTTCCAGTTCAATGCCGGTTATCGCACTGCTGTTATGCGCCATCGTTAACTCCATTTGATAATGACCTGCGCATCACGTGATGCACTGCCTGGCAGACCGGCACTTCCTCGTCGTTGGTACCTCCGTGGGGTGTCATGCCGATCCTTCGACACCCGGGTCGCAAGCCTGAGACGCTTGCGACTGATGGACCCTTTATTGCGCGGCAGACCCTCTGCGATGCAGGGGCATTTCCGGCCAGAAACGATCGAGGCTGTGAGGCGCAGCACGCTATCAGGTGATGTTTCAGAATCCAAGGTTTCAGCGTGCAAACGGGCCTCTTTTACGGCCGAGTACACGGGCTGGTCGAGACTTGTGCAATCCGCGGTGAAATGCCGCCCGTCGGCTATAAGGGAATGCGTAATCCGGCCGATAACCTCAGTGGACAATTGTGTTCCCAAGTGGCGGCCTGGATCACAGTCCGACCGGAAAGTGCTTGATAGCCCGTGGCCAGCAGCTATTATCTGCGCGCCAAAAACAGGCTGCGAAGCCGGGTGGGTCCTGCTGTCTTTGGATTGATCTTCTTACTTGCCTGGAATCTTCGATGCTGGCGTACCACCAAAAGAGCTTTTTGATCGTCGATGATTTCTCGGACTTCCGCAGTTCGGTGCGTTCGATGCTGCGTGAGCTGGGCGTCAAGGATGTAGACACCGCCGACACTGGCGAGCAGGCCCTGCGCATGTGCGCGCAGAAGCGCTACGACTTCATCCTCCAGGACTATCACCTGGGCGACGGCAAGAAAAACGGCCAGCAGGTGCTCGAAGACCTGATGCTGGAAAAGCTCATCAGCCATGAGAGCGTGTTCCTCATGGTCACCGCCGAGAGCAGCCAGGCCATGGTGCTCAGTGCCCTGGAGCATGAGCCCGATGCCTACCTGACCAAGCCTTTCAACCGCTCCGGTCTGGCCCAGCGCCTGGAGCGCCTGCAGCAGCGCAAGACGTTGCTCAAACCCATTCTCCAGGCCCTTGACCGGGGCAAGCCGGTGGAGGTGCTCAACGCCTGCATCGCCCTGTGCAAGCAGGACCCGCGTTATGCGCCGTTGTGCCTGCGCTACCGCGCCGATGCCCTGCGCGACATGCATCAGAACGAGGCCCTGGAGCGCCTGTACAACAGCATCCTGGCGGACCGGCCGCTGCCCTGGGCCTACGTCGGGTTGGGGCGCCTGCTGTTCAAGCGCGGGCAGGTTGGCGAGGCCAAGGCGGTTTATGAAAAGGCCTTGAAGGCCTTTCCGATGATGCCGGGCCTCTACGACGGGCTGGCAGAGGTGCTGGTAGCCGAAGGCGATACCCAGCGGGCCCAGAACGTGCTGGAAGAGGCGGTGCGCCTTTCTCCCCTGGCCGTGCGGCGCCAGGCATTGCTGGGCAAGCTGGCCATGGCCAACGAAGACTTTGACAGCGCCTCCCGGGCCTATCGCCAAGCGGTGTCCCAGGGCGCGCAGTCGCGTTTCAAGGACCCGGAAAACAACCTCGGGCTGGCCCATGCCCTGATCAGCAAGGGCAGCGAGAGGGGCCTGGACACGCGCACCCGGCTGGAAATCAACCAGACCCTGAGTGCGGTGGCCAAGGAGAATCCCACTGACCCGGGCCTGCAGATTCGCGCGCGGCTGATGAAGGCCACGAGTCTGTTGCTCAATGATGCCGAGACCGCGGAAAAACTCACCGAGCAGGCGTTGCTGCGCCTGGACGGCATGGAGCAGTTCATGAGCCCCGAAGCGGCGCTGCTGGTGGCCAAGCAACTGCAGATGCTGGGGCAGGCCAGTGCCGGTGCTTCGATGCTCAAGAACTGTGCGGAGATCTATGGTGATGATCCGAAGGTCATGCAGAACATCGCCAAGCTGACCGACGACCCGACTATCCTCAGTTCTTCCAATGCCGCCGCCGATATCAACCGTCAGGGCGTGCGCAGCTACAAGGGCGGCAACCTCGCGGAAGCGCGGGAGTTGTTCCGCAAGGCCCTGGCCATGCAACCGAAGAACATCAGTATTGCCCTGAACATGGCCCAGTCGCTGCTGCACGGCGCCGACGCCAATCCGGACGCGGCACTCCTGGAAGAATGCCGGGCGTGCCTTAAATTGGTGGGCATGATGCCCGATACCGACGCGCGTTATCCGCGCTATCAGAAGCTGCGAAGCAAGGCGTTTGGCCAATGATCGAAAAGCAACAGGCGCTCGACTTTTCCACGGTGATCGCCTCCACCGTACATGACATGAAGAACTCCCTGGCCATGCTGATGCAGGCTCACGCCCAGTGGCTGGCGCGCTTGCCCGAGCAGCAGAATGCGCCAGAGCAGGGGGTGATCGACTATCAGTTCGCCCACCTCAACGGCATGCTGGTGCAACTGCTGGGGCTGTACAAGCTGGGGATCAACCAGCTGCCGTTGCAGCCGGCCTACCACGAACTGGATGACTTCATCGAAGCGCAACTGGTGAGCCACCAGGACGTGTTCAAGAGCCGTGGCATTTCCGCCGCCTATGAAGTCGATCCGCTGAGCCCCCTGGGGTTCTTCGATCGTGAGCTGATCGCCTCGGTATTGGCCAATTGCATCAACAATTCCATTCGCCATGCACGTCATGCCCTGCTGATCAGCGTCAGTGATGAGGAAGGGCAGGTGGTGCTGTCCATCAACGACGATGGCGAAGGCTATCCCCAAGGGATGATCGAGCGTCAGGCCGACTATGTGCAGGGCATCAATCAAAGCAGCGGCAGCACCGGGCTGGGCCTGTACTTTGCCGGGCGCATTGCCGAATTGCATCAGCGCAATGGCGTGTGCGGCCACACCCGGATCAGCAACGGCGGCCCATTGGGCGGCGGGTTGTTCAAGCTCTACTTGCCCTGAGCCGCGAGTGGTTGAAGGTGTGCCTCGCCCAGTTGCCGCCCGGCCAGGGCCAGGCATTCCAGAAAGGTTGCCAGTGCGACCTTGGGTTCCTGGCCCTGGCGGGTGATGCAGTGAAAGTGCGAGCGGTAGGCCAGGCGCTCGGGTAGCAAGGCGCGCAGTTGGCCCTTGGCCACCCAGGCCGCCGCATAGTGGCTGGGCAGGTAACCCAGGTAGGTGCCGGAGAAAATCAGCGTGGCGATGGCCTCCATGGCGTAGGCGCTGACGCTCTGGTTGAAGTGCAGGTCATGGGGGCGCTGGTGCTCTGCCATGTAGCCCCGGCTCACATAGTCGGCGGCGCAGATCTCTTCCAGGGTCAGTGTTTCGTCGGTGCGCGGGAACAGCGGATGGCCGTGGGCGCAGTAGAGGTTCTGTTCCTCCTCGAACAGGTGCTGATAGTGCAACCCCGACAGTTGATGGTGGAAAGCGCCGATGGCCAGGTGCAGGCGTTCGTCGAGCACGGCCTGTTCCAGTTCGTCGGGGCGCATCAGGTGCAGGTTCGGCCGTACCTGGGGCAGGCGCCGGCGCAGATGGCCCAGGGCCAGGGACAGGGGGGCATAGGGCAGGCTGATCAGGCTGTCGACACTGCCGATCTGCAACTGCTCGCGGGTGATGGGGCCGAGGCGGTTGGCGTGCTGGCGAAAGCGCTCGATGTCGGCGAACAGCAACTGTGCTGCCTCGAACAGCTCCTGGCCCTGATCGGTCAGCTGAAATCCGCTGCTACCGCGCCTGCACAGGGAGTAGCCCAGGCGCTCCTCAAGGTCGCGGACCACCACGCTCAGTCGCGACAGGCTGGTGTTGAGCCGTGCCTGGGCTGCGGTGAACCCGCCGGCATCAACGATGGCGCAGAACACCCGCAGCATCCGCAAATCAATATCGGCAAGGCTTCCCAGCATGGGCGCTCCCTCAAGTTGGCGTAGGCGACGTGCCGAGCCTACTCCCTTGTCCTGATTGATGGACACCATGGACCTGTAACAAGGCTGGCGGCCTGCTTGCCCCGCCAGTGGGGGCAGGGCCGGGGATTTTACTCGCGCCTGCTTGAAATCCTGAACGGGTGGTGCGTATTTTGTACGGGTCGCCGTTCGCGGCTCGTATAACAACAAGGATTGAGTCATGACAACCGATGGCCACAGTTCACTCGCCGAGCGATTGACGGGCATTGATGAGATCGAATGTGTCACCGCGGATCTCAATGGCGTGCCGCGGGGCAAGGTAATGACCGCCGAGGGGTTCCTCGAAGGGCGGCGCTTGCAGATGGCGCGGGGGGTGCTGCTGCAATGCATCATGGGCGGTTATCCGCCAGCACGTTTCTACGGCAGCGACGACGGCGACCTGGCGCTCAATGCCGACCCCCGGCAGATCCACCGCCTGCCCTGGAGCGAAACGCCCAGAGCGCTGGCCATCTGTGACGCCGATGAGCTCAGCGGCGAGAGTTCGCGGCTCTCCACTCGTGGGCAGCTCAAGCAGGTAATCGCCCGTTATGCCGCCCTGGGCCTGGCGCCGGTGGTGGCCACCGAACTCGAGTTCTTCGTGTTCGCGGCCAATGACGATCCAGCGCAGCCCTTCCGGCCGCCGGTCGGTCTGGATGGGCGACGGGAGGAAGGCTATTCGGCGTTCAGCGTGAGTTCCAACAATGGTCTGCGACCATTCTTCAAGGAGGTCTACGAAGGCATGGCCGCCCTGGGCCTGCCCCGCGATACCTTCATGCACGAGATGGGCGTCAGCCAGTTCGAAATCAACCTGTTGCACGGTGACCCGCTGTTGTTGGCGGACCAGACCTTCCTGTTCAAGCACCTGCTCAAGGAGGTGGCGCTCAAGCACGGCCTGATCGTGGTCTGCATGGCCAAGCCCTTGGCTCACACGCCGGGCAGCTCGATGCATATACACCAGAGCCTGGTGGAGATGGGTAACGGCCGTAACGTTTTCAGTGACGACGCCGGGCAACCTACGGCGATGTTCCGGCATTTCATTGGCGGCCTGCAGGCCGGCCTCGCCGACTTCACCGCCTTGTTCGCCCCCAATGTGAACTCCTATCAGCGCTTGTGTCATCCTTACGCTTCGCCGAACAATGCGTGTTGGTCCCACGACAACCGGGCCGCTGGCCTGCGGATTCCGGCCAGTTCACCGGTGGCGCGACGGGTGGAAAATCGCCTGCCGGGGGCGGACGCCAATCCTTATCTGGCGATCGCCGCGAGCCTGGCAGCAGGTTTGCATGGCATCGAGAACGAGTTGGAGCCAACCGCTGCCATCCAGGGTGAGTTCGAAGTGCCGGACAATCTTTCGTTGCCCTGTACCTTGCATGCGGCCCTGGAGCGTCTGAAACGTAGCCAGTTGGCCAGGGAACTGTTCGGCAACGAGTTCATCGAAGGCTACATCGCTTCGAAGACCATGGAGTTGACCAGTTTCTTTGATGAAATTACTCCCTGGGAACGGCGTGTGTTAGCGGCCCAGGCATAACCGAACCGTCGCTGGTCGGGCCCTGGTTTGCCGGGGCTCGGTACCTCATTCAAGGAGCCGCTCGGAACGCCGATGCGCCAAATCTGGAAATCCTTTCGAGCGCTTTATTTCGCGTCGCTGATGATGCTGATCGGCTCTGGCCTGCTCAGCACTTATCTGGCCCTGCGCCTGGCCGCCGATCATGTCGACGGGCTATGGGTGGGGGCCTTGATGGCGGCCAACTATTTCGGCCTGGTTTTGGGGGGCAAGCTGGGGCACCGACTGATTGCCCGGGTCGGGCATATCCGTGCCTACGCCACCTGTGCCGGGATTGTCGGCGCGGCGGTGCTGGGCCACGGCCTGGTGGACTGGTTGCCGGCCTGGCTGGTGCTGCGGATGATCGTGGGCCTGGGGATGATGTGCCAGTACATGGTCATCGAAAGCTGGCTCAATGAGCAGGCCGACGCCAAGCAGCGCGGGCTGGTGTTCAGCGGCTACATGATTGCCTCTTACCTGGGCCTGGTGCTGGGGCAGTTGATACTGGTCATGCACCCGGCCCTGGGCCTGGAGCTGCTGATGCTGGTGGCGCTGTGCTTTGCCCTGTGCCTGGTGCCGGTGGCCATGACCCGGCGCATTCACCCGGCACCCTTGCGCCCTGCACCCATGGAGCCGCGCTTCTTTATCAAGCGTGTACCGCAATCGCTGAGCACGGTACTGGGTTCGGGGCTGATCGTCGGTTCGTTCTACGGTCTGGCGCCGCTCTATGCCTCGCAACAGGGCTTGAGCACCGAGCAGGTGGGTCTGTTCATGGGTAGCTGCATTTTCGCCGGGCTGGTGGTGCAGTGGCCGCTGGGCTGGCTGTCCGACCGCTATGACCGGGCGCTGCTGATCCGCTGTTTCGCCTTGTTCCTGGCGGTGGTGGCCCTGCCCCTGGCGATCCTGCCTTCGGTGCCGCTGGAGGTCCTGTTTGTTCTGGGCTTCCTGTGTTCCCTGGTGCAGTTCTGTCTCTATCCACTGGCGGTGGCGTTCTCCAATGACCATGTGGAAGGGGATCGACGGGTCTCGCTGACGGCGATGCTGCTGGTGACCTATGGCGTGGGTGCGAGTATTGGTCCTTTGGCGGCAGGGGTGCTGATGAAGTTGTTCGGTAGCCAAATGCTCTACGCCTTCTTCAGTTTCTTTGCCCTGGTGCTGGTCTGGCGGATTCGGCCGAAGGCCGTGACCAATCTGCATCAGGTCGACGATGCGCCACTGCATCACGTGGCGATGCCGGACAGCATGTCCAGTTCACCGTTGGTGGCGGCTCTGGACCCGCGGGTTGACGAACAGGTGGTTCAGGACCAGATGCAGAGCGCGCCCGCGCCGGAAGCTGCGCCTGATGAACCTGCAGCGGATACCCCGCAGGCTGCGGATGAACCGCCTGCCGAGGAATGCGCCCGGGAACACCTCAGCGGGGCCAGGCCTTAGGCGCAAAAAAAACGGGCAGTTGCCGCAAGGCACTGCCCGTTTTCATTGATGCCTTTGAGTCAGAGGTCGTCTTTATCGAAGCGCCGCGCTTCACGCTGCAGTTGATAGACGAAGCGTTCGACCTGGCGCTGTACCAGGCCGCTCATGTTGTGGAAGCGTACGCCGGCAAAGGTGGTGTCGATGCGTTCTTCGTGGTGCAGGTAACGCAGTTCCACCGGGGCCGTCATGCTGCCGAAGGGCAGGGCGGCGATAAAGCGCTCGTAAACCTGGCCCAGTTGCAGGCGTGAGGAAATATCGCCGTCGAAACGCAATTTGCAGCCGGTGGCGGAAATGTCCAGCAGCTTGCCGCTGAGGGGCGATTTGAGTTTTTCGCCGCTCAGTTCGATGTCTACCAGTTGTGCTAGCTTCAGGGCGGCACGAAAGGCGTTGCGGCGCTGGTGGTAGACCACTTCGTCCGGCAGGGTGGTGCGATAGCAGCGGCCGCCGTTGGATTCGTCGAGGGTGGGCAAGCCGTTGCTTTCCCAGGCGATGCGTACGCCTTCATGAAAGCCTTCAACGCGAAACGGTTCACCTGCGAGCAGGAAGCGTTCACCGTCGCGGGGAATCATTTCGTCGAGGGCGATCATGTTGCTATCGCGGTCCACTTCCACCAGATAGCTTTGGAAGCGCTGGCTACGCTCGTGGAAAGTGATGATCAGCGGGTCATGGCTCTCTTGCAGCAACCGCAGGTTGGAAGAGATCTCCAACGCAGTGGTGAGCACCTTGGGTGGCTGCGGAGTATCTTCCGCATTTGAGGCGTTGAACACGGTTCATCAATCTCCAGACAAAATACAACTACACGCAGGAGCCAGCATTTTGCCAGCATGTTTCACGGCTTGGTAGCGCGCGCTCATTTTTTGGGTTTAAGCCTGACTGAGTGGGCGTGGCTTCGCAAGCATTGAGGTAGAGCCGCGGGCGTCGTATAGGGCAGGAGGTTCGCCACCATTGAGGATTTTCAGCTGGTTGGCGGTGGTGGCCTGTTGGATCTGGATCGAGCGACCATTGAGCTCGTTGGCAGCTTGGCACTCGGCAAGCAATTGGGTCAGGACATTGCTCTGTTCGAGCAATTGCGCGCCCAGGCTGGAGTGGCTGGCCAGTTGCTCGAGCCCCTCGCGGTTGGTCGGCAGGTTCAGGCTGGCAAGAATTTGCGTGCGCTTACGGCCATGCTGTTCCAGCAAGATGACCAAGGCTTGCTTCTGCGCCAGGATATCTTCCAGCAGCGGCATGTCGCGGCCGTGGAGGGCGATAGACTCGGCGCGTAGCAGCTCCAGCAAGTGTTGCGCTGGAGCAAGGTCATCGTTGATCAATTGCAGTAGGTTGGTGTCGTGCATGGCTGGCCTTGGGGATTAAGCGTCCAAAAGCCTGGCGCAAGCCTGGGGCTAGCGCTGGGCTTCGAAGTTAAGCAGTTTGCTGGCTACGCGGTTGCTGTCGACCTTATAGCTGCCATCGGCAATCGCTTGCTTCAACTCGGCCACCCGGGCTTTGTCGACGGCAGGCTGATCACGCAGCTTGTCAGTGACTTTCTGCAACTGTTGAGCCTCATTGCTCAGGTGTACCGATTCCCCGCTTTTGCTGGTCTCGGCGGCGGTTGTCAGCGGCGTGGATTTGCCGGCATCACCGGTTTCCTTGCTGGTGCTGGTACGCGTACTGCCTGTCAGTGAAGGGGAGCTGTTTAAACGGCTGAAGTCGATGACCATGATGAAGTAAACCTCTGGGTATTTGGACGCTTGCCATGTTTTCGGCCATACCCTGAAAAACTTTAGGCTCGATTGTCGACAAACCAGGTCAGGTATCTGCGACCCTTTATCGGCCACAGTTTAGGGAACGCACGGGTTGAGCGCCAGCTATCTACATGGCCACTTCCACTTGCCCTGGCGCCGTGATGCGGGCCTTGATCACTCGTTGCGAATTGAGATTCTTGACCCGGATCTGTTCGCTCATGCCGCCGTTGGACAGCGCCTCGCCCGGCATCCGTACATTCAACGTGCCGCTGCGTGCCGATATCACCACTTGATCGCCCTTGCGCACGACTTCCGCCTGCTCCAGATGGGCCAGGGTAACGAGCTGGTCGGCGACCATTGGTCGGACAAGTTTCTGACCAATGGCTTGGTCCACTGAGGTGAGGTAGCCCTGATTGTTCTGGCTGATGTCCCGTTCGCGCAGCACCACGTCTTCCGGTTCGATGATGCCGGCGCGCTTGAGCGGGCGTGCAGTGGTGACCACCTCGCGAAACAGCTTGACCTGCGCCGGCACGAATACCGTCCATGGCGAGGCGCCTTCGCAGCGCACTTTGACGGTGACCCGCCCCAGCGGTTGGGCCGGACTTTCCAGGTTGGCTGTCAATTCCTTGTCGCAATTGGGCATGCGCATGCGCGGGTCCAGCTGGTTGACCTGGATTTCATAGCGACCTTCCGTTTGACTGGTGGCCAGGTAGTCTTCTACCGTGAATTCAAGAAACCCTTGAGTGACGCCGATAAGAAGATCAGGCAGGGTGACCGAATCAGCAACGGCAGGGTTGCCGGGGTTTAAAATGCACAGAGCCGACAGCCCGCACAGCAAAGTGCGGTAGCGGGATGTCAGGCGTCGGAAAAATGTCGTTTTGGCGTTCATAACAGTTAAAAAGCAAGCGCCGTGCCGTTTAGCAATGAGCGTGCGTCGGATCTTAAAGCTTTGGGGAGTCTGGGCATGGCTGGTGTAATGGATTCGGTGAACCAGCGCACGCAATTGGTTGGGCAGAATCGACTAGAGTTGTTGCTGTTCCGTCTGGACGGTGGACAGCTCTACGGGATCAACGTATTCAAGGTTCGCGAGGTGCTGCAATGCCCTAAGCTGACCCTGATGCCCAAATCCAGTCCTGTGGTGTGCGGTGTCGCGAATATACGAGGGGCAACCATTCCGATCCTGGATCTGGCAATGGCCACGGGTTCTGGTGGCCTGCAGGACCAGAGCAATCCGTTCGTCATCATCACTGAGTACAACACCAAGACCCAGGGGTTCCTGGTGCGCTCGGTGGAGCGCATCGTCAACATGAACTGGGAAGAGATCCATCCGCCGCCCAAGGGGACCGGACGTGATCACTACCTGACGGCGGTCACTCGGGTGGACAACCAGTTGGTGGAAATCATCGACGTGGAGAAGATCCTGGCGGAAGTCGCGCCGACCTCGGAGGCGATCTCGGCAGGAGTGGTGGATGTCGAAACCCAGCACAAGGCTGTTTCCCTGCGGGTGCTGACCGTCGATGACTCGTCGGTGGCACGCAAGCAGGTCACCCGGTGCCTGCAAACCGTAGGTGTCGAGGTAGTGGCATTGAATGATGGCCGGCAAGCGTTGGATTACTTGCGCAAGCTGGTGGACGAGGGCAAGAAGCCGGAAGAGGAATTCCTCATGATGATTTCCGACATCGAAATGCCCGAAATGGACGGTTACACCCTCACGGCCGAGATACGTAATGATCCACGCATGCAAAAGCTGCATATCATCCTGCATACTTCGTTGTCAGGGGTGTTCAATCAGGCGATGGTGAAGAAGGTCGGTGCCGATGACTTCCTTGCCAAGTTCCGCCCTGATGACCTGGCATCCCGGGTAGTCGACCGGATCAAAGCAGCAGATCACAGCTAAGGGCACTCGCCCTGGCGGACATAAGATTTAAGAGGCGGCAGCATTGTCTACGGGTAATTTGGATTTTGAACAGTTCCGGGTCTTCCTGGAAAAAGCCTGTGGTATTTTGCTCGGGG
This sequence comes from Pseudomonas sp. 8(2025), assembly GCF_052665325.1. NCBI lineage: Bacteria > Pseudomonadati > Pseudomonadota > Gammaproteobacteria > Pseudomonadales > Pseudomonadaceae > Pseudomonas > Pseudomonas sp. 8(2025). The sequence goes on along the minus strand of NZ_JBQOIE010000019.1, from coordinate 81,234 downwards.
AAAATAAGCAATATCTAGTCTCGAGCCGTCTCAACAAACTGATGGAGCAGCAAGGGATAAAAACCTTGGGTGAGCTGGTCCAGCGGATTCAGACCCAGCCCCGCAGTGGTTTGCGCGAGATGGTCGTGGATGCCATGACGACCAACGAAACCTTGTGGTTTCGCGACACCTACCCATTCGAGGTGTTGAAGAACAAGGTGCTTCCCGAAGCCATCAAGGCCAGTCCCAACCAGCGCTTGCGCATCTGGTCTGCGGCCTGTTCGTCGGGGCAGGAGCCCTACTCGCTGTCGATGTCCATCGATGAGTTCGAGCGTAGCAACATGGGGCAGTTGAAGATGGGGGTGCAGATCGTTGCCACTGATCTGTCCGGGACCATGCTGAACAACTGCAAGACCGGTGAATATGACAGCCTGGCAATTGGGCGTGGCCTGTCGGCCGAGCGCCTGCAGCGTTACTTCGACCCCAAGGGGCCGGGGCGCTGGGTGGTCAAGGCGCCGATCAAGAGCCGCGTGGAGTTCCGCTCGTTCAACTTGCTGGACAGCTACGCAAGTCTCGGCAAGTTCGACATCGTGTTCTGTCGCAATGTGTTGATCTACTTCTCGGCGGAGGTCAAGAAGGACATCCTGATGCGCATTCATAGCACCCTGAAGCCTGGCGGCTACCTGTTCCTGGGGGCTTCCGAAGCCCTCAATGGGCTGCCGGATCATTATCAGATGGTGCAATGCAGTCCGGGCATCATCTACCAGGCCAAGTAGCCAGCAGATCGTCGTACCGAAAAAGGAGGCCATTGGGCCTCCTTTTTTGTGCCTGCAATTATCTGGCGCGCCGGCTGAAAGCGGCAGGGTGGTTGCCGCTTTGCCGGTGTTTCGCGGAAATCCATTGCCGCTTTTCTGGCATTGCCGCCTTGCCGTCGCCGGCAAACCCTTGAAATACGGGGTTTGATGACTTGGCACGCAGCTTGCTATATCCGAGTTACGAAAAATCAGGTCACCCAAAGGTTTCCGCCATGAGCATCAGCTTCGATAAAGCGCTCGGTATCCACGAACAGGCCCTTGGCTTTCGCGCCAAGCGTGCCGAAGTTCTGGCCAACAACATCGCCAACGCCGATACCCCGAACTACAAGGCTCGGGACCTGGACTTCTCTGCTGTGCTTGCCGAGCAGAATCAGAAGGCCCAGAACGGTACCTTCGCGTTGAACATGACCAACAACCGGCATATCGAAGCCCAGGGCTTGAGCAGTGGTGATGAGTCGCTGCTGTATCGCACCCCGATGCAACCTTCGATCGACCAGAACACCGTGGACGCCCAGCTGGAGCAATCGAGCTACGCGCAGAACTCGGTGGATTTCCAGGCTAGCTTCACGCTGCTCAACAGCAAATTCAAAGGGCTGGTAGCAGCCCTGCGCGGAGAGTAATCCATGTCCCTCGCCAGTGTTTTCAATATTGCCGGTAGTGGCATGAGCGCCCAGACCACCCGTCTGAACACCGTCGCCAGTAACATCGCCAACGCCGAGAGCGTCTCGTCGAGCATCGACCAGACCTACCGCGCTCGTCACCCGGTGTTTGCCACCATGTTCCAGGGGGCGCAAAGCGGCGGCAGCGACTCGCTGTTCCAGAACCAGGACGCTGCCGGCCAGGGCGTGCAGGTACTGGGTGTGGTCGAAGACCAGAGCAACCTCGAAGCTCGTTACGAGCCGAACCATCCCGCCGCTGATGCCAAGGGTTATGTCTACTACCCCAACGTCAACGTGGTGGAAGAAATGGCCGACATGATTTCTGCCAGTCGTTCGTTCCAGACCAACGCTGAAATGATGAACACCGCCAAAACCATGATGCAGAAGGTCCTGACCCTGGGTCAGTGATAAGGGGCGAAGACCATGAGCGTTACTGATACCACCAACGCCCCATCCCTCAAGGATATCCTGGCGAATTCGTCGAAAACGACGAGCAATACCAGCGCCGACGGCCTGGCCGCGGCGACCAACAGCGCCACCGGCAAACAGAGCCTGGGCAAGGACGCATTCCTCAAGCTGCTGGTAACCCAGCTGAACAACCAGAACCCGCTGGATCCGCAGGACAACAGTGCGTTCGTTGCCCAGTTGGCGCAGTTCTCCACCCTGGAAGGCATCACCACCCTCAACTCCTCGGTGAATGCGATCACGGGTAACTACAAGTCTTCCCAGGCCTTGCAGGCTTCGTCGCTGGTGGGGCGCTCGGTCATCGTGCAGACCGGCACCACCCAGGTCGACACCAGCAAGAGCATGACCGGTTCGGTCACCGTGCCATCCAGCGTGAACTCGGTCACCGTGACCGTCACCGACAAGGACGGCAATACCGTCAAGACCATCGACATGGGCAGCCAGAAGGCCGGCAACGCCAGCTTTGTCTGGGACGGCACCAAGACTGACGGCACCAAGGCGGATCCGGGCAACTACACCTTCAAGGCCAGCACCACCATCGATGGCAAGGGCACTGATCTGATCACCTACCTGCCGGCCACGGTCAATAGCGTGACCATTAGCCAAACCGGCGGCGAGTTGATGTTGAACCTCGCCGGCATGAGCAGCCCGATTGCCCTGTCCAAAGTACAAACCATTGGTATCTAGAGCCGACTAACCGGCACAAGGAGTGGAATATGTCTTTCAATATCGGCCTTAGCGGTCTCTACGCTGCCAACAAACAGCTGGACGTTACCGGCAACAACATCGCCAACGTCGCTACCACCGGCTTCAAATCCTCCCGTGCGGAATTCGCCGACGTCTATTCGGCCACCAAGCTGGGCAGCGGTACCCAGGTGATTGGTAACGGTGTGCGCCTGGCCAACGTTTCCCAGCAGTTCACCAACGGTGATATCAACAACACCGGTAATGTGCTGGACATGGGCATCCAGGGCCAGGGCTTCTTCGTGCTGAGCACCAACGGCTCCCTGACCTACACCCGCGCCGGTACCTTCAAGACCGACAAGGAAGGCTACATCACCAACAGTGACGGCACTGCCCGCCTGCAAGGTTATGCGGTCGATGCCAACGGCAAGATCATCAACGGTGTGCTGACCGACCTGCGGATCGATACTTCGAACCTGGCGCCAAAGCCAACCGACTCGATCTCCTCGACGATCAACCTGAACTCCGATTCGACGCCGATCGATGTGGGTGCGACCACTCCGGCCTATGTGTTCAATCCGACCGACAACACCACCTACACCAAGCAGTTCAGCACGCCTGTGTATGACACCCAGGGCAACAAGCACGTCATGGATCAGTACATGATCAAGACGCCGAACGCCAATGAGTGGCAAACCTACACGCTGATTGATGGTCGCAACCCGGACGGTACTGCATTCACCATGGCCAACCAGTCGCCGATCACCATGAAGTTCGACTCGTCGGGCAAGCTCAGCAGCATGACCCCGCCAGCTGCGCCTGGGACCACGCCGTATACCATTACCGGTAACAGCATTGTCATGTCGGCTGCGGCCTGGACCCCGGGTACCGTCACTAACGGCGTGTTCACTCCCAATGGCGCCAAGCCTGCACCTAACGGTGTCAGCATCGACATGACCAAAACCGGTTCGGTGTTTGGCGAAAGCACCCGCTCGGTGATCGCGCAGAACGGCTACTCCACTGGCCAGATCAGCAGCCTGACCATCGATGGCACCGGTGTGATGCTGGCCAACTTCAGCAACGAGCAGACCAAGCCGATCGGTCAGATCTCCCTGGCCAGCTTCACCAACGAGCAGGGCCTGCAGCCGGTAGGTGGCACTCAGTGGAAAGAGACCTACTCGTCCGGTATTCCTGGTTATGACGCACCGAAGACCGGCACCCTGGGAGCGATCCAGTCCAACTCCCTGGAAGAGTCCAACGTCAACCTGACCAACGAACTGGTAAACCTGATCAAGGCCCAGAGCAACTATCAGGCGAACGCCAAGACCATCTCCACCCAGAGCACCATCATGCAGACCATCATCCAGATGACCTGATGCTGGTTGGCTGAAACGCTTTACGAAAAGCCCCTCCTCGAGGGGCTTTTTTGTGCCTGTTCGATAGTGCTGTTCGCTCTGCAAGAACCGCTGCCGCAGGGGCTGGCTTGCCAGCGAAGGCGCTCTCGGTGCAGTGCAAGGCTTCGGGCCTCTTCGCTGGCAGGCAGGCTCCTGCAGCTTTGTTGCGGGCAAAAGAAAACCCCCGATAAACCGGAGGTCTATCGGGGGTTGGGGCAGGTGCCCGCAGGCACCTGTCGGCTCAGCTTATTGGCAAGCTTCGCAATCCGGCTCGTCGATGGCGCAAGCCTTAGGTACAGGAGCTGGACCGGCTGGAGCCGCGAGGACCGAGTCGTCACCGTGGTTGCCGCCGCTGGAAACAGCGTTCAGCTTGCCGGTGTTGATTGTGGACTTCTCGGTGCTGGTGGCGGCCAGGGCGCGGAGGTAGTAGGTGGTTTTCAGGCCACGGTACCAAGCCATGCGGTAGGTCACGTCCAGCTTCTTGCCCGAAGCGCCGGCGATGTACAGGTTCAGCGACTGAGCCTGGTCGATCCACTTCTGGCGACGGCTGGCGGCGTCGACGATCCACTTGGTTTCCACTTCGAAGGCAGTCGCGTAGAGCTCCTTGAGCTCCTGCGGGATGCGCTCGATCTGCTGTACCGAACCGTCGTAGTACTTCAGGTCGTTGATCATGACCGAGTCCCACAGACCGCGAGCCTTCAGGTCGCGAACCAGGTACGGGTTGATCACGGTGAATTCGCCCGACAGGTTGGATTTCACATAGAGGTTCTGATAGGTCGGTTCGATCGACTGCGACACGCCGGTGATGTTGGCGATGGTGGCGGTCGGTGCGATGGCCATGATGTTGGAGTTACGAATGCCTTTCTGTACACGGGCGCGAACCGGTGCCCAGTCCAGGGATTCGTTGAGGTCCACATCGATGTACTTCTGGCCACGGGCTTCGATCAGGATCTGTTGCGAATCCAGCGGCAGGATGCCCTTGGACCACAGCGAACCCTGGAAGGTCTCGTAGGCGCCGCGCTCGTCGGCCAGGTCGCAGGAAGCCTGGATTGCGTAGTAGCTGACCGCTTCCATGGACTTGTCGGCGAACTCGACGGCTGCATCGGAGCCGTAGGCGATGTGCTGCAGGTACAGCGCATCCTGGAAGCCCATGATGCCCAGGCCGACCGGACGGTGCTTGAAGTTGGAGTTCTTCGCTTGCGGCACCGAGTAGTAGTTGATGTCGATCACGTTGTCGAGCATGCGCACGGCAGTGTTCACGGTGCGTTGCAGCTTGGCGGTATCCAGCTTGCCGTCGACGATGTGGTTCGGCAGGTTGATCGAGCCCAGGTTGCAGACTGCGATCTCGTCCTTGTTGGTGTTCAGGGTGATCTCGGTGCACAGGTTCGAGCTGTGGACCACGCCCACGTGCTGCTGCGGGCTGCGCAGGTTGCACGGGTCCTTGAAGGTCAGCCATGGGTGGCCGGTCTCGAAGAGCATGGACAGCATCTTGCGCCACAGGTCTTTGGCCTGGACGGTCTTGAACAGCTTGATCTTGTTGTACTCGGTCAGGGCTTCGTAGTACTCGTAGCGCTCTTCGAAGGCCTTGCCGGTCAGGTCGTGCAGATCAGGCACTTCCGATGGCGAGAACAGGGTCCACTTGCCGTCGTCGAAGACGCGCTTCATGAACAGGTCGGGGATCCAGTTGGCGGTGTTCATGTCGTGGGTACGACGGCGGTCATCACCGGTGTTCTTGCGCAGCTCGATGAACTCTTCGATGTCCATGTGCCAGGTTTCCAGGTAGGCACAGACAGCGCCCTTGCGCTTGCCACCCTGGTTCACGGCTACCGCGGTGTCGTTGACCACTTTCAGGAAGGGCACGACGCCCTGGGACTTGCCGTTGGTGCCCTTGATGTAGGAGCCCAGTGCGCGTACCGGAGTCCAGTCGTTGCCCAGGCCGCCGGCGAATTTCGACAGCATGGCGTTGTCGTGGATGGCGCCGTAGATGCCCGACAGATCGTCCGGAACGGTGGTCAGGTAGCAGCTCGACAGCTGTGGACGCAGGGTGCCGGCGTTGAACAGGGTCGGGGTCGAAGCCATGTAGTCGAAGGACGACAACAGGTTGTAGAACTCGATGGCGCGGTCTTCACGCTGTTTCTCTTCGATTGCCAGGCCCATGGCCACGCGCATGAAGAAGATCTGTGGCAGTTCGAAACGCACGCCATCCTTGTGGATGAAGTAGCGGTCGTACAGGGTCTGCAGGCCCAGGTAGGTGAACTGCTGGTCGCGCTCGTGGTTGATCGCCTTGCCGAGTTTTTCCAGATCGAACTCGGCCAGTACCGGGTTCAGCAATTCGAACTCGATACCCTTGGCGACGTAGGCCGGCAGCGCCTTGGCGTACAGGTCGGCCATTTCGTGGTGGGTGGCGCTTTCGGCTACTTCGAGGAAGCCCAGGCCTTCGGCACGCAGGGTGTCCATCAGCAGGCGGGCAGTCACGAACGAGTAGTTCGGCTCGCGCTCGACCAGGGTGCGGGCAGTCATCACCAGGGCGGTGTTGACGTCTTTGAGTGCCACGCCGTCGTAGAGGTTCTTCAGGGTTTCGCGCTGGATCAGGTCGCCGTCGACTTCTTCCAGGCCTTCGCAGGCTTCGCTGACGATGGTGTTCAGGCGGCCCATGTCCAGGGGCGCGAAGCTGCCATCGGTGCGGGTGATGCGGATCGAAGGGTGGGCTTGTACCGGCTCTTCGCTGGTGGAGCGGGTAGCCCGTTCCTTGGCGCGGGAGTCACGGTAGATCACGTAGTCGCGGGCGACTTTCTGCTCGCCGGCGCGCATCAGGGCCAGTTCGACCTGGTCCTGGATCTCTTCGATGTGGATGGTGCCGCCCGAAGGCATGCGACGCTTGAAGGTTGCGGTGACCTGTTCGGTCAGGCGCGCCACGGTGTCGTGGATTCGCGACGAGGCAGCGGCGGTGCCGCCTTCAACTGCGAGGAACGCTTTGGTGATCGCGACGGTGATCTTGTCATCGGTATAAGGAACGACAGTGCCGTTACGCTTGATCACGCGCAATTGGCCAGGTGCGGTAGCAGACAGATCCTGAGTGGAATCGGCGGCCTGCGGCGCATTGGCCTGCGAGTTCTCGCGAGTTGTGTCGGTTTGCATGGGTGTCTCCACGTTCTCTATGTTTGTTTGGGCACCGTTTGGGTGCCCACCGTTCCGTCCTGAAGCACTACAGCCGGCAGAGGCCGGGCATAACGACTTCGGGACAGTTCAGGAAGGGGGCTATAGGCGCCGCTTCCATGCCGAAGTCATGGGTGCCGAGCCGGGGCTCGGCACCTTATTCCTGGTGGGTGACAGTCTTGTTGCTGCAACACCCGTACCGCTTTCTCCTGGACAGGGTGGAAAACGATGCCATCCGCACGCGCGGTCTTGGTCTTCTGAAACAGCGATTGGTTCCACCAAACGGGGCAAGAAAAGGGCTTGAGTTTCTTGGCTGAATTGTGTTTGGTTTTTTGCGCAAAACCCTAGATATAGGGATTTTTAGCCGCCGGGCTACAAGATAATGCGTTTGGGGGGCTGATTGCAACGTACTGCCTGTGGATAAGGTTGTGCGTAAATTGTGTATGGACTGGGTAAAACTCACGCAGCCCGCAGTCCCAGTGGATGGAACCGTTTGTCACTGTTTTTTACCGTCGAAAATTGCCTTGGGCGGATTTTTGCGGGCGCGAACCCTATCACAAAAAAACGCCCTGACCGAGTCGTTTTAGCCGCTTGTGTCGGCGCCTGTGCCGGTTGCTACAATCGGCAGCGATCGGCTGGGGTTTCCCGGCCTTTCCCATGGCAAACCAGCCACCTTTCCCAGAGCGTGTTATCCGCCTTTTTCATGACAGAAAGACGGGGGCTTTCCTGCTCAAGGTGGACTGGCAATAGAACAAGAAGAGGTCGTGCGTGGAACAGGAAGCCTGGCAGGTACTGATTGTCGAGGATGACCAGCGTCTGGCTGAGTTGACCCGTGAATATCTCGAAAGCAATGGCCTGCAGGTGGCGATCGAGGGCAACGGTGCCCGGGCCGCGGCCAGGATCATTGCCGAGCAGCCGGATCTGGTGATCCTCGACCTGATGCTGCCCGGTGAAGACGGCCTGAGCATCTGCCGCAAGGTTCGGGATCGTTATGACGGAGTGATCCTCATGCTCACCGCCCGTACCGATGACATGGACCAGATCATGGGCCTGGACCTGGGTGCCGACGACTATGTCTGCAAGCCGGTGCGCCCGCGGTTGCTGCTGGCGCGCATCCAGGCCCTGCTGCGCCGTAGCGAAGCGCCGGAGCCGGCGGTGGAGAAAACCCGCCGCCTGCAGTTCGGCCCGCTGGTGGTGGACAATGCCCTGCGCGAGGCCTGGCTGAGCGATGCCGGGATCGAATTGACCAGTGCCGAGTTCGACCTGCTGTGGCTGCTGGTGGCCAATGCCGGGCGGATCCTGTCCCGGGAAGAAATTTTCACCGCCCTGCGCGGCATCGGCTATGACGGCCAGGACCGCTCCATCGATGTGCGGATCTCGCGCATCCGCCCGAAGATCGGTGACGACCCGGAGCACCCGCGGCTGATCAAGACCATTCGCAGCAAGGGTTACCTGTTCGTCCCCGAAGCCGCCGCCGACATGCGCTCGTGAACTCGATCTTCCTGCGGATCTACGGCGGTATGTGCGCCGCGCTGATCCTCGTGGCGTTGCTTGGGGTCCTGGCCCTGCATCTGTTGAACCAGGTGCGCAGCGAGCAGTACCGCGAGCGGCTGGCCCACGGCACTTTTTCGCTGATGGCGGACAACCTGCAGCCGATGAGCGAGATCGAGCGTCGCCGGGCGCTGGCGGTGTGGGAGCGCTTGCTGGGCATTCCCCTGAGTCTCAAGACCTTCAGCCAGACCGACCTGGACAGTAGCCAGCGCGGTCGGGTGCTGCGCGGCCAGGCGCTGGTGGAGCAGACCGGCCCCTTCGCCGCCCGGGTCTATCGCCTGGTCAGCGAGAAGGAACAGCTGCTGCTCAGTGCCGAGGTCCAGCAGATCAGCGAGCAGTTGGCCCGGGCCACTATCTACCTGCTGGCGGATGAGCTGGTGCGTTATCCGGTGGCAGAGCAACCCCAGCGCCTGGCTGCACTCAAGGAAGCCAAGGGGTTTGGCTTCGATATGCAGTTGTCGACTCTGGACGCCGCCGACATGGACGAGGATCAGCGGCGCCGGGTGGCCGAGGGCGACACGGTGATGGCCCTGGGCAAGGGTGGCGATTCGATCCGGGTCTTCGCCGGCCTGGTGGGCACGCCCTGGGTGCTGGAGATCGGCCCGCTGTATCAGATGAATCCCTATCCGCCGCAATGGCTGGTGCTGATTGCCGTGCTGGGCCTGAGCCTGATCGGCCTGATCGTCTATCTATTGGTGCGCCAGCTGGAGCGGCGCCTCAGCGGCCTGGAGTCGGCGGCCACGCGGATCGCCAAGGGCAGCCTGGAAACCCGCGTGCCGGCCCGTGGCGCGGACTCGGTGGGGCGCCTGGCGGCGGCCTTCAATGGCATGGCCGAGCACTTGCAGCGCCTGCTGGCGATTCAGCGCGAGCTGGTACGTGCGGTGTCCCATGAGTTGCGCACACCCGTGGCGCGGCTGCGTTTCGGCCTGGAGATGATTGCTTCGGCGAGCACCGATCAGGCCCGGCAGAAGTACCTGGACGGCATGGACAACGACATTCAGGACCTCGACCGGCTGGTGGACGAAATGCTGACCTACGCCCGTCTGGAGCAGGGCTCGCCGGCCCTGAATTTCCAGCGTATCGACCTGGATGCGCTGATCAACCAGGTGATCAGCGAACTGGCGCCGTTGCGGGCCAATCTCAAGGTCCGGCGTGGCCTGTGCCTGTCTGCCGCCGAGTGTGACGGTGCGTGGGTCGAGGCCGAACCGCGCTACCTGCACCGGGCCTTGCAGAACCTGGTGGGCAACGCCATGCGTCATGCCGAGTCCCAGGTGACGGTCAGCTATCAGGTAGGGCAGTTGCGCTGCCGGGTGGATGTGGAAGATGACGGTCCCGGCGTACCGGAACATGCCTGGGAAAAGATCTTCACCCCATTCCTGCGCCTGGATGACAGCCGCACCCGGGCTTCCGGCGGGCATGGGCTGGGGCTGTCGATTGTGCGGCGGATCATCCATTGGCACGAGGGCCGCGCCCTGATCAGCAAGAGCAAGAACCTGGGCGGTGCCTGCTTCAGCCTGAGCTGGCCACGGCATCAGGAACCCCGCTGAGGGCGGCCCCGGTTCAGGCCTTGATGGCCACCAGGCTCAGCAGATGATCGTCTTGCACGGCGAACTGCCCTTGCAGTTCGCGGCCGTGCTGCCATTCCTCGGACAGATCGGTCAGCAGGCGCATCCGCACCGGCCCTTCGGCAGACCATTCCAGGACTTCGGCGTGTTCGAAATAGAAGCGTTTGTGCGCCAGCGGGTACAGGGCCTTGAACAGGCTTTCCTTGATCGAGAAGGTCAGGGTTACCGCCAGTGCATGCAGCTCGGCCGGCAACTGGTCGCGGCGCTGCAGTTCGGCCGGGGTCAGGATCTGCTCCGCCAGTTTGGCCGCACGTTCTGCACTGAGCAGGTGTTCCAGGTCCATTCCCAGGCCACGCCAGTGTTGCTTGTCGGCGACGATGGCCGCGGCGCGTCCGCTGCTGTGGGTGATCGAACCGCAGATGTGTTCGGGCCAGATCGGCGCTCGGTCATCGCCAATGGGCGGTACCCAGTCCAGTCGTTGCAGTTGCTGCAAGGCGGCTCGGGCACACAGGCGTCCAGCGAGAAATTCGGCCTGACGCTTGGCCACCGAACGCTGGATGCTCGGCGGTGCCTCAATGCCGCTGCGCTGAAAATCATCCGCGGCAAGTTGCCCGGGATCGAACCGGGTACTTAGCCAGAGGGCTTGGGGCAGGACGTTCGGCAGCGGCCAGGCAGCGTCCAGAGGGGTGCAGCAAGCGGGGAGGGGGGGGAGAGCATTCATGGCCGCTAGTGTGCCGGGTTGCTGCGTTTGAGGGTAGTCGGGTGAAGCGCAAAGGGCTGCCGCAGCGCACTGACGGCAACCCAGGTACGGCGGCTAGCCAAACAGTTTTTTGAAGAATGCCTGCATGTCGGCCCAGGAACGCTCATCGGCGGCCTTGTTGTAGCCGATGTCCGGCCCGCCGTGTTCGCCATGGCTCAGGCGGTCGGCATCGGGATTGCTGAAGCCATGCTTGGCTCCCTCCAGGCTGACGAAGCGGTAGTCGGCGCCGGCCTTGTCCATTTCCGCTTTGAAGGTGGTGACGTTGTCCGCCGTCACCATGCTGTCCTGGGCCCCATGTTCCACCAGGATCTTGGCCTTGACGCTGCCGGGGGTAGCCGGTGTGGCGGTGGCCAGGGCACCGTGGAAACTCACCACGCCGGCCAGGGGCAAGCCCTGGCGCGCGGCGTCCAGGACAATCTTGCCGCCAAAGCAGTAGCCGATGGCGGCGAGTTTCTGCGGATCGGTCTGCGGTTGCTGTCTCAACAGCTCAAGGCCGGCGTTGAAACGTGCACTGGCAGCGGCACTGTCCTTCAGCGCGGCCTGCATGAAGGCCATGGCGTCCGCCGGGTGTTCGGTGTGCTTGCCCTGGCCGTACATGTCGATGGCCAGGGCACTGTAGCCAAGGGCGGCAAGGTCCCGGGCCCGGCGCTTGGCGTAGTCGTTGAGGCCCCACCATTCATGCACCACCACGATGCCCGGGCGCGGGCCCTGTAGGGCGTCGTCGTAGGCGTAGTAGCCGATCAACTGAGTGCCGTCGGTGCTGCGATAGGGAATTTCCTGAGTCTTGATGGCGGCCTGGCTGAGGCTGCCGAGGGTTAACAGGACCAATGCGACGAGCATGCGCATGAGGGGAACTCCGGTTGAAAAGGTGTCAGCACAGCCTAGTCGATCTGGTTCAGGCGAGGTTAAGGGTGTGTTCAGGGGGAGTTCAGGGCGGGCTGTTTACTCTAGCCCCGTACCCAAAAAGCCAATAGCGCAAAGGAAACTTCCTATGACTTCATTGAAAAAACTGTTCCTGGCCTTTACCGTCTTCGGCGCCAGCGCCGCCGCTCAAGCTGCTGACAGCAACTTCGTTGGGTTGTCCTTCGGCCAGACCAGCGACAAGATCAACAAGTCCAGCCAGCTCAACAGCAACCTGGGCCATCCGAACGCCGATGGCGTGATCGGCAAGGACAACACCTGGGGTGTACGCGCCGGTCAACAGAATGACCAGGGTCGCTACTACGCTACCTACGATTATGTGTCTGGCTCCCACAACGGCATTAAACTGCGCCAGCAGAATCTGCTGGGCAGCTACGATATGTTCCTGCCGGTGACCAGCAGCACCAAACTCTTTGGCGGCGGTACGGCCGGCCTGACCAAGCTGACTCAGGAGTCTCCGGGCTTCAGCCGTGACAGCGACATTGGTTACGCGGTGGGCGTACAGGCCGGCGTCCTGCAACAGGTTTCACAGAACACCTCGGTGGAGCTCGGCTACCGTTACCTGCGCAGCAATGCCGGGACCGAGATGAGCGAGCGCGGTGGCAGCAAGCAGGGTTCGCTGAGCCTTACCAGCAGCGCCCAGACCTACCTGTCGGCCAACTACGCTTTCTGATAAGCGGCCTGGCCTGGACCGCGCCGGATCGTGCCTTGGGCACGGTCCGGCGTTGGCGCATTAATCATCAGGGCGCAGGGGCGCCCCTGGAGATGTCGAATTTTGCCTGGGAGAGCGTTATGAAGTTGCTGGTCGTCGAAGATGAGGCGCTGTTGCGTCATCATTTGCAAACCCGCCTCACCGACAGCGGTCATGTCGTCGAGTCCGTGGCCAACGCCGAGGAGGCGCTGTATCAGACCGAGCAGTTCAACCACGATCTGGCGGTGATCGACCTGGGCCTGCCCGGCATGGGCGGGCTGGACCTGATCCGCCAGTTGCGCAACCGTGGCAAGACGTTCCCGATCCTCATCCTCACGGCCCGTGGCAACTGGCAGGACAAGGTCGAGGGCCTGGCGGCCGGTGCGGACGACTATGTGGTCAAGCCATTCCAGTTCGAAGAGCTGGATGCGCGCCTGAATGCGCTGCTGCGGCGCTCCAGTGGCTTCACCCAGTCCACCATCATTGCCGGGCCGCTGCTGCTGGACCTGAACCGCAAGCAGGCCTCCCTGGATGAGCAGCCCCTGGCCCTGACGGCCTATGAGTACCGGATTCTCGAATACCTGATGCGTCATCATCAGCAAGTGGTGGCCAAGGACCGGCTCATGGAGCAGTTGTACCCGGACGACGACGAGCGCGATCCGAATGTCATCGAAGTGCTGGTGGGCCGCTTGCGGCGCAAGCTTGAGGGGCCGTCGGGCTTCAAGCCGATCGATACGGTGCGTGGCCTGGGCTACCTGTTCAACGAGCGTTGCCGATGATTCGATCGCTGCGCCTGCGCCTGATGCTGGCCGCCACGACCCTGGCGGTGCTGTTCATGCTGGCCCTGCTGCCAGCCATGCAGGGGGCGTTCAGCCTGGCGTTGCAGGACTCTATCGAGCAGCGCCTGGCTTCCGATGTCACCACCCTGATCAGTGCGGCGCGGATCGAGAACAACCGCCTGCAGATGCCGGCGCAATTGCCCGACGAGCGCTTCAACCTCGCCGACAGCCGCCTGCTGGGCTACATCTACGATCGTGAAGGGCACCTGGTCTGGCGCTCGCGGGCGACCCAGGAAGAGAACATCAACTACCGGCCGCGGTACGACGGGCGTGGCAATGAGTTCGCCAGGATCCGCGAAGCCAACGGCCAGGAGTTCTTTGTCTACGACGTCGAGATCAAGCTGCTGGGGGGCAAGAGCGCGGCCTTCAGTATCGTCGCGCTGCAGCCGGTGCGTGAGTACCAGCAAACCCTGGAAGGCGTTCGGGAAAACCTCTACCTGGGGTTCGGCGCGGCCTTGCTGGTGCTCCTGGCACTGCTCTGGCTCGGCCTGACCTGGGGTTTGCAAGCCTTGCGACGCTTGAGCCAGGAGCTGGACCAGATCGAAAGCGGCACCCGCCAGAGCCTTAGTGAGGAGCACCCGCGCGAGCTGTTGCGCCTGACGGGCTCGTTGAACCGCCTGCTGCAAAGCGAGCGTGAGCAGCGCAGCCGCTATCGTGACTCCCTGGATGACCTGGCCCACAGCCTGAAAACCCCGTTGACGGTGTTGCAGGGCGTGAGCGAGGACATGGCGCAACGGCCCCAGGATCGTGAGCAGGCCTGGGTGCTGCAGGCGCAGATCGAGCGCATGAGCCAGCAGATCAGTTACCAGTTGCAGCGCGCCAGCCTGCGCAAGAGCGGCCTGGTGCGCCACCAGGTGCGGCTGCGGCCGGTGCTGCAAAGCCTCTGCGACACCCTGGACAAGGTCTATCGCGACAAGCAGGTACGGGTGTCCTTCGACTTGCCGGAACGCTGCTACCTGCCGATCGAGCACGGCGCTTTGCTGGAGTTGCTCGGCAACCTGTTGGAGAACGCTTATCGCCTGTGCCTGAGCTCAGTGCGCATCAGCGTGCGTGAGACCCTGGAAGGCTCCGAGTTGTGTGTGGAAGACGACGGCCCCGGCGTGCCACCCGATCAGCGGGCGCGGATTCTGCAGCGCGGTGAGCGCCTGGATCGCCAGCACCCGGGGCAGGGCATCGGCCTGGCGGTGGTCAAGGACATCATCGAGAGCTACGGCGCGCAACTGACCCTGGGGGATTCGGCCCTGGGGGGGGCGGCCTTCCGGATTCACTTTCCGGCCCTGTAGGGGGCTACTGTTCCCGGGCGCGGTAGGCGCCCGGGGTCAGGCCGGTCCATTTCTTGAACGCCCGGTGAAAGGCCGAGGGCTCGGAAAAACCCAGTTGTTCGGCGATCTGTTGCAATGACAGGTCGGCCCGGCCGAGGTGGTAGATGGCAATGTCGCGGCGCAGCTCATCCTTCAGCTCCTGAAAGCTCGAACCTTCTTCGCGTAGATGCCGGCGCAGGGTCTGCGGGCTGACGTGCAGGTGCTGGGCGACGCTTTCCAGGTCGGGCCAGTGCTCGCGGTCGCGACTGAGCAGGCGGCGCAGCTGGCTGCTGAGGCTGTCGCCTTCATCCGGGCGCGACAACAGGTCGGCGGGAGAGCGTTCGAGAAAGTGCTTGAGGGTGCGTTCGTCCTGCAGCAGTGGCATGCCCAGGTAGCGACTGTGGAACAGCAGGCTGCTGCGCTCCTGGGTGAATTGCAGCGGGCAAGGGAAAAGCAGGTCGTATTCCGCGCCGTGATCGGGCTTGGGGTAGCTGAAGCAGGCCTGCTCCAGGCGGATGCGCTGGCCGATCAACCAACTGCCGAGGCGATGCCAGATCACCAGCAGGCTCTCGCTGAGAAAGTGCTCGGGATCCCATAGCTCGGAATCATCCAGGCTCAGCCGGGCCATTTCTCCTTCACGCGTCAGACTCAGACGCGGGGCTTCCGGAAACAGGCTATAAAATAATAAGCCGCGATTGAGTGCTTTTTCCAAGGTACGGCAGTGGATCAGCGCGTGGCACATCATGGCGAAGGTCCCGCGCTTGCTGGGGCCATGGCCGAACCCGAGGTACTCGTCATCCAGCTCCAGCCACAGTTGCTGCAACAGACGGGTGAATTGCTCGGGGGCGATACGGGCCTTGGGTTGGTTCAGCAGTTCGGGGGTGATGCCCAACTGATGCAGCAGGGGCGCGTAGTCATAGCCTTGCCGGCGTGCTCCGCCCAGGGCGGCACGGGCAAAGTGGCTGGCGATGGTGCGTTCGCGCATGCAGGCAGGTCCGTCCATTGAGTGGCGGATCTTAGCCAGCCCCCAGGAAGGGAACAAGGCGGATATCCGCCAAATTGTAGGACGAGAGAGGGTGAGTGGGCGGAAATCCGCCAGCTTCAGCCTGCGCAACGGATGCAAGGATCAGCCCGCACCCCTGATGTCTAAAGGCCTGCAAGGCTTTTTCACAAGGTGGCACGGGCTTTGCGATAGAGCCGGAAGATCTGCCAGCACGCAGCTCGACACAACAAATCCCTCCAGCGCAGGAGGGTTCGCACTTTAGGCACCGCATGCATCGACGGAAAGTGCATGCCGGGGCTCTTGAGGAAACTTGCAATGACGACTCGTCAGCCACTGTACAAATCCCTGTATTTCCAGGTGATCGTTGCCATCGCCATCGGCATCCTGCTCGGCCACTTCTACCCTCAGACCGGTGTGGCTCTCAAGCCCCTGGGTGACGGCTTCATCAAACTGATCAAGATGGTCATCGCTCCGATCATTTTCTGTACCGTGGTGAGTGGTATCGCCGGCATGCAGAACATGAAGTCGGTGGGCAAGACCGGCGGCTATGCGCTGCTGTACTTCGAAATCGTCTCCACCATCGCCCTGCTGATCGGCCTGATCGTGGTCAACGTGGTGCAGCCGGGGGCCGGCATGCACATCGACGCTTCGACCCTGGACGCCTCGAAAGTTGCAGCCTACGTGACTGCCGGTAATGACCAGAGCATCGTCGGCTTCATCCTCAACATCATCCCGGCCACCATCGTCGGCGCCTTCGCCAATGGCGATATCCTGCAGGTGCTGATGTTCTCCGTGGTGTTCGGTTTCGCCCTGCATCGCCTGGGCGCCTACGGCAAGCCGGTGCTGGATTTCATCGACCGTTTCGCCCATGTGATGTTCAACATCATCAACATGATCATGAAGCTCGCGCCCCTGGGTGCGCTGGGCGCCATGGCGTTCACCATTGGTGCCTACGGTGTGGGTTCCCTGGTGCAACTGGGTCAACTGATGATCTGCTTCTACATCACCTGCGTGGTGTTCGTGCTGGTGGTCCTGGGGGCAATCTGTCGCGCCCACGGCTTCAGCGTGATCAAGCTGATCCGCTACATCCGTGAAGAACTGCTGATCGTGCTGGGGACTTCCTCCTCGGAATCGGCCCTGCCGCGCATGCTGATCAAGATGGAACGCCTGGGCGCCAAGAAGTCGGTGGTCGGCCTAGTGATCCCTACCGGTTATTCGTTCAACCTCGACGGTACTTCGATCTACCTGACCATGGCTGCGGTGTTCATCGCCCAGGCCACTGATACCCACATGGACATCACTCACCAGATCACCCTGCTGCTGGTGCTGCTGCTGTCTTCCAAAGGCGCTGCCGGTGTGACGGGCAGTGGCTTCATCGTCCTGGCCGCGACCCTGTCGGCCGTGGGTCACCTGCCGGTGGCCGGCCTGGCGCTGATCCTGGGTATCGACCGCTTCATGTCCGAAGCTCGCGCCCTGACCAACCTGGTGGGCAACGCCGTGGCTACCGTAGTGGTTGCCAAGTGGGTCAAGGAGCTGGACGAAGACAAGCTGCAATCCGAGCTGGCTTCCGGTGGCCGGCCGATTACCGACACCCGTGAAACCGATGACCTGGGTGTGGCCGAAGGCCCGGCACCGAGCATCAAGTAAGCCTTGAGCTAGATAAGGAACCCGCTTCGGCGGGTTTTTTATTGGCTGGCGATTGAGCGCAACGGTCAGCCCGGCTGACTGTTGCGGTGATTGTTGCGGGCGTCGCGGCTGCCTACTCTGTGGGCTGCCGATCAAGAGGAGAGGGCTATGCAAGGGCCGTTGGCGTCACTCAAGGTACTGGATTTCTCCACCCTGCTGCCGGGGCCCTTCGCCTCGTTGCTGCTGGCGGACATGGGCGCCGAGGTCCTGCGCATCGAGTCGCCGACCCGCATGGATCTGTTGCGGGTGTTGCCGCCCCACGATGCCGGGGTTTCCGCCAGCCACGCTTATCTCAACCGCAACAAGCGCAGCCTGGCCCTGGACCTCAAGCGTCCCGAAGCGCTGGAGGTGGTGCGGCAACTGGTGCAGGACTACGACATTGTTCTCGAACAGTTCCGCCCGGGCGTGATGGAGCGCCTGGGGCTGGGTTACCAGGCCTTGAAGGCGATCAACCCGCGGCTGATCTACGTCTCCATTACCGGCTATGGCCAGACCGGCCCCTACCGGGACCGCGCCGGGCATGACATCAACTACCTGGCCCTGGCCGGGCTGGCCAGCCAGACCGGCCGCCGCGATCAGGGACCATTACCCCTGGGCATCCAGGCCGCGGATATCGCGGGGGGCTCGCTGCATGGGGTGATCGGCCTGTTGGCGGCGGTGATCGCGCGCCAGCACAGCGGCCAGGGACAGTACCTGGACGTGAGCATGACCGACTGCGTGTTCAGCCTGAACGCCATGGCCGGTGCCGGCTACCTGGCCTGTGGGGTCGAGCCCGGAATGGAGCAGCAGGTGCTCAATGGTGGCAGCTTTTATGACTACTACCGCAGCCGAGACGGGCGCTGGCTGTCGGTGGGCAGTCTGGAACCGGTGTTCATGCAGCAGTTGTGTCAGGCCCTGGGCCGCCCGGAACTGGCGGCCCAGGGGCTGTCTCCCTTGCCCGAACAGCAACAGGCACTGAAGCAGGCCTTGCAGGTCGAATTCGAGAAACACGATTTCGCCGAGTTGTGCCAGCTGTTCGCTGGTTTCGATGCCTGCGTCGAGCCGGTGCTGAGCCTGGGCGAGGCCCTGGAACATCCGCAGTTGCAGGCCAGGCAACTGGTCAGCCAGGTGCCCCGTGAAGACGGCAGCCGGCAGGCGCAGATGGCCTGCCCGTTGAAGTTTTCCGAGGGGCTGCCAGAGCCGCGGCATATTGGCGCCAGGTTGGGGGCGCATTCCGATCAGGTGCTGGAGGAACTGGGCTACAGCGCCGAGCGCATCGAGGCACTGCGGCGCGAGCGGGTCATCGCGTAGCTGCGGGTTTGCCGAGGCAGTGTTTTAAAACTGTCACTCGACCCTGGTTTCCCCGCTGTAGACCAGGGTTTGCCGACAACGCCGGCACAGATAGCGACGCCCCTGGGCCACCAGTTTGTGGCGTTGGGCGGAGAACGGGAAATCGCTCTCGGCGCAGGGGCAGCGGTAGATATAGCGGGTCACGCTACGACGCTTGACGTCGTAGGTATGACAACGATTGGGCGGCAGTTCGTACACCCCGCGCATGATCAGTTGCCACTCTTCACCGTGGGGCTGGATACGTTCGCCAAACAGTTGGTGGGCGATCAGGTGTGCCACTTCGTGGGCCACGGTCTGCTTGAGGAAGTCCTCGGTGTTTTCCCGGTACAGCTGCGGGTTGAAGCGCAGCAGGTTCTCGTGCAAATGGGCGACACCGGCTTTCTGGCCACGCAACTTGAGGCTGACCACCGGGCGTTTGAAAGGACGTTTGAAAAAGGATTCAGCGAGTTGGAAACAATCTTCGACGCGGGTATTGAGTTGCTCGGGCATGCTTAACGGCTCTCCAGAGGGAGTGAGTATGCCGCAAACAGGGGGGATTCCGAATCGCCCAGGCGCCGAATGGTCATCCACCCCGCGCCCATAAGAAGGCCGCCTTGCGGCGGCCTGTGCTGGCAGACAGAGGATTATTATTGGTGCGGCGTCAGTTGGTGTACACGGGGCCGACGCCCAGGCCCCAGACAATCACGGTGAAGGCCATGATCGCGACCAGTACCACCAGGCCTACTGCCAGCACCGAGCTGGAAAACAGGAACCCCTCGTCCGACGGGATATTCATGAAGGTCGGCAGCCCGACATACAGCAGGTAGACCGTGTAGCAGATGGCGGCAGTGCCGACGATCATGCCCAGCCACATGTGCGGGTACAGCGCCGCCAGGCCACCGACGAACAGCGGTGTGGCGGTGTAGGTGGCAAAGGCCACGCAGCGTGCCAGGCTCGGGCTGGCGTCATAGGTCCGGGCCATCCAGTGGATGAACGCGCCCATCACCGCCACGCCGCCGAGCATGGCCAGGTACGACATGATGGTCATCCACAGGGCGCTTTCCATGGTCAGCATCACCGGCGCGCGATTGCCGATGACCCAGCCGACCTGGGTGGTGCCGATAAAAGCCGAAATGGCGGGGATTGCCGCGAGGATCAGCGTATGGGTGAGGTACATGTGGCTGATGCTTTCCTCGGCATCGCCACGGATGTCTCGCCATTCCTGATCGGGGTGGGTGAAGAGTCCTACGACATGATGAATCATGGTCAGTCACTCCTTTATTGTTGCCATCGCCCCCCAACGGAGCGCTTACAGCCAAGTGGCACAGTCAGTATAGGTCTATATGTGCATGCGACCTTATGTCGCAGTATAGGGAGGAGTTTTCCGCAGATGTGCGCACCTTTAGAGCAAATTGCGCTGTAAACCCCCGGGCTAATCGCTGCTGCATCTGTCATTGCAGCCCCGGCACCGCTGCTCTGCGGCGCTTTCACGGGGCTGGGGTTTTTGCGTAAAATGTCCGGCTTTTCGTCACATACCTCGCGGATTTCAAGAGCCATGGGCACTCTTACGGTCAACCAGAACAAACTGCAGAAACGTCTTCGCCGCCAGGCGGGCGAGGCGGTCGCCGATTTCAACATGATCGAAGAGGGCGACAAGGTCATGGTCTGCCTGTCCGGCGGCAAGGACAGCTACACCATGCTCGACGTGCTGCTGCACCTGCAGAAGGTGGCGCCGATCAAGTTCGAGATCGTCGCGGTGAACATGGACCAGAAACAGCCAGGCTTTCCCGAGCACGTGCTGCCGGCCTACCTCAAGGAGCTGGGGATCGAGTACCACATTGTCGAGAAGGACACCTATTCGGTGGTCAAGGAGCTGATCCCGGAAGGCAAGACCACCTGCTCGCTGTGCTCGCGCCTGCGTCGCGGCACCCTGTACACCTTCGCCGACGAAATAGGCGCCACCAAGATGGCCTTGGGTCACCACCGCGACGATATCGTCGAGACCTTCTTCCTCAACATGTTCTACAACGGCTCGCTCAAGGCCATGCCGCCCAAGCTGCTGGCCGATGACGGGCGCAACGTGGTAATCCGCCCGCTGGCCTACTGCAGCGAGAAGGATATCCAGGCCTATTCCGACCTCAAGCAGTTCCCGATCATCCCGTGCAACCTCTGCGGTTCCCAGGAGAACCTGCAACGCCAGGTGGTCAAGGAGATGCTTCAGGAATGGGAGCGCAAGACTCCAGGGCGTACCGAAAGCATCTTCCGCGGCCTGCAGAACGTGATCCCCTCGCAACTGGCGGACCGCAATCTGTTCGACTTCACCAGCCTGCGCATCGACGACAGCGCCACGCCGCGTTTCGTCAATGTGGTGAACCTCTGATCCGATCCTGGTGAATCCGTGCTGCGCTTGCGCAGCCCAGTCATTCAGCTCCCCGGCATGCGGGGAATGAAGGCCACGCTGCCTTGCGCCGGTTTCTTGGCCAGGCGCTCACCGTTGGTCGGGGTGGTGCGGACCAGTTGATGATCCTCGCCCAGATACCCCAGCATCAGCGGCTCATCGTGCTTCTGCTGGACGAAGATCAGGGTGCGCTGTGGGTCCCAGTGCTGGCCACTGGTCTTGTCCAGCCAGGCCATGAAGTCCGCGCTGCTGCCGTTACGCGGGAAATCCGCGGTTTCTGCCACGTAGTAGAAGGGCGCGCCCTGGTTCTGCAGGTACATCGGCAGTTTGTTATCGATTTCCACCATGACCATCCGCCATTGATTCCAGGGAGCGATCCGGCTCGCGGCGGCCCGGGTATCGGCGCTGAACTGCATCACCCCCCCGCCGCTGTTGCTCCAGGGGTAGGCAACCCCCAGCACCAGCAGCATGACCAGGGCCGCGCAGGAGAAGCCGATGGGCCAGCCACGGGAAAGGGGTTTGCCGGCGGCCTGGCGTAGCTGCAGCCGACGGTTGAGCCACCAGGCACCGAGCAACTGAGCGAAGGGCACCAGGGGCAGAACGTAATAGCTGCGCCGGCTGCCACTGGCGGTGAAGAACAGGAACAGCAGCCCGAGGGCCCACACCAGCCAGCGTTCATTGGGTTGCAACTGGCGCCAGTGCCGGGCCGCCAGCCATAGGCCGAGGATCCAGCAGGGCGCCCAGGGCAAGGTATAGGCCGGCAGGTAGATCAGGTAGGTGTAGATCGGCCCGACATGGTCGAAGGGGTTGAAGAAACGCACCACATTCTCGCGAAACACCAGGCTCAGGCCGCTTTCCCCGTAGCTGGGAGCGCCGTACAGGTGCGAGAGAACGAAGGGCACCATGTAGAACAGCGCGGCGATGCTCAAGGCCAGCAACAGGCGCAGGTTCAGGTGGCGTTTCCAGCGCCCCTGGCTCAGCAGGTGTGGCAACAGGATCAGCCCCGGCAGGACGAAGCCGATCAGCCCCTTGAGCAGCGAGGTCGCCGCCAGTATCAGGAAGAACACCGTATAGCGGCCCAGGCGGGTATCTTCCGGGCCGCGCCAGTACCACCACACTGCAGCCAATACGCCACAGACGGTCAGGATGTCGGCCGTGGCCACCCGCGCCCAGAAGGCGAAATAGAAGGTAGTGGCCAGCATCCAGCCGGCGATCAGCCCAGTGCCTTTGTGGAACAGCCGCTCGCCGATCAGGTAAACCAGCCAGATGCTCAGCCATGCGGCGATCACCGAGGACAGGCGCAGTGACCAGTGCCCCAGGCCCCCCATCAGCCAGGCGCTGGCGGTAATCAGCCAATAGGAGGGCAGGGGCTTGTCGTAGTAGGGAGCGCCCTTGAGGTAAGGGTCGAAATAGTCGCCACTCTGCAACATCTGCAAGGCGATGTTGGCCCAGCGGGTCTCCGGCCCCCAGAGTTCACGGGAGCCCAGGCTCAGCAGCAGGATCAATGCAGACACGCCGAGCAGCAGGGCCAGGGCCCCGCGTTCGCTGCGAAACAGATTCATAGATGGATTTCCAGAGCGGCGGTGGGAAAAGTCGCAGCCATCCAGGGCATCGAAGCGTGAAGAAAAGCCAGCGCCAACCGTGGTCGGCGCTGTCGTTACAAGGGTACCCAGGGTCAGGGTTGGCTTTGTGGCAGGATCAGGACCAGCATATTGCCTTCCTCATAGCGCTTGCCTCCGGGCGGCAGCAGCGCCACTTCCTCGCTTTCCACCACGTCCTTGACCCGCATCACCACACCCACCGAACCCTGTTTGCGGGCCTCGCTGACCCACTGCCCGACCTCGGCCATGCTTACCTTGCGCTGCGCCGAATCAGCATAAGCCAGGCCATATTTCAATTCGCCCTCGGTGTTGTACAGCGTCACCTCCGGGCGTTGCAGGCGCCAGGCCAGGGCCGAGGCGGCGCCCAGGTCATTGCTCAGCAGCGTCTTGGTCTGCCTGAGCTCCTCGATATGTTCCTTGATGAACTGGTCCGGCATCTGGTTATGCACGATGAACCCCGGCATGCCCGCCGGCAGCAGGGCCACCAGCAACCAGATGCCCAGGGCCGGGGCCGCCCAGTACTGCAGCGGCCGGGCGGCCGGCAGCAGGTTGGCGATGATCCAGCCCATCAGCATGATGAACACCAGGGACAGGCCGAGCATCTCGTTGTGGCCGTAGACCGGCCGGGTGAGCTGGATGTACAGCAGCGCCACCATGGCCGCCACGCCGATCAGCAGGTTGAGCAGGCTGTTGATGCGGATGCTCCGGCCCTGGCTGGCGTTGATACGGTCGATCAGGGCGCTGCCCATGAGCACGGCCAGCGGCAGCAGGCACGGCATGATGTAGGTTGGCAGCTTGCCGCGGCTCAGGCTGAAGAACGCCAGGGGCAGCAGGAACCACAGCAGCAGGAAACCGGTCGGGGCCTGACGCTTGTCTTTCCAGGCTTGCATGAATGTGCCCGGCAACAGGGCTGCCCAGGGCAGGCTGGAGGCCACCAGCAGCGGCAGGTAGAACCACCAGGGGCGGGTATGTTGGGCGTTGTCGGCGGCGAAGCGGCGAATGTGCTCGTGCCAGAAGAAGAAGCGCCAGAAGTCGGGCTCGTGGGCGTGAATGCTCAGTACCCAGGGCAGGCTGATGCCGATCGCTACCAGCACGGCCACCAGCCCGTAGCGCAGCAGTTCGCCCAGACGGCGTTGCCAGATCATGTAGGGCAGGGCGATGAGTACGGGCAACAGCCAGGCCAGGAAACCCTTGGTCATGAAGCCCATGCCACAGGCGACGCCCAGCCCGGCCCATGCCAGCAGGCGTTCGCGAGTGCTCCGGCCGTCCAGGGCGAACCACAGGGCTACCAGGCTCAGGTTGACCCACAAGGTGAACTGCGGATCAAGGTTGGAGTACCCAGCTTGCCCGGCAATCAGGCCGAAGCTCATATAAAGCAGGGCGGCGGCGAAGCTCTTGCGCGGGTCGTTCCACATGCGGCGGGTGATCAGGTAGGCCAGCAGTACGCTCAGGCCGGTGCTCAGGGCCGAGGCAATGCGCACGCCGAACAGGTTGTCGCCAAAGACCGCCTGGCCGATGGCGATCAACCAATAGCCGGCGATGGGCTTCTCGAAGTAGCGGATGCCCATGAAGTGTGGCGCCACCCAGTCGCCACTGAGCAGCATTTCCTGGCTGATCTGGGCGTAGCGGGTCTCGTCGGGAATCCACAGGCCGTGGCTGGTCAGAGGTAGCAGGTAGAACAGGCCGAAGGCCACGAGCAACAGAGGAAGTGCCCAGCGCTGGAGAGTGCTGGTTGTACTTGCGCCGAGGGTAAAGCCGGACGGCGGGGCGCTTGTTCCATAAGCGGGAGGCGGCGAAGTGCGGTGCATTTGTATCCTCGAAGTCATTGGCCGATAGCGATTTCGTTATTTGCTGGGGGTTGCTGACAAAGCGTCAATTTTGTGGAACTGCTGGCTTTCCCAAGTTCGCGAAGTTTCAGCGGGCAGCATTCATTTGTTTGAGAAGTTTTTTCATAAATGCGGCTGTCCGTTTCTTATTAGTACAGAAACTTGTTAAGTCAATTAATTAGCCGGCAAGTGTGTCGCTTCCCCTAATAAAGTCTGTTGGCATGTTGTTAAAAATAGTTACAAGTTACTCAAGGGGTTGATCAAGTACGTGCTTCCAGCTGCCCGCATCCAGGGTTCCCAGTACTTGCATGTGGCCTTGCGGATCCAGGGTGATAAACAGCGAGCTGGTGTATTCGCTGGCCAGGGCGTGCGGGTAGCCCAGCTGGCGTTCCAGGCTGCTGATGCAGTCGCTGTGGGTTATCAGGATCAGATTGCGCTTGAGTGATTTGTGCGCCTTGATCGTCTGCTGGAAATGCTCGTCACAGGTGGCCAGCCAGTCCTGGGTCTGCGCCGCACCGTTGAACATGAATTCCGTCGTTTGCCGGGTACGGGTTGCGGGGCTGCTGATGACATCGGTGGCGGCCATGCCCAGGGTGCGAAAGGCTCGTCCCAGGTCGCTGGCGCTGTGGCTTCCGAGCTGGGTAATGCCATCGGCGGGCCCCAGGCATGGGTTGGCGGAGCGGTCACAACGCTCGGCATGGCGGACCAGGACTATCACTTCGCCCCCTTGCCAGTGACGGTAGATGTTGGCCTGCTGCATCTGGTTGCCGACCCCCAGGTCGCGAGGCGTGACGGGCCACAGGACAAAGCCGCTGACCAGGATTGCCAGGGCCGCCGCACAGACGCCGCCGACGATTCGCCAGGTTCGGGGGGGCTTGTTGCCAGTGCCGGATTCAGCGGTGTTGAGCACGTGGTGTACCTGAGTAGGTTTTTGCCGAGTGTTGGTTGTTCGGGTTGGAACTGGTGCGCTGAAGACGAACGACATGCAGCCACTGGAGCCCGCACTGCAACTGGGGCCAATTTAGGTCGGACCAGGTGGGCGAAGAGTGAAAGCAATGTGAAAAAAACGAATGGGCGACGGCAGTTCTTTTAAAGCCGGACAGCCTTTGTTCAGGTTGTTGGCCCGAACGCTGCTTTGTTATCCGGTTATGCACGTCAGATGGCTTCGGGAGGTTATTCCCGGAGTTTCGTTTTTATCGTTGAGGCAAGTGCGAGGCGAACTTTAGCCGATAAAAAACAGCGGATGAAAAATCCTCGCGTTTAGTTCAGCTTATTGTCAGCTTGGGCTGGAGGACGGGCATGAGAAGGGAGGTTTTCCTGCCCGTTGTTTCGGGCAGGAAGTGATGCCGGGGAGCGGGCGGCTCAGTGATTGACGGTGTAGGCCAGCATTGCCGACAGCTGGCACAGTGGCCGGCCGCTCTCCTGCTGCCATTGGTTGAATACTTCCTGCACCAGGGCCTGGTCGCGTTTGCTGCTGGGCACCTTGTCGATGATGTTCTGGGCATTGAGGGCCGCGACCACGTCCCAGGTGGGGATAAAGGTGTCCTTGCCCACCATGCGCAGGAAGCGCGGGGCAGACAGCCCGCCCATCTGGTTGCCATGTTTGGCCAGGTACTGCCAGAGCCCGGTGATGTCCTGCACCGGCCAGTCGGCGATGAAGGCGCCAAAGCTGCCGTGCTGCTTTTGCACATCGAGGATCATCTGCGCGTTGCGCGGCACGCTCTTGAGCTTGCCCAAGTGGCGGATGATCCGCGTGTCCTGCATCAGCCGCTCCAGGTGCTCGGCGCCCATCAGCACCACCTTGTCCGGATCGAAGCCGAAAAACACCTGCTCGAACGCCGGCCATTTGGCGTCCACCAGGCTGTGTTTGAGCCCGGCGCGGAAAACCCGCAGGGCCAGGGTCGAGAGGTAGCGGTCGGCGCTCAATGCGCGCAGGTAGTCGTCGCTGGCCGGGGTGGGCAACTGGGCTTCCAGGGCCGCAGCGGAACCGAAGCGGTTGAGACAGTATTCATTCAGCCATTTGTAATCGTGCATGCCTGCTCCGGGACGGTCGGGAGGGTCGGAAAGTCTGTTGACCAAGGTTGGGGCCATTGGCGGCATTACAAGTTCCCCGGGGCCGGGGAACCTGGGGCGGATTCAGGCCGGGCTGGCGCCTTCGCCCGCGAGCCGGCGATTAAGCTGGAAGCGCCAGCGCACGTAGAGCAGCGCCGAAGTGAACACGGCCAGGCTGGCGAACATCTCCAGCAGGCCGAACATTTGGCGGTTCGGGTCGTAGGCCGCCAGGGCGCCCTTGATGAAGTACAGGTTGACCACGAAGCACATCCACGAATGGCCACGGGCACTGCCGCTGAGCATGCCGGGGGCCATCAGCAGCAGCGGCACCAGCTCGATCAGCAGGATAACCCAGGGGCGGGCACCGTGCAGATCGGCCACCAGCAGGTAATACCCGCAAAGCAGCCCCACCAGGCCGAAGAAGCAGACCAGGCTGAGGATTCGCATCAGGCGGACCCGGGGCTCCAGCCATTCCACCGGGGGCAGGATCTTCGGCTTCTTAGCCACGGCCGTTCTCCAGTCGCAGGGCGGTTTTCGCCAGACGCAGGCCCAGGGCCCGGCACAGCGCAATCTCGTGTTCGTCCAGTGGGCTCTTGCCATCTGCTCCGGCATGATGGCTGGCGCCATACGGGGTGCCGCCACCGCGGGTTTCCAGCAGGGCCGACTCGCTGTAGGGCAGGCCGGTGATCAGCATGCCGTGATGCAGCAACGGCAGCATCATCGATAGCAGGGTGGCTTCCTGGCCGCCATGCAGGCTGGCGGTCGAGGTGAACACGCCGGCAGGCTTGCCCACCAAGGCACCGGTCAGCCAGAGGTTGCTGGTACCGTCGAGAAAATACTTCAGCGGCGCTGCCATGTTGCCGAAGCGGGTCGGGCTGCCCAGGGCCAGGCCTGAGCAGTGCTTCAGATCGTCGAGGCTGGCGTACAGGGCGCCGCTGTCGGGGATGTCCGGGGTGACCGCCTCGCATTCCGCGGAGATCGCCGGGACAGTGCGCAGACGAGCCTCCAGGCCGGCCTGCTCGATGCCGCGGGCAATCTGCCGGGCCATCTCGTTGGTCGAGCCGTTGCGGCTGTAGTACAGGACCAGGATATAGGGCGCGCTCAAGGCAGGATCTCCAGCACGTTCTCCGGCGGCCGGCCAATGATGGCCTTGTCGCCGGCTTCGAGAATCGGCCGCTCCATGAGTTTCGGGTGCTGGGCAATGGCGGCGACCAGTTGCTCTTCGCTGAGGCTCGGGTCGGCCAGGTTGAGGGTCTTGTACTCGTCCTCGCCGGTGCGCAATAGCTGGCGCGCGCTGAGGCCGAGCTTGGCCAGAAGGCTGCGCAACTGGGCGGCATCCAGTGGGGTTTCCAGGTAGCGGACCACGGTCGGGGCCAGGCCGCGTTGTTCCAGAAGTTCCAGCGCACCGCGGGATTTCGAGCAGCGCGGGTTGTGATAAAGCGTCAGATCGGTCATGTGCGGGTCGCATCTTGCGTAAGGTGGCGGCTATTCTACCCGCGCGACGGGCACTCCTGAACCTTGGGAGTCGTTAGGTCGCAGCGACCCTGGGTCGACGGTTATTTTTCAAGACATCTTTCAAGACAGGAAACAGCGCATGGCAAGGCAATTGGCGGCGGTATTGGCGATCATCACAACCCTGCTGCTGGGCGGTTGTGGCAATGACTACGGGGTCGACCAGTATGGCCAGAAAGTCGCCGCCGAGCGTATCGACAAGCAGTGGCTGGTGCTCAACTACTGGGCCGAGTGGTGCGGGCCTTGCCGTACCGAGATCCCGGAACTCAATGCCCTGAACGAGCAGCTCAAGGGGCAGTCGGCATCGGTGATGGGGGTCAACTTCGACAATGTGCAGGGTGAAGAGCTAAAGAGCGCCAGCGAGAAGCTGGGGATCAAGTTCACCGTGCTGGCACGGAACCCCGCGGAGCTCTTCGATCTGCCACGCAGCGAGGCGCTGCCGGTGACCTACATCATCGACGACAAGGGCAAGGTACGTGAGCAGATGATGGGCGAGCAGACTGCAGCCGGTGTGCTGGCGAAACTGCAGGCCTTGCGCGGGCATTGAGGGCGCGAGGATCTGGAGCCGCTGCCGCGCAGTGCGGGCGCCCTCAAGTGACGCGGGGGCCTGAAACTCGCCAGAGATTCATCCAGGAACATCCTGGAGTCCCGTTCGCAGCCTCGCGGGCTCGGCAGCGGCTAGCGCACTATCAGCCTTCTTCCAGCCACCAGCGCAACGGCTTGCCCTCGGCAGGCCAGAACCGCACCTGCTCGATCGGCGAGATGTCCCAGCGCTCAACGGTTTCCAGCGCCTGAAGGAAGCGCCGCTCCTGCTCCATCAACGCCGGTGCACAGAGTTTGCGGGTGCTGCCGACCTTGCCGAAGCTGAGTTTTTCGCCGTCCAGGGTGTAGGGCGCGAACCAGTGGTTGCAGCCGCCATTGCCATAGGCCCGACCGTCCTCGCCGAGCGTGATGGTCAGGTGGCTGTAATCGATCAGCGGACGCTCGCCAATCCATTCCAGGACGTAACTGCGGTCCTGCTGCAACTTCAGCGGCTCGGCGGCGCAGCCCAGCAGGCCGGCCCCCAGCGCCGCAGTCAGTATCAGGCGTTTCATTGGCCGGCCTGCTGGCATTTCGGGCAGCGGTGATGCTCACCCTCGCTACGCCAGCCGAGCTCGGCAATGCGCGCGCTGGCGGCAGGCTTCTGGGCCTTGCTGCCCAGCTTGGCATCCACTGCGAACTCGAAGTCCAGGGTGGCGTCGCAGCTGTCGCAATTGACCTGCCACTGGTGGATCGCCAGTTCGCCGAATACCGGGCCACGCGCCACGGCGACCCACTGGCCGACGGGGTTGATCAAGTGGCGCACGGTGTCCACGGTCAGGCGCATGGAGAGGTCCTTGCTGCCCTTGAGGGTGACCAGAAGCACGTCGTCGGTACGGATCGAGCCACCGTTGCCGGTGACTTGATAGCGGCCGGGCACCAGGGCACGGCATTCGATCAGGGTGTGTTGCGGGTTCATCAGGTTGTAGCGGAAATCGTGTTCGACCATGGGTCCTCCAAATCTGCCGCGTATGCTAGCACGGGCCCCTGCGGCGCAGGTTGCGGGCAGGTGACCTTCGATCAGCCCGTGGCGCGGATTTCAGCCGTGGACCCGGTTCTGCGGCTGGCCAGCTGCCCAGCTGGCGATGTTGTGCAAGGTGGTCTCGGCGATGGCCGCCAGGGCTTCGCGGGTCAGGAACGCCTGGTGCGCAGTGACTATCACGTTGGGAAAGGTCAGCAGCCGCGCCAGCACGTCATCCTGCAGGGGTAGATCGGAGCGGTCCTCGAAGAACAGTTGCGCCTCTTCTTCATAGACATCCAGCCCCAGGTAGCCCAGTTGGCCACTCTTGAGCGCCTCGATCAGCGCCGGGGTGTCCACCAGGCCGCCACGCCCGGTGTTGATCAGCATTGCTCCCGGTTGCATGTGGGCCAGGCTCTGCTGGTTGATCAGGTAACGACTGTCCTCGGTCAGCGGGCAGTGCAGGCTGATGATCTGCGACTGGGCCAGCAGCTCGGGCAGGTCCAGGTAACGGGCACCGAGGGCTTCTACGGCGGGATTGGGGAAGGGGTCGTACGCCAGCAGCTGGCAGCCGAAGCCGGCCATGATCCGGGCGAAGGTGGCGCCGATCTGGCCGGTGCCGACAATGCCCACGGTCTTGCCCACCAGGTCGAAGCCGGTCAGGCCGTGCAGGGTGAAGTCGCCTTCGCGAGTGCGGTTGTAGGCCCGGTGCAGGCGGCGGTTGAGCGCCAGGATCAGGGCCACGGCATGTTCGGCGACCGCATGGGGGGAATAGGCCGGGACCCGCACCACATCCAGCCCCAGGCGCTGGGCCGCGCTCAGGTCGACGTGGTTGTAACCGGCCGAGCGCAGAGCGATCAGGCGGGTGCCACCGGCAGCCAGCTGTTCCAGTACCGGGGCACTGAGGTCGTCGTTGATAAAGGCACAGACCACTTCATGGCATTCAGCCAGGGCGGCGGTATCCAGGCTCAGGCGTGCGGCCTGGAATTGCAGTTCGATGCCTGCTGGCAGTTGAGCGCCGAGGAAACTCTCGCGGTCGTAGTTCTGGCTGCTGAAAAGAATCGTACGCATGGCTGCATCCTTGTTCGGGGCGCCCAGCATGGCGGCTGGGCGCTGGGCAGGTCTTGCCCTGGGTCAGGCGTTGGTCCGCGCTTCGGCAGCCAGGCGGCCGATGGCGTGGTCCAGTTCATCCAGGGCGGCAAAGGCTTTGGCATCTTCCTGCTTGAGCAGGGTCTCGCTGCGCTGGCAGGCGGCGCGCAATTGCGGCACACCGCAGTAGCGGGTGGCACCGTGCAGGCGATGGACCCGTTCGATCAGGGCGTTCTGGTCATTGGCGGCCCGCGCTGCCTTGATGGCTTCGCGGTCGGCGTCCAGGGACGCCAGCAACATGGCCAGCATGTCCGCCGCCAGATCGGCCTTGCCGGCGGCCAGGCGCAGGCCTTCGTCCTGATCCAGTACCTGCAGTTCCAGCCCCAGTTCCGGGCGCTCGCTGGCCCGCTCCGGCCCCTGGTTGCGCAGGGCCAGGCCGGTCCATTTCAGCACCACCTGGGCCAGTTGGCGCTCACTGATGGGCTTGGTCAGGTAGTCGTCCATGCCGCTTTGCAGCAGGGCGCGCTTCTCGTTGGCCATGGCGTGGGCGGTAAGGGCGACGATGGGCAGCGGCGTACCGTGTCGCTCGCTTTCCCACTGGCGGATCGCCTCGGTACTCTGCCGGCCGTCCATGCCGGGCATCTGCACGTCCATCATTACCAGGTCGAAGGGTTCGGTCTGGATCGCGTTCAGCGCGGCGTAACCGTTGTCCACCGCCAGCACCTTGGCGCCCATGTCCTCCAGCAAGGTCTGGATCAGCAGCAGGTTGGCCGGGTTGTCATCGACACACAGCACTCGCGGCGCGCGGCTGGAAAGGGTTTCCTCCGGTTCGCTGCGAGCCCGGCGCGGGGTCACCAGGTCGGACAGGGCCCGGCGCAGCTTGCGGGTGCACGCGGGCTTGGCCTGCAACTGGCTGTGAGGGTTGGGCACCGACAGATGGAACAGTGTCTGTTCGGTGGTCGGGCACAGTACCAGGACCTTGCAGCCCAGGTGTTCGAGGTCCCAGATATGCTGGCTCAGGCGTTCCGGCGACATGTCGTTGGTGGTGATGCCCAATACCGCCAGGTCGATGGCCTGTTCGCTCTGGTGCACGCCGGTAATGCCGTTGGTCAGGGCCTCCAGGGTATTGAACGGGGTCACCTCCAGGCCGCAGTCCTCCAACTGGTGTTGCAAGGCCTGGCGCGCCAGCTCGTGGTTTTCCAGTACCGCCACGCGCCGCCCCAGCAGCGGCGGGCCGGGCAGGTCCTCGGCGTCGTCGCGGGTTTTCGGCAGGTTGAGGCTGATCCAGAACTCCGAACCTTCGCCCGGGGTGCTGTCGACACCGATCTCGCCGCCCATCTGTTCGATCAGGCGCTTGGAAATCACCAGCCCAAGTCCCGTGCCGCCGGGTTGCCGCGACAGCGAGTTGTCAGCCTGGCTGAAGGCCTGGAACAGGGCGCGCACATCCTGGTTCGACAGGCCGATACCGGTGTCCTGGATGCTGATGCGCAGTTGCACGCTGTCTTCGTGTTCTTCTTCCAGCATGGCCCGGGCGACGATAGTGCCTTCGCGGGTGAACTTGATGGCGTTGCTCACCAGGTTGGTAAGAATCTGCTTGAGCCGCAGCGGGTCGCCCACCAGCGACAGCGGCGTATCGCGATAGACCAGGCTCACCAGTTCCAGCTGCTTGGCGTGGGCGGCCGGGGCGAGGATGGTCAGGGTGTCTTGCAGCAAGTCCCGCAGGTTGAACGGGATGCTGTCGAGCACCAGTTTGCCGGCTTCGATTTTCGAGAAGTCGAGGATTTCGTTGATGATGCCCAACAGGCTGTCGGCGGATTTCTCGATGGTGCCCAGGTAGTCCAGCTGGCGTGGTGTCAGCTCGCTTTTCTGCAACAGGTGGGTGAAGCCGAGAATGCCGTTGAGCGGTGTACGGATTTCATGGCTCATGTTGGCCAGGAATTCCGACTTGATCCGGCTGGCCTCCAGGGCCTCCTTGCGCGCCAGGTCCAGCTCGATGTTCTGGATCTCGATGGTTTCCAGGTTCTGGCGCACGTCTTCGGTGGCCTGGTCGATGCTGTGCTGCAATTCTTCCTGGGCATTCTGCAGGGTGCTGGCCATGCGGTTGATGCCCGAGGCCAGCTCATCCAGCTCCTGGCTGCCCAGGGGTGGCAGGCGGGTTTCCAGGTTGCCGTCCTTGAGTTGCGCCACGGCCTGCTTGATCTGGGTCAGCGGGTTGTTGATGGTGCGGCCCATGCGCACTGCCAGTAGGGCGGTGCCGGCCAGCCCGGCGGCAATCAACAGCAGGCTGGCGAACAGGCTGCGGTAGCCGCGCAGTAGCATGCCACTGTGGGACAGCTCCAGTTCCACCCAGCCCAGCAGGCGGTCGGACTCATCGGGAATCAGGTCGCCGGCCAGGTTGCGGTGCCGGCCGAAGACCGGCAGTTGATAGCGGGTCGCGTCGCTGCCGGAGCGTTGCATCATGTGGCTGCTGTTACCGGCGGGAGGCGGGTTGAGCATGCTGGGGCCGGCGTGGGCCAGCAGGCTGCGATCCGGGGCAAGGAGCGATACGGCGCGCACGTCTTGCTGTTCCAGCGCCTGGGTGGCAATGCGCTCGAGCATCTGGGTGTTGTGGTTGCCCATGGCCGGGGCCACCAGGGAGGCCAGTTGTTCCGCGATCATCTCGCCACGCTGCAGGAGCTGGGTCTGCAGGTCCGAGAGCTGCATCCAGGTGAAGTAGCCGCCCAGCACCAAAGCCATCAGGCTGGTTGGCAACAAGGTCAGCAACAGTACGCGGCCTTTGATTCCCAGTTTCTTGAGCACGCAACTCTCCTGCTTCCACGCTGTTTTGAAAGGTCTACGGGCACGTCCGTGATGCGCCACCTGCGCAGTGTAACGATTTGCTGGGGGCTGATCTTGGCAAATTGCGCCAGGGCGGCCGTCGCCTGAAATGCCTGAAGCCGGGCTGCGACCAAGGCACTGGTTGCCGCGATCCGGGCAATCTTGAATAATCGCCCAACTGAGAATCACTTGCAGAAGTCAATGACTCCCGTATCTGTTGAGCCACCACGTATTCTGACCATTGAAGATGACCCGGTGCTGGGTGCCTATGTGCGCGAGCAACTGGAGCATTGTGGCTTTGCCGTGACCTGGTGCCAGAACGGCCCGGAAGGGCTGGGCATTGCCCGGCGCCGACCTTTCGATGTGGTGCTGCTGGATATCCTGTTGCCCGGAATGGATGGCCTGGAAGTGCTCACGCACTTTCGCCAGAGCCATTCCACGCCGGTGCTGCTGATGTCCGCCCTGGGAGCGGAAGCCGACCGAATCAGCGGTTTCCGCCTGGGGGCCGACGATTACCTGCCCAAGCCATTCAGCATGGCCGAGCTGCGTGTGCGCATCGAGGCCATCCTGCGCCGGGTCGCCCTGGACCGGCGACCGATGCCGCCGGTACCCGTCAGCCTGGCCCAGAGCCTGCGCTTCGACGATGAGCGCAGCGACGTGTTCTTTGCCGAGCAATGGGCCGGCCTGACCCGCAGTGAATACCGCCTGCTGGATACCTTGCACCGCAATGGCGACGAGGTGTTGAGCAAGGCCTTCCTTTATCAGCATGTACTGCAACGCGGTTATGCGGCCCACGACCGCAGCCTGGACATGCATGTCAGCCAGATCCGCCGCAAGCTCAAGGCGCTGGGCTACAGCGAGCGTGAGCTGCGAACCGTGTGGGGCAAGGGTTATGTACTGAGCGCCTTAGATGAACTGGTCTGATCTGCCGGGGCGGCATTCGCTGTTCTGGAAGCTGGCGTGCCTGTTGGTAGCTTTCTGCCTGTTGATGATCTGGCTGAGCTGGTCCTGGGGGCGTTATGTGGAGCAGAAGAACCTCTACCTCTCCGATGAGGCCAGAGCCACCTTGGGCAGCTACGCCCGCGAGGCCGAGCAGGCCTGGAAGGGCGGCCAGAGTGCCGGTGTCGATGCCTGGATCCAGCAGATCGCCAGTCGCGAGAAAACCTGGATCGGCGTGATTGGCAGTGACCTGCAATCCCTGAGCAGCTACCCGTTGACGCCGGCGGAGGCCCAGCGCCTGACCTTCCTGCGCGGTGCCGACTGGCCGGTGAGCCGGCACGCCCGGGGCCTGCCGTGGCTGAAAGTACCCTTTCCCGAAGATCCGTCCCTGGGCAGCCTGGTGATCGAGTTGCCGCAACGTTTCATGCCGGGGCGCTACCGGGTGTTCTGGCAGGTGATTACCAATGGGGTGATTCCCGGGCTGTTCACCTTGTTGCTGTGTGTCGGCCTGTATCGCTTGCTGGTGGTGCCGCTGAACCAGTTGCGCGAGCAGGCCAACGCCTGGCGGGCGGAGCAGTTGAACGTGCGGCT
Organism: Pseudomonas sp. 8(2025); assembly: GCF_052665325.1. Lineage (NCBI taxonomy): Bacteria > Pseudomonadati > Pseudomonadota > Gammaproteobacteria > Pseudomonadales > Pseudomonadaceae > Pseudomonas > Pseudomonas sp. 8(2025). The sequence goes on along the minus strand of NZ_JBQOIE010000019.1, from coordinate 46,095 downwards.
GTCCAGTGAAACCACCCAGCGTCGGGACGAGCTGGGCGAACTGGGACGGGCGTTCGATCAGATGTCCGAACGTCTGCAGAGTACCGTGGCGGTGCAGCAGCAGTTGTTGCGGGACCTGTCCCACGAGTTGCGCACCCCCCTGAGCCGCCTGCGCGTGGCCTGCGATGGCGAGCGTGATCTTGCCGCGCTGCGCGAACGCTTGGCGCGGGAGGTCGACGGCATGCAGCGCCTGGTGGAGGACAGCCTGCAACTGGCCTGGCTGGACACCGAGCGTGCGCCACTGCCGCAAGAGCAGATCCAGGTCCAGGCGTTGTGGGAGATGCTCAGCGAGAATGCCTGCTTCGAGAGTGGCTGGTCCGCGCAGCAGCTGCGTTGCGAGCTGGAGGCCGATTGCTGGGTTCGCGGGCACCTCAATACCCTGGCCCAGGCCCTGGAAAACATCCTGCGCAACGCTATTCGGCATTCGCCGGCCGGAGCACGGGTCAGCCTCGGAGGCCAGCGCGACGGCAAGTACTGGCACCTGTGGCTGGATGACGAAGGGCCGGGGGTGGCTGAAGAGGATCTGGAAAGGATCTTCGCCCCCTTCACTCGTCTGGATGGGTCGCGACCGGGGGATGGCGGTTTCGGCCTGGGCCTGAGCATCGCCCGCAATGCCGTAGGGCGTCAGGGTGGGCAGTTGTGGGCGCAGAACCTGGCCCAGGGCTTGCGCATCCACGTGCGCCTGCTGGCGGCCTGAAGCTTGCCCTGGGCTGCCTTATTCCAATAAGCCATAAGGCTCGCACTTTGCGTGATATGGCGCTCGGTCGTTTGCCGGTATGATAGGCGCCCCCGCAGTCTGGATTGCGAATACGCCATGACCTTGCAGTACCCAACCATCGCCGATTGCGTCGGCAACACCCCCCTGGTCCGCCTGCAGCGCCTGCCCGGCGCCACCAGCAATACCCTGCTGCTAAAGCTCGAGGGCAACAACCCGGCGGGTTCGGTCAAGGACCGTCCGGCACTGTCGATGATCACCCGCGCCGAGTTGCGCGGGCAGATCCAGGCCGGCGATACCCTGATCGAAGCGACCTCGGGCAATACCGGCATCGCCCTGGCCATGGCTGCGGCGATCAAGGGCTACAAGATGATCCTGATCATGCCCGACAACTCCAGCGCCGAGCGCAAGGCGGCCATGACCGCCTACGGCGCCGAGCTGATTCTGGTCAGCCAGGAAGAAGGCATGGAAGGCGCCCGTGACCTGGCCGAGCGGATGCAGGCCGAAGGCCGCGGCAAGGTGCTCGACCAGTTCGCCAACGGCGACAACCCTGAGGCCCACTACAGCGGCACCGGCCCGGAAATCTGGCGCCAGACCCAGGGCAGCATTACCCACTTCATCAGCTCGATGGGCACCACCGGCACCATCATGGGCACCTCGCGTTACCTGAAGGAGCAGAACCCGGCGGTGCAGATCGTCGGTCTGCAGCCGATGGAAGGCTCGGCCATTCCCGGCATTCGCCGCTGGCCCGAGCAATACCTGCCGAAGATCTACCAGGCCAGTCGGGTCGACCGGATCGTCGACATGGCCCAGAGCGAGGCCGAAGACGTTACTCGGCGCCTGGCCCGTGAAGAAGGGATCTTCTGTGGCGTCTCTTCCGGCGGTGCGGTGGCAGCGATGCTGCGCCTGTCCCGGGAAGTGGAAAACGCAGTCATGGTCGCGATCATCTGCGACCGTGGCGATCGTTACCTGTCGACCGGCATTTTCGATGCGCCCAATTGATGGCTAAGCACGATAGAGGCCTGCGCTTCCAGCCTGCGGGCGGCAGCCGGGCGCCGCAGATTCCGGTGGGCAAGAAACAGCGTTTGACGATTCAGCGTCTGGCCAACGACGGCCGTGGCATTGCCTTTGTCGAAGGGCGTACCTGGTTTGTCAGCGGTGCCCTGGCCGGTGAAGAAGTCGAAGCTCGGGTGTTGGGCAGCCACGGCAAAGTGGTGGAGGCCCGTGCCGAGCGCATCTTCAACGCCAGTGATCTGCGTCGCCCGGCGGCCTGTGCCCATGCCGGGCGTTGCGGCGGTTGCAGTGTCCAGCATTTGCCCCATGACGAACAGCTTGCCCTGAAACAGCGCATGCTCGCCGAGCAGTTGTCCAAGGTCGCGGGTGTCGAGCCCGAGGCCTGGGCCGCCCCCTTGAGCGGTCCCGAGTTCGGCTATCGGCGCCGCGCCCGGGTGGCGGTGCGCTGGGACGCCAAGGGCAAGCAACTTGAGGTGGGTTTTCGCGCTGCCGGTAGCCAGGACATTGTCGCCATCGACGATTGCCCGGTGCTGGTACAGGCCTTGCAACCTGTCATGAACCGTTTGCCCGCCATGCTGCGACGCTTGAGCAAGCCTCAGGCATTGGGGCATGTGGAGTTGTTCAGCGGTTCGGCCCTGGCGGTGCTTTTGCGCCACATGGCGCCGTTGTCCGACAGCGACCTGACGATCCTCAAGGACTTCTGCGATTTCCATCAGGCGCAATTGTGGCTGCACGGTGAAGGCGAGCCGCAACCCTTTGATCCATCGCAGGCTCTGGGCTACCGCCTGGAGACCTGGGACCTGCACCTGGCGTATCGGCCGGGTGACTTCGTCCAGGTCAATGCGGGAGTCAATGAAGCGATGGTCGCCCAGGCCCTGGAGTGGCTGGCGCCGCAAGCTGATGAGCGGGTGCTGGACCTGTTTTGCGGCCTGGGCAACTTCGCGTTGCCGCTGGCCCGGCAAGTGCGGGAAGTGGTGGCAGTGGAAGGCGTGGCGACCATGGTGGCGCGCGCCGCGGAGAATGCCGCCAGCAACAATTTGCATAACACGCGCTTTTTTCAAGCCGATTTATCCCAACCTCTGAGCGCTGCCGAGTGGGCTGATGAAGGCTTTTCTGCGGTACTCTTGGACCCACCCCGCGACGGTGCTTTCGAGGTGGTCCGCCAGTTGGCGACCCTGGGTGCCAAGCGGTTGGTGTACGTGTCATGCAATCCGGCAACTTTGGCTCGTGACACGGTCGAACTGATCAAGCAGGGCTATAGATTAAAACGTGCCGGGATCCTCGATATGTTTCCTCAGACGGCGCATGTCGAGGCCATGGCGTTATTTGAAGCGAGCTAGGATGGCTTGTCTAATCCGACTGGTCTTTCGGGAGTGGCGCGCTGGCCCTGCGAGCCGCACCCGAGCGTTGAAGGTCAGCGATTTGACGCATTGAATGTGCGTCGTAGGGAAGGTAAAGCAAGATGGTACAGGTGAGAGCGCACCAGCCGATCAACACCGACGGCAGTATCAATCTCGAGGCATGGCTCGATCATACGGTCAGCGTCGACATGGCACTGGACCGTGAAGCCTTGAAAGAAGCCTGCGAGTTCGCCCGCGAGGCGGAACTGCAGCACATAGCAACGAAGAATCTCAGCCCCGAGGACGTGTCGAGTTTCAGCACGGGCCTGGAGATCGCCGAGATCCTCGCCGATCTCAAGCTGGATCAGGACTCCCTGGTTGCCGCGGTGCTCTACCGGGGTGTCCGCGAGGGCCAGATCCAGTTGCCGGCGGTCAGCCAGCGGTTTGGTCCGGTGGTCACCAAGCTGATCGATGGCGTGCTGCGCATGGCGGCCATTACCGCCAGCCTCAGCCCCCGCCAGTCCCTGGTGCTGGGCACCCAGGCCCAGGTGGAAAACCTGCGCAAGATGCTGGTGGCCATGGTGGATGACGTGCGGGTTGCACTGATCAAGCTGGCCGAGCGTACCTGTGCGATTCGAGCGGTAAAAGGCGCCGACGAAGAGAAGCGCAACCGGGTTGCCCGGGAAGTCTTCGACATCTACGCACCCCTGGCTCACCGCCTGGGTATCGGGCATATCAAGTGGGAGCTGGAAGACCTGTCCTTCCGTTACCTGGAGCCCGAGCAGTACAAGCAGATCGCCAAGCTGCTGCATGAGCGGCGCCTGGATCGCGAGCGTTTCATCAGCGACGTGATGAACCAGCTGCAGAACGAACTGAAGGCCACCGGGGTCAACGCCGACATCAGTGGGCGGGCCAAGCACATCTATTCCATCTGGCGCAAAATGCAGCGCAAGGGCCTGGAATTCAGCCAGATCTACGACGTGCGCGCGGTGCGGGTGCTGGTGCCGGAAATGCGTGATTGCTACACCGCGCTGGGCATCGTGCATACCCTGTGGCGGCACATCCCCAAAGAGTTCGACGACTACATCGCCAACCCCAAGGAGAACGGCTACCGCTCGTTGCACACGGCGGTGATCGGCCCTGAGGGCAAGGTGCTGGAAGTGCAGATCCGTACCCACGCCATGCACGAAGAGGCGGAGCTGGGGGTTTGCGCGCACTGGAAGTACAAGGGCACCGACGTCAAGTCCGGCTCCAACCATTACGAAGAGAAAATCTCCTGGTTGCGCCAGGTGCTCGAATGGCACGAGGAACTGGGGGATATCGGCGGTCTGGCCGAACAGCTGCGGGTGGATATCGAACCGGACCGGGTGTACATCTTCACCCCCGACGGTCACGCCATCGACCTGCCCAAGGGCGCCACGCCGCTGGATTTCGCCTACCGGGTGCACACCGAGATCGGCCACAACTGCCGGGGCGCGAAGATCAACGGGCGCATCGTGCCGCTCAACTACAGCCTGCAGACCGGCGAGCAGGTGGAGATCATCACCAGCAAGCACGGCACGCCGAGTCGCGACTGGCTGAACCCGAACCTGGGCTATGTCACCACGTCCCGGGCGCGGGCGAAGATCGTCCACTGGTTCAAGCTCCAGGCCCGCGATCAGAACGTCGCCGCCGGCAAGACCCTGCTGGAACGCGAACTGAGCCGACTCGGCCTGCCACAGGTGGATTTCGACAAGCTGGCCGAGAAGGCCAACATGAAGATCGCCGAGGACATGTTCGCCGCCCTGGGCGCGGGCGACCTGCGCCTGGCGCAACTGGTCAACCTGGCCCAGCAATTGGTGGAGCCGGAGCGGGGCAACGAGCAACTGGAGTTGATTCCGCGCAAGGCTGCCGGCTACAAGCCGGGCAAGCGTGGCGACATCCAGATCCAGGGCGTGGGCAACCTGATGACCCAGATGGCCGGCTGCTGCCAGCCATTGCCGGGGGATGCGATCGTCGGCTACATCACCCAGGGCCGCGGCGTGAGCATTCACCGCCAGGACTGCGCCTCGGTGCTGCAACTGGCCGGGCGCGAGCCGGAGCGGATCATCCAGGTCAGCTGGGGGCCGGTGCCGGTGCTGACCTATCCGGTGGATATCATCATCCGCGCCTACGACCGTTCCGGCCTGCTGCGTGATGTGTCCCAGGTGCTGCTCAACGAGCGGATCAACGTACTAGCGGTCAACACCCGCTCGAACAAGGAGGACAACACCGCGTTGATGTCCCTGACTATCGAGATCCCGGGGCTGGACGCGTTGGGTCGCCTGTTGGGGCGGATTTCCCAGTTGCCAAACATCATCGAGACCCGGCGCAACCGGACCCCCTGATGCCTGTATGAAATGGATGAACTGATGTACAGCCTTGAAGACCTGCTCCACCTCATGGCGCGCCTGCGCGACCCGCAGTACGGCTGCCCGTGGGACATCAAGCAGAACTACGCCAGCATCGTCCCCCATACCCTGGAAGAGGCCTATGAAGTGGCCGACGCCATCGAGCGCGGCGACTTCGACCACTTGCAGGGCGAGCTGGGGGACCTGCTGTTCCAGGTGGTGTACTACAGCCAGCTGGCCCGGGAGGAGGGGCGTTTCGAGTTCGACGCGGTGGTGGACGGCATCACGCGCAAGCTGATCCGCCGGCATCCCCATGTATTTCCCACCGGGGACCTGTACGCGCCGCTGGACATCCCGCGGCTCGATGAAGACCAGGTCAAGGAGCGTTGGGAGCAGATCAAGGCCGAGGAGCGCGCGGAGAAGTCCGAGGCTCCCCAGCAGTTGTCCTTGCTCGATGATGTGCCGGTGGCCTTGCCGGCCTTGTCCCGCGCCGCCAAGTTGCAAAAGCGTGCGGCCCAGGTCGGTTTCGACTGGCCCGAAGCCCTGCCGGTGGTGGACAAGGTTCGTGAAGAGCTGGATGAAGTGCTGGAAGCCATGGCCGACAACGATGCGGCGGCGATCACCGATGAAATCGGCGACTTGCTGTTTGTTGTGGTCAACCTGGCCCGGCACCTCAAGGTCGACCCGGAAACCGCCCTGCGCGGTGCCAACGCCAAGTTCGACCGACGCTTCCGATTTATCGAGCAGGCATTGCGCGACACTGCCCGTCCCATGGAAGATTGCACCCTCGAAGAGTTGGATGCCCTGTGGGGCGAAGCCAAACGTCAGGAAAAGAATTTGCCCAGCTGCGGCTGAGGCCGTTGCCTAAGTGAGTAAGCACCATGAGCCTTTCCCTTCGCGACCAGTTGCTCAAAGCAGGGCTGGTCAACCAAAAGCAGGCCAAGCAGGTCAGCAAAGACAAGCAGAAGCAGCAGCGTCTGGCCCACAAAGGCCAGATCGAACTCGATGACTCCCAGCAGCGTGCGGCCCAGGAAGCCATGGCCGAGAAGGTCAAGCGCGACCAGGAGCTCAACCGTCAGCAACAGGAAAAGGCCGAGCAGAAAGCCCGCGCGGCGCAGGTCAAGCAACTGATCGAAGTGTCGCGGCTGCCCAAGCTGAACACCGAGGACTACTACAACTTCGTCGACGACAAGAAGGTCAAGCGCCTGTCGGTGAATACCCTCATGCGCAACAAGCTGAGCAGCGGCTCCCTGGCCATCGTCCATCATGGCGGCGGCTACGAGGTGATTCCGCGGGAAGCCGCGCTGAAGATCCAGGAGCGCGACCCGCGCCGTATCGTGCAGCTCAATACGCCCACCGAGGCGCCGGATGAAGATGATCCGTACGCGGCCTACCAGATCCCCGACGATCTGATGTGGTAAGCCTTGAATAACGACAAACCCCGCTCATGGCGGGGTTTGTCGTTTGTGGGGGAGGCCGTTGATCCGCGTGGAGATCCCGGCACTCCGGCACTGAGGTCGAGTCAGGAGCTCTGGGGCGCGCGGTTCTGCTCGAGTTTTTCCAATTCAGCCTTGTAGCTGTGGGCGTCGCTCTCGGAGTGGAACATGCCCACCAGCATGTCTTGTTGATGTACATCCCAGATCCGTACACCCGCGGCTACGCCTTCATGGGACATATGTGAATCGTCGCGTTCAGTTACTTTTACAGTCATCTGCTAGCTCCAATCTCTGTTGATCTGCAGCAAGGCGTGTGCAGGACTCTGTTATATATTTTGTTAGCTTGCTAAGTAAATTGCCTGGCGCTGCAACAAACCTTTGCAGAATCGAAGAAAATCCTGCAGCCCACGTAAACCGTGACATTTCGCCGCAGGGTGTACCGCTTCATGACAAAAGTTTCATCTTCGAGGGCTTGTGCCGGGGCTTGCTGTGCGGGCGAGGAACCAAATCCCGGGCAAAAAAAAGCCCCGCTTTCGCGAGGCTTCGTGACTGCTGCGGCTCAGCTGCCTTTGACCGTCTTGCCGTCAACGGTGCCGTTGAGGAGCATGATGTTGTACTCCTTGCCGTCGGTTTCCACCTGTTGCAGGCGCACCAGCAGGTAATCCCAGTCCTTGGCGAACCACATCACGGTGATGCGTTTGCTCTGTGTCGGGTCGCGAACGCGCTCGACCTTGATCGCATCGATCTGGCCAGCTTTGGTGTCAACCTTCTCCGAGCCCAGGACACGGAAGTCATAGGTGTCGACTTCACCGCCGTCGACCACTTGATAGCTCATGGTCTTCTTGCCGGCTGCCACATCGTGCTGCAGGGCCAGCTGGTAGGTGGATTTATCCACCATGCCGGTGTTCAGCGGCAGCTTGACCGCATCACCACGGTCGGTGCCGGTGACCATCTTGGCTTTCCAGTCGAAATCCAGGTCGGCTTTCTTGGCTTTGCCCAGGCCACCACGCTCGAAGCGATAGGACTGGGGCACCAGGGTGTCCTTGTCCAGGGTCAGGGTGCTTTCCTCGCTCAGGCTGGCGATCATCATCGATGCCTTGAAGCTGAGTTTCCACGCACCATTGGCGGTTTTTTCCAGGCTGCGTTCAGCAGTGCCGCTCATGGGCAGTTGCTTCCAGTCGGCGGTGTAGCTGGCGGAGAACGGATGAAGGTCTGCCGCCTGCACAGCCGGCAGGGCGAACAGAGCGCAAGCGAAGAGCAGGGCGCGACGCATAAAATCTCCTAGGTTCGAATCAAATAGCCGCTGGCGGCCAGTAATTGACCATCCAGTAAAGCACCCTGATCGCCGAGCGTCAGCCGACCTTCGGCAAACCAGCGTACGGCCATGGGGTAAATCCGGTGTTCCTGGACGTGCACTCGCTGCGCCAGGCTCTGCGGCGAGTCGTGCAACTCTACCGGGATCACAGCCTGTACGACCAGAGGGCCGCCATCGAGTTCCTCGGTGACGAAGTGCACGCTGCAGCCATGCTCCGTATCTCCGGCCTCCAGCGCCCGCTGATGAGTGTGTAACCCTTTGTATTTCGGGAGCAGCGAGGGGTGGATATTCAGCAGCCGGCCCTGGTAGTGGCGGACGAATCCGGCGCTGAGAATACGCATGAATCCGGCCAGGACCACCAGTTTGGGTTGGAAGGTATCGATCAGCTCGATCAGCCCCTGATCGAAGGCCTCCCGGCCTTCGAAGGCGGTGTGATCGAGGAAGCGGGTAGCGATACCCGCGTCCTTGGCGCGCTGCAGGCCATAGGCGTCAGCGCGGTTGGAGATCACGGCGGCGATGCGCACCGGGCTGTCGCCGGTGTGCACGCTGTCGATCAAGGCTTGCAGGTTACTGCCGGTGCCGGACAACAGCACCACAACATCACAGGTCGGCGACATCCGCTCTTGCATCAGTGAGCCTTGAGGTTCTTCAGCTCGACCTGGGCCGCGCCTTCGGCTGCGGTGGCGATCTGGCCGATGACCCATGGCTGCTCGCCCGCCTCGCGCAGGACCTTCAGGGCGTTCTCGACCTGATCCTGGGCCACGCAGATGACCATGCCCACGCCGCAGTTCAGCACGCGATGCATTTCGTGCTCGTCGACGTTGCCTTTTTCCTGCAGCCAGTCGAAGACCGCCGGGCGCTGCCAGCTCGCCACGTCGACTACGGCCTGGGCGCCTTTTGGCAGCACGCGCGGGATGTTGTCCAGCAGGCCGCCACCGGTGATGTGGGCCATGGCCTTGACCGCGCCGGTGTCCTTGATCAGCTTCAGCAGTGGCTTGACGTAGATGCGGGTCGGCGCCATCAGCAGGTCGGTCAGTGGTTTGCCGTCCAGATGGATGCTTTCGATGTCGGCGCCGGAGACTTCGATGATCTTGCGGATCAGCGAGTAGCCGTTGGAGTGCGGGCCGGAGGAGGGCAGGGCCAGCAGGGCATCGCCGGCGGCAACTTTCGAGCCGTCGATGATCTCGGCCTTTTCCACCACGCCTACGCAGAAGCCGGCCAGGTCGTAGTCTTCGCCTTCGTACATGCCGGGCATTTCAGCGGTTTCACCGCCCACCAGGGAGCAGCCGGACAGCTCGCAGCCAGCGCCGATGCCGGTTACCACTTGGGCTGCGGTATCGACGTTGAGCTTGCCGGTGGCGTAGTAGTCGAGGAAGAACAGCGGTTCGGCGCCGCAGACCACCAGGTCGTTGACGCACATGGCCACCAGGTCGATGCCGATGCTGTCGTGCTTGTTCAGGTTCAGGGCCAGGCGCAGCTTGGTGCCGACGCCGTCAGTGCCGGAGACCAGCACCGGTTGCTTGTAGCCGGCCGGGATTTCGCAGAGGGCGCCGAAACCGCCCAGGCCGCCCATGACTTCCGGGCGCGCAGTGCGCTTGGCGACGCTCTTGATGCGTTCGACCAATGCTTCACCGGCGTCGATGTCTACACCGGCGTCTTTGTAGCTCAGGGAGGGTTGCTTGCTCATGATCCAGGCCTTTAGGGGGGATTCAGGGGTATCGACCGAACCAGTGAGACTGCCGGAAACACAGGAAAAGCGTTTCAGGGTGCCCAGCTGATGCCGGTCTGCGAAGGCGCGCGATTTTATCAGGCTTGAGGGGCAGCGGCCATCCTCGGGCCGACGGGGAGAGGCATATCCTGTTAAAAAAACCGCGATTGGTCGTGTTGGTGCTCCTGCCCATGCCTGTATAAGGTATAGCGCTCAAGTGGCTATCGTTATGACAGCGCGAAAACTATCGGGCGCCGGGTGAATGTTTTGCCCAGGCTTGTGGTCACAGCCTTGTTCGCCGCGGTTCAAGTGCGCTGTTTCAATCGTTTTCTGTCGTCGGGAATCTTCCATGCGTCTGGGTAAATTTCTGTTTGTGGGCTGTTTGTCATTGGTCAGCCTGGCGAGTCATGCCGAAACCCTCAATGGCCTGTATCAAGTGCGTGAGCCTGTGAGCAGCCAGTCGCCCGAAGAGCGCGACCAGGCCACGCAACGGGCCCTGGAAACCCTGGTGCTGCGCCTCACTGGCGACGCCAAGGCCGCCCAGGGGCCAGGGCTGGCGGCGATCCGCAAGGACCCGCAGCAGATCATCAGTCAGTACGGCTACGACGCCGGCCCGCCGGAAAGCCTGCAGGTGGATTTCGATCCGGTCACCACCGATCGCGCCCTGCGTCAGGCCGGGCTATCGCTCTGGGGCAACAACCGGCCGTCGATCATCGGCTGGTGGTTGAGTGATTCCACCGAAGGCTCGAGCCTGGTGGGTGATGGCCAGGCCAGCGCGGCGCCCTTGCGGCGTGCGGCTCAACATCGTGGCTTGCCCCTGCGCCTGCCGCTGGGGGATCTGAACGAGCAGATCGTCGCCACGGCGCCGAATCTTGAAGGTTCCGATCCGGCGCCGCTGCGTGAAGCCTCCGAGCGTTACGGTGCTGATGCGTTGCTGGCGGTACATGCCCGGGAAGAAGGTGGCCAATGGCAAGCCAAGTGGCGGCTGTGGCTGGGCGATCAGAAGGAGCAGGGCACTGTCCAGGGCGCTGATACCGCGGCCCTGGCCGATGGGGTGTTGCTGGCGGTGAGCCAGCGTCTGGCGCCCCGTTTCGTCACTCGTCCTGGTGCTTCCAGCGAGCAGTTGCTGGAAGTGCAGGGCATGACTCTGGAGCATTACGCGGCCCTTGGGCACTTGCTGGAGCCTTTTGGTGCGCAGTTGCAGAGCGTTGACGGTGATCGGATCGTCTATCGCGTCAACGGCAGTGCGGAGCAGCTGCGGGCGCAACTGTCGCTGGCCAAGCTGCAAGAGATTCCGGCGGGCGAAGCGCCTGCGCCGCAAGCTCCTGTACAAGGCGCTGAAGGGGCCGCCCCTGTGGCGCCGCCGGCGCCGCAGGCCCAACTGCGTTTTCGTTGGTAGCAGGTTGTTTCCTTCTATATAGAAGCTGGAGAGGTATATGGCTGATACGCGTCGTTGGGTCTGGTTGGGTGTCGTGCTCCTGGCCTGCGGGTTCGTCTACCTGCTGCACCCGATCCTCAGTCCGTTCCTGGTGGCGCTGTTGCTGGCCTACCTGTTCGATCCGCTGGTGGACCGGCTGGAGCAATGGGGGTTGTCGCGGACCTGGGGCGTGGTGGCGGTATTCGCCTTGTTCACCCTGATCGTCATGACCCTGCTGCTGGTGCTGGTGCCCATGCTGGCCAAGCAGTTGGTGCGGCTCTATGAACTGGCGCCGCAGATGCTCGATTGGGTCCAGCACAGCGCCATGCCCTGGGTGCAGTCCAAGCTCGGTCTGGCGGACGGCTTCTGGAAGTTCGACAAGGTCAAGGCGGCCATCAGCGAGCACATGGGCCAGACCACCGATATCGTCGGCGTGGTGCTGAGCCAGGCAACGGCTTCGGGCCTGGCGCTGATTGGCTGGCTGGCCAATCTGGTGCTGATCCCGGTGGTCAGCTTCTATCTGCTGCGGGACTGGGACTTGATGATGGCCAAGATCCGCAGCCTGTTGCCACGCAGCCGCGAAGAGCAGGTGGTGTCTCTGGCCGGTGAGTGCCATGAAGTGCTGGGGGCCTTTGTTCGCGGGCAATTGCTGGTGATGCTGGCTCTCGGGGTGATCTACGCCGCGGGCCTGATGCTGGTGGGGCTGGAGCTGGGGCTGTTGATCGGTCTGATTGCCGGTCTGGCGGCAATCGTGCCGTATATGGGCTTTGTCATCGGCATTGGCGCGGCGCTGATTGCCGGGCTGTTCCAGTTCGGTGGCGACCTGTATCCGATGATCGGCATTGTCGCGGTATTCATGGTGGGGCAAGCCCTTGAGGGCATGGTGCTGACGCCGTTGCTGGTGGGCGATCGCATCGGCTTGCACCCGGTGGCGGTGATCTTTGCCATTCTTGCCGGCGGCGAACTGTTCGGTTTTACCGGGGTGCTGCTGGCGCTGCCGGTGGCAGCTGTGATCATGGTGCTGGTGCGCCATGTGCATGATCTGTACAAGGATTCGGATCTCTACAGCGGTGCTGAAGACCCCGAGTTGTAAAGGGGCGCGCGGGCCTTCGTGACGGTTGGCGGCGCTTGGCCGGCCGTCACGGTAGCTGTCAAGGAACGCCCTCCGATTGCGTTTGGCTGTCGCAAACCTTTGATTTTGCTTGTGGTCTGCTGCATTGTGCGCTCGGCGTCACGGGTATAAACTTTGCAAACTTTACACAGAGGCCACTAACGGTTCCTTTGGAACTGTTCAGTCAGCATGAAACCGATTCAGCTGCCCCTAGGTGTGCGTCTGCGTGATGACGCCACCTTCATCAACTACTACCCAGGCGCCAATGCCGCAGCACTCGGCTACGTCGAGCGCCTCTGCGAAGCCGACGCCGGTTGGACCGAAAGCCTGATCTACCTCTGGGGCAAGGATGGCGTGGGCCGCACGCACTTGCTGCAGGCCGCGTGCCTGCGTTTCGAGCAGTTGGGGGAGCCGGCGGTGTATCTGCCGCTGGCGGAGCTTCTGGATCGCGGTATCGAGATTCTCGACAACCTGGAACAGTACGAGCTGGTCTGCCTGGATGACCTGCAGGCAGTGGCTGGCAAGGCGGATTGGGAAGAAGCGCTGTTTCATCTGTTCAACCGCTTGCGCGACAGTGGTCGGCGCCTGTTGATCGCGGCCTCGACCTCGCCTCGCGAGTTGCCGGTGAAACTGGCGGATTTGAAGTCTCGCCTGACCCTGGCACTGATCTTTCAGATGCGCCCGCTCTCCGACGAAGACAAATTGCGTGCCTTGCAGCTAAGGGCATCCCGCCGGGGGCTGCATCTGACCGACGAGGTCGGGCATTTCATCCTGACCCGCGGTACCCGCAGCATGAGTGCCCTGTTCGAGCTTCTCGAGCGCCTCGACCAGGCTTCGTTGCAGGCCCAGCGCAAGCTGACCATCCCTTTTCTGAAAGAGACCCTGGGCTGGTAAAGACAAGGCTTCCAGGGCTTTCTGGAGCAACCTTCGGCATATTCCAGGCGCCAGAAAATGCACCTTTGGAAGGGTTTCCAGAGGCGGGTGGACTTAAAATGGGCTTAAAGCCTTAGATGTACGGAAGAAACTCATAAGTCACATTCTGATCGATTGAATTTGCAAATGAGGGCGATAGAAGGCATAGTCGCGTCTTCTATTATTTCAAGCCACGGTCGTGCCCATGCTAAATCGCTTCGCACCCCTCGTGCCTCTCGCACTCGTCACCCTGTTGTTTGGTTGCGCCTCCCACACTCCGGTGTCCCAGCAGCAACCTGTCCAGCAGGCTCAAGTCTCCGTCAAAAACCAGTCTTCCGCTGTTTATCAGGAAGAGCTGGCAACTGAAAAGGAACTGGCAGAGTTCTCTGACAGCAAGCCTTACCAGTTGCCAGTTCTGGCTGACAGCATCCTCGAGCGCGGCATGTCCCTGATCGGTACCCGTTACCGTTTCGGCGGTACCTCGGAAGCCGGCTTCGATTGCAGCGGTTTCATCGGTTATCTGTTTCGTGAAGAGGCGGGCATGAACCTGCCGCGTTCCACTCGCGAAATGATCAACGTGAAAGCGCCACTGGTAGCGCGCAACAATCTCAAGCCGGGTGATCTGCTGTTCTTCAGCACCAACGGTCGTGGGCGCGTCAGCCACGCAGGTATCTACCTGGGCGATGACCAGTTCATCCACTCCAGCAGCCGTCGCAGTGGCGGTGTGCGGGTCGACAGCCTGGGCGATAGCTACTGGAGCAAGACCTTCATCGAAGCCAAGCGCGCACTCGCCATGGCTCCAACCGTGGTCACTGCACGCAAATAAGCGGACTATTTGTAGGGCGAAGTTAAAGTCTTACTTGAAGTTTGGCGTGTAGGCGCTAGAATCCTGATCTATTGTTGAAACTAACCGCGTATGCCTTGCTTACGCGGTTTTGTTTTCAGTGCCACGGCAGAGAAAGCCGCATCCCGATCAGGATTGTCCAGCTTATGTCGACCTCAGCCCGTTTTGCTCTTATTGCCCTCGCAGCGCTGCTCAGCGCCTGTGCCAGCCGTACCCCGCCGCCTGCGCCTGTGGTGCGTGCTCCGGTGTTCAACTCCTCCCAAACCTTCTCTCCGGTTGCCGAAGACGTGCTGTTCCGCGCCCTTGGGCTGGTGGGCACGCCTTATCGCTGGGGCGGCAACACCCCGGATTCCGGTTTCGACTGCAGTGGCCTGATCGGTTACGTCTACCGCGATGCGGCGGGTATTTCCTTGCCGCGTTCAACCCGGGAAATGATCGGCATGCAGGCGCCGGATGTGGGCAAGAACGCGCTGCAGACCGGCGACCTGATCTTCTTCGCCACCAATGGCGGCTCCCAGGTCAGCCATGCGGGCATCTACGTGGGGGAAGGGCGCTTCGTGCATGCGCCGGCTACCGGCGGCACGGTGAAGCTCGACAGCCTGTCCAAGGCCTATTGGCAGAAGGCCTACCTGAGCGCCAAGCGCGTCCTGCAGCCAGAACACCTGGCGCGCAATCCCTAATCTTCTCTGGTCGAGGTGCCTGTGACCGCTCGGACGCTGAACCTCGACGATGCCCTCTACCATTACCTGCTGGACGTTTCCCTGCGTGAAACGCCCCTGCTGCGTCGTCTGCGGGATGAAACCCAGGCAATGCCCACCGCCCGTTGGCAGGTGGCGCCCGAGCAGGGCCAGTTCCTCGCGTTGCTGGTGAAGTTGACCGGCGCCCGTCGCGTGCTGGAGGTCGGCACCTTCACCGGCTACAGCGCCCTGTGCATGGCCCAGGCGCTGCCTGAAGACGGTTCTCTGATCTGCTGCGACATTCCCGGCGACTACAACGCTACGGCCCTGCGCTACTGGCAGGAGGCGGGGGTGGGCCAGCGCATCGAACTGCGCCTGGCCCCGGCCCTGGATACCCTGGCCAGCCTGGAGCGAGCGGGGCAGCTTGGCTGTTTCGACCTGATCTTCATCGATGCCGACAAGGCCAACTACCCGGCCTACCTGGAGGCCGCGCTAGGCCTGCTGCGCGTTGGCGGGCTGCTGGTGTTCGACAACACCCTGTGGAGCGGGCGCGTGCTGGAGACCGATTCCCTGAGCGAGGATACCCGAGCCATCCAGGCGCTCAATCGCGCCTTGAAGGATGACTCGCGTATCGATCTGTCGCTGCTGCCGCTGGGAGATGGTCTGACGCTGTGCCGCAAGCGTTGAGCCTAGGGGGCTTTGGCGGCGGAGACTCGCCAGATCTTGTTGCCCACATCGTCGGCCACCAATAACCCGCCTTGCTGGTCGATCACCACTCCGACCGGGCGTCCCATGGCTTTCTCGTCGGCATTGAGAAAGCCGCTAAGCACATCGATCGGCGCTCCATTGGGCTTGCCGGCGCTGAATGGCACGAAAACCACCTTGTAGCCGCTATGAGGCTTGCGATTCCAGGAACCGTGCTGGCCGATGAAGGCGCCTTCGGTGAAGGGGGCGGGGAGCTTGCTGCCGTCGGCGAAGGTCAGCCCCAGCGACGCGGTGTGCGGGCCTACCGCGTAGTCCGGGGCGATGGCCTTGGCCACCAGGTCGAGGTTCTGCGGCTTGACCCGTACATCCACATGTTGCCCGTAGTAGCTGAAGGGCCAGCCATAGAACGCGCCATCCTTGACCGAGGTGATGTAGTCCGGCACCAGGTCGCTGCCGATTTCGTCCCGCTCGTTGACTGCGGTCCAGAGTGCGCCGCTGGCCGGCTCCCAGGCCAGGCCATTGGGGTTGCGCAGGCCGGTGGCGAACAGGCGGTGCTGGCCGCTTTCACGGTCCACCTCCCAGATCGCCGCTCGGCCTTGCTCCTTGTCCAGGCCGTTTTCGCCGACGTTACTGTTGGAGCCCACGGTGACGTAGAGCTTGCTGCCGTCCTTGCTGGCGATGACGTTCTTGGTCCAGTGATGGTTGAGGGTGCCGCCGGGCAGGTCGACCACCTTGGTGGCGGCTGCGCTGATCTGGGTGTCGCCGCTCTGGTAGGGAAAGCGCAGTAGCTTGTCGGTATCGGCCACATACAGGTCATTGCCCACCAGGGTCATGCCAAAGGGCGAATTGAGGTTCTCCAGAAACACTGTGCGGGTCTCCGCCACACCATCGTGATCCTGGTCCCTTAGCAGGGTGATGCGGTTGGCGCTGGGCACGGCCGCCCCGGCACGGCCCATGATCTTGCCGGCGATCCAGCCGCGAATGCCCTGGCTGTCATCCGGTTTGGGCGGGGCGTTGGTTTCCGCCACCAGCACATCGCCATTGGGCAGGACGTAGAGCCAGCGTGGATGGTCGAGGTTCTCGGCGAAAGCCTTGACCTGGGTGCCGGCCGCGGCCTGGGGTTTTGCACCTTGCGGCCAGCCGATGGCGGGGGCGATGTTGACCGTGGGGATCAACGTCGGGTTGGGTTCCGGCAGCTTGGGGTTGGGGCCGGTGCCGTCGGACACCTGCAGGCTGGAAGTTTCGCCGCAGGCGGCGAGGCCGGCGGCGATGGCGATC
Organism: Pseudomonas sp. 8(2025); assembly: GCF_052665325.1. Taxonomy (NCBI): domain Bacteria; kingdom Pseudomonadati; phylum Pseudomonadota; class Gammaproteobacteria; order Pseudomonadales; family Pseudomonadaceae; genus Pseudomonas; species Pseudomonas sp. 8(2025). The sequence goes on along the minus strand of NZ_JBQOIE010000019.1, from coordinate 29,215 downwards.
AGTAGGCTGTGCTGAAGCTTGAGCATGCGAATTTCCCTATGAGTGCACGGACGTCGTAGTCATAGAGAAGCATAGCCAGTCGATGGTTCCGCCCGATCAGCGGGCCTCCTTGAAGAGCACGGCGACGCCCGGGTGGTAGTGGCCGGCCTCGTTGTGCAGCTTGCGATAGGCGTAGGGGAAGTACCAGGCCACGGCGCAACAGTGCTCTTTCTGCAGTTCGTCGAGCATGTCCTGGAGCTCTTCCGGGGTAGCGCTGTGCTGGGATTTTTGTGGGGCAACGAACAGGCAACCCAGTCTCAGGTCGCTGGCGTAGCTGATCTTTCTTGCATCCTGGGCAACGTCCAGCAGTGCCTGGGTCAGGTTCAGGCTGTTGACCCTTGGCCAGCGCTGGGTGGCGTGGATGTAGGCGCGCTCTTCCTTGGTGGCCAGGTACAGGTCGGTGCGGGCGTTGCGCGCACCTTCTTCCTGCTGTTTCCTGCTGGGGCTGTGTTCCAGGCTGACCATCTCGGCCATCCAGGCCGCCGCGCTGAGCAGCCCGAGATTGGCCTGCTCGTCGAACCAGTAGGGCGTTTCGTTATCGCCGCGAACCGCGTTGTAGCGATCGATGCAATCGAACCAGCGTTCCAGCATCGGGCGCAGGAATTCCAGCTTCGGATTGCTGATGATCATGCCTTGCATCGAACTCACCCCTTATTGTTGTGTGGTTGGCGCCTGGGGCGCTGAAAAGTGGCTATTTGATATCATTGCTCTGAGTGTGGCACAAGATTGGCGTCAGTTTATTGATGCAGTGCAGTTTTGTGCCGGGGGCGACGGCCGGCTTTAATTGACGCTCCACCCCCAACCCTCTAACCTTCGCGACTTGTTTCAGGTGCTCTGTGGCCGGTGGCCGACAGAGTGAAACAGGGAAGCCGGTCAGGGTCTGTTCCAGTGATGGAGCCGACGACGATTCCGGCGCTGCCCCCGCAACGGTAGATGAGTCAAGACTGCGCCTGACGCCACTGTGTCAATGACACGGGAAGGCGCGCAGTCCGGCAGCCATGCCGCTCATGAGCCCGGAGACCGGCCTGATCCATCCAACGGCATCACGGTGGGCGATGCCAGGCTAGCGCCGTCTGTTCCTTTTCCCTGCCCCCCGTTCCCCAGCCCCAACGGAGAGCTGCCCCATGAGTGAATCCCCCGATCGTGACGAGCGCCATCTGGCGCGCATGTTGCGCAAAAAAGCCGTGATCGATGAACGCATTGCCAACTCGCCCAACGAATGCGGCCTGCTGCTGGTATTGACCGGCAACGGCAAGGGCAAGAGCAGCTCGGCCTTCGGCATGCTGGCGCGGTCCATGGGCCACGGCATGCAGTGTGGCGTGGTGCAGTTCATCAAGGGGCGTAACAGCACCGGCGAAGAACTGTTCTTCCGGCGTTTCCCCGAGCAGGTGCGCTTTCACGTGATGGGCGAAGGCTTTACCTGGGAAACCCAGGATCGCCAGCGCGATATCGCTGCGGCTGAAGCCGCCTGGGCGGTTTCCAGGGAGTTGCTGAGCAACCCGGATATTGGCCTGGTGGTGCTCGACGAGCTGAACATTGCCCTCAAGCACGGCTACCTGGACCTGGATCAGGTGCTCAGTGACCTGCAGGCACGTCCGCCCATGCAGCATGTGGTAGTGACCGGTCGCGGCGCCAAGCCGGAGATGATCGAGCTGGCCGATACCGTGACCGAGATGGGCATGGTCAAGCACGCCTTCCAGGCCGGGATCAAGGCGCAGAAAGGTGTCGAGCTGTGAGCGTGAATTCATGACTGATGTTCGTCATTGCCCGGCAGTGTTGATCGCCGCACCGGCTTCCGGCCAGGGCAAGACCACGGTGACCGCGGCCCTGGCCCGCTTGCACCGCAACCGGGGGCGCAAGGTCCGGGTCTTCAAGTGCGGCCCGGATTTCCTCGACCCGATGATTCTTGAGCGCGCCAGTGGTGCCGCGGTGTACCAGTTGGACATGTGGATGGTGGGCGAGCAGGAAAGCCGCCGTCTGCTCTGGGAGGCGGCGGGAGAGGCCGACCTGATTCTGATCGAAGGGGTCATGGGCCTGTTCGATGGCACCCCTTCCAGCGCCGATCTGGCGCGGCATTTCGGCGTGCCGGTGCTGGGGGTGATCGATGGCACCGCCATGGCCCAGACCTTCGGCGCCCTGGCTCTGGGCCTGGCGCGCTACCAGCCGGACCTGCCGTTTGCCGGGGTGCTGGCCAACCGGGTTGGTACCCTGCGCCATGCGCAGTTGCTGGAAGGCAGCCTGACGGAAGGCTTGCGCTGGTATGGCGCCTTGTCCCGGGAAACCGATATCGAGCTGCCCAGCCGCCATCTGGGGCTGGTGCAGGCCAGCGAGCTGAATGATCTGGACCTGCGCCTGGATGCCGCCGCCGAGGCCCTGGCCAGCAGTTGCCAGGTGGAACTGCCGCCAGCGGTGAGTTTTGCTGCACCCACGCCGGTGGCTTGCACGCCACTGCTCAAGGGCGTGCGGATTGCCGTGGCGCGGGACGAGGCGTTTGCCTTCACCTATGGCGCCAGCCTCGATCTGTTGCGAGCCATGGGGGCGCAGTTGAGCTTCTTCTCGCCGATCCACGATACCCAGCTGCCCGACGCGGACAGCCTGTACCTGCCCGGCGGCTATCCCGAATTGCACCATCAGGCCCTGGCCCGCAACAGCAGCATGCTGCAGGCCATTCGTGCCCATCACGCGGCCGGCAAGCCGCTGCTCGCCGAGTGCGGCGGCATGCTCTACCTGCTGGACTCCCTGACCGATGTCGAAGGCCAGCGTGCCGAGCTCCTGGGCCTGCTGCCCGGAGATGCGGTAATGCAGAAGCGCCTGGCGGCACTGGCCTTGCAAGCGGTGGATTTGCCCGAAGGCAGTCTGCGCGGCCACACCTATCACCATTCCCTGACCAGCACCGAGCTGCTGCCCATCGCCCGTGGGCTCAGCCCCAACGGCGGGCGCGGCGCGGAAGCGGTGTATCGCCAGGGGCGGATGACGGCCTCTTATGTGCACTTCTATTTCCCGTCCAATCCGGCGGCGGTGGCGGCGTTGTTTGCGCCGGGCGCGCCTGTTCAGCCGGTTTTAGCCGAGGGCGTGGCGGGTGAGTGAGCAGGGGTTCTCTGAGGCGCAGCGCGAGGGGGTCTACCGGGCCATCGCCGAGCGCCGCGACATGCGTCATTTCGCGGGTGGCAGTGTCGAGCCGGCAGTGCTGCGGCGCTTGCTGGAAGCAGCGCATCAGGCGCCCAGTGTCGGGCTGATGCAGCCCTGGCGTTTTATTCGCATCAGCGACCGCCTGTTGCGCAAGCACATCCAGCAGTTGGTGGAGGCGGAGCGGGTGCGCACCGCCCAAGCCCTGGGTGAGCGTTCCGACGAGTTCATGAAGCTCAAGGTCGAAGGCATCAGCGATTGTGCCGAGGTGCTGGTGGCCGCCTTGATGGATGACCGCGAACGACACATCTTCGGCCGTCGGACCCTGCCGGAGATGGACCTGGCGTCCCTGTCCTGCGCCATCCAGAACCTGTGGCTGGCGGCCCGCAGCGAAGGCCTGGGAATGGGGTGGGTGTCTTTGTTCGATCCTCAGGCCCTGGCCGATCTGCTGGGGCTGCCGGCAGGTGCCAAGCCCGTGGCCGTGCTGTGCCTGGGCCCGGTCTCCGAATTCTACCCGGCGCCGATGCTGGCACTGGAAGGCTGGGCGCAACCGCGGCCGCTGAGTGAGTTGTTGTATGAGAATTACTGGGGAGTGAGTCAATGAGTGTGGCCTTGCTGAGTGTCGCCGGGGTCGCGCTGGATGCGCTGCTGGGCGAACCCAGGCGCTGGCATCCGCTGGTGGCGTTCGGCCGTGTGGCCGATCGTATCGAGCAACGTTTCAACTCCGCCGGCCGTGGCTGGCGCAGCCATGGCGTCACCGCCTGGGTGCTGGCGGTGGTGCCCCTGACCCTGGTGGCCACAGCGCTGTCCTGGTTGCCCTACGTCGGCTGGCTGGTGGAAATCCTGGCGTTGTACTGCGCCTTGGGCCTGCGCAGCCTCGGCGAGCATGTGGAGCCGGTGGCCCAGGCGTTGCGCAGTGACGATCTGGAAGAAGCACGCCGCCGGGTGGGGTTTCTGGTGAGTCGCCAGACTAGCGAGCTGGACGCCACCGAAGTGGCCCGCGCGGCCACCGAATCGGTGCTGGAAAACGGCAGCGATGCGGTGTTCGCTGCGCTGTTCTGGTTTGCCGTGGCCGGCGCGCCCGGGGTGGTGCTCTACCGTCTGAGCAATACCCTGGATGCGATGTGGGGCTACCGCAACGAGCGCTTCGAACGTTTTGGCTGGGCTGCGGCGAAGATTGACGACCTGCTCAATTACATTCCCGCGCGCCTGGTGGCCCTGACTTACGCCTTGCTGGGCAAGACCCGGCTGGCACTCAAGTGCTGGCACCGCCAGGGCCCGACCTGGGACAGCCCGAATGCTGGCCCGGTGATGGCGGCCGGGGCGGGCGCCCTGGGAGTGGAGCTGGGTGGCGCAGCGATTTATCACGGTGAGCTGCATCAGCGCCCGCAACTGGGTGAAGGCGAGCCGGCCAGTGCCGGTTCCATTGATCGTGGCTGGCAGCTGGTGCAGCGGGGTGTCTGGCTGTGGCTGCTGATTCTTTGCCTGGGGGCTGAATTCTATGCTTGAGCACGGCGGACGACTGCGCAAGGCGGCCGAGCAATACGGGATTGCCGAAGATGCCTGGCTGGACTTGTCCAGCGGGTTGGCGCCCTGGCCGTTTCCCCTGCCGCCCATTGCGCTGCGTGCCTGGGCGCGCCTGCCGGAAACCGATGACGGACTGGAACAGGCGGCCCGCGAATACTACGGCGCCAGTGAAGTGCTGCCGGTGGCCGGCTCCCAGGCAGTAATCCAGTTGCTGCCGCGCTTGCGTCGAGCGGGCAAGGTCGGTGTGCTGTCGCCCTGTTATGCCGAGCACGCCGAAGCCTGGCGCCGCAGCGGCTACCGGGTACGCGAAGTGCTGGAGCAGGAAGTGGATTTCTTCCTCGACAGCCTCGATGTGCTGGTGGTGGTCAACCCGAACAACCCTACCGGCCTGAGCCTGACCCCGGAGCGCCTGCTGGACTGGCACGCGCGCCTGGCTCAGCGCGGCGGCTGGCTGGTGGTGGACGAAGCCTTCATGGACAACACCCCGCACCTGAGCCTGGCTCGCCACGCCCATCAGGTGGGGCTGATTGTGTTGCGTTCGTTCGGCAAGTTCTTTGGCCTGGCCGGAGTACGCCTGGGTTTTGTCCTGGCCGAGCGCCGGCTGCTCAAACTGCTGGCGGAGCAGGTCGGACCCTGGGCAGTCAGCGGGCCGACCCGGGTGGTGGGGCAGGCCTGCCTGCGCGATACCCAGGGGCACGCCCGGCAAAGGTTGCGCAGCGAAGCGGCGAGCGAGCGTTTGGTTGAAGTCCTCGAGCGCCATGGTCTCAAGCCCCAGGGCGGTTGCGCGCTGTTTCAGTGGCTGATCAGTGCCGAGGCCGAATCGCTTTATCACTTCATGGCGCGCCGCGGCATTCTCCTGCGCCTGTTCACTCATAACAGCAGCCTGCGCTTCGGCCTGCCCGCCGAGGAGGCCGATTGGGATCGCCTGGAACAGGCGCTGCAGGCCTATCGCAAGGAATATCCATGAGCACTCTGATGGTTCAAGGCACCACCTCGGATGCCGGCAAGAGCACCCTGGTGACGGCCCTGTGCCGTTGGCTGCGGCGCCAGGGTCTCAGCGTGGTGCCGTTCAAGCCCCAGAACATGGCCCTCAACAGTGCGGTGACTGCCGATGGCGGCGAGATCGGCAGGGCCCAGGCCGTCCAGGCCCAGGCGGCCAATCTGGCGCCCCACACCGACATGAACCCGGTGCTGCTCAAGCCCAACAGCGATACCGGCTCTCAGGTAATCATTCACGGCCGCGCCGTGACCAGCATGAACGCCGTGGCCTATCACGACTACAAGGCCATCGCCATGCAGGCCGTACTGGCTTCCCATGAGCGCCTGAAAAGCGCTTATCAGGTGGTGATGGTGGAAGGCGCCGGCTCGCCGGCGGAGATCAACCTGCGGGCCGGCGATATTGCCAACATGGGCTTTGCCGAGGCGGTGGACTGCCCGGTGCTGCTGATCGCCGACATCAACCGCGGTGGGGTCTTCGCCCATTTGGTGGGCACCCTGGAACTGCTGTCTCCCAGTGAGCAGGCCCGGGTAAAGGGCTTCATCATCAACCGCTTTCGTGGCGACCTGGCGTTGTTGCAACCGGGCCTGGACTGGCTGGAGGCCCGCACCGGCAAGCCGGTGATCGGCGTGCTGCCCTATGTCCTGGACCTGCACCTGGAAGCCGAGGACGGTATCGACCAACGCCAGGTGGGCAAGGTCGAACAGTTGCTCAAGGTGGTGGTGCCGGTGCTGCCGCGCATCAGCAATCACACGGATTTCGATCCGTTGCGCCTGCATCCTCAGGTCGACTTGCAATTCATCGGCCCCGGCCAGGCGATTCCTGCTGCCGATCTGATCATCCTCCCCGGCTCGAAAAGCGTACGGGGCGATCTGGCCTACCTGCGCAGCAACGGCTGGGATCGGGCAGTTGCCCGCCACCTGCGCTACGGCGGCAAAGTGCTGGGCATCTGCGGTGGCCTGCAAATGCTTGGCGAGCAGGTGCATGACCCGCTCGGGCTCGAAGGCGCTGCGGGCTCCAGCCCCGGCCTGGGCCTGCTGGCATTTGAAACCGTGCTTGAAGAAGAGAAGCAGCTGCGTAACGTCAGCGGTCGCCTGAGCCTGGAGAATGCCGCGGTCAGTGGTTATGAAATTCACGCCGGGGTCACTCGCGGGCCGGCCCTGGAGCTGGCCGCCGTGCAACTGGACGACGGTCGCAGCGATGGCGCCTGCAGCGCCGACGGGCAGATCCTCGGCACCTACCTGCACGGTCTGTTCGAAACCCCTGCGGCCTGCAGTGCGCTGTTGCGCTGGGCCGGGCTCGAAGCGGTGCAGGAGGTGGATTACCACGCCTTGCGTGAACGCGATATCGAGCGTCTGGCGGACCTGGTGGAGCATCACCTGGACACCGCTGCACTGCGTCGGCTCTGTGGCCTTTGAGCGCTCAACCCAGGCCGTCTTCCCTATCAGAGGTGCCCAAGCATGTTGCAACTGATCCTCGGCGGTGCCCGGTCCGGCAAGAGCCGCCTCGCTGAAAAGCTCGCCGGTGACAGCGCCCTGGCGGTGACCTACATCGCCACCAGCCAGCCCCTGGATGGCGAGATGAATCAACGCATTGCCCATCATCGCGAGCGGCGTCCGGCCCATTGGGGCTTGATCGAGGAGCCGCTGGAGCTGGCCCGGGTGCTGCAGGAATCTGCCGGCGAAGGGCGCTGCCTGCTGGTGGACTGCCTGACCCTGTGGCTGACCAACCTGCTGATGCTTGAGGACCCCGAGCGCCTGGCCGCCGAACGCGAGGCCTTGTTGCAGTGCCTGGCGAACTTGCCGGGGGAGATCATTTTTGTCAGCAACGAAACCGGAATGGGTGTCGTGCCGCTGGGCGAATTGACTCGCCGCTATGTGGATGAAGCCGGTTGGCTGCATCAAGCCCTGGCCGAGCGTTGTCAGCGAGTGGTGCTGACGGTCGCCGGCCTGCCCCTGACTTTGAAAGGAACTGCGTTATGAGTAACTCCTGGTGGCTGGAACCCTGCAAGGCAATCGACACCCAGATGGTCGAGCAGGCCCTGGCGCGTCAGCAGCAACTGACCAAGCCGGCCGGCTCTCTCGGGCGCCTGGAGCCACTGGCGGTACGCCTGGCGGGCCTGCAAGGACGGCTCAAGCCCGGCATCGAGCGGCTATGGATCGCCATCTTCGCCGGTGACCATGGGGTGGTGGCCGAGGGCGTTTCCGCCTACCCGCAGGAAGTCACCGGGCAGATGTTGTTGAACTTCGTCAGCGGCGGAGCGGCCATCAGCGTGCTGGCCCGGCAACTGCAGGCGCAACTGGAGGTGGTGGATCTGGGCACAGTGACGCCAGGCTTGAACCTGCCGGGGGTGCGCCACCTGAACCTGGGGGCCGGCACGCAGAATTTTGTCCAGGAGCCGGCGATGACCCCTGCACAGGGCGAGCAGGCCCTGCAAGCCGGCCGCGACAGCGCGCTGCGGGCTCATGCCGACGGCGCCCAGCTGTTTATCGGCGGTGAAATGGGCATCGGCAATACCACCGCAGCCAGTGCCATTGCCTGTGCCCTGCTGGGGATTCCAGTGGCACAACTGGCCGGGCCGGGCACCGGCCTGAATGCCGAGGGGGTCAATCACAAGGCGCAGGTTATCGAGCGTGCCCTGGCGCTGCACGATGCCTCTCGCGGCGATGCCTTGCAGACCCTGTTCAACCTGGGGGGCTTTGAAGTGGCGGCGCTGGTGGGGGCTTACTTGGCGTGTGCCCAGGAGGGTATTGCGGTGCTGGTGGACGGTTTCATCTGCAGCGTCGCCGCGTTGGTGGCGGTACGTCTGAATCCGGCCTGCGCGCCCTGGTTGCTGTTCGCCCACCAGGGCGCCGAGCCCGGGCACCGGCATGTGCTGCAGACCCTGCAAGCCGAACCCTTGCTGGACCTGGGCCTGCGCCTGGGTGAAGGCAGCGGCGCCGCCCTGGCAGTGCCGTTGCTGCGGCTGGCCTGTGACCTGCACGGGCAGATGGCGACTTTCGCCGAAGCAGCGGTGGCGGATCGTCCGGCATGACCTTGTACCTGGACCTGTTGCGCCACGGTGAAACCGAACTGGGTGGTGGCCTGCGCGGCAGCCTGGACGATGCGTTGACTGCAACGGGCTGGCAACAGATGCGCGAAGCTGTCCAGGGGCGGGGTCCCTGGGACCGGGTACTGAGTTCGCCATTGCAGCGCTGTGCGCGTTTCGCCCAAGAGCTGGCGGAGCGGTTGCAGTTGCCGCTGAGCCTCGAGCCTGATCTTCAGGAACTGCACTTTGGTGCCTGGGAAGGGCAGAGCGCGGCGGCGCTGATGGAAACCGACGCCGATGATCTGGGGCGTTTCTGGGCCGATCCCTATGCATTCACCCCGCCTGGGGGCGAGCCGGTAGAGCTGTTCTCCCTGCGGGTGCTGGGGGCGATAGAGCGCTTGTACCAGGCCTGCGCCGGGCAGCGTGTGCTGCTGGTCAGCCATGGCGGGGTCATGCGCCTGCTGCTGGCCCGGGCTCGAGGGCTGCCGCGCCAGCAGTTGTTGAACGTTGAAGTGGGTCATGGCGCGCTGTTTCGTCTGCAGGTCGCCAGCGAAGGCCGGATGAGCGAGGAGGGCTGAGATGTTGCCGTTCTGGATTGCCTTGCAGTTTCTCAGCAGCCTGCCGGTCCGCCTGCCGGGCATGCCTCGGCCTGAAGAGCTGGGCCGCTCGCTGTTGTTCTATCCGTTGGTGGGGCTGCTGTTCGGCGTGCTGTTGTGGGTGCTGAATGCCATGCTGGGCGGTGTTCCCCTGTTGCTGCATGCGGCCTTGCTGTTGACCGCCTGGGTCCTGCTCAGCGGTGGTCTGCACCTGGATGGCCTGGCGGACAGTGCCGATGCCTGGCTGGGAGGCTTTGGCGATCGAGAGCGGACCCTGAGCATCATGAAGGACCCCCGTAGTGGTCCGATCGCCGTGGTGACCCTGGTGCTGGTGCTGCTGCTCAAGTTCACCGCCCTGGTGGCGCTGATCGAACAGCAGCAGGGCTTTGCCTTGTTGCTGGCGCCGCTGATCGGCCGCGGGGCATTGCTGGGCCTGTTTCTCTGCACGCCTTATGTGCGTGCCGGTGGGCTAGGGCAGGCGCTGGCTGACCACCTGCCACGTGTGGCCGGGCGGCAAGTGCTGGGCTTGAGCGTACTGGCCTGTTTGCTGCTGGGAGGCTACAGCGGGTTATGGGCAGTGCTGCTGGCCACTGTGCTGTTCTTCTGGCTGCGGCAAGTGATGATGCGGCGCCTGGGTGGTACCACTGGAGACACTGCCGGGGCTGTGCTTGAACTGTTGGAAACTGCCGTATTGCTCGGGGTGGCGCTGTTTTGAGTGGAGCACGGGATTGACGATTTTCATGAAAAATCTTGCCTTGGAATAATCACGGGTATATACACGCATCATGCTTCCCTCTCAGTGTTTGTGCACCAACCTGCGTCGCGCCGCCCGTGGCGTCAGCAGGTACTACGACGGCGCCCTTGATGGCTTCGGGATCAACGTTGCCCAGTATTCTCTGCTGAACAACCTGTTGCGCCTTGATCAGCCAAGCATTTCCAGCCTGGCGGAAGCCATGGGGCTGGATCGCAGCACGCTCGGGCGCAATGTGCGGGTCCTGGAAGCAGCAGGGCTGGTGCGCCTGCAGGAAGGCGACGATCAGCGAAACCGGCTGGTGCTGTTGACCGAGGCCGGGCATGAGCGGCTGGTGGCGGCCTTGCCTGCGTGGGAAGCGGCTCAGCAGCGGTTGATCGATCGCCTGGGTGTGGAAAAGCGTGAAACCTTGTTGGCCTTGCTGAACGAACTGTCTTGAGCGCCTTTCGTTCGACTATAAGCGGGTATATACCCGTAACTGGAGAATAAAAATGTCATCGATGTGGCGTACCAGCGGCTGGGTGCTTCTCGGCAGCGCTTTGATCCTGGCCTTGTCGCTGGGGATCAGGCATGGCTTCGGCCTGTTCCTGCCGCCCATGAGCGCGCAGTTTGGCTGGGGGCGCGAAGTCTTCGCCTTCGCCATTGCCCTGCAGAACCTGATCTGGGGGCTGGCCCAGCCTTTTACCGGAGCCTTGGCCGATCGTTTTGGTGCGGCGAAAGTGGTGCTGGTGGGTGGCGTGCTGTACGCGGTCGGGCTGGTGTTCATGGGGCTGTCGGATTCGGCCCTGACCCTGTCCCTGAGTGCCGGGCTGCTGATCGGCATAGGTCTGTCGGGTACGTCCTTCTCGGTAATTCTCGGTGTTGTCGGCCGCGCCTTGCCGCCGGAAAAACGCAGCATGGGCATGGGGATTGCCAGTGCGGCAGGTTCCTTCGGCCAATTTGCCATGCTCCCCGGAACCCTGGGGCTGATCGGCTGGCTGGGCTGGTCTACGGCGCTGCTGGTGCTGGGCTTGCTGGTGGCCTTGATCGTGCCATTGGTGAGCATGCTCAAGGACAAACCGCTGCCGGCTCTGGGGCATGAGCAGAGCCTCATGGAGGCCTTGCGTGAAGCCTGTTCCCATTCAGGGTTCTGGCTGTTGGCATTCGGCTTTTTCGTCTGTGGCTTCCAGGTGGTGTTCATCGGCGTGCACCTGCCGGCGTATCTGGTGGACCAGCACTTGCCGGCGACCGTGGGCACCACGGTGCTGGCCCTGATTGGCCTGTTCAATATCTTTGGTACCTATACCGCCGGCTGGCTGGGTGGGCGGATGTCCAAGCCGCGCCTGCTGACGGGCCTGTATCTGCTACGGGCGGTGGTGATCGGGCTGTTCCTGTGGTTGCCGGTGACTCAGACCAGCGCCTATCTGTTCGGCATGGCCATGGGCTTTCTCTGGCTGTCCACCGTGCCTTTGACCAACGGCACCGTGGCCACCTTGTTTGGCGTGCGCAACCTGTCCATGCTCGGCGGCATTGTGTTCCTGTTCCACCAATTGGGGTCTTTCCTTGGTGGTTGGCTGGGGGGCGTGGTGTATGACCGTACCGGGAGCTACGACTTGATCTGGCAGGTGGCGATTCTCCTTAGTCTGTTGGCGGCGGCACTGAACTGGCCGGTGCGCGAGCGGCCGGTGGCGCGTTTGCAGGCCAGCGCGGCATGAACCGCTGGCTGCTGCGCGGTGCCGGCCTGGGCCTCGGCATTCTATTGTTGCTGCTGGCCTGGTGGGGCTGGCACCGGGGCGGGCTGGCGCTGATGCAGCTGGGCATGGGCGCTTGCTAGGGGAGCGAGGGGGCGAGTAACGTCGTAGCCCGACACTTTGACAAGGATTCTGGACATGGCTATGCGCTGGTTTGCGGTTCCAGCTTTACTCGCGACCTTGGCCGGCTCGGCATGGGCGGCGGACTGTCCGCCCCTGTTGCAGGGTTCCTTGCCCAAATTGCACGCCAAGGAATCCATCGACTTGTGCCAGCGCTTTGCCGGCAAGCCGCTGGTGGTGGTCAATACGGCGAGCTTCTGCGGGTTTGCTCCGCAATTCAAAGGCCTTGAGGCGCTGTACCAGCGTTACAAGAATCAAGGGCTGGAAGTGGTGGGCGTGCCCTCCAATGACTTCAAGCAAGAGGCCAAGGATGGCGCGGAGACTGCCAAGGTCTGCTACGTCAATTACGGCGTGACCTTCACCATGACCGCGCCACAGAAGGTTCGGGGGGCGGATGCGGTGCACCTGTTCAAGGTGCTGGCGCAGCAGAGTAGCGCGCCGAAGTGGAATTTCTATAAATACGTGGTGGATCGCCAGGGCAATGTGATTGCCAACTTTTCCAGCCTGACCAAGCCGGACAATCCGGAATTCATCGAAGCGGTGGAGAAGGCATTGGCGTCGAAATCCTGAGAAAGCCTATTCATTAGCCAATAAAAAACCCGCATCTGCGGGTTTTTTATTGGTTTGAAACTGCGCGGCCTAGAGCTCGTTAGAACTTGTAGGTAGCGCCCAGGCCGTAGCCCCATGCGCTGTTCTGGTAAGTAGCGCTGTAGGCATTGCCTTTGCCGGTTCTGTTGACGTTGACGTCCTCTTCCTTCAGGTAGGAAACCGCCAGGTCCAGAGTCAGGTCTTCAGTCGGGCTGTAGCCGGCACCGAAGCTGATGGCCTTACGGTCACCGGTAGGGATACGTACAGAACGGTCGGTGTTGTTGGTTGGCGCCTGGTCAACCGAGAGGCCGCTGCGCAGAACCCACTCTTTGTTGACCTTGTAGGAAACACCAACAGCCGAGGCCCAGGTGTCGTGCCAGTTCTGTGGCTCGGTGATGGTGCCGATCGGGCCCCTGGAACCGCCAAGCAGGGCAGGAACACCTTCGTTGTTGACGGTGATGTCTTTCAGGCGGCTCCAGCGAGTCCAGGTGCTACCTGCGTAGACGGTCCACTGGTCATCCAGTTTCTGGGTGACAGAGAAGTCGACGACTTCCGGAGTGGTGATGTCCAGCGAGGCATCGTAACGGCCGCCATTGAACGGACCGAAGCCCGGGCCGGCGATGTTGGTGTGGCCTTCCAGCTTGTACTTGACCTTCGAGTGGTAGGTCAGGCCCAGGCGAGTAGTGTCGGTAGGCTGGACGATGATGCCGACGTTGTAGCCGATGGCGGTATCGTCACCCTTGATCTTCACGCTGCCATCATTGCGGCCGAAGAGCGCAGGGTTTGGAAACGGAGTCGCGGAAGTCAGTTCACCGCTCAGGCGGTTGATGGTCGGGCCGAAGCCGATCGACACCATGTCATTGAAGGCATAGCTGACGGTCGGTTGCAGGGTGACGACCTTGACTACGCTCTTGTCGCCGTAATAGCGGCTGGCAGAAGTGGACTCATAGTTGGTAACCAGGCCGAAGGGTGCATAGGCGCCCAGACCCAATGCCCAGCCGTTGCCCAGTTGTTTGACGAAGAACCCCATAGGAACGCTGGTGAACGGAACCATGTCACCGTCGCTGGTGCCGCCGGGTGGGCCGCCCTTGACGTTTTTCAGGTTGGTCTTGGCATCGATTGCCGCTACGCCGACAGTTACCTGGTCACGTTGCAGCAGGGACATGCCGGCAGGGTTACCGTAAACGGTGCTGGCATCTTCGGCAGAAGAGGAACGACCCGCGAAGCCGGTACCCATGCCGCTGATGCTTTGTTCGTTAAGAGCAAAACCGCTGGCGAAAAGTTGGGTAGAGGCAAGTGCAACCGCGAGACTTATGGTGGATTTGAGCATTACTTTTTTCATTATTAGAACTCCTGGTGATCACCGAGGCGAAAATTACCAACATTTCGATCTCGGCGCTATAGGCTGCAACAGTTGATTTAGAGCGTTTTTGTAGGACAATCCGACCAAAATCGGCTTCTTTCTCCGATTTTGCAAAAGTCGTTGTCAGCAGGCGACCTGGTTTAACGGTGCAATGCAGGTCTGCCAGGCGCAGGCGAAATCTCTTAAACGTCCTTGTGGTTGAAAGGTCTTCCTCCAGATGCGGGCCATGCCGAGCAGGTCGTCGGCAGCGGGGAGCGGCGTGTGTTGTTCTTCCACCAGCAACCAGGCAATGGCGGTGGCGTAACGCAGGTTGACGGTCAGTTCCAGGTGCGGCCCGCTGAGGAACGCATGCTGGCTGGCGAGCCCGCGAACCAGGCTGGCCCGTTCCGGATCCAGTGCCAGGTACTGGTCCCAGAGGGCTTGATGGCGCAATTCGGTGATGCGGTAGAGGCCATGGCCACGACGATCGTGCAGGGCTGAGCCCAGCGCCGATTGGCTGGCGGCAATGCCCAGCAGCAGGACTTCAGCGGTTTTGCTATGGCTGCCCAGGTACATCAGCGTCGGGCGGATCACATAGCGGCACAACTCGCTGGCGGCGATACCCATAAAGCCCTCGAAGCGTTAAATGGCCGGCGAAACCTGAAGGGCGCTTGGCAGCAAAAAAGGATCAGGTTTGCCGGAAGCGGTTCAGGCCGCTTGAGTTGAAGTGTAGTGTCATATCTGTGCTGTAAAGGACTGTTTTTAAAATATTTCCGTCCTCTTGTTATAAGCCTTATATCGATTGGTACTTTGCTCTGTAGGGTAAATGGGCGAATTGCAGGCAATAAAAAGCCCCGCGATCAGGCGAGGCTTTTCAGGGTTTTCAGCAGTTCGGCGTATCAGGCAACCAGGGCCTGGCGCGCACGTTCGATTACTGCCTGCAGCGGTTCGGCGCTGGAATACTGGTCGGGATACAGGCGTTCGCTGTGACGGGCGATCCCATGTTCGTTGACCAGGGTGAAGCTGAAGCAACCTTTGCGAGCGGCCATGATCAGGCAGTTCAACGGTGCAAAGGCGTGGGTTAGGGTGCGAATGGCATCCTGAGTCTGGATTTGAGTAGACATAATTATTAGGTGTTCCTACAAATGACACGGTTAAGAACCGTGCAACGTTAAAACGTTCCAGTAAACGTCGACCAGCATTGGTCAAACGAAGAACCTGACTGGAACAAAGCAGCCAGTTGCAGCGCGTTGATTGGTTGCGCTAGGGCTGGCAGGTAGGTACTTAGGAGGGCAGGCAACACAGCAAGGGCAAAGGTTCGGGGCCCAGGGTGGAGATCCTGATCAATTTGCAGGTTGGTTCGGTCAGAGTAAATGGCTCGAGCACTGCCGTTGAATTCGTATCAAGGGCGATAGGGTGAGCTTTACCTGGAAACCATCGAGGTGGTCGGTCCTTGGTGTTCGACGTTGTGCTCGGTTGGAGACGCTGTCGATGGGACTTGTTCGACCAGAATTGACTTTCAGCTTGGTACTAACGGCGAGGATTCTATTGGGTTGAACGACATAATGCAAGTGTGCTAGGAAAAAACTTTCAGAAGAGGCCAGAGGCTCAAGCATCAGCTGTGTAACCGTTGCTGTTGTGGCGTGTACGAAAACAGTGCGTTACCGGCGTTAATCTGCGCAAGGTTGTGCACACTTGTTGCGCAGCGTGTCACCCCGTTGTCACCTTCCCCAACGCCCGCCCCTTAGCCTGTCTCGAGAATTTAAGTCAATGATAAACATCGCTTTTTTTTACTGGTGAAAAAATCGTCAGTTTGACTGCAAGGCCCGTCTCATGGGGCTTTGGGAGGGTTGTGGAGGGGTTGTCCACTGAGTTATCCACAGCTTCTGTGGATTGTCCCAAGCGCTTGCTCTAGGACGGGCGTGCTGGCTCTTTTAGGCTTTACCCGGGCGAAAAAAGGAGTAGAGTGGCGCGCCTTCCGATCTGCCCCACAGTGCTTTATGAAGTTTCGCTCCGTATCACCTTCTGTTACCGCGACCCCTGCCAGTGTTACCGAACCCAAGCGGTTTTCCCTGCGCGTTGCTCTCTGGCTGTTGGACAGCCCACGCCTTGGTCACAACCCCAACGTCAAGCATTTTGCTGGACGCCTGCTCAAGCAGCCGGCCCGGGAAGGTGTGGTCGCGGCGCAGAGTCGCCTGGGCCAGTTGATGTGCCGCGAATGCGGCAACGCCCGTGATCGTCGCATCGGCCATGACCTGTTGCGTCAGGCTGCCCGTGCCGGCGACCGCCGTGCGCAATTGGAGCTGGGCCGGATCGAAGACTGAGCTGTCCAACACTCGGACGCTTGGTTAACCTTCATTTCTTCTTTCTACGGCAGGAATCGCTATGGCTATGGACTTGACCAGCTTGCTGCTTGGCCTGGCGGGAGCGGCGCTGCCGCTACTGGTTCTGGCCTGGCAACTGCAACGCCGGGCCAGTTCCAGCCAGACTGAGCTGAGCCTGCTGGAAGAGCGCCTGGCCACGGCCCAATTGGCCCAGGAGGGGTTGGCAGCACAGTTGGATGCCAGCCGCGATGAAGTCAGCGACCTGAGCCAGGCCAATGCTCTGAAGCAGGCGGACCTGGCAGCCCTGCGCCGCGAGGTCGAATTGCTGCAGATCGAGCGCGATAACGCCCGTGATGCCGCCCACGCCTGGAACCTGGAACGGGCCGCCAAAGAAAACGAATTGCGCCGGCTGGATGCCCTGGCGGCGTCCTTGAATGCCGAGCTTCGTGAGCAGCAGGACAGCCACCAGCAGCGCCTGACCGATCTGCAAGGCTCGCGGGATGAGTTGCGCGCCCAGTTCGCCGAGCTGGCGGGGAAGATCTTCGATGAGCGCGAACAGCGTTTCGCCGAGACCAGCCAGCAGCGCCTTGGGCAGTTGCTGGACCCGCTCAAGGAGCGCATCCAGTCCTTCGAGAAGCGGGTCGAGGAAAGCTATCAGGCCGAGGCCCGGGAGCGCTTCTCCCTGGCCAAGGAGCTGGAGCGCCTGCAACAGCTGAACCTGCGCCTGAGCGATGAGGCCACCAACCTGACCCGTGCCCTCAAGGGCCAGAAGACTCAGGGCAACTGGGGCGAGCTGATTCTGGAGCGAGTGCTGGAGCACGCCGGCCTGGAAAAGGGCCGCGAGTATCAGACTCAGGTCAGCCTCAAGGGCCCGGATGGCGAGCGCTTCCAGCCTGACGTGCTGATCATGTTGCCGGGTGACAAGCAGGTGGTAGTGGATTCCAAGGTCAGCCTCACGGCTTACCAGCAATACGTCGGTAGCGACGATCCGCAGGTCGCCCAGGCGGCCCTGAAACAGCACGTGCTGTCCCTGCGCAATCACGTCAAAGGTCTGGCCGGCAAGGATTACAAGCGCCTTGAAGGCTTGCACAGCCTCGATTTCGTGCTGCTGTTCGTGCCCATCGAGGCAGCGTTTTCCGCGGCTCTGCAGGCCGAGCCGAATCTGTTCCAGGAAGCCTTTGACCGGCATATCGTGATCGTCAGCCCAACCACGTTGCTGGCCACCTTGCGGGTGATCGACAGCCTGTGGAAGCAGGAACGCCAGAGCCAGAATGCCCGGGAGATCGCTGAGCGCGCGGGCTGGCTGTACGACAAGTTCGTGCTGTTTATCCAGGACCTGGATGAAGTGGGCAATCGCCTGCAACAACTGGACAAGGCCTACGCCGCTGCGCGTAACAAGCTGACTGAAGGGCGTGGCAACCTGGTCAGCCGTAGCGAGCAGCTCAAGCTGCTTGGCGCCCGGGCCAGCAAGAGCTTGCCGGCGGACTTGCTGGAGCGGGCCATGACCGACGCCGAAGGACGCGAGCTGGAATTGCCGGAGTAATCCGCCAAAGGCCCGTCAGCCCAGGGGCAGGTGCCGGCTCAGCAGGGCGCGCAAGGCCGCCGGTTTCACCGGCTTGGCCAGATAGTCCAGGCCCGCTGCATGGACCTGGGCGACCATTTCAGGGCGCCCATCGGCACTGATCACGACCCCCGGTACCGGCTCGCCCAGTTGCGTGCGCAGCCAGGCCATGACCTCGGTCCCGGTCTCGCCGTTATCCAGGTGGTAGTCCACCAGGGCCAGTTGCGGGCGGATGCCTTCTTTGAGCAGCGCCGCGCATTCCTCGCGGTTGCGGGCGGTCCAGACCTGGCAGCCCCAGCGGGTGAGCAGGCTGTTCATGCCGATCAGAATGCTGTCTTCATTATCGACGCAGAGCACTTGCCCGCCATTGAGGGACTGGCCGTTGAGCTCGGCTGCCTTGCCTGGAGCCACCACGCTGCTGCGGGCCAGGGGCACGCTGACGCTGAATACGCTGCCTTTGCCGGGCCAGGAACGTACCTGCAACGGATGGCCGAGCACCCGGCACAGGCCATCGGCAATCGCCAGGCCCAGGCCCAGGCCTTTCTCGGCGCGGGTCTGGTGGCTGTCCAGGCGCTTGAACTCCTCGAAGATCACCTGCTGTTTGTCCTGGGGAATACCCGGCCCCCGGTCCCAGACTTCCAGGCTCAACGTTTCACCACGGCGGCGCACTCCCAGCAAAACGGGGCCCTTGGCGTAACGGAAGGCATTGGTCAGAAAGTTCTGCAGCACCCTACGTAGCAGCTTGCTGTCGCTGTCGATGCGCAGATGGCTGCCGCGCACCCGGAACTGCAAGCCCTGTTCCTGGGCCAGCGCCTTGAATTCGGCTCCCAGGGTGTCGAACAGTTCGTTGAGGGCAAAGGGCTTGCGATCAGGGGTGATCTTGCCGTTTTCCAGGCGCGAGATGTCCAGCAGGTCGCTGATCAGGTCCTCGGCGGAGCGCAACGAACTGTCCAGATGCTGCACCAGTTGCTGGGCTTCGGCGGACAGGCCGTCGTCCTGGTGGGACAGGGCCGCGGAGAACAGGCGCGCGGCGTTCAGCGGTTGCATCAGATCGTGGCTGACCGCGGCCAGAAAACGCGTCTTCGACTGGTTGGCCGCTTCCGCCGTGCCCTTGGCCTCAGTCAGTGCTGCGTTGAGTTGCGACAGTTCGTGGGTACGCTCAGCCACTCTTTGTTCCAGCCCTTCATTGGCCTCGGTGAGGGCCTGCTCGGCTTCGCGGAACGGGGTGATGTCGGTGAAGCTCATGACAAAGCCGCCGCCGGGCATGGGGTTGCCGATCAGTTCGATGACCCGGCCATTGGGGAACAGCCGCTCGGAAGTATGAGCTCGACCCTGGCGCATCCAGTGCAGGCGCCGGGCCACATGGACTTCCGCCTCGCCAGGTCCGCACAGGCCGCGCTCGGCATTGTGACGAATGATGTCGGCAATTGGCCGGCCCACGCTGATCAGCCCATCGGGGTAGTTGAACAGCTCCAGATAGCGGCGGTTCCAGGCCACCAGCTTCAGCGACTGATCGACCACGCTGATGCCCTGGGTAATGTTTTCAATCGCCCCTTGCAGCAGGGCCCGGTTGAACTGCAGCACCTCGGAGGCTTCGTCGGCGATGCGCACCACGTCTTCGAGCTGCATCTCCCGGCCTTCAATGGCGGCCTTGACCACCGCGCGGGTGGAAGAGGCGCCGAGCACACCGGCCAGCAGGCGCTCGGTATGGGCGATCCACTCGCCGTCGGCATTCTGGTTCGGGTTGAAGCCTTTGCCCTGACGATAGGCGAAGCGGATGAAGCTCTGGCGCGCACGTTCCTCACCGACAAAACGCGCGGCCAGTTTCAGCAGATCGTCGATCTGTACCGCCAGCATCGAGCGGGAGCTGAGGCGGCCGCTGATTTCCTGGCCGATGAAGCGTCCGGCCTGCCAGTGCTCGGAGACTCGGGTGCGCGAGAGCACCGAAACCCAGGCGAACAGGGTGAAGTTGCCCGCCAGGGACAGCACTACGCCTTGGGTCAGCGGGGTGATCGGCAGGTTCAGCGGATTGCCGTGCAGCCAGGCCAGGCCGGGGAAACTGCTCAGGGACCAGCCCAGGCTGTGGGCGGCGATGGGCAGGATCAGGGTGTAGAACCAGATGAAGGTGCCGGCAGCCAGGCCGGCGAATACACCGCGGCGGTTGGCCTGTTTCCAGTACAGCGCGCCGAGCATGGCCGGTGCCAGTTGGGTCACGGCGGCGAAGGCGATCTGGCCGATGGTGGCTAGGCTGGCGGTGGAGCCCAGCAGGCGATAGCTGACGTAGGCCAGCAACAGGATGACCACGATGCTCACCCGGCGCACCGAGAGCATCCAGTGGCGGAATACTTCGAACGGCCGCTCGGCATTCTTGTGGCGCAACAGCCAGGGCAGCAGCATGTCGTTGGAGACCATGGTGGACAGCGCCACGCTGGCGACGATCACCATGCCGGTGGCCGCCGAGGCACCGCCGATGAATGCCAGCAGAGCCAGGGCGGGGTGGGCCTGGGCCAGGGGCAGACTGATGACGAAGGAGTCCGGCAATACGCTGCTGGGCAGGAGCATCTGCCCGGCGAGGGCGATGGGCACCACGAACAGCGCGGCGAGGGCCAGGTACGCCGGGAACACCCATTTGGCCAGGCGCAGATCCTGGGGTTCGATGTTTTCCACCACGGTGACGTGGAACTGCCGCGGCAGGCAGATGATCGCCATCATCGCCACCCCGGTCTGCACCACCATCGACGGCCAGTTGATGGTTTCCTTCCAGTACTGCTCCAGGCGCGGAGCCAGCATGGCCTGGTTGAACAGGTCGTCGAAGCCGTCATAGAGGCCGAAGGTGACGAAGGCGCCGACGGCGAGAAAGGCAAACAGCTTGACCAGGGATTCGAAGGCAATCGCCAGCACCATGCCGCGGTGGTGCTCGGTGGCATCGAGGTTGCGGGTCCCGAAGACGATGGTGAACAGGGCCAGGATCAGCGACACGATCAGCGCCGTGTCCTGGGCGCGGGTGCCCATGGCGTCTGCACCGGCACCGATCAGCAGGTTGACCCCAAGCACGATGCCCTTGAGCTGCAGGGCGATGTAGGGCAGTACCCCCACCAGGCAGATCAGTGCCACCACCACCGCCAGCGACTGGGATTTGCCATAGCGGGCAGCAATGAAGTCGGCGATCGAGGTGATGTTCTCCTGCTTGCTGATCATCACCATCTTTTGCAGCACCCAGGGGGCGAACACCAGCAGCAGGATGGGGCCGAGGTAGATCGGCAGGAAGGCCCAGAGCTGCTCGGCCGCCTGGCCCACCGCGCCAAAGAAGGTCCAGCTGGTGCAGTAGACCGCCAGCGACAGGCTGTATACCCAGGCCCGCACCCGCGGCGGAAGTGGCGCGCTGCGGCGGTCACCGTAGAAGGCGATGGCGAACATGATGGCCATATAGGCCAGGGCAACGGCGGCGATCAGCCCGCTGGACAACGACATGGAAACTCCGGAACAAAGACACCGGGCACCTCAGCCCGGCCAGACAGTCTGGCACGATGTTGGATTGGCGTCAGTGTCGACCAAGGTATCAGCGCGGCCTGATGTCGCAGGGCTGAACCGAGGCGGGGAAGGGCTATGGCTGCAGAGCGATCTCGATCAGTTCATGGAGTTCCTGAACCGGCAGTGGCGTGGCGGAGAACAGGATGCGAAACACTGTCGGTGCTACCAGCAGGTTCAGCAGGCGGTCGATGTCCGGCAGGCTTTCCGTGTGGCCCTGATAGCGCTCGAGGATGCACTGCAACTGCCCGCTGAGGATGGTCACGCAATAGCCCGGGGTCGCGCTGCATTGCACATCGCGCATCATGTTGCGCCCGGGCTCCGAGCTCATTTCGTCCAGATACTGTTCGGCCCAGGCCCGCAGGTCGCCGCGCAGGTTGCCGGTATTGGCCGGTTCGCTGTCCGGGCGCATTCGTTCCAGGGCGACATCGGCCAGCAGGGCCGACAGGTCGCCCCAGCGCCGGTAGATGGTCGACGGAGTGACGCCTGCTCGGGCGGCGATCTGCGGCACGGTGAGGGACGAGCGATCCTGCTCTTCAAGGAGCTCGCGGACCGCAGTGTGAATGGATTCCTGGACCCGGGCGCTACGGCCGCCGGGGCGCAGACCTTCTTTGATAGCCATGGGGCGGCACCTTAACACAAAGAATTTGCTTTAAGCATTGGCGGGTAGCACACTGCGCAAAAGCAAAATATTAGCTTTAGTGGAGCGAGCTTATGTCCGGTGCTATCGACACTTGCGTGTCCAACCGTCGCAGTCTGGTGTTTCTGGCCATTACCCTGTTGAGTTTTCTGGCTGCCTCCAGCGTACCGACCCCGCTGTACCACCTGTATCAGGAAAACCTGCACTTTTCCCCGGCGGTGCTGACCCTGATATTCGGGGTCTACGCGATAAGCCTGCTGGCGGCTCTGCTGACCGTAGGGTCGCTGTCGGATCACCTGGGGCGGCGACCGGTGATTTTTGTCGCCTTGCTGCTCAATATCCTGGCGATGTTGCTGTTCATCAATGAAAGCGGAGTGCAGTGGCTGATTGCCGCGCGGGTGATGCAAGGCTTTGCCACCGGCATGGCCACCAGTGTGCTGGGGGCGGCCCTGCTGGATACCGATCGCCAGCAGGGGCCGTTGGTCAATAGCGTTGCGCCGCTATTGGGCATGGCCTGTGGTGCCATGGGGGCCAGCCTGTTGGTGGAGTTTGCGCCCTGGCCGCTGCAATTGAGCTACTGGCTGCTGCTCGGAGTGTTCGTGCTCCAGGCCGGGTATGTCTGGCGCTTGCCGGAAAGTGTCAGCCCGCAACCCGGTGCCTGGGCTTCGCTGAAACCCACGCTGCATGTGCCGGTGCAAGCGCGGCGCGCGTTATGGCTGGCCTTGCCGGTGGACGTGGCGGTGTGGGCGGTGGGCGGCTTCTATCTGTCGCTGGCGCCTTCGCTGGTCCGTGCGGCGACCGGCTCCACCTCGAACCTGATCGGCGGTGGCCTGGTGGCGGTGCTGACACTCAGCGGCGCGCTGATGATCTTTTCCCTGCGTCAGCGTCCTGCAGACAGGGTGCTGCGCCTGGGCGCCGGGATGCTGGCGACGGGAGTGATGCTGATCCTCGCTGCGGTGCATAGCGCCAGCCTGCCGTTGTTCTTCTTTGGCACCTTGGTGCTGGGCAGCGGCTTTGGTGCCGGTTTTCTCGGTGCGCTGCGCAGTGTGGTGCCACTGGCCCTGCCTCATGAGCGTGCGGGCCTGATGTCGGCGTTTTATGTGCTGAGCTATCTGGCCTTCTGCCTGCCCGCGTTGTTGGCTGGCAACCTGACCCGCAGCTTCGGCCTGATCGCTACTACTGACGGCTATGGTGCGGTACTGGTTCTCTTGTCCCTCGGGGCGCTGCTGGCCCTGATGCGCCAGCGCCCGGTGGCGGCGTGTGGGGCGTCGGGGCTTTGAGCCCGAGGCTTCAAGGGTTGCGGGATTGTGCCTGGAAAGCCGCAGGGGAGAGGTGCTGTACGCCAATCAGATACGGGCGTGTCGCCGGGTGCGGTCCGATTGCGGTGATCGCTCCTGGGGCCGTGGCATAGATGTTTATCTGCAAAATAGATAACAGATAGAGAAATTACCCGTTATATAGATATTCGATTAGGTTCTACCATGTTTCCTACCTCATCGGAGGACAGGAGACACGACCATGACATGCCCCAATAGCGTTAAAACCGGCCACTGGCCATTGAGCCATCTGCCGCATCCCCTCGAAGCCATTCGCCAATTCACCCCCAACTGGTTCGCCGCCACCATGGGCACCGGGGTTCTGGCCTTGGCGCTGGCCCAGTGGCCGGCCGAGGTTCCCGGCTTGCACCAGGTAGCAGAGGGTTTCTGGTGGCTGACCATCGCCCTGTTCCTGTTGTTTACCGCGATGTATACCGCGCGCTGGGTACTGTTCTTCGACGAGGCGCGGCGGATTTTCGGGCACTCCACGGTCTCGATGTTCTTCGGCACCATCCCCATGGGCCTGGCGACCATCATCAATGGCTTGCTGGTGTTCGGCATGCCTCGCTGGGGCGATGGTGTGGTGGAGGTGGCGCAACTGCTGTGGTGGCTGGATGTGGCCATGTCCCTGGCCTGCGGGATCCTGATTCCCTACATGATGTTCACCCGCCAGGAACACAGCATCGACCAGATGACCGCGGTCTGGTTGCTGCCGGTGGTGGCGGCCGAAGTGGCGGCGGCCAGTGGCGGCCTGCTTGCGCCTCATCTGCCGGATGCCCACGGGCAGTTGGTAATGCTTAGCACCAGCTACGTGCTGTGGGCCTTTTCGCTGCCGGTGGCGTTCAGCATCCTGACCATCCTGCTGTTGCGCATGGCGCTGCACAAACTGCCCCATGAAAGCATGGCGGCGTCGAGCTGGCTGGCCCTGGGGCCAATCGGCACCGGTGCCCTGGGCATGCTGGTGCTGGGCGCCGATGCACCGGCGATCTTCGCCGCCAATGGCTTGCCCGGCGTCGGTGAGATTGCCGCCGGCCTGGGCCTGGTGGCGGGGCTCACACTGTGGGGGTTCGGTCTGTGGTGGATGTTGATGGCCGTGCTCATCACCCGCCGTTACCTGCGCGAAGGCATACCCTTCAATCTTGGCTGGTGGGGCTTTACCTTTCCTCTGGGCGTGTATTCGCTGGCCACCCTGAAACTGGGCAGCACCTTGCACCTGGGGTTTTTCAGTGTGTTTGGCGCGGTACTGGTGGCGGCGCTGGCGGTGATGTGGCTGATCGTGGCCAAACGCACGGTGCAGGGGGCCTATAAAGGAGAGCTGTTTGTCTCGCCGTGCATTGCGGGGTTACGGAAATAATCGGCAAAGATAGGTAAGGTTGTGGCCTGGATCGATATTCGACATTCCAATAACAGTATCCACGCCACTCAGGGACATGGAAGATGAGTCACCCTTCGCAGTTCACCTTGCTTCGCAAGCGGCGGTTCCTGCCGTTTTTCATCACGCAATCCCTCGGTGCCTTCAACGACAACATCTTCAAGCAGTCGCTGATCCTGGCCATTCTCTACAAGCTGAGCATCGAGGGTGACCGGTCGATCTGGGTCAACCTCTGTGCCTTGCTGTTCATCCTGCCGTTCTTCCTGTTTTCCGCCCTGGCCGGGCAGTTTGGCGAGAAGTTCGCCAAGGACTCGCTGATCCGCCTGATCAAACTGGGGGAGATCGCGATCATGGTGGTGGGGGCGGTGGGCTTCGCCTTCGATCACCTGTCGCTGATGCTGGTGGCCCTGTTCGCCATGGGCACCCACTCGGCGCTGTTCGGCCCGGTGAAGTATTCGATCCTGCCCCAGGCCTTGCGTGAAGAGGAATTGGTGGGAGGCAACGGCCTGGTGGAAATGGGCACGTTCCTGGCGATCCTGGCCGGCACTATCGGCGCTGGGGTCATGATGTCCTCGGAGCATTACGCGCCGATAGTCTCCAGCGCCATGATCGGTGTGGCGGTACTGGGCTACCTGGCCAGCCGCGCCATTCCCCGGGCTGCCGCGGCGACCCCGGAGATGCGCCTGAACTGGAATATCTTCAGCCAGTCCTGGGCCACCTTGCGCCTGGGGCTGGGGCAGACCCCGGCGGTGTCGCGCTCGATTGTCGGCAACTCCTGGTTCTGGTTCGTCGGCGCCATCTACCTGACCCAGATTCCGGCCTATGCCAAGGAATGGATGCACGGCGACGAGACCGTGGTAACCCTGATCCTGACGGTGTTCTCGGTGGGGATTGCCGTAGGCTCGATGCTGTGCGAGAAGCTGTCGGGGCGAAAAGTTGAGATCGGCCTGGTACCGTTCGGCTCCTTTGGCCTGACGGTGTTCGGCCTGCTGCTGTGGTGGCATTCCGGTGGTATCCCGGAAAGCGCCACGGGTCATGGCTGGATTGAAGTGCTGGGTTTTGCCCATGCCTGGTGGGTGCTGTTCGATGTCCTTGGCCTGGGGATCTTCGGCGGCTTCTATATAGTGCCGCTGTATGCCCTGATCCAGTCCCGTACCCCGGAAAACGAGCGGGCCCGGGTGATAGCCGCCAACAACATTCTCAATGCGCTGTTCATGGTGGTGTCGGCGATTGTCTCTATCGTGATGCTGAGCATGGTCCAGCTGACCATTCCCCACCTGTTCCTGGTGGTGTCGCTGCTCAACATTGCGGTCAACGTCTACATCTTCAAGGTGGTGCCCGAGTTCAGCATGCGTTTCATGATCTGGCTGCTCAGCCATTCCATGTACCGCGTCGAGCATCGCAATCTGGAGTTGATCCCTGATGAAGGCGCTGCCCTGCTGGTGTGCAACCACGTGTCTTTCGTCGATGCCTTGCTGATTGGTGGTGCGGTGCGTCGGCCGATTCGCTTCGTCATGTACTACAAGATCTACAACCTCCCAGTGCTGAACTTCATCTTCCGTACCGCTGGAACCATTCCCATCGCCGGTCGGCATGAAGACCTGCAGATCTATGAAAAAGCCTTCCAGCGCATTGCCCAGTATCTGCGCGATGGCGAACTGGTGTGCATTTTTCCCGAGGGCAAGCTGACTGCCGATGGCCAGATCAACGAGTTCAAGGGCGGGCTGACACGGATTCTCGAGGAAACCCCGGTGCCGGTGATTCCCATGGCTCTGCAAGGCTTGTGGGGCAGCTTCTTCAGTCGCGATCCGAGCAAGGGTTTCTTCCACCGCTTCTGGTCGCGAGTGACCCTGGTGGCCGGGCCATCGGTGGCGGTGGACGCAGCCGAACCGGCGCAGTTGCAGGTCATGGTGGCGCAGTTGCGGGGCCCACGGCGCTAGCTGCCGGATACGAAAACGCCCGCACATTTGCGGGCGTTTTCATTTCTGCCTGGGCTTTTCAGCTGGCGCTGACTTTCAGGCCCACCAGGCCGGCGATGATCAGCGCCACGCTGACCAGACGCACCAGAGCCATGGATTCGCCAAACAGGATGATGCCGGCGATCACCGTGCCGACGGCGCCGACTCCGGTCCAGATGGCATAGGCCGTGCCCAGGGGCAGTTCCTTCATCGCCAGGCCCAGCAGGCCGAGGCTGATGGCCATGGCAATGATGGTCAGGGCGGTGGGCAGCGGGCGGCTGAAGCCATCGGTGTATTTCAGGCCGACGGCCCAGCCCACTTCAAACAAACCGGCAAAAAACAGAATGATCCAGGACATGCCTACCTCATCGGTTGATGGGGTCGTCCCCGGAATTGATCGCTCGAATGAGTCGCGAGGTCGTCCTCGCGATGCGCAGTATACTGCCCACTCTCACGTGGGCGAGTATTTTTTTCCTCAGTCATGGCCTCGCTGTATTTCCAGCTTTTGTTCGGCTGGATCTTCCATTCGCCGGAAATAGGTCGAGAGCAGGGCCCCGGAAATGTTGTGCCAGACGCTGAACAAGGCGCTGGGTACCGCCGCCAGTGGCGAGAAATGAGCGCTGGCCAGGGCCGCGCCCAGGCCGGAGTTCTGCATGCCGACTTCCAGGGCCAGGGATTTTCGCTGCGCCAGTGGCAGCTTGAACAGACGCCCCGTGAAGTAGCCCAGCAGGTAGCCGAAGCTGTTGTGCAGCATCACCACGGCCATGATCAGCAGGCCCGACTCGGCGATTTTCGCCTGGCTGGCGGCCACCACCGCGGTGACGATGATGACGATGCTCACCACGGAAACCAGCGGCAGTACTTCCACCGCGTGCTGCACCCGCTGGCCCAGCAGGCGCTGGGCCAGCACTCCCAGCACGATCGGTAGCAGCACCACTTGCAGGATCGACCAGAACAGTTCCATGAACGAGACCGGTAGCCAGGCCGAGGCCAGCAACCAGATCAGCGCCGGGGTCAGCAGTGGGGCCAGTAGAGTGGTAACCGCTGCAATGGCCACCGACAGCGCCAGGTCGCCGCGGGCCAGCCAGGTCATCACGTTGGAAGAGGTGCCGCTTGGGCAGCAGCCGACCAGGATCACCCCGACGGCGATTTCCGGCGGCAGGTGAAATGCCTGGCAGAGCACCCAGGCCACCCCGGGCATGATCACGAAATGGGCCACCACTCCCAGGGCCACGCGCCATGGGTGGCGGGCCACTTCGGCGAAATCTTCGAGTTTCAGGGTCAGGCCCATGCCGAACATCACCAGGCCCAGCAGCGGCACGATGGCGCCCTTGAGACCGACGAACCAGCCAGGCTGGAAGAATGCCAGGATGGCGAAGATCAGTACCCAGTAAGCGAAGGTGTTGCCGACAAAGCGGCTCAGTGCAGCCAGTGCGCGCATGACCTGTTCCTTATTATGTGAAAACGCCACCGAAGGCGGTGGCGTCTAGTGCGTAGCGGTTATCCGGGCAAGGCGTCAGATGCCCTGCGGAATCTCCTCGCCGCCCAGGGCTTCGAACAACGCCGGCAGGAAGTCGCCGAAGGTCAGCATCATCAGGGTGAAGCTGGCATCCTGCTGGCCGAGGGCTTCATCACCGCCGTCCTGTTCCGCCTGATCCTGCAGCAGGTCTTCGAACTTCAGGCGCTTGACCACCATTTTGTCGTCGAGCATGAAGGACAGTTTGTCCTGCCAGGCCAGGGACAGTTGGGTGACCACCTTGCCGGTGCTCAGGTGCAGCTGGATTTCCTCGCCGGTCAGGTCCTGGCGCTTGCAACGCACGATGCCGCCGTCCTCGTGGGTGTCGCGTAGTTCGCACTCGTCGAGTACGAAGAAGTCGTCGGCGGCTTTCTGGGTCTTGACCCAGTCGGTCATGATCGCGGTGGGGGCGATCTTCACGGTCAGCGGGCGAACCGGCAGGGTGCCGAGGACTTCGCGCAGGGTGGAGAGCAGGTCTTCGGCGCGCTTCGGGCTGGCCGAGTTGACCAGGATCAGGCCCTGTTTCGGGGCAATGGCGGCGAAGGTCGAGGAGCGACGGATAAACGCACGGGGCAGGAAGGCCTGGATGATTTCATCCTTGATCTGGTCGCGTTCCTTCTTGTAGACCTTGCGCATCTGTTCGGCTTCGATCTCTTCGACCTTTTCCTTCACCGCATCGCGCACCACGCTGCCAGGCAGGATGCGTTCCTCCTTGCGCGCGGCTACCAGCATGAAGTCCTGGCTGACGTGAACCAGCGGGGCGTCTTCACCTTTGCCGAAAGGGGCGACGAAACCGTAAGTGGTCAACTCCTGGCTTGCACAGGGGCGCGCCAGTTTGGTCGCCAGTGCAGTTTCCAGCGCCTCAGCATCAAAAGGCAGATCTTGGGTCAGGCGATAGATCAGCAGGTTTTTGAACCACATGGGGTGAATCTCTCCTTTATACAAAGGAGGGCATTATTCTCTTCGCTGCTGCTCAGGCCAACCCTTCGCTAAGCCTTTGGAAGGCCTGAAAAAATTATTATAAAAAGTGCTTGCCAGAGTGGGGGCTGCTCCGTAGAATGCGCGCCACACCGAACGTGAAGGGTGATTAGCTCAGCTGGGAGAGCGTCTGCCTTACAAGCAGAATGTCGGCGGTTCGATCCCGTCATCACCCACC
>NZ_JBQOIE010000018.1:0-114018 GCF_052665325.1 Pseudomonas sp. 8(2025) | reverse complement strand
CTGTAGCCGCTGTCGAGCGCAGCGAGGCTGCGCACGAGGACGCAGTCCTCGCCAAACCTGCCGATGCTTTTCACCTGACTTCATACGGTTCTGTGTACATATCCGTTGCTGCGGTCACGGCTGCTTAGGGTTTCGCTCTTACAGCGACTCACTTTGGAAAAGCCCCAAAGTAAGCAAAGGGCTCCTGCCCCCGCATCCGGCACCTCGCCTAGGCTCGGCGTTCCCTCACTCCGGCATTGCTCCGGGGGCACGCCGCCACAGGCCATCCATGGCCTGATGGCGGCTAGCTCGGCATCCATGCCGAGCTGCCCCCTGCGCAACGCCTGCGTTCGGCCTTCTGGAGGGGGCAGGAAGATCAAGATCAAAAGCAGCATCAAAAGCCAAAGCAAGATCAAAGGCCGGGGCAAAGCCAAGCGCGTATTACGCTCTGGTTGAGTTCAATGGCGTGCAGGCCTCTTGCGCTGTTCGCCACTGAATCACCTCCAGCACCGCGCAACCCTCTCGGGTGAGCAGATGCACCCCTCGGGTGACCCGCGTCAGGTCGCAGTCGGCAATGTCTTTCAGGTTAAGGGTGGACAGCGTGTCCATCAGATCCCGCACCACGGTGAAACGATGGGCCGCACTGCTGGCCAGATCGTTCAGAGGGGCTTGGGTGTCGAGGTAGAAAACGGCTTGGTTGGTGTCGTGGGTGTCGACGGCGGTAAAACGCGAGAGTGGCTGGTCAATCATCGGTACAGCTCCTGTGCAAGGAGCAATCACCTGGGTTGCAGGCGACGAAGAAAATGACCGCTGTGCGCGCATATGACGACCGGAGAATCACTGCGCACAGCCGTCATAACATCCTGTCGCGGGCACCGGAAAGGCGACTGCAAAGGTGTTGTGGACGCTGATGCTGCGTTGTAATTCGACCGGCCAAGGTCGTCGCGAATGTTGCTGCGAGGGGGAACTATAGGGGCGGGGAGTGGGGACGGGCAACGGGGTGTTGGAGGGGATGTTTGAGTGGGTGTGTCGTAGCGTCAGCGGAGCCGACATTATGTATAAGCGGTGTATTGCGCTCTGGCTTTGCAGCAGCTTCCGGCCATTAGCAGCCTTTCGTGATAGGCCGCCGCTCGCAATGAAACATTCATCTACGTGCGCCCTCATGCCTTATTCAGTAGTCGAGCCGAGGAGCTGACAAACAAATCGAGCAATTCTGACAGCCCTAAGGTTGCTGTCTGGACGCGGGCCTGTGGTTTCAAAGTCAACAACATTGATGCTCGTCGCAAATAGGCATACATGCCTTATCATTTGAAGCTAGGGTAATTCTGAAGACGATGATGAATAATGTATTCAGATATGGCAGTATGGCATCACAAAAAGGAAGGTGAGCTGAGGTCTTACGAGCCAAATCACTTGATTTTATAGTTGGTAATCGATCAACTAAATAATGGATGAGAAGTAATGATCGAAACTTTGAAGCTTACAAATTTAAAGTCTTTTACGGAAACTGAGGATATTGCGCTCGGAAAGCTGACACTACTTTGTGGCTCGAACAGTAGCGGAAAAAGTTCAATACTTCAGGCGCTGTTGATGCTGAGTCAAACATTCAGTGCGAGACAGTCTTCCAATTCGATTGTGTTAAATGGGCATCTTGCTCGACTTGGCGCTTTTGAAGATATTAAGTCACACCATTCTGAGTCGGAATCTATACAGATAAGGCTAAAGCTCAATCAGGCTGGTTCAAGATTACAATATGAAGGCCCAGAATTAATTGAGATTGATCTCTCCTTTGGCACAAAGAAGAAAACAGCAGGATCAGAAGAGAGCCTTCATCCCCCAATACAGAACATCAAGATGCGTATCAGTAATGCGCCTGGCGAGTTGGGTCTTGAAGAGTCTATAGAGGTGGTGCCCTCTAAGAGCTCATTTACATTGGGTTTAAAGACTTATCAATATGACTACGATATAGTTAGTTTGGATTCAAAAGATCGTGAATCTTTGGAGAAGGAATATCCTGATATATAATATTATAGGATGTATTGGTCCTCTGTTGCCTCGCGAGCTTCTAGTAAAGTATAACTACACCAAGAAAATTTCAG
This sequence comes from Pseudomonas sp. 8(2025), assembly GCF_052665325.1. Taxonomy (NCBI): domain Bacteria; kingdom Pseudomonadati; phylum Pseudomonadota; class Gammaproteobacteria; order Pseudomonadales; family Pseudomonadaceae; genus Pseudomonas; species Pseudomonas sp. 8(2025). The sequence goes on along the minus strand of NZ_JBQOIE010000018.1, from coordinate 111,940 downwards.
CTCATGTAATTAGCGCTGTTTGCGGAAAAAATATAGTTGCCTTGGCTAGGCATTTTGTAGATAGCCCATTTGATATTGAGTTGCCGCCAGAATTATTCAAAGAAATAAATGCTCGAATCGATGAGGAGCGGAAGGCCTTTAAGGCAGCACTAATAAATTCATTGGCATATAAGAAATTTATAAAGCTATCTCAGCGCAAGATGGTTAGTGGTAGTGAAGATATATCTTCAATTCAGGATGATCTAGTAAATACTACTTTTAATCTTTCTAGCGAAATTATTCATAAGGTTTTTTTTGAGCGCACATCTACTATTCGTGAGTGGGTTTCATTTTTACAGGGTCTTGATGATAGCATCAGACGTCCGTTAGTAGAGTTTATTGACAAGCATCGTAGTGCTTTGCAGGAAATTTGGTATAGTGCTGTCGCTTTAAAGGAAGAGCGTTTAGAGGTTTATCCGCTAAAATTTATTTCGCTCGCATCACATCAGCTTCGAGTTGATTTTCCTAGAAGTATTAAATATTTGCGGCCACTCCGAAATGAGCCGTCTGCAGTTTATCCTTTTATGGATCAAGAAATAGGTACAAATATCGGCCTGAAGGGTGAATACACCGCTGCAGTCCTGCACTCCAATAAACACAAGCGCATTCGCTACCCCAAGCCAAGTCTAAACAAAGAACATGAATTCAGCTGGGCCATAAGTAGCGCCACACTACAGGATGCTTGCCACGACTGGCTTTCATACCTTGGTGTGGTTAAAAAAGTAGAAACCGCGGATAAGGGGAAGTTGGGTTATGAACTTCAAGTTAAGATCGCAGATAGAGATCGCCCCCAAGACCTAACTCACGTAGGTGTGGGTGTGAGTCAAATCTTGCCAATTCTTGTAATGTGCTTGTTGGCTGAGCCTGACAATATCTTGGTGTTGGAGCAGCCTGAACTTCACCTTCATCCGAAAGTTCAGTCAAAACTTTGTGACTTCTTTATTGCAATGTCTGGATCTAATCGGCAGTGCATTGTGGAAACGCATAGCGAGTATATGATAAATAGATTGCGGCTGCGCATCGCGCAAGGAGCCCAAGATAGAATCGCTACAGAGTCACCCATCTATTTCATTGAAAAAAATGATAGCGCGTCAACAATACGAAAAGTTGAAATAAATCGATTTGGAGTGATTCAAGACTGGCCTGAAGATTTCTTCGATCAGAGTGATCGCGAAGTTGAGAAAATTTTGTTCGCGGCAGCGCGTAAAGAATTCAGTGAGCAAGCCGAGAATGCAGAGCCAAGGTCAAAACCTACAATCACAAGGAAACGCAGGGATGCGAATTCTGATCAGCGCTGACTATCTGCTTGCGAGTGCGTTTTGCGCTCAAAGCGACATTCATCATTATTATGCAGGGCTCACAAGATTAAAGAATGAGCACGAGGCCGGTCATCCGGTATTTTTAGAGCCTAATGCGTTGCTCAAGCTCCAAAGCAAAGGTCACTACCCGAGCCTTGATCTATTTAAGAAAAACTTCCCTACAAAACACGAGTTCACGTTTGGTGCAGAACAAATCACCAAGGTGGTGATTTACCTTCTCAGTAACGTGGCACAGCTGAAAGTCGACGACGACATTCTGGCAGAATGGGATAACCTTGAGCTGGAAGTAAATCCGGATCTACATAGCGATGAAGATAGAGATAATCATTTAGCAGAGTTAATGGTAGACTTAAGTCTTGAGAATGCTGGCTTCGGTTATCAGCATATTGTATTTCACCATCATCTACCCTGCTTTCCGCGCGCTGCATTAGTTAGGGGTACTGTTACAAGTGTCGTGCCTGGTCAGTTCCCTGTACCCAAATCAATTGATCACACAATTCCTATCTCTGATGATTTGTTAGATTATATAAAGAGTATTGATGCGGAGAAATGCTACCAGCTTTCCGGAGACAATGACGAATTAAAAAGAGCGTTGTATTTTGGGGTCGTGCAGTTTTTTTTGCAGAATGGCAGAGATCCGAAAAGTTTTAATGAAAATTGCTTTTTTCTCGGGGAAGGGTTTAGGTTATCCACATTGGATAACGAGTGTGCTGGAGCTAACGCTTTCAGCTGCACTCTTTTTGAGACAATAGTTCGAGTTTTGGCTGGTCAACCTAAAAAGCCTATCAATACATTTGATACTTCGGAAAAATCTGGAGTGCAACTGATCAGAAACGGGCGTTCAGCATGGAGAACTCACGTCACCGGGGGAGCTCGCGCATTACGCCTGATGTTCTGGAGACATGAGGATGGCGTAATTGAATTGGCTAATGTGGGTAATAAGTGGGAGTGCGAGATAATCTAGATTGTCAACGGCTTCAACGCCAATAACACGCGCTAGTCTCTAGAAGTTTAGGTAAGCCAGCCTGAACCTAGCGGCTTGCTGCGTTAATGATTACTTCATGAGAGCCAAATAGCGGGTCTGATTTTTGCTGGAACTGAATCAGTGAAGAGTCCGCTGTTGGTCGATAGTAGCGACTTAACTGAGTCACTATTGCCACAGCAACGAATACCTTCCCCTAAGACTAAACAGGCGCCGAACGATACACGGCGCCTCCCCACCTCAATGCACAATCTGCGCAAGAAACGCCTTAGCCCGCGCACTTTTCGGCGCGCCAAAAAACGCCTCCGGCGGCGCATCTTCCACAATCCGCCCACCATCGAGAAACAACACCCGCTCCGCCACCTGCCGCGCAAACCCCATCTCATGGGTCACACACAACATGGTCATGCCGCTGCCGGCGAGCTTCACCATCACATCCAACACCTCACTCACCATCTCCGGGTCCAGCGCCGAGGTCGGTTCATCGAACAACATGATCTTCGGCTCCATGCACAACGCCCGTGCAATCGCCACGCGCTGTTGCTGTCCGCCTGAAAGCTGGCTCGGGTACTTATCCGCCTGGTTCTCAATCCCCACCTTGGCCAAAAACCCTCGCGCCAGTTCTTCAGCCTTTTTCCGCGACAACCCGCGCACGGTCATCGGTGCCAGGGTGCAGTTGTCCAGCACGCTCATGTGCGGGAACAGGTTGAAGTGCTGGAACACCATGCCCACTTGGCTGCGCACCTGGGCGGCTTCGCGGGTGTTTTGCGAGAGGTCGGTGCGGTCCACCAGGATCCGGCCTTTTTCGGCAATCTCCAGGCGGTTGATGCAGCGGATCAGGGTGGATTTACCCGAGCCGGAAGGCCCGCAGAGGACGATGCGTTCGCCCTGACGCACTTTGAGGTCGATGTCGTGCAGGACGTGGAAGGCGCCGTAGAACTTGTTCAGCCCGGCAATATCGATCACCACTTCACGCGGATCGACGGCGGGGTGAACGGGCGCTTGGGAGGCGGCGGGAAGCGGGGCGGTCTGGGTCTGCATGGCGGTTCTCCGTCGGTCAGTTGAAGCGCTCGGCGCGGTAGGGGGTGGGGTCGGTGAAGGGCGTTTCGCCGGTGACCATCTGCGCCAGCAGGTGGCCGCTCACCGGGCCCAGGGTCAGGCCGTGGTGGGCGTGGCCGAAGTTGAACCACAGGCCGGGGTGGCGCGGGGCCGGGCCGATCACTGGGCACATGTCCGGCAGGCACGGGCGGCGGCCCAGCCAGGGTTCGGCGTCGAGGCGTTCGCCCAGGGGGTAGAAGTTCCGGGCCAGGGCTTCGCAGCGGCGCAGTTGGATTTCGTTGATCGGGTCGTCGCAGTCGGCGAATTCGATGCCGGTGGTCAGGCGGATACCGCCCACCATCGGCGCCAGGACGTAGCCGCCCACCGGGTCGAGGATCGGGTGTTGCAAGCGGGTGCCGGGCAGGGCGGCGTAGTGCATGTGGTAGCCGCGCTTGATCGCCAGGGGAATGCGGTAGCCCAGGGGCTCGAAGATGCCGCTGGCTTGCGGGCCCAGCGCCACCACCACTTCCTGGGCGGTGATGGGGCCGAGTTCGCTGTGCACCTGCCAGCCGCCTTCGATCTGGGTCAGGCTCAGGGCATCACCGATGACGAATTGGCCGCCGCGCTGCTTGAACAGTTCGGCGTAGCCGCGGGTCAGGCCGCCGGGGTCGCTGACGGTCTTTGGGTCGAGCCAGTGCAGGCCGCCCACTACGTCTTGGTGCAGGCCGGGTTCCAGGGCCAGCAGTGCAGTGCGGTCCAGTACCCGGTAGTTGAGCTGGTAGTCGCGCAGGTCGGCGGCGGCGCGTTGGGCGAAGTCGAAGGCCTCCTGGTCGTTGAAGGCTTCGAGCCAGCCGCCGTCGGCGATCAGCTCCAGCATGTTGGCCGGGCGGGCCAGGGCCAGGTGTTCGCTCACGCAACGTTCGATCAGCGGCAGCATGGCGCGGGTGGCGGCGGCCAGGCCCTTGGGCGAGGAGTGGCGCCAGTATTGCAGCAGCCAGGGGCCGGCCTTGGGCAGGTGACGCAGGCTGTAGCGCACGTCCGATTGCTGGTTGAGGCCGTAGCGCACCAGCTTGGTCACCTCCCGGGGGAAGGCGTAGGGAATCACGCTGGCGCGTTCGATCAACCCGGCGTTGCCGTGGCTGGTGCCGTTGCCCGGGGGCTGGCGGTCCAGCAGCACTACTTGGCGGCCGCGGGCCTGCAGGTGCAGGGCGCTGCTGACGCCGACGATTCCGGCGCCCAGAACGAGGGTTTGGCAATGCATGTTTCAGTCCTTATGACAGGGGCCGCGGGGCGGCCCGCTAAAGGGTTCAGTTCAGGTGCCGGCCCAGGCGGCCTTCCAGGTATTTGAGGCTGCGCCGCACCACTTCGACGATCAGCAGGTACAGCACCGCAGCCCACAGGTAGATCTGGAAATCGAAGCTGCGGGAGAAGGCCAGCTTGGTCACCCCCATCAGGTCGTAGATGGTCACCAGGGAGGCGATGGCGCTGGCCTTGATCATCAAAATCAGCTCGTTGCCCAGAGGCCCGATGGCGATCAGCAGCGACTGCGGCAGGATCACTTTGCGAAACGCGGTCCAGCGCGACAGGCTCAGGGCCTTGCAGGCTTCGCGCTGGCCCTGGGCCACGGCCAGCAGGCTGCCGCGCAGGATCTCCGCCTGGTAGGCGGCGGTGTTCAGGGTGAAGGCCAGCAGGGTGCAGAACCACGCGTCGCGGAAGAACCACCACAGGCCCACGTCCTGCCAGAAGCCTTTGAACGAACCCAGGCCGTAATACAGCATGAACAGCTGGGCCAGCAGCGGCGAGCCACGGAAGAAGTACACATAAGCCCCGGTGAGGCGCCGCAGGAAACGATTGCTGGACAGCCGCCCGAGGGCGATCAGCAGGCCGAGCACGGCGCCCAGGCTGAAGGAAATCGCCACCAGCTTGGCGGTCACCAGCAGGCCGTCGATAAAGCGCGGGCCGTAGCGTTCCAGCAGTTCCTGGTTGAGGAACAGGTTCAGCAGGTCATCCAGGTTCATGGCTGCAGGCTCCGTTGCGCACGGTTGAAGCGCCGTTCAAGAAAGCTGAACAGGTGCCCCGACAGCGCCGAGAAGAACAGGTAGCCAAAGCAGGCCACGCTGTAGAACAGCATGGGTTCCTTGGTCACGCTGACCGCGAGGTTGGTCTGGCGCATCAGGTCCACCAGGGAAATGGTCGACACCAGGGAGGTGTCCTTGAGCAGCGACAGCCAGTTGTTGGAAAGCCCCGGCAGAGCGATGCGCGTCAGTTGCGGCAGCAGTACCCGGTTGAAGGTGGTGCGCCGCGACAGGCTCAGGGCGCGGGCGGCTTCGTACTGGCCCTTGGGCAGGGTCTTGAACGCGGCCAGCCAGATCTCGCTGGAGAAGGCGGCGAACACCAGGCTGAAGGCGATCATCGCGGCGACGAAAGTGTTGATCGCCACTTCACCGGGGTAGCCCAGGGCGCCGAGGATTTTCTGCGCGGCAATCTGGCAGCCGTAGTAGATGATCAGCAGGGTCAAGAGCTCCGGCAGGCCGCGAAACACCGTGGAAAAGGTCGTGGCCCAGGCCCGCGCCCAGCGGTTTTTCGAGCGCGCGGCCAGGGCTACGGCCAGGCCCAGGGGCAGGCCGATGGGCACGCAGGCCAGCGCCAGGGCGATGGTCACCAGGGCCCCGGCAAGCAGGGCCGAGCCCCAGCCGCCGCTGGCGAAGGACAGGAGTGACAGCTGTTCGAACATGCGCGAACCCTCTGGAAAAATGAACCGTGCAGGGCGCCGCCGCGCTCAAGGGAACGCGGGGCAAGGGCAGCGGCAAAGGCGGGCGGTCAGTAGATGTCGAAGGCGAAGTAGCGGCTGGAGATCTGCTTGTAGGTGCCGTCGGCAACGATCTCGTCCAGGGCCTTGTTCAGGCGTTCGCGCAGGGCGTTGTCTTCCTTGCGCACGGCGATCGAGGCGTCGGCGGTGGTGCCGTTGACGTCGCCGATGATCTTGCAGCAGTCCTTGCCGGTGCTTTCAGCCCAGGCCAGCAGCGGGAACTTGTCGGCGATCACCCCGTCCACGCGACCGGCGGCCAGGTCGCTGTTGGCTTCGTCCAGGGTCGGGTAGAACTTCACGTCGGCGCCGGCCGGGCCGTAGTGGTCCTCGGCGTAGATGGCCTGGGTCGAGGAGGCCTGGGCGCCCACGGTGCGGCCCTTGAAGTTGGTCTGGGCGTCGGTGATGTCCGAGTCCTTGGGCACCGCCACCGACAGCGGGGTGCGGTAGTAGTGGTTACTGAAGGCGATCTTCTTCTTGCGTTCGTCGGTGGCGATCATCGAGGCCACCACGGCGTCGTATTTCTTCGCCAGCAGCGCCGGGATGATGCCTTCCCAGTCCTGGGCGACGATCTGGCATTCGACCTTCATCTGTTTGCACAGGGCGTTAGCGATGTCCACGTCGAAGCCGTGCAGCTGGTTGTTGGAGTCCACGTAGTTGAAGGGCGGGTAGGCGCCTTCGGTGGCGATCTTCAGGGTTTCGGCCTGGGCCGTGGAGGCGGCGATGACCAGGGCGCAAGCGCCGGCGAAGCGGAGGACGTTGTTCATGGAGCACCTCGGTTATTTATTGTTTTGGTCGGGCGGACGATGTGTAGCCAACAAACTCGTTATGCAGGGCAGCGGTGGCTTCCAGGCGTTTTTCCACCTCGGGTCCCAGGTGCTTGCACACCTCGTTGACCAACAGGTGCACCAGCGACAGCATGGCCGCGGTGGACTCCCAGAACAGGTTGAATTCAGTGGGCACGCGGAACACCTCGTCGGCGTTCTGCTCGGCCCAGTCGCAGAAGGTGTCGGTGACCAGGGTCACCGGAATCCCGGCCTCGCGGGCCTTGTGGCACAGGGTCAGGGCGTGGCGCGAGTAGCGCCGGGCCTCGAACACCACCAGGGCGCAGTCCTCGGCGGGGCTCAGCAGTACGTCGGCGAAATGCCCGGCGGCGCCGTCCACCAGGTGCACGCCATCACGCAGGTATTGCAGCAGGTGGACCATGGAGGCGGCGATGCCGCGCTCGGTCTGGAACCCCGCCACGTACACCCGGCGCCGGCTGGCCAGGCGCTGGACCACGGTCTGCCAGGCCGGGGTCAGGCTGTATTCGTAGACCTTGACCAGCGCCGCCACTTCCAGCTCGAAGCTGCGGGGCAGGCCCTGGGCCGCCGGGTTGGGCTGCTGGCGAAATTCCTGCAGGCGGTCGCCCACCAGCCACGGGCCTTCGCCGAGGTCGTTCTTCAGGTCGTTTTTCAGATCCTTGAAATGGCTGTAGCCGATGGCGCGGCAGAAACGGCCGACGCTGGATTCGCTGACGCCGAGTTTTTCGGCGATGTCGGCGGCGGTCTGGAAGGGCAGTTCATAGAGGTTGGCCAGCATGTAGCTGGCAATCGCCCGGCCCGACGCGGTGGCGCTGGACAGGCTGCTTTCAAGGCGTTGCTTGATGGGTTGGCTCATGGTTGTTTTCATTCTTGTGGGCCGTTGACAATGGAAAATGAATGTTTTCTGTCATGAAGTCAACATTTGACAGTTAACTGGCGTGACGCGATAGTCAGGCACCTTCCAATAACAATTCCAATGGAGCTGCAATGACCGAAGCGAACCAGGCGACCCTGGCGCAGGCACCCGTCGAGTACCTCGACCTGCCTGCCTTGACCGACTTGCTGCAACGCATTTTTCTTCGCCACGGCACCTCTGCCGAAGTGGCCCGGGTGCTGGCCGACAACTGCGCCCGCGCCGAGCGCGACGGTTCCCACAGCCACGGGGTGTTCCGCATTCCCGGTTACCTGTCGTCCCTGGCCAGTGGCTGGGTGAATGGGCAGGCGCTGCCGCAAGTGGAGGATGTGGCCCCCGGCGTGGTGGCGGTGGACGCCGCAGGCGGCTTTGCCCAGCCGGCCCTGGCGGCGGCCCGCGAGCTGCTGCTGAGCAAGGCCCGCAGCGCCGGAATCGCGGTGCTGGCGATTCGCAATTCCCACCATTTCGCCGCCCTGTGGCCGGATGTCGAGCCCTTCGCCGAAGAAGGCCTGGTGGCCCTGAGCCTGGTCAACAGCATGACCTGCGTGGTGCCCCACGGCGCCCAGCGCCCGCTGTTCGGCACCAACCCGATTGCCTTCGCCGCACCCCGCGAAGGCGCCGAGCCCATCGTCTTCGACCTGGCCACCAGCGCCATTGCCCACGGCGATGTGCAGATCGCCAAGCGCCAGGGCCAGCCACTGCCGCCGGGCATGGGGGTGGACCGCGATGGCCAGCCCACTTGCGATCCGGCAGCGATTCTCGACGGTGGCGCCTTGCTGCCCTTTGGCGGGCACAAGGGCTCGGCGCTGTCGATGATGGTGGAGCTGCTGGCGGCGGCGCTGACCGGTGGCAATTTCTCCTTCGAATTCGACTGGTCGCAACACCCCGGGGCGCAGACGCCCTGGACCGGGCAACTGCTGATCGTCATCGACCCCAGCCACCTGGGCGGCGGGCGTTTTGCCCAGCGCAGCGGCGAGCTGGTGCGGCAGATGCAGGCCGTGGGCCTGGAGCGCATGCCCGGCGACCGGCGCTACCGCACCCGGGCCAAGTCCCTGCAAGAAGGCATTCCCCTGGCCGCCGCCGAACTGGCGCGGCTGCGGACCCTGGCGGGCGACGACTGAACGGGCGACGACTAAGGACTTCATCCCTTCGCACCCGGGTCCATGAGCCCTTGGTGCTACTCCCGGTAGTGGGCCCGGTAGCGGGCCGGTCGTGGATCGGATTTGCCGGTCCCTGCCAGCCCCTCCAAAGCATGCTGAATTTGCCCCCAAGGCAGCCTATGGGCGGCCTTGGCGCGTTTCGATAATCGCCTCCGACATTTCGTCCCCCGTTTGCGGAGCGCGCCATGCATAACAATAAGAACTGCCAGTACCCTCTGATTCCGGCCCTGCTTGTCGGCCTGTCGACCCTTGGCCTGGGCTCTGTCGCCGAAGCCGAGATCATGCTGTACGACAAGGACCAGACCACCTTTTCCACCGACGGCTACATCAACGCCTTCTACGTCAACAGCAAGGTCGACCGCGCCGGCGACCAGTACGACCGCCGTCAGGCGCGGGTGAAGATGGGCTTTCTGCCCAACTACCTGGGTTTCAACATGGGCAAGCAGGTGGACGACCTCAAGCTCGGCGCCCGGGCCTCGTTCTGGGTCACCATCAACGACAGCGAGACCAACGGCACCGACACCGCCATCGACGTGCGCCAGTTCTACGGCACCGTGGCCAACCCGGAGTGGGGCGAGGTGCTGATCGGCAAGGACTTCGGCCTGTTCGCCCGTTCCAACATCCTGCTCGATGAAATGCTCGCCGGGTACGGCCAGGTCAGCGACAGCCTGGGGCTGGTGGACGGCGGCGGGGTGTCGTTCGGCAACATCGGCAGCGGTTATCCCTATCCCTTTCCGTCGTCGCAGATCACTTACCGCAGCCCGGTGATGGACGGCCTGCGGGTGGCGGTGGGCATCCTCGATCCGGTGGACACCAACGACAGCAGCGCCCTGGGCAAGGCCTACCAGAAGAACCCGCGCACCGAGAGCGAGGTCACCTACCAGTTCGACCTGGGCGGGGCCAAGTTCTACAGCTGGCTCAACGGCAGCTACCAGACCTCCGACAACACCGACCCCAACGTGCAGTCGGTGACCTCCAAGGGCCTGGGCTATGGCCTGCAGGCCAAGATCGGCGGCCTGTCCCTGACCGGTTCCGGGTTCCAGGCCAAGGGCATCAACCCGTTCTTCACCAACAATGCCGGCGAGGCCACCCTGCGCAATGTCGACAGCAAGGGCTACCTGCTGCAGGGCTCGTACAAGGTGGGCAAGAACCGCCTGGCGCTGTCCTACGGCAAGACAAAGGACGATGGCAACGGCGTGGTCGGCAGCGGCGCCGACTACCAGACCCGGGGCGTGGCGCTGTTCCACGACATCAACGACAACCTCAAGCTGGTGGCCGAGTACAACCAGTTCGAGATCGACGGCCACCACACCACCGCGCAGAACGAAAACACCGACACCTTCGCCGTGGGTGCCGTACTGACCTGGTAACCCCAGCGCCGGCCCTGGCGTGCGCATCGCGCCAAGGCCGGCGCCCCGTATTCCCCACCTGTTTTCCGCATTGGTGCATTTCCCGTAGGAGCCGGCTTGCCGGCGAAGAGGCCCTCAAGCCCTGCACCAGCCAGGCCGACGCCTTCGCTGGCAAGCCAGCGCCTACGCCCATGGAACCGGCTACCCGCTACCCAAGTAGCATTCGTGCCCCGGGGCCGGCTTCGTACACTCATTGCTCAGACAACCCGCGCCGGAGGCGACGATGCAGCAAGCCCAGAGCGAGGGCGTGGTCAGCGCCATGTCCCAGGCCGTCGATCCGCAGCAGGTGGCCCAGGACCTGGCCAGGCAGTTGCTGCATCCGCACCTGGGCTTCGTGCTGTTCTTCTGTTCCGCCGAATACCCCCTGCACACCCTGGGCCCGGCCTTGCAGCAGAGCTTCGGCGGCATCCCCCTGGTGGGCTGCACCAGCGCCGGGGAAATCACCCCCCTGGGCTACGGACGCAATTGCGTGACCGCCATCGGCTTCGATCACCGGCATTTTTCCATCGCCGCCGAACTGATCGACCAGATGGAACACTTCAGCCTGATCGACGCCCAGCAGATGGTCGAACGCCTGGTGGGCCGCTGCCGCAGCAACACCCTGGCGCCGATCAAGGGCAACAGCTTCGCCCTGACCCTGCTGGACGGCCTGTCGAGCCGCGAGGAAATGGTCCTGGCCGCCCTCAGCGCGGCCCTGGGGGACATTCCGCATTTCGGCGGTTCGGCCGGCGATGACAACTACCTGACCCACACCCACGTGTATTACGGCGGCGAGTTCCACAGCGGCGCGGCGGTGGTGGTGCTGGTCAACACCTGGCTGGATTTCGAGGTGTTCACCACCCACCACATCCAGCCCCGGGAAGAAAAACTGGTGGTCACCGGTGCCGACAGTACCTTGCGCCGGGTCTATGAACTGAACGCCGAGCCCGCCGCTGAGGAGTACGCGCGGCTGATCGGCGTGCCCCTGGCGCAGCTCGACCATCGGGTGTTCGCCGCTCACCCGCTGGCGGTGCGGATCAACCAGCACTATTACGTGCGCGCGGTGCAGCAGGTGCACCCGGACCTGAGTCTGAGTTTCTACTGCGCGGTGGAAAACGGCATCGTCCTCACCGCCATGACCCCCGGCCCCTTGCTGCCCAACCTGCAACAGCTGTTCGACGGCTTGCAGCAACGCCTCGGCGGGTTGCTGCTGACCATTGGCTGCGACTGTTTTTTGCGCCGCCTGGAGCTGGAGGGGCAGGGCAGCCTGGAGCAGATCGGGGCCTTTTTGCGGGAACAGCGGGTGATGGGTTTCAACACCTACGGAGAACAGTTCAATGGCATGCACATCAACCAGACCTTCACCGGGGTCGCCATTGCCCGCAGTCGAACTCCGGCCCGCCGCTGAGCTGCAAGCGCAGCTCGATGACCTGCAGCGCGAGAACCGCAAGCTGCGGCGGATCAACAGCGCGCTGATCGAACGGGTCGAGTCCGGCATCACCCGTGGCAACGACCCTTACGCGGCGTTCCAGCATTCGGTGGTGCTGGCCGAGCAGGTGCGCGAACGCACCGACGCCCTGAACCAGGCCATGGCCGAGCTCAAGGCCGGCAACCATTTGCTCAGCGAAGCGCGGCTGCGGGCCGAGACGGCACACCAGCACCTGATCGATGCCATCGAGAGCATTTCCGACGCCTTCGTGCTGTTCGACCAGGAGCAGCGCATCGTCCTGTTCAACAGCCGCTTCCGTGCCTTCTGGAGCCACAGCCGGGTGCGGATCATGGCCGGCATGCGCCTCTCGGAAGTGCGCAGGTTGCTGACCAGCACCGGGTTGTTCAGCGAAGAACCGCGCAGTGGCGGTGACGAGCAGTTGCTGTATCGCCTGCATAACGGCCGTTGGCTGCAGGTCAGCGAGCGGCCGACCCGGGAAGGCGGGCGGGTGATCCTGTTCACCGATATCACCGAGGTCAAGCACAGCGAAACCCTGCGCCGGGAACAGGCGGTGGCGCAAAAGTCCCACCTGCTGCAACGGGCGGTGGACAACCTGTCCCAGGGCGTGGCCATGGTCAGCGCCGAGGGCGTGCTGGAGTTGTGGAACCGGCGCTTCCTGGAACTCAGCGGGCTGGCCCCGGTGGCCGCGCATCGCTTGTTTGCCGAGGTCATCGGCGACAGCGAACTGCGCCTGCTGAGCCCCGACAGCCGCGACGCCAACGGCCGGCCGATCCACGAATGCGAGCAACGCCTGAGCGATGGCCGGGTGCTGGAGATCCGCACCCATCCGCTGCCTACCGGTGGTTTCGTCAACACTTTCACCGACATCACCGAGCGCTACCAGCACGCCGAGGCCCTGAGCGAAAGCGAACGCTGGATCCGCCTGATCACCGACCATGTGCCGGCGCTGATCGCCTACCTCAATGCCGATCTGGTGTATGAGTTCACCAACAAGGTCTACGAGGAATGGTACTGCTGGCCCCGCGGCGTGATGCTCGGCCAGAGCCTGCGCGAGGTGCACAGCGAGCAGCACTACCAGCGCCTGGAAAGCTATGTGGAACGGGCCCTGGCCGGGGAGAGCGTGACCTTCGAATTCGCCGAGACCAACATCAACAATCAGGAGCGCTACATGCTGCGCTCCTACGTGCCCAACCGCCTGGCCAATGGCGAGGTGGTGGGGATCTTCGTGCTGATCCGCGACATCACCGAGCGCCGGCGCACCGCCGAGGCCCTGCATCAGGCCTACCAGAACCTGGAGCTGCGGGTGCGCGAACGCACCGCCGAGCTGACCACCCTCAACCAGCAGCTGCTGCGCGAGATCGAAGAGCGCAGCCGGATGGAATCACGCTTGCGCGAAGCCAAGGCCGAGGCCGAGCGGGCCAACCTGTCGAAGACCAAGTTCCTCGCCGCGGTCAGCCATGACCTGCTGCAACCCCTGAACGCCGCGCGGCTGTTCACCAGCGCCTTGCTGGAGCGCCGCGATCCCCAGGCCAGCAGCGCCCTGGTGCGCAATGTCAGCAACTCCCTGGAAGACGTGGAAAACCTGCTGGGCACCCTGGTGGACATTTCCAAGCTCGATGCCGGGGTGATCAAGGCCGATATCGCGCCCTTTGCCTTGAGCGAACTGCTGGAAAACCTCGCCGCCGAGTACGCCCAGGTGGCCCGCAGCGAAGGCCTGGAACTGCACTTCGTGGCCTGCTCGGCGCTGGTGCGCAGCGACATCCAGCTGCTGGCGCGGATTCTGCGCAACCTGTTGAGCAACGCCATCCGCTACACCCGCCAGGGCCGGGTGGTGCTGGGCTGTCGGCGCCAGGGGCGCTGGCTGTCGATCCAAGTCTGGGACAGCGGCATGGGTATCGCCGCCGAACGCCTGGAGGAAATCTTCCAGGAGTTCAAGCGTGGCGAAGAACAGCGCCCGGACCAGGATCGCGGCCTGGGCCTGGGGCTGGCCATCGTCGAGAAGATTGCCGGGATTCTCGGGCACCGCATTGGCGTGCGCTCCTGGCCGGGGCGTGGTTCGGTGTTCAGCGTGCAGGTGCCGATCAGCGCCAGCGCGCCCTTGCCAGCGCCGCGCCCGGAGCTGGGCGACGCCCTGCTGGAGCGTTTGCAGGGGGCGCGGATCTGGGTGCTGGATAACGACGCGGCGATCTGCGCCGGCATGCGCACCTTGCTTGAAGGCTGGGGCTGCCAGGTGATCACCGCCTTGTCCGAAGAAGACCTGGCGCGCCAGGTGGACGACTACCGTGCCGAGGCAGACCTGCTGATTGCCGACTACCACCTGGACCAGCAACAGAACGGCATCGATGCGGTAGCGCGAATCAACGCCCGTCGCGCCCTGGCGATCCCGGCGATGATGATCACTGCCAACTACAGCAACGAGCTCAAACAGCAACTGCGCGAACTGGGCCACACCCTGATGCACAAACCGGTGCGCCCGATGAAACTCAAGACCGCCATCAGCCACCTGCTGGGCCCAACGCGGCACTCCTGACAACCGTAGGCGCTGGCTTGCCAGCGAAGGGGCCCGCAAGACCGCTTTCGCCGGCAAGCCGGCTCCTACAGGTCCACGCCACAGTCTCTACCAATCGTAGGAGCTGGCTTGCCAGCGAAGGGGCCCGCAAGATCGCCTTCGCCGGCAAGCCGGCTCCTACAGGGTCGGTGCACGATCAGCGCAATTCAACGGCGCAGGTAGGCGCCGAAATCGATGTCCCCGGCACTGAGGATCGCCTGCACCCGGTTGTGCACGTTGAGCTTGCGCAGAATTGCCGAGACGTGGGCCTTCACCGTGGTTTCGGCAATGTCCAGGGTGTAGGCGATCTGCTTGTTGGATTCGCCCTTGGTCATGCGTTCCAGCACCAACAGCTGTTTGCGGGTCAGGGCCTGGAGCAGTTCCGGGGGGAAGCTCGGGGTTTCGCTGCTGCGCCGCCCTGGCTGGCTTTTCTGGGTGCGGATGATGTCCGGCGGCAGGTACACGTTGCCGTTGAGGATCTGTTCGATGGCCTCGGTCATCTGCGAGCGCGCCGAGGATTTGGTGATGAAGCCGACGGCGCCGTAGGTGATGGCCTGGAGCACGATCTGCTTGTCCTGCTCGGCGGAAACGATCACCACCGGAATGGTTGGCGCTTCGTTGCGCAGGGTGATCAGGCCGTTGAGGCCGTGCATGCCGGGCATGTTCAGGTCCAGCAGGATCAGGTCCAGGTCGTCGTGTTCCTGGGTCAGGGCCAGGGCGCTGTCCAGGTCGGCGGTTTCCATCACCTCGCTGCCGGGAAATCCGTCGCTGATGACGTTGTGGATGGCTTCGCGAAACAGTGGGTGATCGTCGGCTATCAGAATTTTATACATGGCCTTTCACCTCGTTATTGTGGTTATGGGGGCGGCAACGCCGTGCTGCGGCGCTCAGGGAAAGGGTTGCGGCCGGGCTGCCTCCACGGGCAGGCCGGCGGCCTCCCAGGCATCCAGGCCGTCGCGGTACCAGTAGATGTTCTTATAGCCCAGGGCTGCCGCGCGTTTTACCGCGTTCCAGCTCAGCCAGCAATCGGCACGGCAATAGAACACCAGGGCGCGCTGCGGGTCGGCGTGGCTCAGCCGTTGCAGGTTGCCGGCGAAATAGGCCTGCCACTCGGGGCTCAGTTCGCCGTCGCCGGTGTTGGCCAGCCAGTGGCTGCCGGGGAGGTTGGCGTGGGGCTCGCTGTCGATGAAGCGGCCTTGCAGCCATTGCCGACGGTAGACGTCGATCAGCAGGGGCGCCGGTTGCTCCTTGAGCAGCTCTTGCAGGCCCGGGGTGTCGATGATCCGGCCCTGGTCGATCTGCAGCGGGGTCGGGCTGCGGTACAGGCTGGTGCGATAGCCCTCGGTGGAAAACAGCGGAGTCTCGGCATGGGCCATTCCCAGAGTCAGGCTCAGGGACAGCAGGGCCAGGGTCTGCAGGGCACGGGGCATAAGGGATTTGTCCTTCTTGTTATAGGCCCATTACATGCCAGGGCAGGGCCTTTTGTGAATGCGACCATCGACAGCAAAAGCAGTACCAAAGTCGTAGATCGCCCATGGGCAAGCGCTGTGTAGGAGCCGGCTTGCCGGCGAAAGGGGCCTGGGGTCTGGCGTTGGGATTGCGGGCCTCTTCGCTGGCAAGCCAGCTCCTACGTTGGGTGGAGGTGGGTGGCAGGATGGTGGCTCAGGTGCTTTTGCGCAGGGCGGCGTGCTGGGGGTTGAAGGTCAGCACCGCCAGCAGGGAGAACACCAGGGTCAGGCCCAGGCACACGGCCAGGGCCAGCAGGTTGAGGCGTTGATACAGGGCGAAGCGCACCAGTTCCACGGCGTGGGTGAAGGGGTTGAGGGCGCACAGCCAGTACAGCCAGGGGCTGGCTTCGAGCATCTTCCACAGCGGGTACAGCGCCGAGGACAGGAAGAACAGCGGGAAGATCACGAAGTTCATCACCCCGGCAAAGTTCTCCAACTGGCGGATGGCGTTGGACAGCAGCAGCCCCAGCGCGCTGAGCATCAGGGCCACCAGGAGCAAGGCAGGTAGGGCGCTGAGCTGCCCCATGGCCGGCGGTTGCACGCCATACAGCCAGGCCACGGCGAGGAAGGCGTAGACCTGCAGCAGCGAGATCAGCGAGGTGGCCAGCAGCTTGCTGGCCAGCAGGAAGGCCCGGGGCAGGGGGCTGGTGAGCAGCACGCGCATGCTGCCCATTTCCCGGTCGTAGACCATCGACAGCGAGCCCTGCATGCCGTTGAACAGCAGGATCATGCAGGCCAGCCCCGGGACGATGTAGACCTCGTAGGGAATGTAGGTGCTGTAGGGCTCGATGATGGCGATGCCCAGGGCCGCGCGAAAGCCGGCGGCGAACACCAGCAGCCACAGTAGCGGGCGCACCAGGGCGCTGAGAAAGCGTGTGCGCTGCAGCACGAAGCGCAGCCATTCGCGCAGCACGATGCCGCGCAGGCATTGCCAGTAGGCGTTCATGCGAGCGGTTCTCCGATCGGGGCCGGGCGTGGCTGGGGATTCTGGGTCAGGCGGGCGAAGGCTGTGCCCAGGTCGCCGCCCTGCTGCTGGCTGATGGTGCCGGCCACGCCACTGGCCACCAGGCGCCCCTGATGCAGGATCAGCAACTGGTCGTCGGCCTGCACCTCATCCAGCAGGTGGGTGGTCCAGAGCACGCTCAGACGCTGTTCCTGGCACAGCTGGCGAATGTGCCGGTTGAGCGCCAGGCGGCTGGCGGGGTCGAGGCCGGCGCTGGCTTCATCGAGCAGCAGCAGGCGCGGTTCATGCAGCAGGGCGCGGGCGATCTCCACCCGTCGGCGGTGGCCGCCATTGAGGGCGCGCACGCTATCCCGGCGCCGTTCGCTCAAGCCCTGGCGCGCCAGTTCGGCGTCGATCCGCGCCTGCCCCTGGCGCCGTGACAGGCCATGCAGCGCGGCGTGGTAGTGCAGGTTCTGCTCCACGCTCAGGTCCAGGTCCAGGGTGCTTTGCTGGAACACCACGCCGAGCTGGCGCAGGGCGGCCCGGGCGGCGTTGCGCAGCGAGCAGCCGCCGACGCGGATGTCGCCCTGCTGCAGGTCGTAGAGCCTTGTGAGCAGGGCGATCAGGGTCGACTTGCCGGCGCCGTTGGGCCCCAGCAGCGCGGCAAAGCGCCCGGGAGCCAGGCTCAGGCTGACCTGATCGAGGGCCTGGCGCGGGCCATAGGCGAAGCTCAGCTGGCTGACCTCCAGGGCGTTCATGGGGTCACCACCACGCCCCAGGGATAGCGCCCGACCTTCACCGACTTGAGCACCTTGAGGCTGTTCACATCGATCACCGAAACATCGCCGCTGACCCCGTTGGTGGCCAGCAACTGGCTCTGGTCCGGGGTGAATGCCAGCTGCCAGACCCGCCGCCCCACCAGCAGGTAGTCGAGGATCTCGTAGGTCTTGGCGTCGATCACCGCCACGTGGTTGGCCGGGCCCAGGGCGACGAAGGCGTACTTGCCGTCGGCGCTGAGCTTGATGCCCACCGGCTGCACCTTGTCCGGGTGCACGCCCTTGATCTTGAAGTTCAGGGTCTTGAGCACCTGGCGCGTGGCCACGTCGAGGATGGTCACGGTGCCGCCGATTTCCGCCGAGGCCCAGAGCCTTGAGCCGTCCTGGTTGAACTCGACGAAGCGCGGGCGCTGGTCCACCAGGGTGCTGTCGGCCAGGGTCTGGGTGCTGGTGTCGATCCAGTGCAGCATGTTGGTGGTTTCACTGGTGTTCACCGCCCACTTGCCGTCGGGGCTCACCGCCATGCCTTCGGGCTCGACCCCGACGTTGATCTGGCCGAGGACCTTGGCGGTCTCGGTGTCGATCACCGTGACCAGCGCATCGTCCTCGTTGGACACGTACAGCCAGCGGTTGTTGGGGTGCAGGGCGAACTGCTCGGGGTCCTTGCCGGACGGCAGCTCCTTGATGATCTTGCGGGTGGCCACGTCCATCACCTGGACCCGGTCCGAATCGCTGGCGCAGATGTACAGCAGCTTATTGTCATGGGACAGCAGCAACCCGCGCGGGCGCTGGCCCACCGGCAGGGTCTGGGTGACTTGCAGGGTCTGCAGGTCGATCAGGCTCAGGCTGTTGTCCTTTTCATTGGAGACCCAGGCCGTGGCGGCCATGGCGTGCCCGGCGGCGAGCAGCAGGGCCGCGCACAGGGCGGAGCGGCAGAGAAGGGGGCGGCGCATGGCGGATTCCTTGTTGTTGTGGTTATCGGATCAGGGGTAGCGGCAGGTCACTTCGGGGCGGTCGTAGCCCAGGCTGTCCATTTCGTTGAAGGGGTGCAGGAAGCCGTCCTGGGGCGAGGTGCTGACCAGGGCCCGGGGCTGCACCAGGGGAATCGGCTGGCGCAGTTCGCCGTTCCATGGCCGGTAGCTGAGCTTGCGGCCCTTGAACCCGTCCAGGGGCAACTGGTCGCTGAGCAGCAGTGCCTGCAGGGCCCTAGGGTCGGCCTGGCGCAGTTTGCTCACCGCGCTGGCGACGCTGCGCACGGCCATCCAGGCGGCGAAGTCGCGGTCGTTCATCCAGCGTCCGGCCTGGGCTTCGAAGCGCTTTTGCAGTTGCGCGGCGCCGAAGGTCTCGACGCTCTTGTGCCAGCCGGTGGGGGTCAGGCCCTGGGTGCCGGCCACCGGGCGCGGGTACCAGGTCTGGTAGGGCAGGTATTCGCCGAAGTCGCCGCGCTCGTCGGCCACCAGCACCACGTCGTATTCGGCGGTCTGGGTGAACAGCGGCATGTCGGCCTGGGCGCTGCGGCGCTGGTCGTTGTCGAAGGTCCAGTCTTTCTCGGCGACCAGCTTCACGCCGAAGCGCTGGGTGGCCCGGCGCAGGGCATCGGCGTAGGCCCGGTCATCCTCAGTCTGGCCGACGACGAGCAAGGCCCGCTGCCATTTGCGCAGCACCATGAACTGCACCAGGGCGTCGGTCAGCATCGCCCGGCCGGGCAGGCTGTGCAGCACGTTGCCCAGGCACTGGCTGCTGCGCAGGCGGTCGTCGGGGCTGCCGGCGTTGAACAAGAGGCTGTCGGGCAGGGCCGCGGACAACTCGCGCAGGCTGGCCGCCGGGGCATTCACCACGAACAGCCGCAGGCCCTGGTCATGCTGGGCCTTGGCGGCTTGCAGCAGCGCCTCGGGGCTGTCGACGCTGGCGCTGTCGAGCTGGAACTGCTGCTTGAGAAAGCGTCCGGTGCTGTTGCTGTCGACAATCGCCAGCTGCGCGCCCTGCAGCCCGGCGTCGGCAGGCTCGGGAATGATGTTGGACAGCAGCGGGCCGGGGTCGGGGCGATAGCCCAGGTAGCCGATGCGCACCTGTAACGGTTCCTCGCCGGCCTGGCTCGCGGCCAGGGGCAACAGGACCGAGGCCAGGGCCAGCAGGCAGGTCGGGATAAGCGAGGCAGGCTGGTGCATAAGGCACTCCACGGCAGGTGGCGCCAGCATAGGAAGAGTACCGGGGCGGGGAAATATGCAGAAAGTAGCGCCCGGGCAGTACCAAGGTAGTAACCCGGCGCGGGTGCGGCGGTCTTAGCATGGTTGCAGCGGCCCCGACCCTGGAGAACACCGTCATGCGCATCCTCAAATTGCTGCTGTTGCCGTTACTGCTGATCCTCAGCCTGATCGGCGTCGACCGTCTGCACGGCCCGCGCCCGGTGCTGCCCCAAGCGCTGCCGTTGGTGCCGGGGCGCTAGGCATGTCGGCACTTTGGCGGATCAACCTGTGGGTCACGGCATTCTTTGCCGTGGTGACCCTGGCCTGCGCCGCCTTGCTGCTGCACCAGGCGGTGGCCGATGTCGAGCGTGAGTTGCAGTCCGCCGAGGCGGTGGTGGAATACCTCAGCGACAGCGCCGCGCGCAACCCGGCGGGCCTGCAACCGCACCTGACCCAGAGCCTGCGCCATGTACGGGTGCACTGGCTGGCGGCGGACGAGGCGGCCCGCATGCCGGAAGAGGCCGGGCTGGACGCCTGGCTCGGCCGCCAGCTGTTCAGCGAGCGCCGCCACAGCGCCCGCGAGCTGGACCTGGGCGACGGCCGCCGAGTGCTGATCGCCGTGGACGCGCGCGATGAGATCGACGAAGTCTGGGATTCCCTGCAACAGCTGTTGAGCCTGTGCGGCCTGGCCCTGTTCCTGAGCCTGCTGACCATCCGCTGGGCGGTGCGCCGTGGCATGGGCCTGCTGGATGACCTGCTGCGGGCCTTGCAGCAGGTGTCCGGCGGGCAACTGGCGGTGCGCCTGCGCGAAGCCGGCCTGCCGGAAGCGCGGCAACTGGCCGGGCACTTCAACCGCATGACCGCGACCCTGGAACAGACCCGCGCCGACAACGCGCAACTGACCCAGGCCTTGCTGGCGGTGCAGGAGCGCGAGCGCACCTACCTGGCGCAGACCCTGCACGACGACCTCGGGCAATACCTGGCGGGCATCCGCGCCCAGGTCTGCCTGCTGCGCATGGTCAGCAACCAGCCCACGGTGGTGGAGCACACGGCCCAGGCCCTGGAGCTCAACTGCGAGCGCTTGCAGCAAGGCTTTCGCGCCCTGGTGCAGGACCTGTACCCGGTGGTGCTGCAGCACCTGCCGCTGGCCGAAGCCTTCGGTTTGCTGGTGAGCCAATGGCAGGACAGCCAGGGCATCGACTGCCAATTGCGGGTCGGCGCCGACCTGCCAGCGTTGCCCAGCGCCAGCAAGACCCACCTCTACCGCCTGCTGCAAGAAGCGCTGACCAATGTCGCCCGGCACGCCGACGCCAGCCAGGTACGGGTGCGCCTGCAACGCAGCGCCCGGGGCCTGCGCCTGCTGGTGCGCGACAACGGTTGCGGCGCGCGCCAGCCCCAGCGCCCCGGCGTCGGCCTGCACTCGATGGCCGAGCGGGCCCGCAGCCTGGGCGGCGAACTGCACATCCTCAGCCGTCCCGGCGCCGGTTGGGCACTGGCCTTGAACATGCCCCTGAACATGCCCATGGAGGCCTGATGAACATCTTGTTGGTGGATGACCACGCCGTGGTCCGCCAGGGTTACGCCAGCCTGCTGCGCGCGGTATTGCCGGCGATGCAGGTGCGCGAAGCGGCCAGCGGCGAAGAGGCCCAGGCCCGGGTCGCCGAAGAAGTGCCGCAGCTGGTGATCATGGATTTCGGCCTGCCGGGCATCAGCGGCCTGGAGACCACCCGCCGCCTGCGCCAGCGCCTGCCGCAGCTGCGGGTGCTGTTTTTCAGCATGCACGACGAACTGCCCCTGGTGCGCCAGGCCCTGGAGGCGGGAGCCTCGGGCTACCTGACCAAGAACTCCGCGCCCCAGGTGCTGATCGAAGCGGTGCACCGTGTGCTGGCCGGGCACGCCTACATCGAACAGCCCCTGGCCACCCAACTGGCCTGCACCCCGGCGCAGAACAGCAGCGACCCGCGTTTGCAGAGCATGACCCAGCGCGAGCTGGAGATCTTCGTGATGCTGGCCAAGGGCACCCCGGCGCGGGTGATTGCCGAGCAGCTGTGCATCAGCGCCAAGACTGTGTCCAACCACCTGACCTTGCTCAAGAGCAAGCTGCAGGTCAGCTCCCATGCGGAGTTGGTGCATTTGGGGATTGATATGGGGGTGGTGCGGGTGGCGGGGTGAGGGGGTATGGTTTGGCAAATTTTGTCAAAAGCGGACAAAGCCATGAGCACCATGAACATCTCCCTGCCGGACGCTCTCAAGTCCTTTGTCGATGATCAAGTCAGCCAGCGCGGCTACAGCACCAGCAGTGAATATGTGTGTGAGCTGATTCGCAAGGATCAGGATCGGCAACATCTGCGTGGCCTGTTGTTGGCCGGTGCTCAATCGGCGCCGGGCACTGCTGTGCAGGGTGACTATTTCGAATCCCTGCGTGCCAGGGTTCACAAGGCGCGAGGATGAAAGCCAAGCCGGTCATGCCACGTGCCCTTGCCAGCCATGACGTGGGAGGCGCTATCAGCGACTAGCTTGACCAACAGGCCGAGCAGGCTGCGCTCGGTTTTATCGATGCTTTGGAAAAGGCCTATCTTCATATCGGCCGCCATCCGGCCTTGGGTATGTCTCGCTACGCCCACGAGCTGGATCTGCCGGGGGTGCTTTGCTTGCCGCTGAAGCGCTGTCCCTATCTGGTGTTCTACGTTGAACGCGATGACTACATCGACGTATGGCGGGTTTTGCATGGTATGCGGGACTTTCCTGAGTGGTTGGCTGAAGGTGTTTTCCGGTAGTGGTGGGGGATGTTGGGGGCTTTTTGTGGTGAGGGGGTGGGGTGTATATCCGTTGCTGTGGGTGTGGCTGCTGGTGGTTTCGTCTTGATGGTTTGGGGTTTGGGTACATATCCATTGCTGCGGTAACGGCCACTTAGGGTTTCGCCCTTACGGCGACTCACTTTTTTCAAACGCCGGAGTGCCGGCCCAGCAAAAAGTAAGCAAAAACGCTTGCCCCTCCATGGGCCCCTCGCTGAGGCTCGGTGTTCCCTCGCTTCGGCATTGCTCCGGGTGGCGGCTAGCTCGGCATCCCTGCCGAGCTGCCCCCTACGCAACGCCTACGCTCGGCCTGCTGGGAAGGGGCCTGAAGATCAAGATCAAGAGCAAAAGCCAAGCGCGTTTTACGCGCTGTTCGTAGGAGCCGGCTTGCCGGCGAAGAGGCCCGTGAGTCATGCAGCGTCTGGGCGGACGTCTTCGCTGGCAAGCCAGCTCCTACAGGAGGTGGTGGGAGGGACGCCCCATTCCATCTTCAGGCCGGCCGCAACGCCGCCGTCAGATTTTGCTTTTGCTTTTGCTTTTGATCTGCTTGCCCCCTTAGACACGATGGCCGAACGCAGGCATTGAGCCGTGGGTAACCCGGCAGGGATGCCGGGTTAGCCGCCACCCGGCCATGGATGGCCGGTGGCGGCGGCCCACGGAGCAATGCCGGAGTGAGGGCATGCCGAGCCTAGGCGAGGCACCGAGTGGAGGGGCAGAAGCGTTTTGCTCACCTTTTGTCTGGGCCGGCATTCCGGATTTTCAAAAGTGAGTCGCTGTAAGAGCGAAACCCTAAGTGGCCGTGACCGCAGCAACGGATATGTACACATCCCCCTCACTTATCCCAACTCCCCGGACACCCCACACACCCCTCCATATTGGCATCCTGAAAATTCCCATAGTGCTGCCGCGCCCCGCGCAGGTCGGCTCCTTCCAGATTGCTCTCGCCAAACTTCGCCTCCTGCAGATTGGCATCGCTCAGATCGGCCCCTTGCAGATCCGCCTTGCTCAACCAGGCCATCTCCAGGTCCGCCGCCCGCAGTTTGGCCTGGTGCAGCTTGGCCCCGGACAGGCGGGCAAATTGCAGGTAGGCCGCGCTGAGGTCGGCTTTTTCGAATTGCGCGCCCTGGGCAAACAGGCCCCAGCCCTGGATCGCCATCAGCTTGGCGTCGGTGAAGTCCGCCAGCCGCAGGTTGCTCTGTTGCAGGCTGGCGCGGGTCAGGTTGGTGCCTTGCAGGCGGGCCTTTTCCAGGTTGGCCAGGTCCAGCTGGGCGTGGCGCAGGTCGGCGCCGGAGAGGTCGGCGCCGGCCAGGTTCATCTTGCGCAGGTCCTGGTTGGCGAGGTTAGCGCCACGCAGGTTGGCGCCGGGGCATTGGCTGGATTCGGCGATCAGGCAGCCGTTGACGGTCAGCGGTACATCGTTGCCGTCGTCGTCGACATTCATTGCCAAGGCGGGGGAGAGGCTCAGCAGCAGGGCCAGTGGCAGGTAGTTCATGGTGCGGTTCTCCAGGCGGGAGTGAAGGCGGGTGTGGCGAGGGAGCGGGCTCCCTCGCCACAGACAAGGCGGGGATGATCAGCGTTGGGCGGTCTTGTTATCCCAGCTCGGGATCTTGAACACCCAGAACGAGCCGCCTTGGGCCACCGGCTTGGTCAGTTCGGCCATGTCGCCGCCCCACAGCGGCACCGCGCCGCCGTAGCCCACGGTCACGCCGATGTACTGCTCGCCATCCTGTTCCCAGGTGATGGGCGGCGAGACGATGCCGCTGCCGGTCTGGAATTTCCACAGCTCCTTGCCGGTCTTGGCGTCGAAGGCCTTGAAGAAGCCGTCGCCGGTGCCGGTGAACACCAGGTTGCCCTTGGTCGCCAGGACGCCAGCCCACAGCGGCAGGTGTTCCTTGTGCTCCCAGACCAGCTTGCCGGTGGTCGGGTCCATGGCGCGCAGGGTGCCGACGTGGTCGTCGTACATGCGCTTGATACGGAACCCCATGCCCAGGTAGGCCGAGCCTTTCTTGTAGTTCACTTCCTCGGTCCAGTACTCCTCCTTCCACTGGTTGCCGGGGATGTAGAACAGCCCGGTGTCCTGGCTGTAGGCCATGGGGTTCCAGTTCTTGCCACCCAGGAACGGCGGCGAGACTTCCACCGGCTTGCCCTTGGTTTCACCCGGCAGCGGCTTGGCCGGACGCTGGCCTTCGTTTTCCACCGGGCGCCCGGTCTTGAGGTCGATGTGGCTGGCCCAGGTGATGTTGTCGACGAAGGGGAACGCGTTCTGCAATTTGCCGTTGTTGCGGTCCACCACGTAGAAGAAGCCGTTGCGGTCGGCGTGGCCGGTGGCCTTGACCACCTTGCCGTCCTTGCCCTTGTAGTCGAACAGCACCAGTTCGTTGTTGCCGGAGAAGTCCCAGGCGTCGTTCGGCGTGTGCTGGTAGAACCATTTCACTTCGCCGGTGCTCGGGTCGACGCCGACCTGGCCCGAGGTGTACAGGCTGTCGTAGTCGTGGGGGTTGCCGTCTTTGGCGGTGCGCGCCCAGGTGTTCCACGGCCCGGGGTTGCCGGCGCCGACGATGATGGTGTTGGTTTCGGCATCGAAGCTGGCGCTCTGCCAAGGGGCGCCGCCGCCGTGGCTCCAGGCTTCGACCTTGCCGGTTTCGGTGGTCTTGTCGTCGGGCCAGGACGGCGCCTTGACGTCGCCGGTGGGGGTGCTGTCCTTGCCGTTCAGGCGGCCCATGTGGCCTTCGACGAAGGGCCGCATCCACACCTCTTCGCCGGTCTCCGGGTCGCGGGCGAACAGCTGGCCGACCACGCCGAATTCATCGCCCGAGCTGCCGTGGATCAGCAGCACCTTGCCGCTGGTCTTGTCCTTGATCAGCACCGGGGCGCCGGTCATGGTGTAGCCGGCGCTGTGGTCGCCGAACTTCTTGTTCCACACCACCTTGCCGGTGTTCTTGTCCAGGGCGATGACCCGGGCATCGAGGGTGCCGAAGTAGATCTTGTCGCCGTAGATCGCCGCGCCGCGGTTGACCACGTCGCAGCATGGGCGAATGTTGTCCGGCAGGCGGTGGTTGTAGGTCCACAGGCGCTTGCCGGTCTTGGCGTCCAGGGCGAACACCCGGGAGTAGGAGCCGGTGACGTAGACCACGCCGTCGCTGACGATGGCCTGGGATTCCTGGCCGCGTTGCTTCTCGTCGCCGAAGGAATAGGACCAGGCCGGGGTCAGCTTGAACACGTTCTTGTCGTTGACCTGGGCCAGGGGGCTCCAGCGCTGGGCGTTGGTGCCCATGCCGTACTGCAGCACGTCCTTGGTGGTCAGGTGGTCGTTGGCGATGTCTTCCCAGGTCACGTTCTTGCTGGCAGGTGCCGCCGGGGCGGTGGCCGCTGTGGCCGCCGCGCCCAGGGACAGGCTGCCGGCCAGCAGCAGGGCCTGGACGGCAAGGCTCAGGGGGGAGAGGGCGGGTAGCGATCTTATTGTCATGGTTGCGGTTCCCAGTGGAGGTTTTGGCCTGACTAGGGTCTGCCGCGCGAGGCGCTTTGAGATACGGAAAAAGTCCCGCCCTTGCCGGGAATAGTTCCCGGGCGGCACCTGATTTAGGCCCGCGCCACAAGCCCTACTACCAAGGGAGTAGGGCGCGGCCACCAAAGCAGCATACGGCCGCCCGCCGGCTGTTTCTAAGATGGCGCCATGGCCTCTGTAGCGAGGTCTTGCGTGCAATCTTGAGGGCATAACAATGACAACAAAACGCAACGCCTTGCTCGCGGTAGGGCTGCTGACCGGTGCCTTGGCCACCGGTGCCGTATGGGCCCATGGCAACGTGGTGCCCCAGGCGGTGGAGACCAAGGGCCTGACGCCGATCAAGGATGCCGGGGTGAGCGTCGATGGTGACGGCTGGGCCGCGGTCAACCCGTACCGCACCTCGCCCGAGCACGACAAGGCGGTGGAAATCGGCGCTTCGGCCTACAACCAGAACTGCGCCGCCTGCCATGGCCTGGAAGCCAAGTCCGGCGGTATCGCTCCAGACCTGCGCATGCTCGACGCCGGCGAAGCCGGGGATGAATGGTTCGTCGAACGGGTGCGCCACGGCGCGGTGCGCGATGGCCGGGTGTACATGCCGAAGATGGCCGACTACCTGAGCCAGGAAGCCCTGTGGGCGGTGCGCACCTACCTGGACAGCGTGCGCGTCGAGGAGTGATCGCCATGGGCCGCTTCGCCCTGTTCCTGGCTGGCCTGCTGCTGTGTTGCGCCACGGCCCAGGCCGAGGTGCGCAACTACGACACGATGATCGCCTCCGGTGAACTGAAGGTGGCGGTGTACCAGGATTTTGCTCCCTACAGCTTCGAGGACCAGGGCCAGCCCCGGGGCGTCGACGTCGAGCTGGCGCAAGCCCTGGCCGAGGCCCTGGGGGTGCGCTTGCAACTGATCTGGGCGCCCCCCGGGGAGAAACTCGACGACGATTTGCGCGACTACATCTGGCGTGGCAGCCCGCTGCGCCACCAGCAGTTGGCCGACCTGATGATGCGCGTGCCCTACGACCACGACTACGCGCAAAAGCGCAACGAACTGGGGGAGCTGGCCAACGATCACGTGGTGATGTTCGGCCCCTATCAGGAGGAGCGCTGGCAGGTGGCATTCGACCGCCGCCGGCTGGATTCGGTGGCCAGTGTCGCGGTGTTCCAGGAGCACCCCATTGGCGTCGAAGTGGACAGCGTGCCGTCGTTCTACCTGACCTCGGTGTTCAACGGCATGCTCAGTGCCAAGACCCACCATTACCCCAGCGTGCAACAGGCGTTCGGCGCCTTGCGGGCCGGGCAGGTGGACGCGGTGATGGCCATGCGCGGCGAGATCGACTGGCAGTTGCATCAGGCCGCTGATCCGCAGTTGGCCCTGGCGGAAAACGCCTACCCGAACATGGGCAAGCAGGTGTGGGAGATCGGCATGGCGGTGCATGAAAGCAACCGCCAGCTGGCCTATGCCGTGGAAGAGGCCCTGGAAGGGCTGATCCGCGACGGTCGCCTGCAGGCGCTGTACGCCCGTTATGGCCTGCGTTACGAGGTCCCACAGATGTATCAATAGGAGCTGCGATGAACTGGCGAGCGACCTGTCTGCTGGCGTGCTGGCTGCCCTTGGCGACCCCGGTGCTGGCCGCCGATCCGCAGGCCCCGGGCCCGGACCCGGTGCCTTCGGTGATGTGGGCCTTCTACCACAAGCAATTGCTGGGGGACGCGGCGTTCGTCTTCGATGACCGGGTCAAGCTGCTGGCGCCGCCCTTTGCCGAGGATGCGCGGCAGGTGCCCCTGGAGATCGACGCCCGGGCCTTTGGAGGCGAGGTGGTACGCATCCTTGCCTGGGCCGAGCTCAACCCCTTGCCGCGCATCGTCGATTTCGAACCGGGGGAGCGAGTGCTGCCCTGGCTGTCGATCCGCATCCGTATCGAGCAGGCCACGCCGCTGCGCGCCGCGGTGCTGACCCGCGATGGCCTGTGGCACGTGGGCTCGACCCTGATCGATGCCGCGGGCGGCGGCTGTACCGCCCCCAGCGTGGTGCGCACCCAGCCCGGCTGGGAAGAGCACATCGGCGAGGTGCTGGGCGGGCGTTATCCCCGTGGGGATGCCAGCCGCCTGCGCCTGCAAATCTCCCACCCGATGGACAACGGCCTGGTCAGCGGCATCCCTGAGTTTTTCCTCAACCACGCCGAACTGCGCGACCAGAACGACCAGCGCCTGGCCAGCCTCGAACTGTTCCCGGCGGTCAGCGAAAACCCCAACCTGGGGTTCGATATCCAGGGGCCGGGGCAGACCCGCTTGCTGTTGCGCGACAACAGCGGCAACCAGTTCGAGGCCAGGCTGCCCTGACCGCATCCTTTGACCCACCCGAGCCGAGGCGCGCCATGCGTTGGATCCTGCTGTTGCTGCTGTGCCTGGGCCTGCCGGCCCGGGCCGACCTGGACTATCCACTCAAGCCCCGGCAGATCGCCGCGGGCACCTGGCTGCTGGAAGGCAGCACCGACAATTTCGCCAAGGCCAATGGCGGCAACATCGTCAACACCGGCTTCATCGTCACCGACAGCGGGGTGGTGGTGATCGACAGCGGGCCGTCGAAACGCTACGGCGAAGCCTTGCGCCGGGCGATTGCCGCCACCACCGACAAACCGGTCATCCAACTGCTGCTGACCCACCATCACCCCGACCATGTGCTGGGCAACCAGGCTTTTGGCGACGTGCCCATCGGCGCCCTGGCCGGCACCGGCGACCTGCTGCGCCAGCAGGGCGAGGCCATGGCCGAGAACATGTACCGCATGGTCGGCGACTGGATGCGCGGCACCGAGGTGGTGCTGCCGACCCAGGTGCTTGAGCCCGGGGTGCTTGAGGTGGGCGGGCATCGCTTGCGCTTGCTGGGCCTGAGTGGGCACACCGGCGCTGATCTGGCGATTCTCGATGAGAACACCGGGGTGCTGTTTGCCGGTGACCTGGTGTTCTACGAGCGCGCGCTGACCACCCCCAACAGCCCGGGGCTCGGGGCCTGGCTCAAGGACCTGGACACCTTGCAGGCCTTGCCGTGGAAACTGATCGTGCCAGGCCATGGCCCGGTGGCCAGCGATACGGCGCCCTTTGCCCAGATGCGGGACTACCTGGGCTGGCTGGACGGGTTGATGCGCGACGGCGCCGCCCAGGGCGACGACATGGCGGAGATGATCCGCCGCCCGATCCCCGAGCGTTTTGCCGGCATCAGCCTGACCCGCTATGAGCTGATCCGCAGCGTCAGCCACCTGTACCCGCGTTACGAACGCCAGCGCCTGCAGCGTATCGACGGCCTGTAGGAGCCGGCTGGCCGTCGAAGGCGGTCTTGCTGGGCCTCTTCGCTGGCAAGCCAGCTCCTACGGTAGGCAGGGAGATCGCGTGGGGCTTTGTAGGCGTCGGCGGCCGCTCCTGTACCAAGGAACTAGAAAACTCCGCACTGCGGGCAATTGTTGGCAGGCAGGCCGGGACCAAGAATTCCCGGCAGACCGGGAAAATTTCCCGGGAACAACAATAACCGCCGAGGTAGCCGTCATGACCCAACCCCCACGTCGTCCCTTTTTCGCCGTGAGCCTGGTGCTCAGCGCCATGCTGCTGTCCAGCGCGGCCCTGGCCGCCGTCACCGATGAAGAGATCCTCCAGGACCCGAAGAACCCGCAGCAGATCGTCACCAACGGCCTGGGCGTCCAGGGCCAGCGCTACAGCCCGCTGGATATCCTCAACGTCGATAACGTCAAGGAGCTGCGGCCGGTCTGGGCCTTCTCCTTCGGCGGCGAGAAGCAGCGCGGCCAGCAGGCCCAGCCGCTGATCAAGGACGGGGTGATGTACATGACCGGTTCCTACTCGCGGGTGTTCGCGGTGGACGCGCGCACCGGCAAGAAGCTCTGGCAGTACGACGCGCGCCTGCCGGACGACATCCGCCCGTGCTGCGACGTGATCAACCGCGGCGTGGCGTTGTACGGCGACCTGGTGTTCTTCGGCACCCTGGACGCCAAGCTGGTGGCCCTGAACAAGGACACCGGCAAGGTGGTGTGGAGCAAGAAGGTCGCCGATCACAAAGAGGGTTACTCCATCAGCGCGGCGCCGATGATGGTCAATGGCAAGCTGATCACCGGGGTCGCCGGCGGCGAGTTCGGCGTGGTCGGCAAGATCCAGGCCTACGACCCGAAAAACGGCGAGCTGCTGTGGATGCGCCCCACCGTGGAAGGCCACATGGGCTACGTGTACAAGGACGGCAAGGCCATCGAGAACGGCATTTCCGGTGGCGAGGCGGGCAAGACCTGGCCGGGCGATCTGTGGAAGACCGGCGGCGCGGCGCCGTGGCTCGGCGGCTACTACGACCCGGAAACCAACCTGCTGCTGTTCGGCACCGGCAACCCGGCGCCGTGGAACTCCCACCTGCGCCCTGGCGACAACCTGTATTCCTCGTCGCGCCTGGCCCTGAACCCGGACGACGGCACCATCAAGTGGCACTTCCAGAGCACCCCCCACGACGGCTGGGACTTCGACGGCGTCAACGAGCTGATCTCCTTCAACTACAAGGAAGGCGGCAAGGAGATCAAGGCCGCCGCCACTGCCGACCGCAACGGCTTCTTCTACGTGCTCGATCGCACCAACGGCAAGTTCATCCGCGGCTTCCCCTTTGTCGACAAGATCACCTGGGCCACCGGCCTGGATAAGAACGGCCGGCCGATCTACAACGAGGCCAGCCGCCCTGGCGCCCCGGGTAGCGAAGCCAAGGGCAGCTCGGTGTTCGTCGCCCCGGCCTTCCTCGGCGCCAAGAACTGGATGCCCATGGCCTACAACCGCGACACCGGGCTGTTCTATGTGCCGTCCAACGAATGGGGCATGGACATCTGGAACGAAGGCATCGCCTACAAGAAGGGCGCGGCGTTCCTCGGCGCGGGCTTCACCATCAAGCCGCTGAACGAGGATTACATCGGCGTGCTGCGGGCCATCGACCCGATCAGCGGCAAGGAAGTCTGGCGCCACAAGAACTTCGCGCCGCTGTGGGGCGGGGTGCTGACCACCAAGGGCAACCTGGTGTTCACCGGCACGCCTGAGGGCTTCCTCCAGGCGTTCAACGCCAAGACCGGCGAGAAGGTCTGGGAATTCCAGACCGGCTCCGGGGTCCTGGGCTCGCCCGTGACCTGGGAAATGGACGGCGAGCAGTACGTCTCGGTGCTCTCCGGCTGGGGCGGCGCGGTGCCGCTGTGGGGCGGCGAGGTGGCCAAGCGGGTCAAGGACTTCAACCAGGGCGGCATGCTCTGGACCTTCAAGCTGCCCAAGGACCTGGTGAGCAAACGCTGATCGTAAGCGCCAGCTTGCTGGCGAAGGCGCCCGCACGACCGCTTTCGCCGGCAAGCCGGCTCCTACAAAGCCCTCACAATATCCCTGCCGACCGTAGGAGCCACCGCAATGTCCCTGCCGACCGTAGGAGCCAGCTTGCTGGCGAAGAGGCCCGCAAGAGCGCCTTCATCGGCAAGCCGGCTCCCGCACAGGGCAATCAACCTACGACCAAATGACGAGAGCCCCCCTGCCAACGATGCATTCGTCCGGCACGCGGGGCTCTCTACCATCGAGCCATCGCCTGTCGTGGACAGGCATCGACCAGCAGAGGCCCAGCATGATCTACGCACAACCCGGAACCCCAGGCGCCGTCGTGTCCTTCAAGCCACGCTACGGCAATTTCATCGGTGGCCAGTTCGTGCCGCCGGTGGACGGCCAGTACTTCAGCAACACCTCGCCGGTCAACGGTGAGGTGATCGCCGAATTCCCGCGCTCCACTGCCGCGGACATCGACAAGGCCCTGGACGCCGCCCATGCCGCCGCCGATGCCTGGGGCAAGACCAGCGCCCAGGACCGTTCGCTGGTGCTGCTGAAGATCGCCGACCGCATCGAGCAGAACCTGGAGATCCTCGCGGTCAGCGAAACCTGGGACAACGGCAAGGCCGTGCGCGAAACCCTCAACGCCGACGTGCCCCTGGCCGCCGATCATTTCCGCTACTTCGCCGGTTGCATCCGTGCCCAGGAAGGCGGCGCCGCAGAGATCAACGAACTGACCACCGCCTACCATTTCCACGAACCCCTGGGCGTGGTGGGGCAGATCATCCCGTGGAACTTCCCGCTGCTGATGGCCGCCTGGAAGCTGGCCCCGGCCCTGGCCGCCGGCAACTGCGTGGTGCTCAAGCCCGCCGAGCAGACCCCGCTGTCGATCATGGTCTTCGCCGAGCTGATCGCCGACCTGCTGCCGGCCGGGGTGCTGAACATCGTCCAGGGCTTTGGCCGCGAAGCCGGCGAGGCCCTGGCCACCAGCAAGCGCATCGCCAAGATCGCCTTCACCGGCTCGACCCCGGTGGGCTCGCACATCATGAAATGCGCCGCCGAGAACATCATTCCGTCCACCGTGGAGCTGGGCGGAAAGTCGCCGAACATCTTCTTCGAAGACATCATGCAGGCCGAGCCCAAGTTCATCGAAAAGGCCGCCGAAGGCCTGGTGCTGGCGTTCTTCAACCAGGGTGAAGTCTGCACCTGCCCATCCCGGGCCCTGGTTCAGGAGTCGATCTACGAGCCGTTCATGGCCGAGGTGATGAAGAAGATCGTTAAGATCAAGCGCGGCAACCCGCTGGACACCGAGACCATGGTCGGCGCCCAGGCGTCGCAGCAGCAGTACGAGAAGATCCTCTCCTACCTGCAGATCGCCCAGGAAGAGGGCGCCGAGCTGCTCACCGGTGGCGCCGCCGAGCTGTTGGAAGGTGACCTGGCCAGCGGCTATTACATCCAGCCGACCCTGCTCAAGGGCCACAACAAGATGCGCGTGTTCCAGGAAGAGATCTTCGGCCCGGTGGTGGGCGTGACCACCTTCAAGGACGAAGCCGAGGCCCTGGCGATCGCCAACGACAGCGAGTTCGGCCTGGGCGCCGGGCTGTGGACCCGCGACATCAACCGCGCCTACCGCATGGGCCGGGCGATCAAGGCCGGCCGCGTGTGGACCAACTGCTACCACCTGTACCCGGCCCACGCCGCGTTCGGTGGCTACAAGAAATCCGGGGTGGGCCGCGAGACCCACAAGATGATGCTCGACCACTACCAGCAGACCAAGAACCTGCTGGTGAGCTACGACATCAATCCCCTGGGCTTCTTCTAAGGGCAACAACAGGCGCGGTGGTTGGGTGCCGCCGCGCTTGTGCGGGACGGACACGGGGAGGGCTCATGGGTGGGCACCTCCCCGTGTGCGTTGTGGGCGCAGCACCGCCAACCCTGCAGGAGCCAGCTTGCTGGCGAAGAGGCCCGCAAGACCACCGTCAATCCACCCCTACCAACGCACCCGCCGGTTCGTCCCAAAGTAGCATTCGGCCCCCGCGCTCCCCGTGCATTAATGCCTTTACCGGAATCCCCCGGCACAACAAGAGGCTTGACCCCATGTGGCATAAACCCGCGTACACCGACCTGCGTATCGGCTTTGAAGTGACCATGTACTTCGCCAACCGCTGAGCCGTCCCGCTCCGGCCGGTACTGGTGTCGGCCGGAGCCTTTTGCCCTTCAGGAGCACCTCATGCATATCCGCATTCTCGGTTCCGCGGCGGGGGGCGGTTTTCCCCAGTGGAACTGCAACTGCCGCAACTGCGCCGGCGTGCGCGACGGCAGCCTGCGCGCCCGGCGCCGCACCCAGTCGTCCATCGCCCTGAGCGACCAGGGCAGCGAGTGGATCCTGTGCAACGCCTCCCCGGACATTCGCCAGCAGCTGGAGTCCTTTCCGGTGCTGCAACCGGCCCGACAGCTTCGGGACACCGCCCTGGCCGGGGTGATCCTGCTGGACAGCCAGATCGACCATTGCACCGGCCTGCTCAGCCTGCGCGAAGGCTGCCCGCATCAGGTCTGGTGCACCGAGATGGTCCACCAGGACCTGTGCAGCGGCTTCCCCCTGTTCAACATGCTCAGCCACTGGAACGGCGGCTTGCAGTGGCAGCCCATCCACCTCGACGGCCGGGAATTCAGCCTGCCGGCCTGCCCGGACATCACGCTGCGGGCGATTGCCCTGCGCAGCAGCGCGCCGCCGTATTCGCCCCATCGCGGCAACCCGCACCCGGGGGACAATATCGGCCTGTTCATCGAGGACCGGCGCAGCGGCGCCAGCCTGTTCTATGCCCCGGGTCTGGGGCAGGTGGATGAGGCCCTGCTGGCGTGGATGGAGCGCGCCGACTGCCTGCTGGTGGATGGCACCTTGTGGCGCGACGACGAGATGCGCCTGTGTGAAGTGGGCGACAAGCTGGGCAGCGAGATGGGCCATCTGGCGCAAAGCGGCCCCGGCGGCATGCTTGAGGTGCTGGAGCGCTTTCCTCGGGCGCGCAAGGTGCTGATCCACATCAACAACACCAACCCGATCCTCGACGAGGACTCCGCCGAGCGCGCCGAACTGACCCGCCGCGGCATCGAAGTGGCGCATGACGGCATGGACATCCATCTCTGACGCCACCCGGTCCCTGTAGCCGCTGCCGAGCCCGCGAGGCTGCGCAAAGGCCCGCAGGGCCTTGCCTGACCATCTCCCGCCAAACCCGCAGCGACCTCAAGAGCGCCGCGGCCCTTCGTGCCGTTCGCAGCCTGCGGCAGCGGCTACACCAACCTCGGATCGACACTGGCCCTGTAGCCGCTGCTGAGCCCTGGCGATCACCCGCCAAACCCGCAGCGGCCTCAAGAAAGCTGCGGCTCTTCGTGCCGTTCGCAGCCTGCGGCAGCGGCTACATGGCCTGTAGCCGCTGCCGAGGCTGCGAAGTCCGCCGATGGTCGGATTGCTTTCAGCAACGGATGCTTTAGGCTGGCGTTCTTCTCCAGAACAATAAGAAAACAGGCTTCCCCCATGGGCCAGAATCTCAGTCTGCTGCGCAAGTTCGTCTCTCCGGAAATCATCTTTGGCGCCGGTTGCCGGCACAACGTCGGCAACTATGCGAAGACCTTCGGTGCGCGCAAGGTGCTGGTGGTCACCGACCCCGGGGTGATCGCCGCCGGCTGGGTCGCCGATGTCGAGGCCAGCCTGCTGGCCCAGGGCGTCGAGTACTGCCTGTACAGCGCGGTGTCGCCCAACCCGCGGGTGGAGGAGGTGATGCACGGCGCGCAGATCTACCGGGAAAACGCCTGCGATGTGATCGTCGCGGTCGGTGGCGGCAGCCCCATGGATTGCGGCAAGGGCATCGGCATCGTCGCCGCCCACGGGCGCAGCATCCTCGAGTTCGAGGGGGTGGACACCATCCGCATGCCCAGCCCCCCGCTGATCATGATCCCGACCACCGCGGGCACCTCGGCGGATGTCTCGCAGTTCGTGATCATCTCCAACCAGCAGGAGCGGATGAAGTTCTCCATCGTCAGCAAGGCGGTGGTCCCTGATGTGTCGCTGATCGACCCGGAAACCACCCAGGGCATGGACCCGTTCCTGTCCGCCTGCACCGGCATCGACGCCCTGGTGCATGCCATCGAGGCTTTCGTTTCCACCGGCCACGGGCCGCTGACCGATCCCCACGCCCTGGAAGCCATGCGCCTGATCAACGGCAACCTGGTGCAGATGATCGCCAACCCCTCGGACATCGCCCTGCGCGAGAAGATCATGCTCGGCAGCATGCAGGCCGGGCTGGCGTTCTCCAACGCGATCCTCGGCGCGGTGCATGCCATGTCCCACAGCCTGGGGGGCTTTCTCGACCTGCCTCACGGGCTGTGCAACGCGGTGCTGGTGGAGCATGTGGTGGCCTTCAACTACAGCGCGGCGCCGGAGCGCTTCAAGGTGATTGCCGAGACTTTCGGCATCGACTGCCGCGGGCTCAACCAGCGGCAGATCTGCGGGCGCCTGGTGGAGCACCTGATCGCCCTCAAGCGCGCCATCGGCTTCCACGAGACCCTGGGCCTGCATGGGGTCAGCAGCAGCGATATTCCGTTCCTCTCGCAGCACGCAATGGGCGACCCATGCATCCTCACCAACCCTCGTGAATCCAGCCAGCGTGATGTCGAGGTGGTCTATGGCGAGGCCCTCTGACGAACAGCAACGAGCCCTGGCCGGGCTCCTGGGGCTGGGCAACCACTCGGCGCGCAAGAGCCATTACCCGGAACTGGCGGCACGCCTGGAAGACCTGGAAACCGAGCGCAACCGCTACAAGTGGCTGTTCGAGAACGCGGTGCACGGCATCTTCCAGGCCAGCCTGCAGGCCGGCATGCGTGCCGCCAACCCGGCCCTGGCGCGCATGCTGGGGTATCAGGACCCCCAGGAAGTGCTGTTTTCCCTGGCCGACCTGGCGGGCAATCTGTTCGTGGGCGGCGCCGCGGAACTGGCGGCCATCGGCGAGCAGTTACAGAACCAGCGCAGCCTGCTGGGTTACGAGACCCAGCTGCGGCGCAAGGACGGCAGCAGCATCGACGTGCTGATGAACCTGTTGCTCAAGCCCGACCAGGACGGGCTGGTGGAAGGGTTCGTCGCCGACATCACCGAGCGCAAGCTGGCCCAGCAGCACCTGGAACAGCTCAACGACCAGCTGGAGCAGCGGGTGGCGGCGCGCACCGATGAGTTGCTGGACGCCAACCGCAACCTGCAGCAGCAGATCGCCCGGCGCGAGCGCATCGAGCGCGACCTGCGCGAGGCCCGGGACGCCGCCGAGGCGGCCAACCGCAGCAAGGACAAGTACCTGGCCGCCGCCAGCCACGACCTGCTGCAACCTCTGAATGCCGCACGCCTGCTGATTTCCACCCTGCGCGAGCGCAGCCTGCCGGCCCCGGAGCAACTGCTGGTGGAACGCACCCACCAGGCCCTGGAAGGCGCCGAGGACCTGCTCACCGACCTGCTGGATATTTCCAGGCTCGATCAGGCGGCGGTGAAGCCGGACCTGGCCACCTACCGCCTGGATGAAATGCTCGCGCCCCTGGTTTCCGAGTTCCAGTCGGTGGCCGAGGCGGCGGGGCTGGGGCTGCGGGTGCGCTTCGGTGACTTTGCCCTGTTCACCGACTTGCGGCTGATGACGCGGATCCTGCGCAACTTCCTCAGCAATGCCTGCCGCTACACCGAGCGCGGCAGCATCCTGCTGGCGGCGCGCCGTCGCGGCGACCAGTTGCGGCTGGAGGTGTGGGACACCGGGCGCGGCATTGCCGCCGACCGCCTGGAGTCGATTTTCCTTGAATTCAACCAGCTGGATGTAGGCCGCGCCGCCGACCGCAAAGGGGTGGGCCTGGGGCTGGCGATTGTCGAGCGCATCGCCAAGATCCTCGGCTATCGGGTGCAGGTAGCGTCGCGGCCGGGGCACGGTTCGCGGTTCAGCATCGAGGTACCACTGGCGGCCCGGGTGCCCTTGCCCTTGAGCCAGCAGGCGCCGCAGCCGGGCACCGGCAACCCGCTGCCGGGGCGGCGCCTGCTGGTGCTGGACAACGAGTTGAGCATTCTTGAAAGCATGGCCGCGCTGCTCGGCCAGTGGGGCTGCGAGGTGCTGACCGCCACCGATCAGGCCGCCGCCCTGGAGGTGCTGCAGGGCCGGGCGCCGGAGTTGATCCTGGCGGACTTTCACCTGGATCACGGGGTCACCGGCTGCCAGGTGGTCAGGCGCTTGCGCGAGCATTTCCAACAACCGCTGCCGGCGGTGATCATCACCGCCGACCGCAGCGACCAGTGCCGCCGCGCCTTGCAGCAACTGGGCGCGCCGCTGCTCAACAAACCGGTGAAGCCGGGCAAGTTGCGGGCCGTGCTCAGCCAGTTGCTGGGCTAGTGGTGGCAAGGGGGGGCGGCCAAATCGATGCGCCGGCGCGGAGCTCAGATGATGCGCAGCATCCACAGCAGGCCCAGGTAGACCGCTGCACCGCCCAGGGGCCAGACCAAAAGCAGGCGGGTCTGGCTGAAGAACGGTGGCGCGGCCTCCACCAGGGTCGAGTCCTCCAGCTGTTGCAGGGTCTTGGCGGGTACGCCTTCCTCGACCGGGGCGTTGATCTGGGCCTCGATCAGCGGTTCTACTTCCTCGACCTTGCGCATCAGCATCCGGCCTGAGGTGAACAGGGCGGCGCCGACGAAGATCAGCAGGTAGATCAGCAGAAACTTCCAGTGCACGGAGTTGCTCAGGCGGATGAAGTCGGGGGTCGGGCTGTTGTCCCAGAGCCAGTTCAGGGGGCGGGTGTTTTCCCAGACCATGAGGGTGAACTGCTCGATCGGGCGGTTGATGGTGCGCGCCATGGCGGTGTAGCTGTCCAGGCGCCAGTGGAGCATTTTCAGGGTCGAGAAAAAGGTCGAGATCAAGGCACCGGTAAACAACAGTGCGCCTGCGGCGATGTACAGCCGGTACTGCAATTGGGCCCTGGTGTAGGTCATGGGTGCTTCCTGCAATGAACAAAAGGGCCGCAATACTATATTCCGTGGCCGCTGGGCGATAGGGGCGCGCCCTGGCTCATCGGTTGCCGCGTTGCAGGTTTGCGCTGGTGCCATGGGCGACACGGGTTATCCTTGAGCCCCCTTCAGGTCGGACGAGTCAGCCCATGCTGGAAGTACAAGGAGTGTTCAAGAGCTATGCCACCCCCCAGGGGCCGCTGGCGGTGCTGCAGGGTGTCGATTTGCACCTGGGGAAGGGCAGCAGCCTGGCGCTGATGGGCGAATCCGGCAGCGGCAAGAGCACCTTGCTGCATCTGGTGGCCGGGCTGGACCAGGTGGATGGCGGCAGCATTCGCATCGGCGCCCAGCGCCTGGAGCGCATGAGCGAAAGCCAGTTGGCCAACTGGCGCCGCACCGAAGTCGGCCTGGTGTTCCAGCAGTTCAACCTGATCGGCAGCTTGCGGGTCGAGGACAACCTGGGCTTCCAGGCGCGCCTGGCCGGGCGCTTCGATCCGCGCTGGCAGGCGCAGTTGGTGGAACGCCTGGGCCTGGGGGACTTGCTGCGCCGCTACCCCGAGCAGCTGTCCGGCGGCCAGCAGCAGCGGGTCGCTTTGGGCCGGGCCCTGGCGTCGAGGCCCGGGCTGTTGCTGGCCGATGAGCCCACCGGCAGCCTCGATGAAACCACCAGTGACCAGGTGCTGGATTTGCTGCTGGAATTGCTGGCCGACAGCCCCACCAGTTTGCTGATGGTGACCCACAGCCAGCGCGTGGCCAGCCGTTTGCAACACACCGTGGTCCTGCAGCGTGGCCGCCTGGCCGCAGCGGGCGGGGCCTGAGATGCGGGTGCTGCGTGGCACCTTGCAGGCGCTGTTGAGCCACTGGCGCCAGCACCCGGTGCAGTTCTTCAGTGTGCTCACCGGTTTGTGGCTGGCCACCAGCCTGCTGACCGGGGTCCTGGCCCTCAACAGCCAGGCCCGGGACAGCTATGTCCGGGCCAGCCAGTTGATTGGCGGTGAACCCCAGGCCAGCCTGGGCACGGCCACTGGCGCAAGCTTTGCCCAGCAATGGTTCGTCGACCTGCGCCGGGCCGGCTGGCCGGTGTCGCCGGTGCTGCAAGGGCGGGTGCAGTTGCAGGGCTTCGAGGCGCTGCGCCTGCAACTGATGGGCATCGAGCCTTTGTCCTTGCCCGCCGGTTCCGCAGTGGCCGGCAAGCCACTGGCGATGCAGCAGGTGGTGGAATTCTTCAGCCCGCCGGGGCGTACCT
This sequence comes from Pseudomonas sp. 8(2025), assembly GCF_052665325.1. Lineage (NCBI taxonomy): Bacteria > Pseudomonadati > Pseudomonadota > Gammaproteobacteria > Pseudomonadales > Pseudomonadaceae > Pseudomonas > Pseudomonas sp. 8(2025). The sequence goes on along the minus strand of NZ_JBQOIE010000018.1, from coordinate 72,196 downwards.
GGGTTGCCCCAGAGACCCTGGCCAGCCTCGGCTACCGCGAGGGCCAGCAGCCCCGGGCCAGCAATGGCCGGCTGCTGCCGCCGTTGCAGGTGCAGGCGGACATGGCCCCGGGGCTGCTGCTGATGGACATCGGCTTTGCCCAGCAGGTACTGGACCAGCCGGGGCAACTGAGCCGCCTGCTGCTGCCCCGGGACTTTGCCGCCCGCGCGCCGCCCTTGCCGGCCGAGCTGGCGGGGCAACTGGTGCTGCATTCGGGCGAATCGGAAAACACCCTGGCGCGCCTGACCGAGAGCTTTCACCTGAACCTGGATGCCTTGGGTTTCCTGTCCTTCGTGGTCGGGCTGTTCATCGTGCATGCCGCCATCGGCCTGGCCCTGGAGCAGCGTCGTGGCCTGCTGCGGACCTTGCGCGCCTGCGGGGTCAGTGCGCGGCTGCTGATCTTCAGCCTGATTCTGGAACTGGGGGCCCTGGCGCTGCTGGGTGGAGTGGCGGGGGTCATCAGCGGCTACCTGCTGGCCGGGCTGCTGCTGCCGGACGTGGCCGCCAGCCTGCGCGGCTTGTACGGCGCCGAGGTGGCGGGGCAGTTGAGCCTCAGCCCCGGGTGGTGGTTCAGCGGTATCGGCCTGAGCCTCTTGGGGGCCTTGCTGGCCGGCGCCGCCAGCCTGCTGCGGGCGGCGCGCCTGCCGCTGCTGGCCCTGGCCACCCCCCAGGCCTGGCATCAGGCCCATGCCCGCTGGCTGCGCCGCCAGGGTGCGGTGGCCGTAGTGGCGCTGCTGCTGGCCCTGGCGGCGTGGCAGTGGGGCGACAGCCTGGCCAGCGGCTTTGTGCTGATGGCGGCCTTGCTGCTGGCGGCGGCCCTGGGCCTGCCGGTGCTGCTCGATGCGGTGCTCGGGACCTTGCTCGGGCGCCGGCGTGGGGTGCTGGGGCAGTGGTTTCTTGCCGATTGCCGCCAGCAACTGCCGGCCCTGAGCCTGGCCCTGATGGCGCTGCTGCTGGCGCTGGCGGCGAATATCGGCGCCGGCAGCATGACGGCAGGGTTTCGCGAAACCTTCAACGACTGGCTGGAGCAACGCCTGAGCGCCGAGTTGTATGTCAATCCGCAGAGCCCGGAGCAGGCCCGGCAGTTGCTGGACTGGTTGCCGCAACAGGCCCAGGTGGCCGCTGTGCTGCCCAGCTGGCAGGTGGCGTTGCAGGTGCAGGGTTGGCCGGCGGACCTGTATGGGGTGATCGACCATCCCAGCTACCGCCAGCACTGGCCGCTCCTGGAAAGCGACGGCGCCGAGCCCTGGGCACAACTGGCGAGCCAGGACACCCTGATGCTCAGTGAACAGCTGGCCCGACGCCTGAAGGTGCGCCCCGGCGACCGCCTGAGCCTGCCGGTGCCCGCCGGGCAGTGGGCGCCCCGGGTGGTGGGGATCTACGCCGACTATGGCAACCCCAAGGGCCACCTGCTGGTGAATGCCGGGCACTTGCTGGCGCATTGGCCAGCGCTGACGCCGAGCCGCTTCAACCTGCGCCTGGCGCCGGGAGCGATGCCCGGGCTGGTCGGCGCCTTGCAACAGCAGTTCGCCCTGGACGACAGCCGGATCATCGATCAGGCCCGGCTCAAGGGCTGGTCGCAGCAGGTCTTCGAACGCACCTTCGCCGCCACCGCCGCCCTCAACAGCCTGACCCTGGGGGTGTCCGGGGTGGCGCTGTTCATCAGCCTGCTGACCCAGAGCCAGAGCCGGCTGGGCCAGCTGGCGCCGCTCTGGGCCCTGGGGGTGGGGCGGCGTCAACTGATGCTGCTGAACCTCGGGCAGACCTGGCTGCTGGCCTTGCTCACCCTGGTCCTGGCGCTGCCGCTGGGCATCCTCCTGGCCTGGTGCCTGGACAGCGTGATCAATGTCCAGGCCTTTGGTTGGCGCCTGCCGTTGCGGGTGTTCCCCGGGCAGCTTCTGCAACTTTTGGGCCTGGCCATGCTGGCGACTCTGTTGGCATCGGCCTGGCCGCTGCTGCGTTTGTACCGCGCGCAACCGGCGGACCTGTTGAGGACTTTTGCCCATGAAGACTGATGTGTTGGGCCGGGCCCTGGCGGGGTTGCTGCTGGCGCTGCTGGCCGGTTGTGAACAGCCCGCCGAGCCGCCCCAGGGTTTTGCCGGCCTGGGCAGCGAGGCCGCGGCCTTCACCCCGGTGTTGCCGGGGCGCAGTTTCAGCTTTCCTGCCGACCACGGTGCCCATGACGGGTTTCGCATCGAGTGGTGGTACCTCACGGCAGACCTGAGCGACGCCCAGGGCCGCCGCTTCGGCGTGCAGTGGACGCTGTTTCGCAGTGCCCTGCGGGCCGCTCCCGAACAGCCGGGCTGGGGCGCGCCGCTGGTGTGGCTGGGCCATGCAGCGGCCACGTCGGCCCAGAGCCACCACGCCGCCGAGCGCTATGCCCGGGGTGGCGTCGGCCAGGCCGGGGTGATCGCGCAGCCGTTCCAGGCCTGGATCGACGACTGGCAGTTGAGCACCCTGAACAGCGCCGGCGACCCCCTGGCGCGGATGCAGGTGCAGGCCGCGGGGCCGGGGTTCGCCTATCGCCTGCAGCTTTCCAGCAGCCGGCCGCTGGTGCTGCAGGGCGAGGGCGGCTACAGCCGCAAGTCCGACCAGGGGCAGGCCTCCTACTACTACAGCCAGCCGTTCTTCCAGGCCGCGGGGGAGTTGCAGATCGATGGCCAGCGCTATCAGGTCAGCGGCCCGGCCTGGCTCGACCGGGAATGGAGCAGCCAGCCCCTGGGCGCGGACCAGAGCGGCTGGGACTGGTTCTCTCTGCACCTGGACAGCGGCGAGCGGCTGATGCTGTTCCGGGTCCGCGAGCGGGACAAGGCGCCCTATATCACCGGCACCTGGATCAGCACCGATGGCCACACCCAGAGCCTGGGCAAGGAGCAGATCCAGTTGCTGCCGCTGGCCCAGTCCAGGGTCCAGGGCCGCAGCCTGCCCACCACCTGGCAACTGAAGATCCCCGCCAAGGGCCTGGATATCACCACCCGGGCCCTGAACCCCCAGGCCTGGATGAACCTGAGCATTCCCTACTGGGAAGGGCCGCTGCAATTCGCTGGCAGCCACAGTGGCAGCGGCTACCTGGAGATGACCGGTTATTGAGGGCGCCGCGACGCTTGCACCCATCCCCCCGGTGAAAGCTGGCAGGGCGTCTATGCTCAAGGGCCTGACTGAAAGTCAGTGTGTTTCTCAACCACAAGGAATGTTCATGATGAAAACCCTCAATACCCTGGCCCGCGCCATCGCCCTGGCCACTGTGCTGGGCACCGCCAGCCTTGCCGCACACGCCGCCGATATCCCGCTGTCCGGGGCCATCGAGGCCGACCAGGTGGTGACCAAGGTCCTGTCGGTGGACGCCGCCAAGCACCAGGTGGTGCTCGAAGGCGCCGGGGGCAAGCCGGTGCATGTGCAATTGAGCGATCAGGCCAAGGACCTGGGCCACCTCAAGGTCGGCGATCAGGTCAAGGTCACGGTCACCCACTCGGTGGTGGCGGTGCTCGACACCGACGTTGAAAAGGGCAAGCCCGATTCCAGTGAAGCCAGCGGCGTGGTCCGCGCTACCGCAGACAACCCCAACCCCGGCGGCGCGGCCTATCGCCAGGTGCAGGTGCAGTTGAAGATCACCGCCATCGACTTGAAGAAAAACCAGCTGACCTTCGAAGGCCCGGCGGGCAACAAGAAAGTGGTGAGCGTGGAGAAACCCGAAGTCCAGCAGCGCCTCAAGGACCTCAAGGTGGGCCAGAGCGTGCTGGTGACCTACACCGACATCCTGCAGGTCAGCACTGCCCACGAAGGCTGAGGGGGCAGGACTGAGCGGGGGAGGCAATGGGCAATCGGGTTAACTGCACTGTGCAGTTTTATTCAGAATCTGCCCACGGACTTTCCCCGCCAGTTGCACTAGAATGCCAACCGTTCGCCCGGTGCAAGGGCTCTTTACCGGTGCAAGGATTGCCAAGGCCAGAGCACTGGGCGAACACCTTTCCCTGTCGCGTCCTGCGACTTTCCCGCTTTACATCACCCTGAATCGACCCTGGCTGGATGCTCCGGCGCGAGCCTGCCGTGCTCCCTCTACAGTGCCACCGGACTCAAGCTGACCTGGCGTGCAAGCAGGCTGACGAAGCCGCCTGGCTGCGCGTGGCCACCCTGCAGCGACAGCAGGACGATGTTCGGACCTATGGCCAGCGCCGCGACAGCCTCGTCTTCCCGGGGCAGCAACTGCCCGGTGACCCGCAGCCCCGCCTGTTCCCGGCTGATGCGTGGCCTGTCCTGGGTCGCGGCCCACAGGTTGTGATCCCAGACAAAATCGTCCTCCAGGCTCAACTCCACCTCATGCACCTGGCCCATTTGTGGCGGCGTGCCCAGCCATTGGCCCCGGCCTTCGCCGAACGCACTGCTGAAATTGACCCACAGGCTATGGTCGGCTTCTACATGGAGGGTGTTGAGGGTGATACGCATGGCCAATCCTTTCCTTGGTACTGCGGGTTCAAGAGGCGTCCAGCCGGCTTTCCGGGGGGGCGGCCGGCCTGGATGGCAAGCGGCCACTGCGCTTGTTATTGCACACTGCGCGGGCCTTCAACAGAATGCGCGATTGCCCGACCGGGACAGGTCGAGGGCGGTGAATGATAGCGGAGATCCTGGATTGATCTGGTTAAAACGTTTGCTCATGTCGGTGGGCGTACTGGCTCTGGTATTGCTGGCGGTGGTCGTGTTCAAGAACGGCTTCTCCACGACGCCGGCCCATGTATTGGCCGAGCACCCTGATGCGCGGTGGCAGGGGGGGCCCGATGGTGGGCATTACATTGAGATCACCCGCTCCGAGCCGCCTTATTTCTTTGTGCAGGTGCGTCATGAAAGTGGCGGCTTGTGGGATGAGGGCTGGCTCAAGTACGAGGACGGCGACGCCAGCGCCCTGACCACCGACAAGGTGCTGGCCTTCGACGGTGACGGAGTGATTTACCTGCAGCAACGCAAGGTATTGGCGCCACTGCGCTCCGCGGCCCATTGATGGCCCCCGGCCTTAAGGTTGGGCAGCCCCATCCCCTGTGGCCCCCAGCCCATAGGCATCCCACAACTTGTTGCGGAACTTGTTCTGCGGATCGACCCGGGCCTTCAGCGCCAGGAACTCCCCGGCCCGTGGATAGGCCGCGCGAAACTGCTGGGCCGTGGCGTGGATCTGGTACGGCAGGTAGTAGCTGCCGCCGCGCTTGATGGCGCTGTCCACCAGGGCGCGGGTCCATACGCCGACTTTTTCCCGTTCCTCTGGCGCGGTGCTCTGCTGGTAGTACAGCACCAGGGCGAAGACCTCGGTCTTGGCCCAGGCCAGCAGGGTGCCCGGGTCGGCCTTGGCGTGGCGGATCGACAGGTTGATCACGTTGACCTTGTGCGCCCGCAGGGTCGCGCCCATCTCCTGGACGAAGCTTTCCAGCTGGTCGGGGGGCACGAAGTATTCCTGCAGCACGTAGGTGCGCTTGGCCCGGGAGTCGGGTTCCAGTTCACGCACATCGAGGCTGGCTTCGTGGTTGCGCCAGGACACTTGCGGTTTTTTCAGCACCAGGGGGTCGATCACTTCCTGGCGCAGGGTCTTGCCGCCGGGCCACTGGCTCACCACTTTCAGGGCCTTCTGTTCTTTCCAGTAGTTCTGGTCCAGGGGCGTGAGGCGTTCCTTGACCGTGACCGGCAGGTCGGTCTGGCTGTAGGAAACCGCGCGCAGGGTCTGGTACTGGTCGGGGTAGAGCACGGCGTTGTGCAGGATGACCTTGGGGTTGTTCTGGATCCGGGCCTGGAAGTAGGGGCGGTAGTCCCCCAGGGGCATCTCGTCGACGCTGCGCAGCAGGCGCACGTTGTCGCTCAGTTGCAGGGTGGCTTGGACGATCACCCCCAGGCCGCCGTAGCCGCCGATGGCGCCGTAGAACAGGTCGCGGTTGTGCTGCGGGCTGGCGTCCACCACTTGGCCGTCGGCCAGCACCAGCTTGATGGATTTCACCGAGCTCACCAGCGGGCCGTAGCCGATGTAGCGGCCATGGGCGTTGACGCTCAGGGCGCCGCCGACGGTGAAGTTGGCGTAGCTCTGCATGATGCTCACGGACAGGTCGTGGGGGTCGATGTAGTCCTGCACGGCGCGCCAGGTGATGCCCGGCTGCACGGTGATTTCCTTGCGTTCCTTGGAGAAGTCGAGCACCCGGTTGAAGCCGCGCATGTCGATCTGCAGGGCGTGCTCGGTGGCGGTCTGGCCGCCCATGCTGTAGCGCCCGCCGCCAATGGCGATGGGGCCGGGGTGCCCGGCCACCAGCTGGACGATCTGCTCCAGGCGGGTGGGGCGCACCACCTGGTCTACCACTATGGGGTTGAGCTGGGTGATGTCGTTGACGGTTTCTGCGGCGTGGGTGGTGAGTGCGCCGCCGAGTGCCGCGCATAAAAACAGGCCGATCGCGAATCTCATTCGCTGTGTCCATCCCTGGTGGTGGCGCGCCGCTGATGGGGGCGCAAGTGGCGGCAGAATAACGCCGCGACGGGTCCATGACCATGGGGGCAGCGCACCGGCTGCAAGGCCGGCATCGGCCCGCGGGCCTGCCCTGCGCCTTAGAGCGCCGGCAGGCCCAGGGTGGCGGCGCAGTGCTCCAGGGAGCGCTGCTGGGTCTGGGCGTAGAGCTGCAGTTCGTCGAGGGTGGGGCGGCCCAGGGCGGCTTCGAACGCCTGGCGGTTGGATTGCCCGGCGTAGTGGCTCTGGCTGTCGTCCCCCAGGTTGGACTGGAAGATCCCGGCGGCGCTGACCGGCAGGAAATCTTCATACACCAGGGGTTCGGCGCTCAGGTGCCCGGCCGCCAGCAGCGCTGCCAGGGTGGTGGGCCGCTGGGGCTGGTTGCGCGCGGCCAGCCCGGTTTCGCTGACGAAGTAGCGAAAGTAGGCCAGGCCCTGTTCGCGCATGGCCGGGTGGCTGTCGGGAAATTCCCTGAAGTGCTCTTGCATCAGTTGGTTGTAGCGTTGGGCATTGGCTTCGTTGGGGAAGTCGCCCAGGGCGTCGCGGGCGGCGTTCAGCAGGCGGTCGTAGAGCTCGCGGCCCTTGGGGGTCAGCGCCGCGCCGCGCTGTTCGATCTCGCCGAAACGCGCGCTGTGGCTGCCCTGGCTCTGGGCCTGGTCGGTGAAGGCCACGGATTCCTCCAGGGCCTTGAAGCTGGTCTGGCGCAGCAGGATCGGGCATTCCCGGCGCGGTGGGCCTTCGATCACCGCCTTGGGGGTGATGCCGCGGGCAGGCATCAGCCGTTGCACTTCATCGATGTCCAGGGTGCGCGGGGTCAGGTGGTTGATGTGCGGGCCCTTGAAGGCCACCACGTCGGCGATCAGCCGGTGCTGGGCGCTGAGGCTGGCGTACTGGGCGGCGGTCACCGTGGCGTGGTGGTGCCAGCGGAAGGTTTCCAGGGCCTGGCGGATAAAGTGCTCGGCGTCTTCGGCGTCCAGGCCTCCGGCAGCCTCGGCCTGCTGGATCAGTTCCAGCACCTGGGGGGTGAAGATCTGGCGCCGGGCCAGGACCTGTTCGGCAAAGCTGCGCAGCTCCGGGTTGTCGATCAGCTCCAGGCGCAGCAGCGAGGTGAAGACCCGGAACGGGCTGACTTGCAGGGCCGCTTCGTGCACCGCGCGAAAGGCCGTGGAATGCACCGGCACCCCGGCGGGGGTCAGGTCGTAGTAGCCCACCGGCTGCATGCCCATCACCGCGAACAGCCGGGCCAGGGTCGCCAGCTCGGCGGCGCTGCCGACGCGGATCGCGCCGTGGCGCTCCAGGTCCAGGCGCTGCAGTTCACCGCTGCTCTGCAGGTGCCGGGCAAGTGCCGGCTGCCGCTCCAGGACCTGGGCGTTGACTTCGGCCACCAGCTCCATCAGGGCGCCGTAGAGCGGCACCTCCTCGCGGTACATGTCCGACATCGCCCGGGAAAATCCCTGGCGGATCAGGTCCGGGCTGACGAAGTGCTGGTTGCTCATGAACAGGCTTCCCGTGGCAGAGGGGCGAGGCGTGAAAGGGCGGATCGGCCTCGATTCTGCTGGGCCTGCCCGAGGCTGACAAACGAAGTTTCCTCTGAACTTCATTCTGCAAATGAATGCATGAGCGGGCCGCTGTCAGTGCCGCTGGCGTTCCAGGAACTGCTGGTACAGCCGGGCACTGCGCACCGGGCGTTCGACCATGGGCATATGCCCGATGCCCTCCCAGAGTTGCACCTGGGCCTGGGGCAGGCCCTTGGCCCAGACCTGGGCGCTGCTGGGGTGCAGCAGGCGGTCCTCGCGGCCCCAGAGCAGCAGGGTCGGGGCCTGGATCTTCGCCAGCTCGGGCTCCATGGGCGGGCTGGCCTGGAGCTCGGCGAAGATCCGCGCCAGTTGCCCGCGGCGCGCCTGATAGCGTTCGGCGATGGCCGCCAGCACTGCTTCGGGTACCCAGGGCGGGGCGGCCATGGTCAGGTTGTAGAAGTGCTGGAAGTCGGCGCGGGAGCGGACCAGGAAGGGGTTCTTGCCCTGTTCCAGCAGGTGCTGCAGGTCGCTGGTCTCGGGGGCTTCGACGCCGGCCGGGTCGAACAGCGCCAGGCCGCTGATCCGTTGCGGGGCATGGGCGGCCAGCCAGGCGGCGATATAGCCGCCCATGGAGTTGCCGATCACCTGCACCCGCTGGATGCCGCAGGCGTCGAGCAAGCGCAAAAGGCGCTGGGCCTGGGCCGGAACGCGGTAGTCCTGGTGGGCGGCATAGGCGGTTTCGCCATGGCCGCCCAGGTCCGGGATCAGCAACCGGTAGTCGCGGTTGAAGTGCCGGGCAAAACGCAGCCAGATGCTCTTGTCCGCGCTCAGGCCGTGCAGCAGCAGGATCACCGGCGCCTGGGCCGGGCCGCCCTGGTAGGTCATCAGGGTCTCTTCGCCGATCTGCACCGGGACTTTCTGCAGCCGGTACAGGCGTGCTTCCAGGGCCACGCTGGCGTCGTACAGCAGGTGGCCGATGCGCGGGTAGGTGCGGTAGCACCAGAGTGCGGCAAGGAGCAGCAGGACCAGGATCACCAGCATCGGCGGCCTCCAGGGGCAGGGTGGAACGGCTCAGGGGCGGCGCGCGCCGTGCTCGCCACTGCGAAGTCGGTTATCGGCCGCCCCTCAGTTATAGCCAAATATTCCCCACCTGCTGGCGCTGGCAGGCCGAAACTGGGCGTTGGCAGTGATGGCGCTTTGAAACGCGACTGATAGACTTTCACCGGTTGCTTGCCACCCGCTCGTTCCACCTTTACCCATTGCTGATCGGAGGCGACTTGCTCCCTGCGCAGGACACCAGAGGGAAGGGACTGTCATTGGCCAGGAGGCTTTATCGGTCACGGACCCTGGGCCTGGCCCTGGGGTTTTTCTGCGTGGCCGCGGGGATGGCGCCCCTGCAACCGGCGCCCTGGGTCTGGGGCTTCATGCTGTTCAATGCATTTGCCTGGCCGCACCTGGCCTACCAATGGGCGCGGCTGGCCCGGGTGCCGTTTCGTGCCGAGTACCGCAACCTGCTGGTGGATTCGCTGCTGGGGGGCTTCTGGGTCGGCGCCATGCACTTCAATCCGCTGCCGCTGGCCACCACCCTGGGGATGATGGCCATGAACAACATGGCCCTGGGCGGGTTACGTTTCTTCCTCGCCGGCAGTGCGGCCCAAGTGCTGGGCATGGGCGTTGCCCTGTGGCTGTTCGGGCCGGCGTTTGTCGCCCAGACCACCCCCGAGCAGGTGTATGCCTGCCTGCCGATGCTGACCCTGTACCCGCTGGCCCTGGGCTACATCTGCTATCAGCAGGCGGTGACCCTGGGCCGGCACAAGCGCGAGCTGCTGGCCCTGAGCCGCACCGACAGCCTGACCGGGCTGCTCAACCATGGCGCCTGGAAGGACCAGTTGGAGATCGAGTTCCAACGCTGCAAGCGCCAGGCCCATGGTGGCGCCATCGCCCTGATCGACATCGACCACTTCAAGGCCATCAATGACACCTACGGCCATGTGGCCGGGGATGTGGTGCTGCGCCAGTTGAGCAAGCTGCTGCGCCAGAACCTGCGGGTCAGCGACCAGGCCGGACGTTATGGCGGCGACGAGTTCTGCGTGATCCTGCCGGACGTGCCCCTGGCTCATGCCGCCGAACTGATGGAGGCCCTGCGCGGTCGTTTTGGGGCCCTGGGCTATGAACAGAGCCCGGCGCTGCAGGTCAGCCTGAGCATCGGCCTGGCGGCCTTCAACCCCCTGCACGACGACGCCATGGGCTGGCTCAACGATGCCGACCAGGCCCTGTATGCGGCCAAGACCTGCGGCCGCAACAACGTCACCTGCCACCCGCCGGAGCAGCCGTCCAGGCGTTTGCTCAACTCCCTGTAGCCGCTGTTCCTTGTGTCCCGCGAAGGCGTCTGTGGGTACGCCGAGGGATCGGGGGTGTTCCCTTCGCCGGCAAGCCGGCTCCTACGGGGGTGGGGGTCAGTCGTGGGTGGGGTGCAGGCGCCGGGCCAGTTCCAGGGCGGTGCGGCCGCTGGCGATGCCCGGCACCAGTCGGGCGAAGGGGATGTCGATCAGTCGGTCTTCGCGCACCGCGCGCAATCGCGACAGCACAGGGTCGCTGTGCAGCAGCTGGCGTTTGCGCCGGGCGGGCGACCACAGGGCGTCGGCCAGGAGCATGGCGTCGGGGTCGTTGGCCAGCAGGGTCTCGCTGTCCACGGTCAGGCGCGGGCGGTCGATGGCGGCAAAGCTGTTGCGCGCACCGGCCGCTTGCAGCAGCACGCCGACAAACCCGCGCTGGCCCTGGCTGGCCAGGCCGTTGACTTCGCTGTCCAGGTAGAACACCGAAGGCGTCGGGCGCTCGTGGTACAGGGCCGCGGCGGCCTCCAGGTCGGCATCCATCTGGCCCACCAGTTGCTGCGCGCGGGCCTCCTGGCGCAGCAGCCGGCCCAGGGTCAGCAGGTCGCGGCGGATATGCCCGAAGTAGTCCTGGTCATGCCCGGCGCAGGCCGATTCCAGCAGGTAGCTGCCCACACCTATGGCTTCCAGGCGTTGCCGGGAGCTGAAGTTTTCCGGGAAGGCCGAGGCGAAGCCGCCCACCACCAGGTCGGGTTTCAGGCTGTAGAGCACTTCTGCCGACGGGTACTGGCGAGCGATGACCGGCACGCCGTGGTAAAGCCCTTCGGCCTGGGCCTGGCCATCGTCGTCCAGATAGGCGACGCCGATCATCGACGGCCCGGCACCCAGGGCCAGCAGCAGGTCGGCGCTGTGCTGGTTGAGGGCGACGATGCGCTGGGGCGGGCCATCCACCGTCCAGGTCCGGCCACAGTTCTGGTAGCTGTGTGCCAGGGCTGGCAGGGCCGCCAGCCACAGCAGCAGGCCGAGCAGTCTGCTAGGCATCCGCCGTTCCTCCGTAGGGCGCGGGAATCCGTAGATCCGCCACCGGTTCGCCCTGGACCAGGTGCTGCTGCACCAGGCGCAGCACCTCGCCGTCATCGCGCACCCGGTACCAGCAGCCGTCCGGGTGCACGGTGAGTACCGGCCCCAGGTTGCACGGGAACTGGCAGGCGGTGCGGGTCAGCAGCACGCCACCGGGCGTCTCCATGTGCTCCAGGCGCAGCAGTTCGCGGCGCAGGATCTTCCACAGCGCCAGGGCGCCGCGCCGCACGCAGCGCGGGCCGGTGCACAGGAACACCTGGCGGGCATGGGGCGGCACCCGCGACCAGTCCGGGTCGCTCTGCACCGCGTTGACGTTGTCGCAGGCCAGGTGGCGCTCGCGCTGGCCGATGCTGGCGCAGGCCAGGGCCGCGTCCAGCCCGCGCCGGCCCAGGGCCTGGGCGGTGATCCACAGCCGCGGTGCCTGGGGGTGGGCCTGGGCCAGGCGCCCCAGCTCATCGCGCAGCCAGTCCAGGTAGGCACTGTCGGAGCTGGGTTCCAGGTCCACCACCAGCAGCTTCGCGCCGTCCTCGGGCAGGGCTTCGCCCAGCGCCGCCCAGAGGCTGTCGAAGCCGTCCAGGGTGTCGATCACCCGGGTGTCGGCGCCGTCGCCGCGCAGGGCCTGGAGCTCCTTGCGAAAGGCTTCGCCGAGGGCGCCGCCGTGCAGGCCGGGGCCGACGAACAGCACCCGTTGATAGTTCTCATGCATGTCGGTCGGCCTCAGAAGCGGTAGGTGTAGCGCACTTCGGTGGTGAAGGGGCGCCCCAGGTTGTCCACCGAGGGCGAGGTGCTGGTCATGCTGGTGCTGTAGTCGCGGTCGAACAGGTTCTCCACCAGCAGGCTCAGGCGGTGCTGCTGGGCCGTATCCAGGTAGCGATAGGCATCGACGTCGACCACCGAATAGTGGCCGTAGTCGACGTTCTTCGGGCTGTCGATCTGGCCGATGTAGCGGACCGCGCCACCCACGCCCCACATCCGGTCCGGGGCTTCGAAGCCCAGCCGCGAACGGGCGAAGAAACCGGGGATGTTGCTCAGGGTCACGCCGTTGCGCGACTCCACCAGGTTGCGGGTCATGTCCGCCTGCAGGGTCCATTGCGGGCTGAACTGCCAGCGCCCGTCGAGTTCGATGCCGCGCACCTTGATCCGGCCCTGGCCGTTGCTCCAGACATCGTTGGCGTCGAGGGTGATCAGGTCGTCGATCTTGCGGTGGAAGGCGCTGACGCTGGCGTTGAATTCGCCGGCCAGCAGGCTGCCCTTGTAGTCCAGGCCGAGCTCGGCATTGAGGCTCTTTTCCGGCTTGAGGTCGGGGTTGCCTTTTTCGTAGTCCTCGTTGGCGTACAGCTGCTCGGCGTTGGGCAGCTTGAAGGCGCTGCCGTACTGGCCGCGCAGTTGCCAGTGGGGCGTCAGGTCGTAGAGCGAGGTGAGCATGCCCACGGTGGCGCTTTCGCCGCCGCTGATTTTCTCGTGGCGCACGCCCAGGCTCGGGTGCCAGTCGGGCAGGGCGTCGAACACCGGGCGCAGCTGGGTGTACAGGGCATTGGCCTGGGCCTGCTTGTTGTCGATCTTGAGCACGTCGTCCTGGCCCTTGAACCACTGGTTGTCGGTGCCCAATACCAGCACGTGGCCGCCGTCCAGCTCGGCCTTGCCCTCGGCCTGCAGGCCCCAGTCGGTGAAGCCCCAGTAGTCGTTGTGGTTGCGCACCTTGAGGCTGGCGTCGTCGAGGCTGTCGATCCTGGTGTAGCGGGTGTCCCAGTCGTTGACATGGCCCTTGACGAAGTAGCTGAAGCCTTCGCCCAGGCGCTGCTCGAAGGTCGCGGTGGCGATCTGCTGGATGCGGTCGTTGGTGGTTTTCCGGTTGTTCACCGGGCGGGCGAAATCCAGGTTGGCGTCGCTGTACTGGTAGAACAGTTCCAGCCGCGAAGCGTCGCCAAGGCCCTGGATCGCCTTGGCGCCGAAGGTGGTCACTTCATAGCTGCGTTTCTTGTCCCGGGTGTTGGCGTTGTAGGCGCTGTTGCGAAATGGCTGGTAGCCATCGGAGACGTTGTGGCTGACATAGGCCAACAGCCCCAGCTCGCCCAGGCCGTTGCTGAGGATTTGCTCGGTGCGGGCGTCGCCGCTCCTGCCCATGAAACTGTCCAGGCCCAGGTTGACCTCGCCGGAGACGTCGCGGGTCTGCGGGCTGCGGGTGACGATGTTGATCACCCCGGACACCGCTTGTGTACCGAACAGCAGGCTCTGGCCACCCTTGAGCACCTCGATGCGCTCGATGGCGTTGGCCGGCAGGGTATCCAGGTACAGGCCGCCGTACAGGCGGTTGTTCAGGCGCACGCCTTCCAGCAGGATCAGGGTGTCGTCGTTGCGCCCGCCCAGCAGGGAATAGGTGCCGTAGTCGAAGGGGCCATTCTTGGGCGCCACATACAGCCCCGGCACGTACATCTGCAGGACCCGGGTGATGTCGCTGCTGGGGCCGGCGCGTTCGATCTGCTGGCGGTCGATGATCTCCACCTTGCTGCCGTACCGGGCCATTTCGGCCACCGTGGTGGACTCCACCGAGGGGGCGGAAACAAATTGCCGGTCCAGCGTCAGGGGGCTGTCGTCCGCCAGCAGCAGGGGGCTGAACAGGCAGCCGAGCAGGGCGCCGCTCATGGTGCGGCCAGGTGCACGCCAGTCGCGTGCAAGGAAAGCGTCAGGTGTTGTCATTGTTGGTCTTCTCGAAAGTGTCTTCGGGAAGCACGCAGGAGAGGGTATCGGCCACGGGCACGCGACCATACCGGCCCATGCCCGCCCACCGCAGGATTGCCAAACAGACGTCACAGGCCGGTCTCCGGGCTTGCGAGTCTGGCGGCATTCGCCTTCCCATACCTTGGGTACAGTGGCCTGTTGAATGCAGCACTCGCTTACCGTTGCGGGGGCAGCACCGGACTTGCCCGAAAAGGGGCGCACCGGTTTCCCGTTTCACCTCCTGCACGGCGGCAGGAGGCACCTGAAACTGGGCGGCATATGAACATCCGCCCCGGCGTTCGTCAACGTTGCGCCTGCCGCCAGGTGTTACCGGATTCATCGCCCTGACGCCTCTGTAGCCGCTGCCGAGCCCGCGAGGCTGCGCAAAGGCCCGCAGGGCCTTGCTTGGCAGTCTCATGTCGAGCACCTCAGCGGTCTTGAGATTTCGCGCCCCTGCGGGCCGTTCTTTCGAACGCGGCCCGAGCCTGCGGCAGCGGCTACAGGAGCAGGGCGCTTTGCGGGGCCAGGTGCCGCTGTGCGTGCAGGGCCGTGCGTGACTCGCAGGCCAGCAGCGGCACCGCCCGTACCGAGTCGCCCGGCTGCAGTTGCAGGCGCTTGGCGGTCAGCCGGTCCACCAGTAGGCAACCCGAAACCAGGCGCCCGGGGGCGGCGGTGATGCGGCAGCTTTCCAGGCGCCGGTTGTGAATCAGCCACACCGGCGCCTGTGCATCCGGAGTGCCCACCAGCAGGGGCAGGGTCTGGCTTTCGCGCACGCTGCGGATCTTCGCCACCTCGGCCTCGATCAGCGGCCCGCCATCGAAGATGTCGATGCAGCCCTGATGGCTGAAGCCTTCGTCGCGCAGGATGCTCACCGCCTGTTCGGTGCTGGCGTGGGCCTGGCCGATGGCGGCCTGCGCCTGGGGGCTGAGCAGGCAGGTGTACAGCGGCTGGCGCGGCATCAGTTCGGCGATGAAGGATTTGCTGCCGTGGCTGGACAGGCGATTGGCCTGCTGGAAACCCATCTTGAAGAAGTGCCGCCCCAGGCTGTCCCAGAACGGCGAGCGGCCCTGGCTGTCGAGCTGGCCGCGCAGTTCGGCCACCAGCTTGTCGCCGAACAGCCGGGGGAATTCGGCGACAAACAGCAGGCGCGCGGTGGACAGCAGGCGGCCGGTGTAGCCCTGGCGGTGATCGCGGCGCAGGAACAGCGAGCACAGCAGCGACTGCCCGGTCATCTCGTTGCACAGGAACAGGGTCGGGATGTGCTTTTCGATGCCCAGCACCGGGGCGCTGCCGTGGGTGGTGCCGACCCGGTAGTTGTAGCAGGGCTCGCGCAGGCCGATGGCGCCGCTCAGGCCGCAGACCCCGATCACCTGCTGCTCGTCATCTTCCATGACGAACAGGTAGTCGGCATCGGCCCGCTCCACCTGGTTGGCGAAGGCTCGCTGCGCCCAGCGCACCCGATGGGCCAGGCGCTCGGGGTCGGTGGACAGGTTGTTCAGTTCGCGACAGCTGCCTTCGAGCAGGCTCAAGACCGCCGGCAGATCGGTGACGCGGATCGGACGGACGATCATTGGCGGGCTCCTGGCAATGACGCCGGGCAGGGGGGCAACAGGGGCCGGTTCATAAGGCAACGCTCCGTACCGGCTCGCCCGGCGCCAGTTGCAGGGCCTGGAACATGGCCGGGTCGAGGCCGATTTCAGCGCCCGGGGCGGTGTCCAGCGCCGCGACTATGGCGCGAAAGCCCTGCAGCCGCTCGTTGCTCAGCAACCACTGCTGGCCCTGGCCGCTCTGGGGGCTGGGGTAACTGGTGGCGACCCGGCTCTGGGCGATCGAGCGCAGTTGGTGGCTGCGCCCCTGAAGTGTCGGCCCGGCATCGAACAGGTCGACGTACTGGGTCGGCGCGAAGCCTTCGTCGATCAGGATCTGGCAGGCCTCCCGGGCATCCGGGTGAACCTGGCCGATGCAGTCCTGGGCCGCCTGCGCCAGCATCGGGATGTACAGCGGGTACTGGGGCATCAGTTCGGCGAGAAAGCCGCGGCCCTGCAGGGCGCACAGGCGCTCGGCCTCGACATAGGGCAGGTCGAAGAAGTGCTGGCCCACGGCTTGCCAGAACGGCGACTCGCCGTTGGCGTCGCTGTAGCCGACGATCTCGCTGATGCAGCTGTCGGCGAAGCGCTGGGGGTGGGCGGCGATGAACAGCAACCGCCCGCGGGAGGTGAGCTGGGCCAGTGGCGTGCCGCCCAGCGGCGGGTCGACATGGAAGCTGCGCAGCAGGGTCTGTTCGCTGAGGTCGTGGCACAGCGACAGGGTGGGCACCCCGTGCTGGATGTTCAGCTCCCGGGAACTGCTGATGAACGGGCGGTTGCGCAGGCTGTAGAACGGGCTGGCAAAACCGGCAGTGGCGAGGATGTCCGAGCAGCCGCGCAACTGGCCGCTGTCGAGGTCCTCGAGCACCAGGAAATAGTTCTCCGGGCCCTGGCTGGCCTCGCTCTTGGCGAAGGAGGCCTGGGAATCGAGGATCTTGTCCCGCAGGCAGGTTTCGTCATCCACCAGGGAGGTCACGCCCAGCAGGCGTTCGCGGGCCAGGCGCCGCAGTTGGGGCAGATCGGATAACGCCACCGGACGCAAGGCCAGCATGGGTGTACTCCTGTATCAAGGGCCGCTTGCCCCGGGGGGCAGGCACTGGCCAGACATCACTGTCGGTTACCACGCAGTTCCATGGCCGCGGCATCCGGCGGCCAGTCCCCGGGCCGCTCTTGCTGGCAGCGCCGGGGTTGGCGCGACGCCCTGGGGCGCCGCGCGGGTGCAACTAGTGCTTGAGCGGGTCGGGCAGGGCGGCACCGCTGCCCAGCTTGTTCAGCAGGAACAGGTAGACCAGCCCGGCAAGGATCCAGATGGCGCCGAGTTTCTGCGCATCCACGCCCATGTTGTACATGATGGCGCTGACGATCACGAAGCCGATCACCGGGCAGATCAGGTGGCGCACCACCTGGCCGGACTTCTGCCGGCGCCAGTAGAAATTGATCACGGTGATGTGCAGCAGCATGAAGCCGCTCAGGGCGCCGAAGTTGACCAGGGAGGTCAGGGTGTCCACCGAGTTGATGAACAGGTAGCAGATCAGCAGCGACAGCACCGCCACCAGGTAGATGCTGATGTGCGGGGTGTTGTGCTTGGGGTGGACCTTGGCCAGCACCTTGGGCAGCTTGCCGTCGCGGGCCATGCCGAACAGCAGGCGCGATACCGCGGCCTGCGAGGTGATGGCCACCGCCACGCCCCAGGCCAGCGCCGTGGCCACTCCGGTGAGGGTCGCCAGCCAGCTGCCGGCGGCCAGTTCGGCGATTTCATAGAAGGCGGTGTCGGCGGACTTGAAGCCCATGCCGGCGGCCAGGTCGGTGGCGATCCAGGTCTGTACCACGAAGATCGCGCCCATCACCACCAGGGTGATCAGCGCGGCGCGGCCGACGCTGCGGCCCGGGTCGCCCTTGACCTCTTCGGCGAGCGTGGAGATGGCATCGAAGCCGAGGAACGACAGCACCGCAATCGAGACGCCCTGCATCAGCATGCCGAAGTGGAAGTTCTCCGGGTTGTACAGCGGCGCCAGGGTCAGTTGGCCGTTGCCGGCGCCACCGTGCAGGGCATTCCAGGCGTAGAACAGGAAGATCCCCAGGACCGCCAGTTGCGCCAGCAGGAACAGGATGTTCATCCGCGCGGTGAAGGTGATGCCGCGCAGGTTGACGAAGGTGGCGCTGACCAGGAACGCCAGGATGAAGCCGACCTTGGGCACTTCCGGGTACAGGTGGTTGAGCGCCATGGCCGCGTAGACGTAGAGCAGCGGCGGGATCAGCAGGTAGTCCAGGAGCATCAGCCAGCCGGCAAGAAAGCCCACATGGGGGTTGAGGCCGCGCTGGGCGTAGGAATACACCGAACCGGCGATGGGAAAGGCGCGGGCCATGGCGCCGTAGCTCAGGGCGGTGAAGACCATCGCCACCATGCCGATGATGTAGGCCAGGGGCACCATGCCCGGGGCTTCCTGGTTGACGTAGCCGTAGACCCCGAACGGGGCGATGGGAATCATGAAAATCATCCCGTAGACCACCAGGTCACGCAGGCTCAGCCCGCGCTTGAGTTCCTGTTTGTAGCCGAATTCTTCAATCTCCATGAAGCCGTTCTCCTTGAGCCTGTGTAAGTGGGTAAAGGCGGGGCCCTGCGGGTCGTCATTGACACCTCGGGCCGCGCTTTCGTGTTTGAACCTGGCAGGGTTTAAAGACACACCACAGCGGTTTTTCTAGTTGTTGTACCGGTCCTGCAAACAGCGTTTTGGCGCGCCGGGTGAGTCCTTCGGGGCGCGCCGGTGAAACCTTCCTCTCGCCGCGGCTACAGCAGCGGCGCCAGTGTATCGCTCCAGTGCTGCACCGCTTCAGGGGTACGCAGCAGATCGTTGCGCACCTCGATCAATACCGACGCCAGGCCACGGGCGTCGCCGTGCACCGGCACGGTCATGTCGCTCAACGGATCGATCTCGTAGGGCTGGTTGCCCGCCACCTTGATCGGCAGCCTCCACAGCCCTTCGAGGATCCGCGCCGCGTAGTCGGTGGCGCTGCCATACAGCACGCCGATTTCCAGCGCGCGCGGCTGCCCGTAGTAGACCGGGGTGAAGCTGTGGATCCCCACCACCCGCACTTCACGGCCCTGGGCCAGGCGCCGGTCGATGATCCTTTGCAGGCGCTGGTGAAACGGCGTGAACAGCTGCTGGCGGCGGTACTCGCGAGTGGCCTCGTCCAGCTGCTGGTTGCCCGGCACCTGATAGATCTCGCTTTGCAGCGGGATGCTGTCGGGGGCGTGGCGCGGTCGGTTGAGGTCGATCAGCAGGCGCGAGTAATTGGCCGCGATCAGGGTCGCGCCCAGGGCCTGGGACAGGCTTTGGGCCAGTTCCAGGGCGCCCGGGTCCCAGGCGATGTGTTCGCGGGCCGCCAGCGGGTCCAGGCCCAGGTCGTGCAGGGCCGGTGGAATGTAGTGGCTGGCGTGTTCGCACACCAGAATCAGCGGGTGCTCGGAGTCTTCACGGATCAGGCGGTAGGCCGGCTCGGTGTAGAACCCCAGCTCGGCGGATTTAGTACAGGTGTCCATAGTGCTCACAGAGTTGGGCAGCGGTCAGGTGCTCGGTCAGGGACACTTCCTTTTGTTTGACGGCGAAGTAGGTGGCCAGCAGGTCCTGGGGCAGGAACTGCAGCAGTTCAGTGTTGCCGCGCAGGCATTCCAGGGCCTGGGGCAGGGAGCCCGGCAGCGGCACGATGCCACTGGCCAGGCGTTGCTCGGCGCTCAGGTCCGAGGGGGCCTTGTCGGTCACCGCATTGAGCACCCGTTGCTGTTCGAGGCCCAGGCGCCCGGCCATCAGGATGACCGCCATGGCCAGGTGCGGCGAGGCGGTGGCATCCAGGGCGCGGAATTCCAGGTTGTACTGCGGCGCCACCGGCTTGCCGCCCAGGCTCAGGGTCGGGCAGATGCGCAGCGAGGCTTCGCGGTTGCGCAGGCCCAGGCAGGCGTAGGAGGCGCTCCAGTGATGAGGCTGCAGGCGCTGGTAGGAAATCGGCGTCGGCGCGGTGAAGGCGCACAGCGCCGGCAGGTGCCTGAGCACCCCGGCGGCCCAGTGCTGGCCCAGGCTCGACAGGTCGTCGCCACTCACCGCGTGGGGGTCGTAGAGCAGTGGCTCGCCGTCCAGGTTTTGCAGGCTCAGGTGCAGGTGCACCCCGTTGCACACCGCGTCGTCGGCAGTCTTGGGCGCGAAGCTGACCCGGTGCCCCAGTTGCCGGGCGATTTCCCGGGTGATCTCGCGCACGTTCACCGCCCGGTCGGCAGCGGCCAGGCCCTGGGTCGGCCGGCAGGTGATCTCGTACTGCTGCTTGCCGTATTCGGGGAGGAACATTTCCGGTTCGGCGCCGGCGGCCCGCAACGCCGCCAGCAGCCAGCCACCGAAGGCCGCGCCCTGGCGCTGGGCTTCCAGGGAGAAGGCCAGGTGTTCGCGCTGGCCGGTGCCGGTGTCGAGGTTGAATTCATGCTCGAAGGCCGCGGTGATCTGGATGCCCAGCTCGCGGTAGCGCTCGATTTCCTTGCGCAGCAGGGTGCGCGGGCAGGCCGCCCAGGGCGTGCCGTCGGTCTCGCAGATGTCGGCGTGGATGAAATCCAGCGGCGCCGCGCTGGCATCCGGCCCGGCGCCGACACTGACCCGGCTGTCCAGGTCGGGGATCAGCCGCAGGTCGCCATAGGCGCCCCAGGGGTTGTCCTCGGCGATCAGGTCCTGGGGCGTCAGCGCGCTGTTGGCCGGCACCCAGCCGCAGCCGCCGACCTTGTAGCGCTCCAGCTCATCGCTGGGAAAGGAGCGGCCACGGGTGACGCCGATCAGGTCGGTGGTGACGATGCTGGTCATGGCCACCGGGGTCAGGGCCTCGATGCCCTGGCCCCGGCTCATCCGCGGATCTCCCGCAGGCGGCCGAGCACGGTGTCGGTGTCGGTGATCCAGCAGTAGCCCTTGATTGCGTTGAGGCAGGCCTGGTGCCGGGTATCGCCGTAGGTGGCGCAGGCATCTTCCACCAGGGTCACCAGGTAGCCGCGGTCGGCGGCGTCGCGCACGGCCATGTCCACGCACTGGTCGGTGACGATCCCGGCGATGATCAGGTGGCGGGTTTCCAGGTTGCGCAGCACGTAGTCGATGTTGGTGGAGTTGAACACCCCGGAGGAGGTCTTGGGCAGCACGATCTCGTTTTCAACCGGTTCGAGTTCGGCAATGATCGCCGCCTGGGGGCTGCCCTTGGGCAGGTGCATGTCCGACAGCTTGTGGTCCAGGGAGCGGTCACGGCCATCGGCGGTCAGGCTTTCGATAATGGTGTGCAGCACGTTCTGCCGCGCCTCGCGCACCGCCGCCAGCAGCCGTTGCTGGTTGGGGATCACGCGCTCTCGTGCGCGCTTGAGAAAGGCCTCGCCCTCGGGCCCTTGCAGGTGCGGATCGAACTGCGGTTCAAGCCACGCCCGCTGCATGTCCACCAGCAGCAGGGCGGTGTGGTCGACGACGAAGGGCAGGTCCCGGGGCGAACGGTGGGGCAGGCTGAACATCCTTATTTTTCCTCCAGCACATGGGTAGCAAATTCCGCCCGCAGGGCATCGATGCCCTCCAGGCGTTGATCAAGATGAGGGCTGCGCGGGGTCAGGCAGGCGACCAGCGCCTCGACCTGGGCCAGCGCCGGCACCAGGGTGTCGAATGGCGACAAGGATTCCACCGGTGCACTGATGACCAGGTCCGCCAGCTCCCGCAGCGGCGAGGCATAGATATCGGTGAACAGCACCACCCGGGCGTTGCGTGCCTTGACCGCACTGGCCACGCGCATGGCCTGGGACTGGTAGCGGCGGTAGTCGAACAGCAGCACCAGGTCCTGGCGCTGGACATCGAACAGGCGGTCCGGCAGTTGGGCGTTGTCGTCAAGGAAGAAACAGCCCGGGCGCATCAGCCGCAGGTGGTTGAACAGGTAGAGGGCGAGGAAGCTGCTGAAGCGGCCGCCGAAGCAGTACACCGAATGCCGGCTGTCCAGCAGCCAGTCCATGAGCACGCGGATGTCTTCGGGCTGGGTCAGGGCCTGGGTGTCCTGCAGTACGCGCTGGCTGTCGGCCAGGTAGCGGCCCCAGGTATCGCCCTGGGCCACTTGCGAACGCGGGCGCAGCAGGGTGCTGGGGGAGCGCAGGCGGTCATCCATGTCACTGAGCAGGGCTTCCTGGAATTCGCCGTAGCCGCTGAAACCGAGCTTCTTCACCAGGCGCACGATGGTCGGATCGCTGACCCCGGCGTGTTCCGCCAGGCGTGACATCGGCCCCAGCCCATTGCGCGGGTAGTGATCGAGCAGGGCCCGCACGACCTTGCGCTCGGAGGGCGTGAGGTCGAGGGCGGGGTCGGTGATCAGGTCTCTGAGAGAGGGCATCGGGGTGCCTTGGAAAGTGATGTCGTTTTTATTTCATAAAATGGCGAAATGGATATTTATGTAATAGACGCTACATGTCTAGTGAATTTTCCTCTGATATCAAATTGCCCTGAAATGGGGCGGTTTCAGGTGGGAATCTGTTGTTGGCGGGGCGGGAAGCCACGGTACGGGACGTAGGGGAGCGATCGCAACAGGGTCTGGCTTACGCCGAGCAGGCCGAATACAGTGGCGCGACCGCACCGGACAGGCACCTGCGTGCTGTTTTGCAATGAACCTTGGAGGCGGTTGCAGCAAAGATGTTGCATCTGCCCGGCCCGTGTAGGTTTGCCAATCGATAACGCCAGAGTAAACACCGTGCAGGCCACCCGTCTGACCCTGATCTGCCATGCCCGCACCGCCGCCCAGAAGCTGGCGCGTTTTCCCCGGGACGAACCCCTGGAGCTGGACTGGCAAGCCCAGGCCCTGAGCCGCGCCGGTGATTTCAAGCGCAGCATCCGGGTGTTGTGCGGGCCCGAGCTGCGTACCCGCCAGAGCGCCCAGCTGTTCAGCGC
Source organism: Pseudomonas sp. 8(2025) (assembly GCF_052665325.1). NCBI lineage: Bacteria > Pseudomonadati > Pseudomonadota > Gammaproteobacteria > Pseudomonadales > Pseudomonadaceae > Pseudomonas > Pseudomonas sp. 8(2025). Next base: position 49,528 of record NZ_JBQOIE010000018.1, on the reverse strand, counting down.
CGAGCATGAGGTGCAGGACGCCTTGCGCGACTGTGATTTCGGCGCCTGGCAGGGGCTGCGCATCGATGAACTGCAAGAGCGTGAACCCGAGGCGCTGCAGGCCTGGCTCAAGGACCCGCAGCTGGCGCCACCGGGAGGCGAATCCCTGGCCCAGTTGTGCCAGCGCGTGGCGCAATGGCTGGAGGTCATGGCGCAGCGCCCGGGCCACTGGCTGGCGGTGACCCATCCGTTCGTCATCCGCGCCGTGCTGGTGCAGGTGCTGCAGGCGCCGCTGGCGAGCTTCAACCAGATCGACATCGAGCCCCTGTCCCGGCTCGACCTGAGCCACGCCGGCCGCTGGCGCCTGCGCCTGCCCGGCCCCCCGACGCCATCCCGGTAGCCGCTGCCGAGCCCGCGAGGCTGCGCAAAGGCCCCGGGGGCCTTGCCTGGCCATCTCCAGCCGGACATGCAACGGCCCCAGGCCACCTTTCGCCGCGCCGATGCCCGCCGCCCCAGAGGGCTACAGAAGCATTTCTCATCAGGCCAAAGCGCCGCATACTGGCCCGCTGGCAAAACAGCGAGAGCAAGCCCATGAAAACCCTCCTGGTGATCGGCATCGGCGCCGGCAACCCCGACTACATCACGATCCAGGCGATCAAGGCGCTGAACCGCAGCGACGTGGTGTTCCTCATGGACAAGGGGCCGAGCAAGGATTCCCTGATCGACCTGCGGCGCGAGCTGTGCGAGCGCTACCTCACCGAGCGGCCCTTTCGTTACGTCGAGGCGCAGAACCCCGAGCGCGAGCGCGGCGACGTGGACTACCAGGCCAGTGTGCAGACCCTGAACCGCGACAAGCAGCAGGTCTTCGAGCGGCTGATCAACCAGGAACTGGCGGACGGTGAAACCGGCGCTTTTCTGGCCTGGGGCGATCCGGCGCTGTACGACAGCACCCTGCGCATCCTGCAGCAGATCCTGGCCAGCGGTACGGCGTCGTTCGAGTACGAAGTGATCCCCGGCGTCACCAGTGTCCAGGCCCTGACGGCCCGGCACAAAGTGCCGCTGAACCGCATTGGCCGCTCCGTGGAAATCACCACCGGACGCCGCCTGGCAGCGGGGCAGGCCGGTTCCGCCGACAGCCTGGTGGTGATGCTCGACGCCGAGGATTCCTACCGCCACCTGCGCAACCAGGGCCTGGACATCTACTGGGGGGCCTACCTGGGCACCGCGGATGAAATCCTCATCAGCGGCCCCTTGGACCAGGTGGCCGACGAAATCCGCCGTGTGCGCCTGCAGGCCCGGCAGACCCATGGCTGGATCATGGACACCTACCTGCTGCGCAAACCCCAGGACTGACGCCCCGCCGGACCCGCATCGACCGATTGCATCCCGCTCCTGCACGTCTCTTCTGCAGGAGCGGGCTTGCCCGCGAAAGCGTCGGGATGGACGCCGCCGGATCAGCGTCGCCCCCTTCGCCGGCAAGCCGGTTCCTACGACGGGCGCGGTGGTGTGGTGCTTTCCAGGCCGCGGCCGAAGCGTTCGCGGTACACCGACGGCGGTACGCCCACCAGGCCGCGAAAGGCCACGCGAAAGCTCTCCACCGAGCGATAACCGCAGCGCAGGGCAATGCTTTCGGTACTCTCGCTGCCGCTTTCCAGCAGTTCCCTGGCCCGGGCCAGCCGTTCATGCTGCAGCCAGGCCTTGGGCGAGGCGCCAGTGGCGTCGTGGAAACGCCGCAGGAAGGTGCGTTCGCTCATCAGCGCCCGGGCCGCCAGTTCGCTCACGCTCAGCGGTTGATGCAGGCGCTCCCGGGCCCATTGCATGACTCGCGACAGGTCGCTGCGCGGGGTACGGCTGACCGGTGCGGGAATGAACTGCGCCTGGCCGCCGGTGCGTTGCGGCGACATCACCAGGCGCCGGGCCACGCTGTTGGCCACCTGGGTGCCGAAATCCCGGGCCACCAGGTGCAGGCAGGCATCGATACCGGCGGCGCTGCCGGCGGAAGTGATCAGTTGCCCGGCATCGACATAGAGCACATCCGGGTCCACCCGGATATTCGGGTAACCCTCGGCCAGCTCGCGGGCGTAGCGCCAGTGAGTGGTGGCGCTACAACCATCCAGCAGCCCGGTCGCCGCCAGAACGAACACCCCGGAGCAGATCGACAGCAGCCGCGCACCGCGTTGGTGGGCCTGGCGCAGCGCTTCCAGCAACTTCGGCGGCGGCGCCTGCTCGCGGCTGCGCCAGCCGGGAATGATGATGGTCCGCGCCTGCTCCAGCAGCTCCAGGCCCCCGTCGGCCAGCACCTGGATCCCGCCCAGGGCACGCATCGGGCCGGGGTCCACGGCGGCGATGGTTTGCCGGTACCAGGGGAAATCGAACTCCGGCCGGGCCAGGCCGAAAATCTCCACGGCAATGCCGAACTCGAAGGTGCAAAGGCCGTCGTAGGCGAGAATCGCCACCAGTCCAGGGTGATTGTGCATTTGGCGGAAAGTTACCAGTCAGTGTCCGGGTCGCCACTTTAGCGTGGTGGGGCAGGGCCTATAAAGTCCTTCCCACCTTAATCGCAAGCTTCTGGAGACGCCCATGACCAGCCTGGTCCGCAGCACTGCCGCCGCCCCTTCGGCCATTGCCCTGATGCATTTTTGCAACCGCCTGACCTTTGAAACCGACTGTTCCGACGTCCACAGCAGCCAGGAGGCCGGTGAAGTGGATTTTGTCCTGGTGGATGTGCGTGGCCCCGAAGCCTTTGCCCGTGGCCATGTCCCCGGGGCGATCAATCTGCCCGGGCGCTTGCTCACCGCCGAACACCTGGCCGGTTATCCTCGCGACACCCTGTTCGTGGTGTATTGCGCCGGCCCTCACTGCAATGGCGCGAACAAGGCGGCGGTCAAGCTGGCGGCCCTGGAATACTCGGTCAAGGAGATGATCGGCGGTGTCACCGGCTGGCTCGATGAGGGCTTCCAGCTCAGCACCGGGCAACCGCGCCGCGAGGGAGCGGATCTGTCCTGCGCCTGCTGAAGGGCTGACTCCGCTAGTAGCGGCCTTGGGCTGCGGCTAGCGGGGATGTGTCGGTAAAAATGGCCCGTTCTGAGGCGAACGTCGGGATTTTCAGGGGCAAACGCATCATGCCGGGGCGAGGGAGGAGGCAGAGGATCGCGGGCGCATATTTTTTATAAGTATTTGTCGCATAAACACAATTTGCATCCCGGGAGCCGCTCTAGACTGCTGGCCACTTCGATTTGCCCCCCCAATCGAAACCAGCCAATAAAAGCCTCCGTCTCCTGGAGTTATAAATGAACAAGTTTGCGCTGTTCGGTGCCCTGGCACTGTCGCTGTTTTCCTTCACCGCTTCGGCCGACGAGGCCAAGCCGATCCGTATCGGTATCGAAGCCGGCTACCCACCGTTCTCGATGAAGACCCCCGACGGCAAGCTCACCGGTTTCGATGTCGACCTGGGCAACGCCCTGTGCGAGCAGATGCAGGCCAAGTGCACCTGGGTCGAGCAGGAGTTCGACGGCCTGATCCCGGCGCTGAAGGTGAAGAAGATCGACGCCATCCTGTCGTCCATGACCATCACCGACGACCGCAAGAAGAACGTCGATTTCACCATCAAGTACTACCACACCCCGGCGCGCTTCGTGATGAAGGCCGGCACCAGCATCAAGGACCCGCTGACCGAGCTCAAGGGCAAGAAGGTCGGTGTGCTGCGGGCCAGTACCCATGACCGCTTCGCCACCGAAGTGCTGGTGCCGGCGGGCATCGACCTGGTGCGCTACGGCTCCCAGCAGGAAGCCAACCTGGACATGGTCTCCGGCCGCGTCGACGCGCTGCTGGCGGATTCGGTGAACCTCGACGATGGCTTCCTGAAAACCGACGCCGGCAAGGGCTTCGCCTTCGTGGGCCCTGAGTACAACGATCCGAAATACTTCGGCGGCGGTGCCGGCATTGCCGTGCGCAAGGGGGATCAGGAACTGGCCGGGAAATTCAACAAGGCCATCACCGAGATCCGTGCCAACGGCAAGTACAAGCAAGTGCAGGACAAGTACTTCGATTTCGACGTCTACGGCGAGTAAGCCCGGGCGTTGAAAAAGGTGGTTGCCGGGGGCCGGCAGCCACCTTTTTTGTGCGCCACTGTTTTATTCTGCGCCACGCCTTTTTCTGATCTCCGGAGTTGCCATGCAACGCATCGACCATTCCTTGCTCTGGGGCCACCTGGGCACCCAGCGCCAGCTCAGTGTGTTCCGCTTTGGCAGCGGCCCGCGCAAGGTGTACATCCAGGCCAGCCTGCACGCCGACGAACTGCCCGGCATGCGCACTGCCTGGGAGCTCAAGCAGCGCCTGGCGCAGCTGGAGAGCCAGGGGCGCCTGCAGGCTGTGGTCGAGCTGGTGCCGGTGGCCAATCCCATCGGCCTCGACCAGCAGGTGCAGGGCAGCCACCTGGGGCGTTTCGAGCTGGGCAGCGGCAAGAATTTCAATCGCGCCTTCGTCGAGCTCAGCGGCCCGGTGGGCGACTTGATCGGCAAGCAACTGGGGGACGACGCCACGGCCAATATCGCCCTGATCCGCCGGGCCATGGTCCAGGTGCTGGATGAGCTGCCAGCGGCTGATTCGCAGCTGCAAGCCCTGCATCGCTTGCTGTTGCGCCATGCCTGCGACGCCGACATCACCCTCGACCTGCATTGCGATTTCGAAGCGGCGATCCACCTCTATGCCTTGCCCCAGCACTGGCCTCGCTGGCAGTCCCTGGCGGCGCGGCTCAAGGCCGGGGTGGCGCTGTTGTGCGAAGACTCCGGCGGCAGCTCTTTCGATGAATCCTGTTCCGCGCCCTGGCTGCGCCTGGCCCGGGACTTTCCGCGGGCGGCGATTCCCCCGGCAAACCTGGCCGCCACCCTGGAGCTGGGCAGCATGGGCGACACCCGGGTGCAGCAGGCCCGGGCCAACTGCGAAGCCATCCTGGGGTTTCTCGCCGAACAGGGGCTGATCAGCGGCGAGTGGCCGGCCGCTCCGCAGCAGTGCTGTGAAGGCATGCCCTTCGAAGGCACTCAGTACCTGTTCGCCCCCCACCATGGCGTGGTCAGTTTCCTGCGCGATGCCGGAGAGTGGGTGGAGCGTGGCGATGCGTTGTTCGAAGTGGTGGACCCCTTGAGCGATCGCGTCAGCACCGTGTGTGCCGGCACCAGCGGCGTGCTCTTTGCCCTGGACCGTGGGCGCTACACCCAGCCGGGCATCTGGCTGGCCAAGGTGGCCGGCCGCGAGGCGATTCGTGAAGGCAAGCTGATCAACGACTGAACCGCCCCCGCAGGGGTCGATCGGGCGTTGGCTGGCCAGCGCAAGCTGCAGCGCGCCCACCCCTTGATCCGGCGTCACGCCCTGCGCCGGCCAGCCGGCTCCTATGACAGATGTGCCCATGCCCCGAGTGTCGCTGTGCATCCGCCTGCTGTTCGCCCTGTGTCTGCTGGCGGCGACGTTCAATCACCTGCGCGCCGCCTTCGAGCATGGCCTGCTCTGGGATTATGGCTACGGCGCCGCCACGCCCCTGGCCAGCCGGGCCTTCTGGGGCTCCCTGACGCTGTTCGATCCGCTGGCGGCGCTGCTGCTGTTGGTGCGCCCGCGCTGGGGCCTGCTGCTGACCCTGGCAATCATCCTGCTGGATGTGCTGCACAACAGCCTCTACGTGGCGGCCCATGGCCAGTGGCTGGAGACCTTCTACCTGTCCCAGGTGGGGTTTGCGCTGGCGGTGCTGCTGTGCTTGCCGCTGGCCTGGCGGGGGCTGGGCAGATGAACGCTCGGGACTGGCAGTGCTAGGCTCTGGCGACCCGTTTTTACCCCTTCAAGGAGCTACACATGATCCGCTACCTGGCGCTGTTGGCGCTGCTGGCCGCGCCTTGGGTGCAGGCCGCCGATGTACTGCACGATGACCTGCCGCTCAAGTACCTGGAGCAGGCCCCGGCCGAGCCGCGCAACCAGCCGCTGGTGATTTTCCTGCATGGCTACGGCAGCAACGAGGCCGACCTGTTCGGCCTTCGCCAGCGCCTGCCGGCGAGCTACACCTATGTGTCGGTGCGGGCACCGCAGACCCTGGAGGAGGGCAGCTACCAGTGGTTCCACCGCAAGGGCCAGGGCCCCTACGACGGTGTGACCAGCGAGCTGGCCAGCGGCGCCGAGCTGATCGGCCAGTTTGTCCGCGCGGCGCTGGCCAAGTACCAGACCCAGCCGGACAAGGTGGTGCTGGTGGGGTTCAGCCAGGGCGCGGTGATGGCCTATGAAGTGGGCCTGCGACATCCGCAGTCGGTGCGGGGCATCGCCGCCTTGAGCGGGAAGATCCTGCCGGTGCTGGCAGCGCAGGTGAAGAACAACCCGAGCCTGCAGCGCCTGGGCATCTTCATCGGCCATGGCACCCTTGACCAGCGCCTGCCCTACAGCGATGCGGTGGATGCCCAGCGCTTGCTGCAGGGGTTGTCACTGCAACCGCAGTTCCATGCCTACCCGGGCCTGGGGCACAGCATCAGCGAAGCGGAGATCGACGACCTCAAGGGCTGGCTGCAGGGGCTCAACCCCTGAGCCGGCACGGGGTCTACTGACCGAGGATCTGCTTCATCAGCGCGGTGTGGCCGGCCTTGTCGGTGGCCCGGGAAATTATCTGGATCACCGCCATGCGTGTGCCGGAGCCGGCAATCAGGGTGGAGTTCAGGGTCAGGCCGCCGCCCATGGTGGCGGTGCTGTCGATCTGGCGCACGCCAAGGCCCTTGAGGGTCATGTTCTTTTCGCTTTGCTTGCTGAAATCCGGCAGCGCCGCGGCCTGTTGCGCGAGAAAGCCGCTGACCGCGTCATCGAGAAAGGCGGCGTCGTTGTCCTGGACCTTGGCCCCATGGGGAATGGTGTTCTGCGCCGCGATCACCACGGTACGGGTGGTGGAGTTGGAATACAGGGTGCCGCTGGCGCCCTCGGTGCCATTGGCCTCGCTGCCGGCCGGCAGTACCGAAGCGCTGAACCCCTTGGGCAGGGTGAAGGCGAGCTTGCCGTCGAGGACTGCGACCTTCTCCCCCGAGTCCTGCCTGGCCGCGGATTTGCTGGCGGCGACCGCGTTCAGCGCGCCCAGGCCCGCTACGGTGGCGAACACCAGGACCAGGGCTTTTCTAGCGAAAGATGACATGCGCAATCTCCGGGCAGTGATCAAAGGCGCGCATCATCCCACGGCCGTTGCGGCCTGCTCCACAAGGATTTTTCAGCGCGGCTCCGATGACGGCCAGCCAAGGCTTGTAGGAGCTGGCTGGCCAGCGAAAACTTCCGCCAGCCCGGTGCAAGACTCAAGGGCCCCTGTGCCGGCCAGCCGGCTCCTGCACAGTGGCTCGCAACAGCCGCTTGCTCAGCCCCAGGACCAGCATCGACGCTGCCAGCGCCACCGCGAAGGCGAGCATGCCCAGCGGGGGCAGGGCCAGTGCCAGGGCCAGGCAGAAGGCGGCGAAGGCGTACAGGCCGGTGGTCAGGGAGCGCAGCAGGACAGTGGTGAAGGCCACGCCACGACTCTGATGGGAGAACACCGCAAGGACGCTGCCAAGCACCGGGAACACCGCGAGCATGCCGCTCCAGCGTTCGCCAACGGTGCTGGCCAACAGGGTCACGGCCAGGGTCAGCAGGGCACCGGCGAGCATCCGGTAGGGCAGTTTGTCGGAGCGCGGCCCCGGGCTGGGGGGCAGTTCGCCCACCGGCGGAAACAGCCGTGGGGCCAGGAGCAGGGCGCTGGCGGCGCAGAGGCTGGAAAAACCCAGGGATGGCGGCACCTGGGCGATGACCGTGGCCAGCAAGGCCCACACCAGGGTCGCAATGGCCAGGGCCCCGGGCCAGGAGAAGCGCTGCGCGGCATGGGTATAGGCGACGCTGAAGGCGATCATCGCGAACACCGCCGACAGGGCCGCCACCGCGGCATGGGTGGCGAACACCTGGCCCTGCTCCAGGGCCAGGAACAGCAGGATCGGCCCCACCACCACGGGAAATCCCGCCAGCCAGCCAGCGACATTCGGGCCCCAGCGCTTGCTCGCCAGGGAGATCAACCACAGAAATCCGGGAACGGTCAGCAGTTTCAACAGCAGCATGGGCGCACTCGGCGGATGAACGGTGCGCCACGCTAGCATCCAACGAAGCGATTGGCGCGTATCTGCAGGCAGGGAAGTGGCCGGGAGTGAAGTGCAGGGTCGTTTTTTCTTGTACAGATAGAAAGTATTGAATCGATTAAAGGCTTATTTGTACAAGTATTTGGGCTTAAAAGGCATTTTTTTCCTATAAAAATTGTACAAAAATTAAATTGTCGTATAGGTTTTTAAGGTGTGGGATGTGCCGATAGCTGCTCAGTTTTTCAAGGGGCGGCGGTCGCTGCCCACGCTTTTTGGGCTCCGAGGTCAGGCCCGGGTGGAACCGGGGCTGGGTCAGTTAGGTGGTCGACCACCTCGGAGGCCTTTTTTCCTTGGCACGTGCAAGGAAATTGCCCGCCCTGCCAGCCTTTCGGAAGCCATGCGCCATGCACGATCCTCTCTCCCAGCACTTTCACGGCATTTTGCAGGGGTTGGGTGAAGACCCGACCCGCGAGGGCTTGCGGGACACCCCGCAGCGAGCCTCAAAAGCCTTGCGTTATCTGTGCCATGGTTACGAAACCAGCCTCGAAGAACTGGTCAACGGTGCGTTGTTCAGCTCCACCAGCGACGAGATGGTGATGGTCCAGAACATCGAGTTGTATTCCCTGTGCGAGCACCATTTGCTGCCGTTCATTGGTCAGGCTCATGTGGCTTACATCCCCACCGGCAAAGTGCTGGGCCTGTCCAAGGTGGCGCGGATCGTCGACATGTATGCACGACGCCTGCAGATCCAGGAGAACCTCACGCGGCAGATTGCCGAGGCGATCCAGGAAGTGACCCGGGCGGCCGGGGTGGCGGTGGTCATCGAAGCGCGGCACATGTGCATGATGATGCGCGGGGTCGAGAAGCAGAACTCGCTGATGAACACCTCGGTAATGCTGGGGGCCTTTCGCGAGTCGGCCAGCACCCGCCAGGAGTTTCTTCAGCTGTTGCGCAGGCAGCCTTGAATGAAACGCAGGCGGCGAGTGGGCGTGGCCCGGTTGCTGTGGCTGCTGGTGGTGCTCAGCGCTACGGCCAATGCCGGTTGGCAAGAGTCGTTGCCCAATGCGCGGCTGCTGGGCAGCGGCGAGTTCAGCTGGTTCGGCTTCAAGGTCTACCACGCGCGGCTCTGGGGCACGACGTTGCCATTGACGGCCGATCGCCCCTTCGCCCTGGAACTGACCTACCGGCGCACGATCAGCCGCGACGATCTGGTGCAGACCAGCCTCGACGAGATCCAGCGCCTGTCCGGCAGCGCGGTGAGCCCGGCGCAACTCAAGGACTGGCAGGCGCAGATGCAGCGCGCCTTCGTCGATGTCGAACCGGGCCAGCGCATCACCGGGGTGTTCCTGCCCGGGCGCGGGGTGCAGTTCTTTGTCGACCAGCGCTTGCAGTACAGGGTCGAGGACGAAGCCTTCGCCCGAGCGTTTTTCGCCATCTGGCTCGACCCGCGCACGCGCAATCCGCAGTTGCGCGCACAACTGCTGGGCCAATAGCGGGCGCAGCACAGGAGATATTCCATGCTCAAGCAATACTTGCTAGTGCTGTGCCTCGGCCTGGTCGCATGCAGCGACACCGACGTCAAGCAGTACCGTGACCAGGAGCCCGAGCTGGAACTGCGGCAGTTCTTCAAGGGTCGTGTCGAGGCCTGGGGCCTGTTCCAGAAGCGCTCCGGCGAGGTGATCAAGCGTTTTCATGTGCAGATCGACAGCCGCAGCGAAGGCGAGAAATTCATCATGCACGAAGACTTCACCTACAGCGACGGCACCCGCCAGACCCGGGTCTGGACCCTGGTCCCCGCGGGGCCCGGCCTGTGGCGCGGGACCGCCGACGATGTGGTCGGCGAGGCCCGGGGTGAGGTCGCCGGCAATGCCCTGCGCTGGCGCTACGTGCTCAACCTGCCGGTGGATGGCAAGACCTACCAGGTGCACTTCGACGACTGGATGTACCTGTTGGACGAAAACACTCTGGCCAATCGTTCCTACATGACCAAGTTCGGCTTCGAGCTCGGGCAGGTGACGCTGTTCTTCCGGCGTCAGCCCGGCTGATCGGGCCGGGTCGGGGCCTCAGGACGGGTCGTCGAGAAAGCGCCCCTGGTGATCCGGGCTTGGCAGTAAACAGACGTCGAGACGGCCGAACAACCGATAGCGATTGCGCGCAATAAGGTCGTAGACCCAATCCCGCAGCGGCCGGGGAACCCCGCGCAACAGCCGCAGCCAGCGCCAGGGCGCCGGCAATTGCGCCATCAGGCGGATAAACGCATCGGAGCGCTGGGACAGCCGGGCTTCCTCGATCAGCAGCACGCTGTCGAACTGTTCGGTGGGCAGGCCGAACCAGGCCAGCAGCGCCTGGCCCTGGGGCGATTGCACCGAGGCCAGCTTGATCCGCCGCTGGCTGTCGTGGCGGATGACGAAGCGCACCGAGGCATTGCACAGCTTGCACACGCCATCGAACAGCAGCACCCGGTCGCCGGGTTGCAGGAAAGGGGGCAGAGGTTCGGGGGGCGTCGCAGTGCTGTTCACAGGGCTACCTTGGGCCAGAAAATACTCACTGCCGAAGGTTTCGGCGCAGGGCACAACCTGCGCAGCATACTCGCCTTGGCGGGGTAAATTCAGGCTTGGGTGCCCGCATTGAAACGTCTAAGCTGGGCCCCTGCGCCAATCCGCCTGGGAAATATCCGTGAAATTCAGCTTGCCGAAAATCGCCACCGCGCCCTTTTGCCCGCCGGAGGTGGCGGGTTCCGTCGCCGTCGACCCCGGCGCTTCCCTGTGGCGCCGCCTGCTGCGCTTTGCCGGCCCCGGGCTGCTGATTTCCATCGGCTACATGGACCCCGGCAACTGGGCCACGGCCATCGAGGCCGGCTCGCGCTACGGCTACAACCTGCTGTTCGTGGTGCTGCTGGCGAGCCTGGCGGGGATGGCGGTGCAGTGCCTGTGTTCCCGCCTGGGGATCGCCACCGGGCGCGACCTGGCCCAGCTCTGCCGCGAGCGCTACAGCACCCGTTCGGCGCGCACCCAGTGGCTGCTGGCAGAGGTTTCGATCATCGCCACCGACCTGGCCGAAGTGCTGGGCTGCGCCCTGGCGTTCCACCTGCTGCTGGGGGTGTCCCTGAGCACCGGGATCGTCATAACCGCCTTCGACACCCTGCTGGTGCTGGTCCTGCAGAACCGCGGCTTCCGCCGGCTGGAGGCGATCATGCTGGCGCTGGTGGCGACCATTGGCGTGTGCTTCTTCATCGAGCTGCTGCTGATCAAGCCCTACTGGCCGGACGTGGCCCGGGGCTTTGTACCCTCGCTCTCGGCCATCGGCGACGCCGCGCCGCTGTACCTGGCCATCGGCATCCTCGGCGCCACGGTCATGCCCCACAACCTCTACCTGCACACCTCCGTCGTGCAAACCCGGCTGGTGGGCAACGACCGCGCCAGCCGCGCCGACGCCATCAAGCTGGCGCGGATCGACACCATCGGCTCGCTGGCCCTGGCGCTGCTGGTGAACGCGGCGATCCTGATCCTCGCCGCCGCGGCCTTCCACAACACCGGCCACAGCGATGTGGTGGAGATCCAGGACGCCTACCACCTGCTCGACCCGCTGGTGGGCGGGGCCCTGGCCAGCGTGCTGTTCGGCGTGGCGCTGCTGGCTTCGGGGCAGAGCTCGACCTTCACCGGGACCATTGCCGGGCAAGTGATCATGGAGGGTTACCTGAACCTGCGGATTCCCTGCTGGCAGCGGCGCCTGATCACCCGTGGGCTGGCCCTGATCCCGGCGTTCATCGGCGTCTGGCTGCTGGGTGACGGCGCCGTGGGCCAGTTGCTGGTGCTGAGCCAGGTGGTGCTCAGCCTGCAACTGCCGTTCGCCCTGTACCCGCTGATCCGCATGACCAACGACCGGCGCCTGATGGGCGAGTTCGTCAACCGCTGGCCGACCCGGATCCTCGCCTGGAGCCTGTTCGCCATCATCGGCGCGGCCAATGCCTGGCTGATCCTGCAAATGGCCCTGTAGGAGCCGGCTTGCCGGCGAAGGGGCCTTCGGATCCTGCCCAAACCTTGCTGCCGCCTTCGCTGGCAAGCCAGCTCCTACGGGGCGGGGCGGCGGTCCCAGTAGGGCTCGGGGCCGAATTTCTCGACGAAGAAGTCGATCACCGTGCGCACTTTCACTGACAGCCGTCGGCTGCCGGGCCAGAGGGCGGCGATCTGTTGCGGTTCGAGGCTGGTGGCCACGTCGAAGTCTTCGAACAGCGCCACCAGCCGGCCCTGGTGCAGGGCTTCGCCAATCAGCCAGGAAGGGAACATCACCAGCCCCAGGCCCTGTTCGGCGGCCTGGGTCAGGGTGTCGGCGTGGTTGCCGGTCAGCGGGCCCTTGACGCTGTAGGGCGTCCAGTCTGCCCGGCCCTGGCGGAAGAACCAGCGCTGCTGGCCGGTCTCGCCCTTGTAGGCCAGGCACTGGTGCCGCTGCAGTTGCTCCGGATGCTGCGGGGTGCCGTGCCGGGCCAGGTACGCCGGGCTGGCCGCTACCCGGTAGCGCTGCGGGGCCAGCAGGCGCGCCTGCATCGAGGAGTCTTCCAGGGTGCCGATGCGAAACAGCAGGTCAGTGCCGTCCTGCAAGGGGTCGATGTAGCGGTCGGTCTGCTGGATATCCAGCTGCAGCTTCGGGTAGCGCCCGTGCAGTTCACCGAGCCAGGGCGACAGGTGGCGCTGGCCAAAGACCACCGGGGCGTTGATCCGCACCAGCCCGGCCGGTTCGTCCTGCTGTTCCTGCAACGCCTGTTCGGCTTCCTCCCACTGCGCCAGCACCCGCCGCGCGTGGTGCCCCAGCAGGCGCCCGGCCTCGGTGGGGCTGACGGCGCGGGTGTGGCGGTAGAGCAACTGCTGGCCCAGGGCCTGTTCCATCAGTTGGATCTGCCGTGAAATGGACGAGGGCGCCAGCCCCTCGCGGCGCGCCACGGCAGAAAAACTGCCCTGGTCGAGCACGGCGATAAACAGGCGCAGGGCCTTGAAACCGAGGTCGTTGAAGCCGTGCATGGGTCGATCCCGCTGTGCGTTTTGCGCAAAAGTGTTGTCGGCATGCTCCCATTTATCGCAAAGCTTGCGCAATCGATAATGCCGGCCATTCCTTGATGTCGAGCAGGTGTTGCATGTCCTCTGAAACGATAGAAGTACCGCTGCCCAACCCGGTGGCGAGCGCTGTACCCGCTGCCGGCTGGCAGCGTCTGATGCTGTTGCCGCTGGTGATCCTGGCGGGCATGGGCCTGTCGGTGGAGGCCGGTCTGCTGGGCCCGCTGGGGAGCCAGGTGGGCCATTTGTGGGCGACCCTGAGCATCTTCGGCGTGGGCACGGCGCTGCTGTTGCTGCTGCTGTTGTTCAGCGGTCCGCAGCCCGGCCCGGCCTTCAGCCAGTTGCCGCGCTGGCAGTTGCTGGGCGGGGTGCTGGGGCCGATCTACGTGGTGGTGCTGACGTTGGCCACGCCCCATATCGGCATTGCCATGACCATGATCGCGATCCTTTCCGGGCAGGTGGGCAAAAGCGTGCTGATCGACCATTTCGGCTGGTTCGGCAGCGCCCGCAAGCCGGTCAATGCCGAACGCTGGCTGGCCCTGGCGCTGATTGTGCTGGCCCTGATCCTGATTGCCCGAGGTTGAAGATGAATCTGTTTCTATTGCTGGTTGTGGTGGTGGCCGCCGGTGCGGTGCTGAGTGTGCAGGCGGCGATCAATGGCCGCCTGGGGGAAAGCGTCGGTGTGTTGCGCAGCAGCCTGCTGACCTTTGCCGTGGGTGCCCTGATCACCGGGCTGCTGATCGTGTTTTTCCAGCCGCCCCAGGCCATGAGCCTGCTGCAGGCGCCGAAATGGCAACTGACCGGTGCGCTGTTCGGCGTGGTCTACATGCTGGTGATGGTGGGAGCCGTGCCCCGGGTCGGCACTGCGGTGGCCACGGTGGCGGTGATTCTCGGGCAGTTGGGCATGGGCATGCTGATCGACAACTTCGGCTGGTTCGGCAACCCGGCCATCGAACTGTCGCCCAGCCGCCTGCTGGCGATGCTGTGCCTGACCCTGGCGCTGCTGTTCATGTACCGCAGCAGCGTGCGCCGCGCCTGAACCCGCTTCAATCGCCCTCCAGGCACGCGGCGCCAGCCAGTGCCACCTGGGCGTCTTCACCGGCCTTGACCCCGGAAACCCCCACCGCGCCGACCACCTGGCCGCCGACGCGGATCGGCACGCCGCCTTCCAGGGAGGTGAGCAGCGGCGCCGAGAGAAAGGCGCTGCGCCCGCCATTGACCATGTCCTCGTAGGCCTTGGTTTCGCGCCGGCCGAGGGCCGCGGTGCGGGCCTTTTCGGTGGCGATATAGGCACTGATCGGCGCGCAGCCGTCGAGGCGTTCCAGGGCCAGGGGATGGCCGCCGTCGTCGACCACGGCGATGCTCACCGCCCACCGGTGGCGCTGGGCCTCGGCGCGGGCGGCGGCGAGGATGCGGCGGGCTTCGTCTTGACCCAGTACGGCTTTGTGCTGCATGGCGAGCTCCAGGGGCGTGAGGTTCAGGGCAGGGCGGCTTCCAGCACTTCGATCCAGTGCCGTACCGGGGTCCGGCCGGCGCCGTCGAGGTGGCTCTGGCAGCCGATATTGGCGGTGGCAATGAGGTCCGGCTGGCCGCTTTCCAGGGCCTGCAGCTTGTCGTCCCGCAGTTGCCGCGCCAGCGCCGGCTGGGTCAGCGAATAGGTGCCCGCCGAACCGCAACACAGGTGGCTGTCGGGCACCGCGGTGAGGTGAAAGCCCAGGCGTTGCAGCAGGCGTTCCACGGCGCCGCCGAGCTTCTGCGCGTGCTGCAGGGTGCAGGGGCAGTGGAAGGCCAGGCGCTGGTCGCTGTGGGCGCCGAGCTGTTCCAGGGGTTCGTCCCGCAGCACTTCCACCAGGTCCCGGGCCAGGGCACTGACGCGCTGGGCCTTGCTGCGGTAGGCCGGATCATGGGCCAGCAGGTGCTGGTAATCCTTGATGAAGGCGCCGCAGCCGCTGGCGGTCTGGACGATGGCTTCGGCCCCCAGTTGCAGGTGCGGCCACCAGGCGTCGATATTGCGCCGGGCGCGCTGCAGACCGGCTTGCTGGGCATCCAGGTGATAGTCCACCGCGCCGCAGCAGCCGACCTCGCTGACCGGTTGCACGCTGATGCCCAGGCGATCCAGGACCCGCGCTGCGGCGGCGTTGGTATTGGGTGACAGCCCCGGCTGCACGCAGCCTTCGAGCAGCAGCACGCGCCGTGCATGGCGCAGGGGCGGACGCGGTTTGGCGGTGGGCACCTGGCGCGGCAGCTTGTCCTGCAGGGCCTGGGGCAGCAGCGGGCGCAGGCGGCTGCCGCCATGGATCAGGGCCTTGAACAGCTGCGGGTTGGCGCTCAGCGCCCGCAGGCCGCGGCGCAACAATTGCTGGCCGGCGGGCCGGGGCAGGGCGGCATCCACCGCGGCGCGGCCGATGTCCAGCAGGTTGTGGTAGTCGACCCCGGAAGGGCAGGTGCTTTCGCAGTTGCGGCACGACAGGCAGCGGTCCAGGTGCTGCTGCGTCTGGGCGGTGGCCGGGGCGCCTTCGAGCACCTGCTTGATCAGGTAGATGCGCCCCCGCGGGCCGTCCAGCTCATCGCCCTGCAACTGGTAGGTGGGGCAGGTGGCGTTGCAGAAGCCGCAATGCACGCAACTGCGCAGGATGCGCTCGGCTTCGGCGGCCCGGGGCAGTTGCCGGGCCTCGGGGCTGAGGGTGGTCTGCATGGTCTAGAGCTCCACGTAGAGTCGGCCGGGGTTGAAGATCCCTTGCGGGTCCAGCTGGGCCTTGAGGCGCTGGTGGTAGTGCAGCAGGGTCGGCGCCAGGGGCTGGAACGGGCTGTCCAGCAGGCCGTGGCTGTAGCAACTGGCGTGGCCGCCAACGGCGCTGACAACGGCGCGGATGTCGGCGGCCGTGGCATCGGTCTTCAGCCAGCGCTGGGCGCCGCCCCAGTCCAGCAGTTGTTCGCCGGGCAGGGGCAGCAGCGGGGTGTTGTGCGGCACCGAGAGGCGCCACAGCGGCAGGCCGGGGTTGAAGAAGTCCAGTTGCTGCTCGTTGAGCTGGCTCCAGTAGCACGGGTCCAGGGGCTCGCCGCCGAGCCGGTCATGGGCCGCCGCCACCGAGCCTTCACCGCCCTCCAGGCGCAGGTGCAGGCGTTCGCCGTGATGGCAGGCGGCGCTGATGGGCAAGGGCTGCTGGCCCCATTCGGCAAGCTGGGCGAGGGCCCGCTGGCGGTCCATTTCCAGGCTCAGGCTCATGCATTGCCGGGGCTTGGGCAGGACCTTCAGCGAGACCTCGGTGACCAGCCCCAGGCAGCCGTAGCTGCCGGCCATCAGCCGTGACAGGTCATAGCCGGCGACGTTCTTCATCACCTCGCCGCCAAACCGCAGGTGTTGGCCGCTGCCGCTGATGACCCGGGTGCCGAGGACGAAATCGCGCACCGCCCCGGCCCAGGGCCGGCGCGGCCCGGACAGGCCGCTGGCGAGCATGCCGCCCAGGGTCGCGCCCGCGCCGAAGGACGGCGGTTCGCAGGGCAGCATCTGCCCGGCGGCGTCCAGGGTGGCGTGCAGCTCGGCGAGCGGCGTACCGGCCCGGGCGCTGATCACCAGCTCCGTGGGGTCGTAGCTGACGATGCCGCGATGGCTGCGGGTATCGAGTATTTCCCCGGCACTCTCGCGGCCGAGAAAGGCCTTGCTGTTGGAACCCTGGATGCGCAGCGCGGTGTTGCTCGCCAAGGCATCGCGCACCTGTTCCAGCAAGGTCTCGGCGGCGTCGAAATCGCTGGCCACGTTCATCAGAATCGCTCCAGTTCGGGGAAGGGCAGTTGCCCGTGGTGGATGTGCATGGCGCCAAATTCGGCGCAGCGGTGCAGGGTCGGGATGTTCTTCCCCGGGTTGAGCAGGCCGCTGGGGTCGAAGGCCGCCTTGATGGCGTGGAACAGGGTCAGCTCGTGGTGGTTGAACTGGGCGCACATCTGGTTGATTTTCTCCCGGCCCACCCCGTGTTCGCCGGTGATGCTGCCGCCCACTGCCACGCACAGTTCGAGGATCTTTCCCCCCAGGGCCTCGGCCCGCTCAAGCTCGCCGGGCTGGTTGGCGTCGAACAGGATCAAGGGGTGCATGTTGCCGTCGCCGGCATGGAACACGTTGGCCACCCGCAGCTGGTGTTCGTCGGCCAGGCGGGCGATGCCCCGCAGCACCCCCGGCAGCTCGCGGCGGGGAATGGTGCCGTCCATGCAGTAGTAGTCCGGGGACAAGCGCCCCACCGCCGGGAAGGCGTTCTTGCGCCCGGCCCAGAAACGCACGCGCTCGGCCTCGTCCCGGGCCAGGCGCACCTCGCTGGCGCCGGCCCGTTCCAGCACCTGGCGCACCCGCTTGCAATCGTCGTGGACATCGGCTTCCACGCCGTCCAGCTCGCACAGCAGGATGGCCTCGGCGTCCACCGGGTAGCCGGCATGGATGAAATCCTCCGCGGCGCGGATCGCCAGGTTGTCCATCATCTCCAGGCCGCCGGGGATGATGCCCGCGGCAATGATGTCGGCCACGGCGCGGCCGGCGGCTTCCACCGACTCGAAGGCCGCCAGCAGCACCTTGGCGATCTGCGGCTTGGGCAGCAGCTTGACCGTGACTTCGGTGATCACCCCCAGCAGGCCTTCGGAGCCGGTGAACAGCGCCAGCAGGTCGAAGCCCGGCGCGTCCAGGGCCTCGCTGCCCAGGGTCAGGGGCTGGCCCTCGACGCTGAGCATCTGGACCTTGAGCAGGTTGTGCACGGTCAGGCCGTATTTCAGACAATGCACGCCGCCGGCGTTTTCCGCGACATTGCCGCCAATCGAACAGGCGATCTGCGAAGAGGGGTCGGGAGCGTAGTACAGGCCCCAAGGCGCGGCGGCCTGGGAGATCGCCAGGTTGCGCACCCCGGGCTGGAGCCGGGCGCAACGGGCGGCGGGGTCGATCTGGAGGATTTCCTTGAAGCGCGCCATCACCAGCAGCAGGCCCTTTTCCAGGGGCAGGGCGCCACCGGACAGGCCCGTGCCGGCGCCCCGGGCCACCACCGGCACCCGATGGGCGTGGCAGATCTGCAGGATGCGCTGCACCTGGTCCAGGTGCCGGGGCAGGGCCACCAGCATCGGCGTGCTGCGGTAGGCGCTCAGGCCATCGCATTCGTAGGGTTTGAGCTGTTGCTCCTGGTCCAGCAGCTCCAGCTCCGGTAGCTGCTGGCGCAGGGCCTGGATCAGGGCCTGGCGGTCGACGTCGGGCAGGGCGCCATCGAGGCGTTCGTCGTAGAGAATCGTCATGGCGGCTAAGGACCTTGTGTGGTTTTTATCAGGTCGCGAATGCTGTACGGCTGCCTTGCATGATTGGCCCGGCGGGCTTTAGTGTCCATGTGCGTTGGCAGTGGTCGAACCACTTTGTTTTCCAGGGCAGGCCGGGGTTTTTCCGAAAGATCAGGTTTTTCAAAAGCTTGGCGGGCACGCAGGAATAGCCGGACAAATGGCACAGGGCTGGTCATACCAGTGGGAGGAAGCATGCAGGACACGCAAGCGGGGCGTCGGCCCCAGGTGGCGGACCTGGTCTGCGCACGGATCGAGCGGCTGATCGTCGACGGGGTATTCAAGACCGGCCAGTTGCTGCCCTCGGAACGGCGCCTGACGGCCAAGCTCGGGGTTTCGCGCACGGCCCTGCGCGAGGGCCTGAAACTGCTGCGGGCGCGGGGCATCATCGACACGCGACAGGGCCGCGGCTCCCAGGTGGCGCAACTGTCGGCTCCGGCGGCGCAGTCGCCGCTGATGCATCTGTTCAGCTCCCAGCCCCGCACCCTCTACGACCTGCTGGAAGTGCGCAGCCTGCTTGAAGGCGAGTCGGCGCGGCTGGCGGCCCTGCGCGGCACCGAAGCGGATTTCGTGCTGATCGAGCGCGCCTACCAGGCCCTGCTGCAGGCCCATGAACAGGCCCTGGAGTCCGCCGCCCTGGCGCGCCTGGACCACGCCTTTCACCTGGCGATCTGCGAGGCCTCGCACAACCCGGTGCTGGTACAGACCCTGGGCTCGCTCACCGACCTGCTGCTGAATTCGGTGTTCGCCTCGGTCAACAACCTCTATCACCGCCCGGCGCCCAAGCGCCAGATCGACCGCCAGCATGCGCGGCTGTACAACGCAGTCACCGGGCGCCTGCCGGAACAGGCGCGCAAGGCGGCGGTGGCGCATATCCAGGGCATTGCCCGCAACCTCAGGGACATCGAGGACGAAGAACAGCGGCTGGTGCGCGCTACCTTGCGTTTGCAGGGCTGGGAGTGAGGGGCCGACCATCAGTCGCGTGCGCCCTGGCCGGGCGGTGCCTTGGCCTAACCTGTGGGGACTCGGCCCGAGCGGGGCGCTCGGTGAAGCACCCGCCCAAAGGCCCGAGCCTTGAACCCTAGGAGCCATGCCATGTCCACGCAAACCTGTGCCTGCCCGGCCTGTACCTGCAAGCTGGGCGCCCATGCCATCGTCCGTCACGGCAAGCACTACTGCTGCCAGGCGTGCGCCGACCATCACGCCCACGGCGAGCCTTGCGCTTCCACCGAAGGCTGCAAATGCGCCAAGGGCGCCCACGGCTGAGAGGGGTTCGGCGGGTGGGGCCGTGCGGCTCCACCCGCGTTGCTGCGTCCTAGACCGAAGGGCGCCAGGTGACGTTTTCGATACCGAACTTTTCGGCCATGGGCTTGCTGGTCTTCTTCACCCGTTCGCGGCCGAAACGTCCTATCCGACCCACTCCAGCGTCGCAACTGGCCCAGTGCCAGGCCTCGGCGTTGTCCATCTTTTCCTGGCGGATGATGAAGGACTTGGGGGCGCCGTGGAGGGTGTATTCGATGACGAAAAGTTTTGCGTTGTTCATAAAGCCTTTGTTCCTCCCTGTGATCTTTTAGTGATCCTGGCGCGGCGGAAAAATTCACTCTGATTGTCCGTCCGGGCTACCGACGGTCATGGGCCGCCAGCCGCTCTATCCGAATGGATTCCCGAGCGGCGCCCAGGCCTTCATCCGGATGGGCGCGGCAGCGGTTGGCGGCGCCCCGGGCGGCTGGTTACCATGGGCGCCCGCCGACCTGCCGCGACCTTGCCATGGCCCTAGCCGCACCCCCCGACCTCAGCGACCCCGCGATCCCGGTGCAACCCCTGGCCCGCACCTATCCGCGGGGCTTGTTCATCGAGCCCCATGAACACGATTGGGGCCAGTTGCTCTATGCCATGAGCGGGGTGATGTGGGTCGAGACGCCCCATGAAGCCCTGGTGGTGCCGCCCCAGCGCGCGGTGTGGTTGCCGCCGGGGGTGAGCCACGGGATTCGCGTGGTCAGCGACCTGCAGATGCGCAACATCTACTTGCGCCCGTCCCTGGCGGCGACCCTGGACCCCAGCGTCCAGGTGCTGCAGGTGGACAACCTGCTGCGCGAATTGATCGTGCGCCTGGTGGAACTCGACCCGCCGCAGCCGGAGTACTACGAGGCGCTGGTGGGGCTGGCCCTGCTGGAACTGCGCCGGGCTCGCCGCTCGCAATTGAAGATAGCCCTGCCGGACGCTTCCGACCGGCGCCTGGGTAGCCTGTGCCAGGCGGTGATGGCGGCGCCGTCCCTGGCCATCTCCTTTGAACAGCACGCCGATGCGGCGGGGGCCAGCGTGCGCACCCTGGCGCGGCTGTTCAAGGAGCAGTTGGGCGTGGGCTTTGCCGAATGGCGGCGCCAGGTGCAACTGGCCACCGCTGCCGCGGAACTGATCCAGGGTGTACCGGTGAGCCGCATTGCCCGGGAGCTGGGTTATTCCCCCAGCAGCTTCAGCGACATGTTCCGCCGGGAACTGGGTGTCGCGCCTTCCCAGTACGCCAGCGCCAGCCAGGTGTAGCCGCTGCCACAGGCTCGGGCCGCGTTCGGACGAACGGCTCCACAGCAGACGCGGCAATCTCAAAGCCGCCATAGGTTCGTCGGGATATCGCCAAGCAAGGCCCTTCGGTCCTTTTCGCAGCTTCGCAGGCTCAGCAGCGGCTACAGGGAGTGCCTGGCGTCGTGTAGCCGCTGCCGCAGGCTCGGGCCGCGTTCGGACGAACGCTCTGGGCGGCACTCCGTCGCAGGAGACGTGAAGATCCGGAGAGCGCCGGATGTGCATCAGGCGGACGCCAGCCGAGCGACCGCCAGGGTTTCGGCCTTGGCCGAAATCCTGAAGCACTTGGCCGATGCCGCGGGACCGTGCCACCTAGACTGTGCCGCACACGCCACTTCACCCCGGCATGAGCCGCACGGCCTCTGGAGCGCAGCATGAACTACCTGATTTCCCTGGCCGCCGGCCTGTTGGTCGGCCTGCTTTACGGCGCCTTGCAGGTGCGTTCTCCGGCGCCACCGGCAATTGCCCTGGTTGGCCTCTTGGGCATGCTCGGCGGTGAGCAGTTGTGGCCCCTGGGGCGCCAGTTGCTCGGCAGCTGGCTGTCCTGAACACGCATTTTTCCTTTCTCCCCCGACTCATGGAACCGACGATGAAAGCACTGCAATTTTCCGCCACCGGCGACCTCGCGGCCCTGCACGTAGTGGACCTGCCCACCCCGGTACCGGGTGCTGGCCAGGTGCTGGTGCGCATCAAGGCCGCGGGCCTCAACCCCAGTGATGTGAAGAACGTCCTCGGGCGCTTTCCCTACACCACACTGCCGCGGGTGCCCGGGCGGGACTTTGCCGGGGTGGTGGAGCAGGGGCCGGCGCAACTGCTGGGCCAGGAAGTCTGGGGCACCGGCAAGGAGCTGGGCTTCTTCGCCGACGGCAGCCATGCCCAGTACGTGGTGCTGTCCGCCCAGGGCGTGGCCCGCAAGCCACGGCACCTGAGCTTTGCCCAGGCCGCAAGCCTCGGGGTGCCCTACACCACGGCCTGGGATGCCCTGGAGCGCAGTGGCGTAGCTCGTGGCACCCGGCTGCTGGTGATCGGCGGCGGCGCGGTGGCCTCGGCGGCCCTGGCCCTGGCCAAGGTGCGCGGGGCCCGGGTGCTGGCGGCGGCGCGCCGGGTGGAGCAGGTCCAGGCGCTTGAAGCCCAGGGCTACCCGACCCTGCACCTGCAACAGCCGGAAACCCTGGCGGCCCAGGTGGCCGAAGTCTATGCCGGCGGTGCCGAGGTGATCTTCGACACCACCGGCTTCTGGCTGCCGGCCTCGGTGCCGGCCCTGGCCACCTTTGGCCGCATCGCCATCATCGCCGCCCCGGTGGACGGCCATGTGCAACTGCCGGCCCTGGCGCTGTACCGCAAGGGTGGCTCGGTGGTGGGGATCAACTCGCTGTTGTATGGCGTAGAGGCGTGCGCGGCGATGCTGGAGCAGTTCGGCCGCTATTTCGATGAAGGCCTGCTGCCGCTGCCGGAAGGCCTGGTGGAATCGCCGCTGGAGCGGGGGCTGGAGCGTTATGCCGAAGTGAACCAGGGGCGCGGCGAAAAAATCATCCTCATCCCCTGAGCGCAGCAGCCATCCCTGCGTAGGAGCCCGCTTGCTGGCGAAGGGGCCTTGAGATCGCTTTCGCCGGCAAGCCGGCTCCTACGGGGGATGCGTGCGCCGTGTGTTCTGTGTAGGAGCCCGCTTGCTGGCGAAGGGGCCCTTGAGATCGCCTTCGCCGGCAAGCCGGCTCCTACGGGGGATGCGTGCGCTGCGTGTTCTGTGTAGGAGCCAGCTTGCTGGCGAAGAGGGCCCAGAGATCGCCTTCGCCGGCAAGCCGGCTCCTACGGGGGATGCGTGCGCTGTGTGTCCTGTGTAGGAGCCAGCTTGCTGGCGAAGAGGGCCTTGAGACCTCCATCGCCGGCAAGCGGAACGCCGCCTGGCCGCTCCCGGGAGAGAAATCAGGTCTCGGGCACGCCCTTTTCCCAGGCCGACCAGTTGCCGAGGATGTCCTGCACCAGGGGGTTGCCCGCCCGGTAGAGGTTTTCCAGGGCCGGGACAAAGCCGCCCTGGTCGGCGTACTTGAGCAGGTTGTCCACTTCGCTGGCCTCCGGGGCCGGGCGGTCGAAGTCGGAACCGGCGCGCACCACCGCCAGGCGCTGAATGTCCAGCAGGCCCTCGCGGCTGGCCCGCAGCAAGGCTTCGTAGGTGGAGTTGTCTTCCTGCTGGGTGGTGCAATAGGTGCCTTTGTTGTCGGTCAGCAAGCGGGTCCAGACCTCCGCGCGTTCGCTCAGGCGGGTGCCGGAAAACCAGGTGTTGCCCGCCAGGGTGTCGCAGCGGGTCACCACCGGTGGCTGGTTGGCCGGGGCCTTGGGGTATTTCAGGCGCCAGGCCACCGACTCCTTGCTCTCGCTCAGGGCCACGTTGCGGCTCAGGGCGAAGGCCTTGGCCTGGAGCTTGGGGTTCAGCTCGAAGACTTCGGTCTTGTAGTCCAGGGGCGGTTTTTCGTTGGGCCCCTTGGTGTTGATCCCCAGGTAGCCGGTGGGCCAGCCCTCGGGCGCATCCCGGGAGTCGATTTCCCACTGGGTGCCGAACTCCACCAGGTAATGGGCCCAGGCGGCGGTGCCGATGGTGCCGTGCTGGGGGCTGATGCCGGCGATCCCGGCAATCAGGAAATAGCTCGTGCGCAGGTCGAATTTGGGCGACAGCGCCAGGGCCAGGGTCGACGCCGCGGCATTGGTCTGGCCCATGCCCGTGGTCAACAGGCACACCTCCCGGTCGTTGCAGCGAATCACCGGATACTCCGCCGCCAGCCCCGGCACGCGGATCTCGCGCTTGAGCTCCAGGCGCTCGATCCAGTGCTGCGCTTCCGGCGCGAACATGCTGATCAGCACCACCTTGGGCTTGATCGGTGCCTCACTGGCCCAGGCGCCGCTAGCCACCAGTGCACTCAAGCCCAGTCCCCACGAAATCTTTTGAATCCCACGCATACAACCTCCATGACTGCCGTTAACCGGCGCTTATCCTGCCTGATCCAGGTTGCAACTCATCGCAACCGCTCTTGTCTTGCCGCTGCTTTAAAACTGATAGCCAACCCCGGCGTAATAGCCCCAGCCATTGGAGCGGGCACGGAACTCGCCATCACCGAAATTCAGCACGCTGCCATCCTCCCAGTTGCCGCCGTTGTGGAAGTAGCGGCCCACCAGGGTGAAGCGCAGGTGGGTGAAGGAATAGAGCAGCACGTTGGTGGCCACCGTGGCATTGGCGGTGCGGGCCGGGTTGTCCTTGTGCAGGTCGGAGCCGAAATCGAAATTGGTGAAGCCGATGTAGGTCAGCGAGGCGCCGTTGCTGAAGCTGTCGATGGGCACGATGTATTTCAGCTGGGCGCGGTAGCCGTCCCAGGAGTATTCGTTGCTGGCGCCGTAGTTTTCCCACTGGTAGCGGCCGTAGAAGTTGGCCGAGAGGTTGACCCGCGAATGGGTGTCGATGTCGGTGCCCAGGCCGCTGTACAGGGTGTTGGCGCGGTTGGCGGTGCGGCTGCCGTGGTCGTAGATCCAGTCGAAGGCCACGTACCACTCCTTGAATGGGCCGATGGCCAGGCTGCGGCCGGCCAGGTAGTCGATGGAGATTCGCGGCTCGTGCTCCATGAACAGCGGCGAGCCGTGGTCCCAGATGCCCTTGTCGTGGCTGTTGCCGATGTCGAGGATCTTCGGCAGGTCGATGTAGCCGTACAGCTCGAAGGGGCCCTTGCGCCCGAAGTATTCGTATTCCAGGTAGATGTCGTCTGCCGGGCGCGGGCCGAAGCTGATGTCCTTGCTGCCGATGAGCATCAGGTCCTGGTTGTACCAGTCGGAGAGGTAGGCGCCCTGTTTGGCCGGTTGTACATCGGCGCTCAGGCTTTCGCCCTGGGCCGAGTCGTCCGCCGGGGCGGCGGGGGGCTGGGCGAAGGCGCTGGGTAGACCCGTAACGCCGGCCAGCCACAACGAAACAGCCAGGGTACGGCAGGACGCATGGCGTCGCAGAGGGTTGAGCATGGAAAGTCCCTGTTCTTGCAGTGTGAAGTCCCTTGTGCTCGACACTTCGAAAGAAGGCGGCGAACACCCACAAAATTACAACTCGCAAACGTTTGCATATGGCGTACCAACTTGAAACAGCGGCTTGCGACAAAGGCGTGAATGGCCGCGGGATTGGCGCTTGGGGCGGGGTGCGTGCCGATGGCGGGGAGGGCCGGACGCTGCAGGCCTGGGCAATGCCCGGCCCCCAGGCCCGGCGCTGGTGCAGGCGCGCAATGCTAGAGTGCGCCACTTACCCGCCACCACCTCGGGAGTGATCATGGAGCTGTCCGACCACCTGCTGATGCTTGAACGCCAGTTGCAACAGGCCGAAGTGCGTGCCGATCGCCAGGCGCTGGAGGCCTTGCTGGCCGATGACTTTCTTGAATTCGGCGTCAGCGGCGGGCGCTGGGACAAGGCCCAGGTGCTGGCCAGCCTGCCGCAGCAGGTGTTCATCGAACGGCGCATCAGCGAGTTCGCCGTGCAGTGCCTGGGGGCCGAGCTGGCCCAGGTCACCTACCTGTGCCATAACGCCGCAGCGCCCGGGCGGGCGGCCAGCAGTGCCTGGCGCAGCTCGCTGTGGCGCTGCCAGGAGGGGCGCTGGCAGATGCTGTTCCATCAGGGCACGCCGCGGCCAAGTGCCTGAGGGCTCTGCTAGAATCCCGGTCCCAGACTTGACGAGGTGCCCCATGAGCGAGCCGATTCGCCTGACCCAGTACAGCCACGGAGCCGGCTGCGGCTGCAAGATTTCGCCCCAGGTACTGGAGGTGATCCTGGCCGGCAGCGGGGCGCAGAACCTCGACCCCAAGCTCTGGGTCGGCAATGCCTCGCGCGATGACGCGGCGGTGTACGCCATCGATGAAGAGCGCGGCGTGGTCTCCACCACCGACTTCTTCATGCCCATCGTCGACGACCCCTTCGACTTCGGCCGCATCGCCGCCACCAACGCCATCAGCGACATCTACGCCATGGGCGGCGACCCGCTGATGGCGATTGCCATTCTCGGCTGGCCGGTGAACGTGCTGGCCCCGGAAATCGCCCGGGAGGTGATCCGCGGCGGCCGTGCCGTGTGCGACGCCGCGGGCATTCCTCTTGCGGGCGGGCACTCCATCGATGCGCCGGAGCCGATCTTCGGCCTGGCGGTCACCGGGCTGGTGGAAAAACGCTTCATGAAGCGCAACGACACCGCCACGGCCGGTTGCCTGCTGTACCTGACCAAGCCCCTGGGGATCGGCGTGCTTACCACCGCCGAGAAAAAGGGCAAGCTGCGCAGCGCCGACATCGGCCTGGCCCGGGACTGGATGTGCACCCTGAACAAGCCCGGCAGCCGTTTCGGCAAGCTCGAAGGGGTGACCGCGATGACCGACGTCACCGGTTTCGGCCTGCTCGGGCACCTGGTGGAAATGGCCGACGGCAGTGGCCTGACCGCGCGCATTCACTACGACCGCGTACCGCGCCTGCCGGGGGTCGAATACTACCTGGACCAGGGCTGTGTGCCCGGTGGCACCTTGCGCAACTACAGCAGCTACGCCGACAAGGTCGGGCGAGTGCAGGAACTGCACAAGCGCGTGCTCTGCGACCCGCAGACCAGTGGCGGGCTGCTGGTGGCGGTAACCCCGCAAGGCAATGGCGAATTCCTGGCCCTGGCGGCGGAACTGGGCCTGGAACTGGCGCCGATTGGCGAGCTGGTAGAGCGACAGAGCCACGCGGTCGAGGTGTTCTGATGTCTCTGGACTGCACCGACTACCGCGAGATCTTCCTCAATGACCGGCCGATGATGGACACCCGCGCGCCGATCGAATTCACCAAGGGCGCCTTTCCCGGGGTGCTCAACTTGCCCCTGATGACCGACCAGGAGCGCCAACGGGTCGGCACCTGCTACAAGCAGCAGGGCCAGCAGGCGGCGATTGTCCTGGGGCATCAACTGGTGTCCGGCGCGATCAAGGAGCAGCGCGTCCAGGCCTGGGCCGATTTCGCCCGAGCCCATCCCGACGGCCTGCTGTACTGCTTCCGTGGCGGCCTGCGCTCGCAGATCGTCCAGCAGTGGCTCAGGGAAGCGGGCATTGACTACCCGCGGGTTGGTGGCGGTTACAAGGCCATGCGTACCTTCCTTCTGGACACCACCGAACAGGCCCTGCAGCAGTGCGATTTCGTCCTCCTGGGGGGCATGACCGGCACCGGCAAGACCCAAGTGCTGGGCCAGCTGGACAACGCCCTGGACCTGGAAGGCCACGCCAACCACCGCGGCTCCAGCTTCGGCCGCCGCGCCACCGGCCAGCCGAGCAACATCGACTTCGAAAATCGCCTGGCGGTGGACCTGCTGAAAAAGCGTGAGCGCGGCGTGCAGAGCTTTGTCCTGGAAGACGAGAACCGCATGATCGGCAGTTGCGCCTTGCCGCTGCCGCTGTACCAGAGCATGCAGGGCTTGCCCATGGTCTGGCTGGAGGACCGCCTCGACAGCCGGGTGCAGCGCATCCTTGACGACTACGTGGTCAACCTCAGCGCCGAGTTCGTGGCCGTGCATGGCGAACAGGGCTTCGCGCTGTTCGCCGAGCGCCTGCTGGAAAGCCTGAACAAGATCCACAAGCGCCTCGGTGGCGAGCGTCACCAGCGCCTGTTCCTGCTGATGGAAGCCGCGCTGGCGGAACAGGCCCGCAGCGGCGACGTGGAACGGCACCGGGCCTGGATCGAAGGCTTGCTGGGTGAATACTACGACCCGATGTACGCCTTCCAGCGCGAGAGCAAGGGCGCGCGGATCGAGTTCAGCGGCGACCACGGCGCCGTGCTCGATTACCTGCGCCAGCGCTCACCGCGCTGATTCGTTCGCCGACAAGCCGGCTCCTACAGGGCAGCTCCCACCAACCGTAGGAGCTGGCTTGCCAGCGAAGGGGCCCGCGAGATCGCCTTCGCCGGCAAGCCGGCTCCTACATGGGCAGCTCCCCACCGACCGTAGGAGCTGGCTTGCCAGCGAAAGGGCCCTCCAGCCCTACAACAACGCCGCACCAATCAACCCGCAGACAATCCCCACCAGCATGGTCAGCACGGCCACGGTCACCAGTACCCGGGCATCGAAATCCTTGCGCAGCATCAGCAGCGACGGCAGGCTGATGCTCGGCAGGGTCATCAGCAGGGCCACCGCCGACCCGGTGCCCAGGCCCAGGGTCATCATGGTCTGGACGATGGGAATCTCTGCCGCCGTGGGGATCACGAACAGGGTCCCGGCGATCGCCAGCGGCACCAGCCACCACAGGCTGTCACCCATGGCACCGTCGATATGCGGAAACAGCCAGACCCGCGCCGCGCCCAGCACCAGTACCGCCAGTACGTAGATCGGAATGGTGCTCCAGAACAGTTGCCACAGGGTTTTGCCCCAGCGGCTGAGGAACGGCTGGTCGTTCACCGTGCTGGCTTCCACCACCGCATCCACCGCGGCTTCGGGCAGTTGCTCGGGGCCGGCGACACGCTGCGCCACCAGGGACACGCCCAGCACCAGGACAATCCCCGCCACCAGGCGCAGGGCGGAAAAGCCCCAGCCCAGGACAAAGCCCATGAACACCAGGGTGGCCGGGTTGAGCACCGGGTTGGCGATCCAGAACGCCAGGGCCGCACCCACCGAAACCTTCTGCCGGCGCAGGCCAGCAGCCACCGGCGCGGCGCAGCAGGAACACATCATGCCCGGAAGGGCGAACAGCCCGCCGCGCAGGGTCGAGCCGAAGCCGGCACGACCGAACAGGCGCAGCAGCCAATCCCGGGGAATCAGCACCTGCAGCAGGGAACCCAGGATCACCGCCAGCACCGCAGCCTTCCAGATGGCCAGGAAGTACACCTGGGAATAGGCCAGGGCGGCGCTCCAGGGCGAGCTCTGCTGATCGTTGAGGATCGAGGCGCCGATGCTGTGGCTGTCGGCGGCGACAAAGGCCTTGAGGTAGTAGGGCGACCACTTCACGTAATACAGGCCGATGGCGGCGACCAGCAGGAACAGCAGGGGTTTGCACCAGAACGCCCAGCCGCGGTTGGGCTGGGTGGAGGCGAGGTTGGACATGAAAGGTATTCCGCACGAGGACAATAAGCGCGAATTGTAGCCGCTGGCGCCGGCGCGCCGCGAACCGATCTCGTCCGGCCTTGTCTGGCGATCCCCCGTCGGGAGCTCATCGGCCTTGAGAACGTCGCGTCCCTGCGGGCCGTTCGTCCGAACGCGGCCCGAGCCTGCGGCAGCGGCTACACAAATCCTTGATCGGCACTGGCCCTGTAGCCGCTGCCGAGCGTCAGCGAGGCTGCGCAAAGGCCCGCAGGGCCTTGCCTGGCGATCCTCCGTCGGAGCGCTGTCGGCCTTGAGAGCGCCGCGCCCCTTCGGGTCGTTCGTCCGAACGCGGCCCGAGCCTGCGGCAGCGGCTACAGGAGAGCGATTTTCAGAGGGTGCGAATCGAGGTGCGGATGGCCCGGGCGCATTCGATCACCGAGGGCGCGAGCTTGCGTTCGGCTTCTTCCAGGGTCCAGCGGCTGCTGGGCACCACCACGTGCACCGCGGCCACCGGCAAGCCCTTGCCGTCGAGGATGGGCGCGGCTATCGCCATGTCGCCCAGGAACAGTTCTTCCGGGTTCAGGGCATAGCCGCGGCGCTGGGTGGCGTCGATCTCGCGCTGGATCTCGTCCAGGTCGGTGCGGGTGTGCCGGGTGTGGGCCTTGCGGTCGCTGGCCTGGAGGATCTGCAGGGCCTCGGCGGCGGGCAGGGCGCTGAGGTAGGCGCGGCCCGAGCCGGTGCAGTACATCGGGATACGACTGCCGATGGGCATGTGGATGGGGATGAACTTGGGCGCCACGAATCGCGCCACATAGACCATGTCCAGGCCATCGGGCTCGGTGAGGTTGGTGGTTTCCCCGGTGACCTGGGCCAGCTCGGCGAGGAAGGGGTTGGCCACGTCCACCAGGGTGTCGGCGGCCAGGTAGTTGTAGCCGATCTCCATCACCCGCGGGGTCAGCTGGAAGCGCTTGGTCTGCGGGTGCTTACGCACGTAGCCCAGCTGTTCCAGGGTGTGGATCATGCGCTGCGCCGAGCTTTTGTTGATGTCGGCGGCCGTGGCGATTTCCGCCAGGTTCATGGTCCGTTGCGCGGCGTTGAAGGCCCGCAGCACCGCCAGGCCCTTCTCCAGTGACTGGTTGAAAAGGGAGTTGTTGTTATCGCTCATGACCAGTCCTTTCAGGTTATTTTGTGTTTGGAATATCGATATTCGATATTTATAAATCTCTTTACGATTTTTGTAAATTGTTTATAGTCGGGTTCATGCCTCCTGCCTTCCACAACAGAGGCTATCCATCACGGACTTCAAACAATAAAACCGTCCAATGGGAGATTCGCCATGCACACCCGCACTCGCGTCCTTGCACCCGCTGTTTTCGCATTCTGTTGCGCCCTTGGCCTGGGCCTTTCGGCGTCGGCCCAGGCCGAGCCGCTGTACAAGGTCGGGGCCACCGCCACCGGCATTCCCTTCACCTTCCTTGACGTCAAGAGCCAGAGCATCGAGGGCATGATGATCGATGCCGCCCGGGCCGTGGGCAAGGCCGGCGGTTTCGCCGTGGACATCCAGCAGACCACCTTCGCCGCACTGATCCCCTCACTGACCTCGAACAAGATCGACATCATTTCCGCTGCCATGCTGCGCACCCCTGTGCGCGAGAAAGTGGTGCAGTACTCCGACCCGGTGTTCAGCTACGGCGAGGGCCTGATCGTCAAGGCCGACGACGCCAGCGACTACCGCCGCATGGAGGACCTGGCCGGGGAAACCGTCGGCGCCCAGGTCGGCACGGTGTTTATCGACGAGTTGAACAAGCGCGGGATCTTCAAGGAAGTGCGCGGCTACGACTCGATTCCCGATCTGATGCGCGACCTGGCCCTGGGGCGGATCAAGGCCGGTTTCGCCGACCGGCCGATCCTCGCCTACCAACTGGCCCAGGGCACCCAGAACAAGGTGCGGCTGGTCAAGGGCTACCAGCCGGTGGTCATGGGCGATGTCTGCCTGATCGTGCGCAAGGGCGATGCCCAGACCCTGGCCGAGGTCAATCGCGGGATCGCCGCGATCAAGGCCGACGGCACCCTGGACCGCATCATCGAGCACTGGAAGCTCAACTGATCCAGTCGCGGCCCGGCGCCTGGCCCGGGTCCCTTTCCTGCTGATTAAACGGGTCTCTCCATGTTTCTCCAGAACGCTCTGGACTTCCTGCCCATTCTGTTGAAAGGCGCAGTGGTCACCCTGCAGGTCACCGTTGGCTCCTTCGTGCTCAGCTCGCTGATCGGCCTGGTCTTCGCCTTGATGATGGTGTCCAAGGTGCGCTCGGTGGCGTTGTTCGCCATCGGCGTGGTCAACGTCATTCGCGGGCTGCCGATCATCGTCCAGCTGTTTTACATCTACTTCGTGCTGCCGGATTTCGGCATCCAGCTCACCGCCATGCAGGCCGGGGTGATCGGCCTGGGCATCGCCTACTCGGCGTACCAGGCGGAAAACTTCCGCGCCGGTATCCAGGCCATTCACCAGGGGCAGATCGAGGCCGCCGAATCCATCGGCATGCGCGGGCCGATGATCATGCGTCGGGTGGTGCTGCCCCAGGCCCTGCGCATCGCCTTGCCGCCCTATGGCAACACCCTGGTGATGATGCTCAAGGACTCGTCCCTGGTGTCCACCATCACCGTGGCCGAGATGACCCGGGCCGGGCAGTTGATCGCTTCCTCGACCTTCGAGAACATGACCGTCTACACCCTGGTGGCCTTGCTCTACCTGGCCCTGAGCCTGCCGCTGTCCTTTGCCCTGCGCCGCCTGGAAGCGCGCATCAGCACCCGGAGAAAGCCATGATCCAGATCAAGGGCGTACACAAGAGCTTTGGCAACGTGGCGGTGCTCGAAGGCATCGACCTACAGGTGCACAGCGGTGAAGTGGTGTGCCTGATCGGGCCCTCGGGGTCCGGCAAGTCGACCCTGCTGCGCTGCATCAACGGCCTGGAAAGCTACGAGCAGGGCGACATCCTGGTGAGCGGGGCGCGGGTCGACCGGCAGGCCAAGAGCATCCATGAACTGCGTACCCGGGTGGCCATGGTGTTCCAGCGCTTCAACCTGTTTCCCCATCGCACGGCCTTGCAGAACGTCACCGAGGGGCCGATCTACGTCAAGAAACAGGACCCCCGGCAAGCACGCCTGCGGGCCGAGGCGCTGCTGGAAAAGGTCGGCCTGGCCCATCGCATGCACGCCTACCCGGACGAGCTCTCCGGCGGCCAGCAGCAACGGGTGGCCATTGCCCGGGCACTGGCCATGGACCCGGAGGCGATTCTCTTCGACGAACCGACTTCGGCGCTGGACCCGGAACTGGTGGGCGAGGTGCTGGCGGTGATGCGCAAGCTGGCCGACGAGGGCATGACCATGATCGTGGTCACCCATGAAATGGGCTTTGCCCAGGACGTGGCAGACCAGGTGTGCTTCCTCCACAGCGGGCGCATCGTCGAGGCCGGCCCGGCCCGAACCGTGCTCAGTACCCCGAGCCACCCGCGCACCCAGGACTTCCTGCGGCGCTTGCTCAACCAGGGCGCGGAGGTGCAGGCATGAGCGCATCCGAGCCCCTGCGCATGCCGCCCTCGCTGTGGGCGGCCACGGCCATGCCGGCCGAGCACACCCCGGCACTGGCCGAGGACCGGGAGGTCGATGTGGCGATTGTCGGCGCCGGCTACACCGGGTTGGTGAGCGCTCTGCGCCTGGCCCAGAGCGGTGCCAGCGTCTGTGTGCTGGATGCCGGCGAGCCCGGCTGGGGCGCCTCCGGGCGCAACGGTGGGCAGGTGATCCCCGGGCTCAAGTTCGACCCCGAGCAACTGCTGGCCAGGTTCGGCCCGGTACAGGGCGAGGCGCTGGTCGATGCCGTGGGTGGCGCGGCCGATGAAGTGTTCGAGCTGATCAAGGAACACGGCATTCGCTGCGACGCCACCCGCAAGGGCTGGATTCAGCCGGCGTTTTCCGGCGCGGCGATGCACACCCTGGAGCAGCGCGCCGAGCAGTGGCGCCAGCGCGGCGTGGCCGTGGAGTTGCTGGACAAGGCGGCGGTGAGCCAGCGCATCGGCAGCCCGCAGTACCTGGGCGGCTGGGTCGACCCGCGGGCCGGCAGCCTGCACCCGCTGAACTACGCCCGGGGCCTGGCCCGGGTGGCGATGGGGCTGGGGGCGAGCATTCACGGCCAGAGCCGGGTCCGGCAGCTGCAGCGCGATGGCGGGCGCTGGACCCTGGAGACCGACCGCGGCGCCCGGGTGCGTGCCTCGAAGGTACTGCTGGCGACCAATGGCTACACCGACGACTTGTGGCCGGGGTTGCGCCAGACGGTGATCGCCGCCAACAGTTTCATCATCGCCACCCGGCCGCTACCTGCCGAGCTGCGCCAGAGCATCCTGCCGGGCGGCGAGGTGTGTTCCGATGCCCGGCGCCTGCTGCTGTATTTCAAGCAGGACGCTCAGGGGCGCCTGCTGCTGGGTGGGCGCGGGCCGTTTTCCGAGCCGCGCCGGGATGCCGACTGGAACCACCTGGAGCGTTCGTTGCTGAACCTGTTTCCGCAATTGGCGGGCGTCCCCATCGAGTATCGCTGGAGCGGGCGCGTGGCCCTGACCCCGAGTTTTCTGCCGCAGTTGCACGAGCCGGCGCCGGGGCTGTCGATCCTGTTGGGCTACAACGGGCGCGGCATTGCCTTGTCGACCCTGCTGGGCAGGCACCTGGCGGCGCGGCTGACGGGAGCGGGGCAGGGTTTTCCTTTCCCGGTCACGCCGTTGCGGCCGATTCCGCTGCACGGCCTGCAACGCCTCTACCTGGGGGCGGGGATTGCCTGGTACCGGTTGCTCGACGCCCTGGGCTGATCAGCTCGGGCAATCCTGCTCGCCGCCGTCCAGGCCCTGTTTGTAGCTCTGGCTGTGCAGGCTGGCCTTGCCGTTGCGCCAGGTCAGGGTCAGCACGTACAGCGAGTCGAAGTCGCTGGAGGCCCAGTCTTCGGTGATCGGCTGCTGTTGGCCCACGGCTTCTTCGGCGACCTTGTT
Organism: Pseudomonas sp. 8(2025); assembly: GCF_052665325.1. Classification (NCBI taxonomy): domain Bacteria; kingdom Pseudomonadati; phylum Pseudomonadota; class Gammaproteobacteria; order Pseudomonadales; family Pseudomonadaceae; genus Pseudomonas; species Pseudomonas sp. 8(2025). Next base: position 15,453 of record NZ_JBQOIE010000018.1, on the reverse strand, counting down.
GATCAGCTCCGGCAGGTAGCCGTGGGACCAGGCGGTGTAGATGATCGAGTTGTGGTAGCGGTCATGCAGCAGCTCGTCCGCCAGGTCGCTGGTGTCATTGGCGGCAAAGTCGATGTTCACCGGCAGGCCGAGCTTGATGGCGCTGGGGCTGATGGTCATCAGCGGGCGGATGTAGCTGTAGGAGTTGTCCAGCTCGCCTTCCTCGACGTTGCGCGTGGGGTCGGCGGCGAACACGTACTGCGCCTTGCCGAATTTCTCCGGCAGCAGCGAGGCCAGGTCGATGGCCCGGTTCAGGCCCTGGCAGTTGAGCTGCCCGAGGCCGCCGGCGGGCTTTTCCGCGTGGCGCAGGAACACCAGGGTCTGGGTGCCGTCCACCGGTTGCGCGCGGCTGGCGCTGGATTCCAGGGACAGGCACAGGGCGCTGCCCAGCAACAGGGCCGGCAACGGCAGGTAGCGACGGTGCTTGAAGTGGCGGGCAAGGCGGCGGGGCAGGTTCATGGTGCGGTCATTCTTCAAGTGCGATGCGTGAGGCTGACAAACCCGTGTTCCCTGTCGTTGCTCATGGCCTGATCGGGCCGTGGCTTATGAGTCCCTGAACGGCTTTTGGTTCGATTGCAGGCAGCTTAAGCACTGCATGTTGCCGATTTAAGAAAACCCGGCGGATAATTCCCCGCCGTTGCCCATCCGTGGCGCCGCCCCCCTTTGATTGAGACTGGAAGCCTGTCATGAGCGATCTTTCCGCCTTTGCCGTCACCCAGAAATGGCCTGCGCAATTCCCTGAGTGGATTCAGTTGTATTCCTTGCCGACCCCCAACGGGGTCAAGGTCTCGATCATGCTCGAAGAGATCGGCCTGCCCTACGAGGCGCACCGGGTCAGCTTCGAGACCCAGGACCAGATGACCCCGGAGTTCCTCAGTGTCAGCCCGAACAACAAGATCCCGGCGATTCTCGACCCCCACGGCCCGGGGGACCAGCCGCTGGCGCTGTTCGAGTCGGGGGCGATCCTGATCTACCTGGCGGACAAGAGCGGGCAACTGCTGGCCCAGGAGTCGGCGGCGCGTTATGAAACCATCCAGTGGCTGATGTTCCAGATGGGCGGCATCGGCCCGATGTTCGGGCAGGTGGGGTTCTTCAACAAGTTTGCCGGCAGGGAGTACGAGGACAAGCGGCCGCTGGAGCGCTACGTGAACGAGGCCAAGCGTCTGCTGGGGGTGCTGGACAAGCACCTGGGGGGGCGCGAGTGGATCATGGGCGAGCGCTATACCATTGCCGATATCGCGACCTTTCCGTGGATTCGCAATCTGATCGGGTTCTATGAGGCGGGTGAATTGGTGGGCATCGACAACTTCCCCGAGGTCAAGCGAGTGCTGGCCAAATTCGTGGCGCGCCCGGCGGTGATCCGCGGGTTGGAGATTCCCAAGGTTTCTTGACGCACGCACGCCCTGTAGCCGCTGCCGCAGGCTGTGCACGAGCGCGCAGCGGTGGCGGCGATCCCAAGAATGCCAGGGGTGTGTCTGGGGGCGCCCAGCCAGGGCCTGCGTACCGAACGCAGCCCGCTCTTTCGCAGCTTCGCCCTGGCTCGGCAGCGGCTACAGCCAACGTTGTGCCTCATAACGCTGGGCCTTATTAAGAAACAGGAATTTTTGCATGCACCCCTTAAGTTTCAAGCAAGTCGATGTCTTCAGCTCGACTCCCCTCAAAGGCAACCCCTTGGCCGTGGTATTCAACGCCGACGAGCTCAGCACCGAGCGCATGGCCACTTTCGCCAACTGGACCAACCTCAGCGAAACCACCTTTCTGCTCCAGCCCCGCGATCCCCGGGCCGACTACCGCCTGCGGATCTTCACCACCACCCAGGAATTGCCCTTCGCCGGCCACCCGACCCTGGGCAGTTGCCACGCCTGGCTCGAAGCCGGCGGCGTGCCCCGGGGCGAGGAGATCATCCAGGAGTGCGAAGTGGGCCTGGTGCGCATCCGCCGCCAGGGCGATCAGTTGGCCTTTCTCGCGCCGCCGCTGCTCAAGGCCGGCCCGGTGGAGCCCCAGGTGCTGGAGCAGGTGCACCGTGGCCTGCGCCTTACGCCCGGGGACATCGTGCAGGCGCAGTGGGTCGACAACGGCGCCGGCTGGCTGGCGGTGATGCTCGGCGAACGCCAGCAGGTGCTGGACCTGCAACCGGACTACCCGGCGCTGATCGGTCTGGCGGTCGGGGTGATCGCGCCCTGTGACCCCGAGCGTGATGACAGCGACGCGCAGTTCGAGGTACGGGCCTTTATCGCCGGTGATGGCATGCCCGAAGACCCGGCCACCGGCAGCCTCAATGCCGGCATCGCCCAGTGGTTGCTGGGCGCCGGGCTGGCACCGGCTCGCTACCGCGTCAGCCAGGGCCTGAGCATGGGCCGGGCAGGGCGGATTGACGTGGAACAGATCGGCGATGAAATCTGGATCGGCGGCACGGTGCGAACCTGCATTGAGGGGCACCTGCGGCTTCTCCAAACCAGTGAGCAAGCGTGCGGGAATACACCTTCGCCCACTGGACCGAGGTATCCATGAGCGTGCTGGCACCTGGCGATTTTGCAGGCACCGCCACGCACAGGCAGGCACGGCTCCTGTGCGCCTGGGCCCAGGTTGTGTCCTGGAAGGGCTGGATGCTGCGGGCAGGCCTGCTGGGTTTGCTGGCGCTTGATCCACTGCTTTGCATTGCACAAACCACAGCGGTCAAACAACCGCCCGGCCCGGCAACCTTGCCTGGTAATACACCGGGGAGCGAATCCGCGACATCCGCCAGCGTGGCGGCCACGCCAGGGGACAAGGGCGTGGCGGTGAATGCCACGTGCAACCTGCCGCTCAAGCCATCGGCCGGCAAAGTCGTGGAGATATATTGGACCCAGGGCCCGGAAAATCGTCGCGTGGTGGGCCGCGAGGCTGACCATTACGTCGATCTCAATCTGATCGTTCGAACTGTGGGTTACCGGCCTGGCGAGTGTATCGAAGCGACGATTCAGTCCGAAAACGCTGCCGATGAAATTGCCGACCGGATCAAGAAGATCGTGCTCAGGGGAAAGGTTGACGATACCGGCATGGCCTACTTCAAAACGCCTCTGAAGGACTACACCCTCAATTTGCAGGGCAGCGAGCCGCCGTAGTGTGCACACCCGTGCGGGAGCCAGGAGCTGCTGCAAGCGGTCAACCGCCGGATTTGTCGCACGCAGGTTTTTCAATGGCGGCTGCCGCTGTTGCGTCAGATGGTCGCAGGCTGGCCGCGTCGAGTGGCCGATACCCCTTGGATCGCGGGGCCTCAAGGGCATTGTTACGGCTTGGGCAAGACTCTCTTGAGCCGTGCGGGTTTGTACCGGGGCGGCTGCGGGCATAAGCTTTCAGCCTTTTTTCGCCATAGCTCGTGTTGTTTCGCGCTCAGCCTTAGGAAAAATCATGTCCAGCCAGTTCCCAGAAGCCCGTCCGCGTCGCCTGCGTCGCTCCGAACAACTGCGCAGCCTGTTCCAGGAAACCGAATTCACCCTCAACGACCTGGTGCTGCCGATTTTCGTCGAGGAAGAAATCGACGATTTCGTGCCGATCAAGAGCATGCCCGGGGTGATGCGCATTCCCGAATCCAGGTTGGCCGGCGAGATCGAGCGTTACGCCCGCGCCGGGATCAAGTCGGTGATGACCTTCGGCGTCTCCCACCACCTGGACTGCGACGGCAGCGATACCTGGAAGGAAAACGGCCTGGTGTCGCGCATGTCGCGCATCGCCAAGGATGCGGTGCCGGAGATGATCGTGATGTCCGACACCTGCTTCTGCGAATACACCGATCACGGCCACTGCGGGGTCATGCACGGCCATGAAGTGGACAACGACCAGACCCTGCTCAACCTCGGCAAGCAGGCGGTGGCTGCGGCCCGTGCCGGCGCCGATGTGATCGCGCCGTCGGCGGCCATGGACGGTCAGGTCCAGGCCATCCGCCGCGCCCTGGATGCCGCCGGCTTCACCCAGACGCCGATCATGGCCTATTCCACCAAGTTCGCCTCGGCGCTCTATGGCCCGTTCCGTGAAGCCGGCGGCAGCGCGCTCAAGGGCGATCGCAAGAGCTACCAGATGAACCCCATGAACCGCCGCGAAGCGGTGCGCGAGTCCTTGCTGGACGAGCAGGAAGGCGCCGACTCGCTGATGGTCAAGCCCGCCGGGGCCTACCTGGACATCATCCGCGACATCCGCGAGGCTTCGCGCCTGCCGGTGGCGGCGTACCAGGTCAGCGGCGAGTACGCGATGATCAAGTTCGGCGCCCAGGCCGGCGCCATCGACGAGCAGCGAGTGGTGCGCGAAACCCTGGGTTCGATCAAGCGCGCCGGCGCCGATCTGATCTTCACCTACTTCGCCATGGACCTGGCCCTGGCCGGGATCTGATTAGGCCCCGCAGTACTGCCATGAACGTCGCCCGGCGTTCGTGGCTATTGCCAAGACTTCCGCCTCTACATGACAATGCGATTCATTATCAAATATGAATCCTTACTGTCATGCCCGCCGACGACTTATCCCTGCGCTGCGCCGTCACCGACCTCTACACCCATCACCATGGCTGGCTGCAGGGCTGGTTGCGCCAGCGCCTGGGCAACGCCTTCGATGCCGCCGACCTGGCCCAGGACACCTTCGTGCGGGTGCTCAAGGCGCGCAACGCAGTGGAGATCCGTGAGCCGCGGCCCTACCTGTCGCGCATTGCCCGGGGCCTGCTGATCGATCTGTTTCGCCGGCGTTCCCTGGAACAGGCCTACCTCGAAGCCCTGGCGCTGGTGCCCGAGGGCGAGCACCCGTCGCCGGAGGAGCAGAGCGTGCTGTTCCAGGCGCTGATGGAAATCGACCGGCTGCTGGATGGCCTGGGGCCCAAGGTGAAACAGGCTTTCCTGCTGTCCCAGTGCGACGGCCTGACCTACGAGCAGATCGCCGAGCGCCTGCAGATTTCCGTGCGCAGCGTGAGCAACTACATGGCCAAGGCCATGGAGCATTGCTGCCTGATGCAGATGCGGATGCAGCTGTCATGAGTTTCGCCGGCCTGCAACTGAGCGTCGGCGAGCGCCAGGCCATCAGCGGCGCGGCACGCTGGTACGCGCAATTGCGCTCCGGCAGCGCCAGCGAGCAGGAGCAGGCCGCCTGGCGCGAATGGCTGGCCGCCGACCCCTTGCACCGCCAGGCGTGGGAACGCATGCAGCAACTGGGCGAGCAGATGTCGGCGCTGCCCGGCGGCCTGGCCGGTTCCACCTTGCGCGGGGCAGGGCGCTCGCGCCGCGAGCTGATGCGCAACCTGGTGGTGCTGGCCTCGGCCGGTTCCCTGGGCTGGCTGGGCTGGCGCAGCGACAGTGCCCAGCAACTGCTGGCGGACTACCGGACCCAGATCGGCGAGCGCCGGCAAGTGCGCCTGGCGGACGGCACTTCGCTGCTGCTCAATACCAACACCTCGATCAACGTGCAGTTCGACAGTCAGCAACGCAAGGTGCAGCTGTTGTGGGGCGAGATGCTGGTCAGCACCGCTGCCGATCCCTTGCAGCGGCCGTTCCGGGTCTTCACCCGGGACGCCGAGGTGCTGGCCCTGGGCACTCGCTTCGTGCTGCGCAGCGATGAGCGTGAGGAGCAGGTGGCGGTGCTGGAGCACGCGGTGCAGGTCAGCCTGGGCGCAGGCCTTGCGCCGCGTCGGGTCGAGGCCGGCCAGCAACTGGCGTTCAGCGCCGGGGGCTTTGCCGCGCTGCGGCCCAACGATGCCGCGGTGGGTGCCTGGCGCCAGGGCAGCATCATCGCCATCGACCGGCCCCTGGGGGAATTGCTGGCCGACCTGTCGCGCTACCGCCGCGGGGTTGTGCAGTGCGATCCGCAGATTGCCGGGCTGAAGATCTCCGGGGCCTTCCCCATCGATGACACCGACCGCGCCCTGGCGGCGCTGGAAAGCGGTTTCTCCCTGCAGATCAAGCGCTACACCCGCTACTGGGTACGGGTTTCCGATAGCCGCGTGGGTTGAATCCGCGGGGCGAAAAAAAATTCAATGGCCTTTGCATGTTTGCCCCTCCTGGTCCGGCTTATCCCCCAGTGGATTCATTTTCGTTAGCGGGGAAGGCAAAGCATGTCTGATGTTCACAAGTCGAAGTTGGCCCAGGCGATCAAGGTCGGGCTTTGGGGCGCACTGGCGGTCTACGGTGCGGCACTGCTGCCGTTGACCGCAGTGGCGGCCAGCGAACAGACCGCGGTACGCCGCTTCGATATTGCCGCCGGTGACCTGACCGAGGTGCTGAGCCGTTACGCCAGCGCTGCCGGCGCGGCAATTTCCTTCGATGCCCGGCAGACCGCCGGCCTGCGTTCGGCGGGGCTCAAGGGTGAATACGGGGTACAGGAAGGCTTTGCGCGGATTCTCGCCGGCAGCGGCTGGCAGGCCGAGCCCCAGAGCAACGGCAGCTTCGTGCTGCGCCCCGTGCCCCAGGGCAGCGGCGCTCTGGAGCTGGGCACCACCCAGGTGCAGGGCCAGGAGCTGGGGGCCACCACCGAGTACTCCGGTTCCTACACCACCGGCGCGGTCACCATCGGCAAGGGCCAGCACTCGCTCAAGGAAACCCCGCAGTCGGTGACCGTGATCACCCGCAAGATGCTTGATGACCAGAACCTCAACACCATTGACCAGGTGATGGAGAAGACTCCGGGCATCACCCTCTACGACTCGCCCATGGGCGGCAAGTATTTCTACTCCCGGGGCTTTCGCATGACCGGCCAGTACCAGTACGACGGCGTGCCCCTGGACATGGGTAGCAGCTACGTACAGGCCGACAGCTTCAGCAGCGACATGGCCTTCTATGACCGGGTGGAGATCCTGCGCGGCGCTGCCGGCATGCTCAAGGGCGCGGGCGGCACTGCCGGCTCGGTGAACTTCGTGCGCAAGCGCGGCCAGGCCACGCCGCACACCGAACTGACGATGTCCGCCGGCAGCTGGGACAACTACCGGGCCCAGGTGGACACCGGCGGACCGTTGAACGATGCCGGTACCGTCCGCGGCCGGGCGGTGGTGACCCAGCAGACCCGGCAGTACTTCTACGACCTGGGCGATCGCAAGGACCAGGTCTACTACGGCGCCCTGGATTTCGACCTCAGCGACGCCACCACCCTGGGCCTGGGCATGGCCTATGAAGACGTCGACTCGCGCCCGTGCTGGGGCGGCCTGCCGCGCTACAGCGACGGCAGCGACCTCAAGCTGGGCCGTTCCACCTGCCTGAACACCGCCTGGAACAACTCGCGCAGCAAGCGCGCGACCTATTTCGCCGACCTGCGCCAGCAACTCAACGACGACTGGGCGCTGAAGGTGGCCGGGGTCTACACCCGCAATACCCAGGATATCGAGTACGCCTTCCCCAGCGGTTCGGTGCCGGTGGGGGCCAGCCGTTCCAGCACCCTGATGCTGGGCAGCATCTACGACTACGACCAGGTGGACTACGGCTTCGATGCCTATGTCGACGGGCACTTCCAGGCCTTTGGCCAGGAGCACGAGCTGACCTTCGGCGCCAACGCCAGCCGCTCGATCAAGGACGACTTCTACGCCGTGGCCGGCTTGCCCCAGCGGCAGAATGTGCTGGACCCCGATCACCACCTGCCCAAGCCCGACGACAGCTACTACGAAAGCAACTCCACCCGGGGCGGCCCCACTGATCTGCGGATCCAGCAGCAAGGGTTGTATTCCACTGTGCGCCTGAAGCTGGCCGACCCGCTGACCCTGGTCATGGGCAGCCGGGTCAGCTGGTACAAGTCGCAGAACGATTCGGTGGCCTACTGGCGCGATACGCGCACGCCCAGCAGTGCCCGATCCAAGGAAACCGGCGAGGTCACGCCGTTCGCCGGGGTGCTGTACGACCTCAACGACAACCTCACGGCCTACGCCAGCTACTCCAGCATCTTCACCCCCCAGGGCAGCTATCGGACCCTGGACGGCGCCTCCCTCAAGCCGCTGGTGGGCAAGAGCTACGAGCTGGGGATCAAGGGCGAGTGGTTCGATGGCCGCCTCAACAGCGCCTTCAGCCTGTTCCGCACCATCCAGCAGGACGCGCAGCAGGACGACCCGGCCTGCCCGGACAGTACCTGCTCGCTGAACTCGGGCAAGGTCCGCGCCCAGGGCTTTGAAGCGGAGCTCAGCGGTGAGGTGATCGAACGCCTGCAAGTGCTGGCCGGCTACACCTACACCCAGACCAAGACCCTGGAGGATGCCAACAGCGCCAACACCGGCTTGCCGTTCACCACCTACGTGCCGCGCCACCTGCTGCGGGTCTGGGGCGACTATCAGCTGGGAGGTGCCCTGGAGCGCTTCACCGTGGGGGCCGGGGTCAACGCCCAGAGTGACAACTACCGAGTCTCGCCCACCAGCGGCAACCACATCCGCCAGGCCGGCTATGCGATCTGGAACGGCCGCATCGGTTACCGCATCGACGACACCTGGTCCCTGGCGCTGAACGGCAACAACCTGCTGGACAAGCGCTACTACACCACCATCGGCACCGAAGGCTTCGGCAATTTCTACGGTGACCCGCGCAACCTCACCCTGTCGGTCAAGGCCGACTTCTAAGGCCCGGTGGCGGCCGCGCAGACCTTCTGCACGGCCGCTTCAGGCTTTGGGAGCCCGGCGTCGAGCAAGGCCATGAAACGCTGCAGCTGTGGCGAAGGGTTGTCCCGGTGCCAGTTCATGTACAGCCCGATGCTTGGCCCGGGCTGCGTGCCCATGGCCCGCAGCGGGCGGTAGGCGACGCTGCCCTGCAGCACCGCATCGGCCATCGAGCGGGGCACCAGGGCCACGCCGAAACCGCAGCCCACCAGGCCCAGCTGGGTCTGGACCCGGGCCACTTCCTGGACCACCTTCGGGGTGAACCCGGCCGCGCTGCACAGCGCCATCAACTGGTTGTGGTAGCCGCTGCCCAGGGCCTGGGGCGTGAACACGAAGTCGTCGTTGGCCAGCTCCCGCAGGTCCACCTCTGGCGCCTGGGCCTGGGGGTGGTCGTGGGGCAGGGCGATGACGATCGGCTCATCGAGGATCAGGCGCGAGGCTATCTGCCCTTCGGGCAGCGGCAGCTCACGCATGAACGCCAGGTCGATGTCGCCGCCGAGCAAGCCCTTGAGCTGCTCGGCCGAAGGCAGTTCCCGCAGTTCCAGGCGCACCTCGGGCAAGGCCTGGCGAAAGCCCCGCAGGCTGGCGAGCAAGCTCGGGTAGCCGGCCAGTGACAGGCTACTGACGCACAGGCTGCCGGCCAGGCCCTGGGCAATATGGCGCGCCTGCTCGATGCCCTGTTCCAGGGTAGCCAGGGTGCGCCGGGCGCTGTGCAGAAAATCCACCCCGGCCGGGGTCAGGGCCACGCCTCGACGATTGCGCCGCAGCAGGCTGAAACCGAGTTTTTCCTCCAGGCGGGCGATGGCCTGGCTCAGGGGCGGCTGGGCCATGTGCAGGCGCGTGGCGGCCTTGTGAAAGTGCAGTTCTTCGGCGACGGCGATGAACTGGCGCAACAGGCGCGTTTCGATCATGGCGATGCTTCCTGGCTGGGGGCTGTGGGACTGTAAACCCCAAGGCTCATGGTTTCACAGCGAATTCATTGATATCAAAAACCTCTCACAGAACCTGGAATTTAGTATTAAGTCACTGATTTTCATGCTGTTACCCTGGAATTCACACAGGAGGGAAGAGCATGGATTTCAGCGGCAGAACGGCGATTGTCACCGGCGCCGGGCGCGGCCTGGGCTTGAGTTATGCACGGGCTCTGGCCCGTCGTGGTGCCCAGGTGGTGATCAGCGATTGCGGGAGTGACGGCAGCGGCAGCGGGGCGGATGACAGTGTCGCCCATGATGCGGTGCAGGCCTTGCGGGCCAGCGGTGCCAGGGCGCTGGCCGACACCGCGGACCTGGGCACCGAGGCCGGTTGCCAGGGGCTGGTGCAGCGCACCCTGGAGGCCTTTGGCAGCCTGGATATCCTGATTCACAACGCCGGCTGGGTTGGCTACCAGGCGCTGGAGCAGACCGACGCCGGGTTTCTCGAGCGCATGCTGGGGATCAACCTGTATGCGCCCATCTGGCTGGCCAGGTATGCCTGGCCCCATCTGCGGCAGTCCGCCGCACCGCGGCTGCTGTTGACCACCTCCGACCGTGCGCTGTACCCGGAATATGCCCAGCCGGGGCTGCTGGCCTACTGCGCGGGCAAGATGGCCCAGGTCGGGATCATGAATGCCCTGGGCCAGGAAGGGGCGGAGCACGGGATCCGGGTCAACGCGGTGTCGCCGGTGGCCAAGACCCGCATGTGGGGCGTCAGCGAGGAGCCGCCGGAACTCAAGCCGGACTGGGTGACGCCGGGGGTGCTGTTTCTGGTCAGCAAGCAGTGCCAGGACAGCGGCTACATCCTGCGGGCCAGCAATGGCCAGTTCAGTGCCTGGCGCCCCCAGGAGGCCCCCGGTGTGGATTACCCCCGGGACCTGAAGCGGATCGCGGCGGCCACGCCGGAGCAGTTCGCCCGGCGCTGGGGGCAGATCAAGCAGCCTTTCATCGGGGCTTGAGGGAGGGGGCGGCGCTCTGCGGGGAGATCTCCCGTTCGCGGAAGTAGCGCTCCAGCACGCGCGGGTCGGCCGAGCGCTCGGCCAGGGCCACGTAGGTGTCCGGGCGCAGCAGGTAGAAGGCGTTGCGCGCCAGCCCCGCGGCGGCATGGGCCGGGCGCCAGTCGAAGGTGCGCAACGGCACCTGGTGCGCGGTGCACCAGTCGCGCAGAGCGTCACTGGTGACGCCGTAGACATGCACCTGCCAGCCCAGGTACTCCAGGCTGTCGAAGTTGTCGTGTTCACCATCGCGCACCCAGGGCAGGCGGTCGCCGCCGTGCACCGGGCCGACGCCGCCGGCGCTCAGGGGCATGCCGCGGTAGTTCAGGGTGATCTGCGACACGGTACGGAAGAGAAACTCCCGGGCGCTGTCGAAGGCGGCGATCTTCGGCAGCAGCAGGGGCGCCAGGCGGGTGCGCGCCAGGTAGGCCACCGGGCCGTCGGCGGTGGCGAAGCTGAACACCCGGTCGGTGGTGGCCACCAGGCGCCGGGCGAACTCCATGCGTTCGGTGGCGTAGGTTTCCAGCAGGCGCTCGGCACTCTTGCCGCTCAGTACCGCTGCCAGTTTCCAGGCCAGGTTGATGGCGTCGCCGATCCCGGTGTTCATGCCCTGGCCGCCGGCCGGGCTGTGCACGTGGGCGGCGTCCCCGAGGAGGAACACCCGGCCGGTGCGAAACTGCTCGGCCACCCGGTGATGCACCTTGTAGGTGGAGAACCAGTTGACCTGGGCCACCTCGACCTTGAGCTGGCGCATGGCGCGCTGGCTGACATCCTCGAAGCGCAGGTTCTCCGGGTGCTCGGCACGCTCGTCGCGCACCGTGCCGATCAGCCGTGCGCGGCCGCTCTGGGCCAGGGGGAACACCGCGAGAAAGTCGGCGTCGTCCAGGTCCACGTGCAACTGGCCGTCGATGCTCGGGCCGCTGGCCTGCACATCCGCGACGTAGAACACCTGCTGGTAGGTGCCGCCGGGAAAGCCGGTGCCCAGGGTCTTGCGCACCGTGGAGCGGGCGCCGTCGCAGCCGGCCAGGTAGAAGGCCTGGCAGTGTTCTTCGCGCCCGTCGGGGCCGCGCAGGCGGGCGTTGATCAGGTGGCCGTGGTCGGTGAAGGCCAGCAGCTCGGTGTTGCGTTCGACCTCCACCCCCTGCAGCGCCAGGCGTTCGATCAGCAGTTGCTCGTGTTCGTCCTGAGGAAAGATCTGCAGGAAGGGGTAGGGCGTCAGGTCTTCGCCGATGGCGTTGAACGGCAGGTGGGCGGCGCGCTCGCCCTTGACCCAGAGGTTCACCGCCGGCACATGGTGGCCGCGCTCGACGATGGCCCGGGTCAGGTCCAGCTGGCGGTACAGCTCAAGGGTTCGCGCCTGCACCGCCAGGGCCCGGGAGGTAGTGCCCGGGCCCGGGGTCTTGTCGATGATCCGCACCTTGACCCCCTGCCGGCGCAGCCAGAGCGCCAGGACCAGGCCGGTGGGGCCGGCGCCGATGATCAGTACGTCGCTGCAATTCATGGGCTTGCCCTCGGTAGACGATCAAGGTCATGCAGGCGGCTGCCGCCGGGCTCAGCGCTGGGCGAAGGCCAGGTTCAGGCCGAGCCCGGCGAAGCTTGCGGCAAAACTGCGGCGCAGCCAGTTCTGCACCTGGGGCGATTCGATCACCGCGGTGCGGAACAGGTTGGCCAGCAGGCCATAGAGCACGAACACGAAGAAGGTCATGGCCATGAACACGCCGCTCAGGAGCAGCATCTGCGGGATCGGGTCGCTGCCGTCATGGGCGATGAACTGGGGCAGGAAGGCCAGGAAGAAGAGGGTCAGCTTGGGGTTGAGGATATTCAGCAGGCAGGCCTTGAGCATCAGCGCGCCGGGGCCATGGCTGACGGCGTTGCTGTCCACGGCGAAGGCCGAGCGGTCGCGCCAGGTGGCGTAGGCCAGGTACAGCAGGTAGGCGACGCCGGCGAACTTCAGGCCCTGGAAGGCCAGCGCGCTGGAGTGCAGGATGGCCGACAGGCCGAGGATCGAGGCCAGCAGGTGCGGGACAATCCCGGCGGTGCAGCCGATGGCGGTGAACAGGCTGGCGCGCTTGCCGGCCACCAGGGCGGTGGAAATGGTCAGGATCACGCCGCTGCCGGGAATCAGCACGACGATCAGGCTGGTGATCAGGAAATCCAGGGTCAACATCCGGGCATCACTCCATTGAGGGCAGGCGCGGGGTCAGGGCTGGGCGCCACACCGAGGTCGGGGGTCATCAAAATACACCCAGCCACACCGCCAATAGAAGGATTCTAGCCTGTAGCCGCTGCTGAGCCCGCGAAGCTGCGCAAAGGTCCGCAGGACCTTGCCTGGCGATCTCCCGCCGATCGCGCAGAGGCCTCAGGGGCGCGGCGTCTGCTACGCAGCCTGCGGCAGCGGCTACAAGGGCCGCGGCGGGAACAGCGCTCGCATTCCTTGGTCGAACGCCCCAGCCGCTGCTTTACTTGCACGGCCCTCGCCCAGCCATCTCGCGGAGCCCCATGATTTCCTCTCGTCTTCTCAGTTGCTTCCTGGGCCTGTCGCTGCTGGCCGGTTGCGCCAGCCAGCGCGGCCCCCAGGCACCAACACTGACCGCCGAACAGACCCAGGCCCGGATCCTGCGCCTGCTGCCGGCCCAGGTGGCGGACCGCCCGGGCTGGGCCCGGGACATCCAGGTGGCCTTCAGCGCCCAGGGCCTTGAGCCGAGCCAGAGCAACCTGTGCGCGGTGCTGGCGGTGACCGAGCAGGAGTCCACCTTCCAGGTCGACCCGACGGTGCCGGGCCTGGGGCGCATCGCCCGGCAAGAGATCGACCGCCGCGCGGCCAAGGTGCATGTGCCGGCGCTGCTGGTCAGCGCCGCCCTGCAAGTGCGCGGCCCGGACGGCCAGTCCTACAGCCAGCGCCTGGCCAGTGCCCGCAGCGAGAAGGAATTGAGTGCGATCTTCGATGACTTCATCGGCATGGTGCCCCTGGGCAAGACCCTGTTCGGCGGCTTCAACCCGGTGCACACCGGTGGGCCGATGCAGGTCAGCATCGAGTTCGCCCAGCAGCATGCCCAGGGCTATCCCTACCCGGTGCAGGACTCCATCCGTCATGAGGTCTTCAGCCGCCGCGGCGGCCTGTATTTCGGCATCGCCCACCTGTTGGGCTACCCGGTGGACTACCCGCAGCCGTTGTACCGTTTCGCCGATTTCAACGCCGGCTGGTACGCCAGCCGCAACGCGGCGTTCCAGAGCGCGGTGAGCCGTGCCAGCGGGATCAGGCTGGCGCTGGATGGCGACCTGATCCGCTACGGCTCGGTCATGCCCGGCAGCACCGAGCTGGCGGTGCGCACCCTGGGCAAGCAGCTGGGGCTGCGTAACCCGCAGATCCGCGCCCAGCTGGAGAAGGGCGACCGCCAGGACTTCGAAGAAACCGAGCTGTACCGTCAGGTGTTCGCCCTGGCCGATCGCACGGCGGGCAAGCCCGTACCGCGCCAGCAACTGCCCGGTATCGAACTCAAGAGCCCGAAGATCACCCGCCAGCTGACCACCGCCTGGTTCGCCAAACGGGTGGACGAACGCTACCAGCGCTGCCTGCAACGCCCGCTGTAGGAGCTGGCTTGCCAGCGAAGGCGGCCGCCAGGGCGATGCAGGGCCTCTTCGCCGGCAAGCCGGCTTCCACAGGGGGCACTGTTGTGCGGGGCGCAGGTGCTTGCTTGTCAGGCCCGGGGGCGGCGTGGCAGGATGCGCCATGAATTTTTTCCGGCTCGTCTCCCGCCCTCATCACCATCGACCTCATCTCCGGGGCCGTGGTCGCTTGTGCGCGTCGAGCCGTCAGTCATCGAGCAATCGCGATCACTGACCTTCGATGAAAAAAACCAAGGCGCCCCACAAGGCGCCTTTTTTATTGCCTGTCAAAAAACCAGAGGAATGACCCATGACCATGTTACGTGGCACTCGAATGATCACCGGCGAACAAGCCGCTACCCTGCGCACCCTGGAAGGACGCTTCCGGAGCTGGCTTCATCGAAGCGGGCGCTGAAGAAGTCATTGTCCCGGCGCTGTGGGGCCAGGACACCTTTATCGAGAAGGCTGGCGGCAGCGAAGTCATCGGCCAGATGTGGGCCTTCAACGACAAGGCCGGGCGGCCTTGCTGCCTGATCCCGGAAGCCACCGCGCTGTTCCAGGAAACCGCCGGCGAGCTGCTGGCGGGGCGCGAGCAGGCGGCCTTCTTCTACGTTGCCCGCTGCTATCGCTACGAGCGGCCGCAAGCCGGGCGCTACCGCGAGTTCACCCAGTTGGGCCTGGAGATTCTCGGCCCCGATCCGCAGCGCGCCCTGGAGCAGGCGCGGGCACTGTGCGTGGGCTTTCTCGACGCCTTGGGCCTGGAATACCAGCTCAACCTCGGGGTCAAGCGCGGCCTGACCTACTACCTCAATGGCGAGGGTTTCGAAGTGCGCTGCCCGCGCCTGGGGGCGCAGCAGCAAGTGGTGGGGGCAGGCGCCTATCGCCAGGGAGCCGGCTTCGGCATTGGCCTGGAGCGCCTGCAACTGGCGCTGCAAGCCTGACCGCCTGCGTGCGGTAGGAGCTGGCTTGCCAGCGAAGGCGTTCGCCAGGGCGGTGCAAGGCTTGCGGGCCTCTTCGCCGGCAAGCCGGCTCCTACGGGGTGGGGCTCCGGGATGTGCCTGCTTGCTGTAGGAGCTGGCTTGCCAGCGAAGGCGTTCGCCAGGGCGGTGCAAGGCTTGAGGGCCTCTTCGCCGGCAAGCCGGCTCCTACGGGGTGGGGCTCTGGGATGTGCCTGCTTGCTGTAGGACCTGGCTTGCCAGCGAAGGCGTTCGCCAGGGCGGTGCAAGGCTTGCGGGCCTCTTCGCCGGCAAGCCGGCTCCTACGG